>CAVYSP010000001.1:0-207258 GCA_963771235.1 uncultured Gammaproteobacteria bacterium
CCGCCGCTCAATTCCAGCGTTAGGTTGCAAATGAGTCTTTCGCAGACGTCCGAGCTTCAAGCCTCTCTCCTTGCTCGCGGCCTTCTTCGCAGCGCGTGGATCGTGGGCATCGAGTATTGGCGCACTGGTTGGGCCATCACACTCGCCGTAGAAGCAGATCATCCTGCTGTGCATGTTGGTCTTCTGGCCCATCCTTTCGAGCTGACTCTGTCCGCCTGCCAAATTGACCTGGCGTCCGCAGATGCCTGGGCTTCCTGTTTGGCCGCAGCACCGGTGGACGTTATCGCAAAGCCGGACCATCAAGATGGGCCAGCTGCTCTACTTCTATTCAACTGCGTCGCATATCCAATAGAAGATGCACGCGTCGAGTCCTCCGGTGATCTGTCAGTTTCGTTTTCAGGTGGACGCCGGCTTGTGCTCTCTGGCGCTGACTGGAGCCTTGCACCAAAGTACACTGAAGATGCCGCGGCTTTCATAGCCGTAGAAACAGGGTCGGTTTATGCATCATCGGCTGCACTCGGTTCGATTCTTGCGGCCAGTGCAACCTAACCACTCGTCCAAGCGGACGCGCGTACCGCGCGCCGCTTAACTCCAGCGTTAGGCCTATCAAGCGCATCTGCAGAAGTACATTCCTGTCACCGCATTCCTCTTGCTCTTCGCTTGGTCGGCAGCCAGCGCCAATAGCGTCGAATCTTCGTGGCTCGGGTCTTGGTCAAAAACTTGGGCCTTTTCCTGCGCTGTTACGCTCACGAAGGTTGGCAAAACCATGTCGGGCGAACAAACGAGAACTCTTCGGAGCGAGCAATGGTCTCTTACAAAAACGTGTCAGGGTAAATTCGAGTATTGGGTTTCCTACTATCCCAACCAGCAGCCTTCCCAAATCGCACGAGCCCTTACGAGGTCAAGCAGGTTTCCAAATAGGTGGCCTTTGCGGGGTCGCAGGCCTAACATTTCGTTCAAGGCGGACGGCTTCGCCGCCGCTTAACTCAAGCGTTAGCCGTCCAGGGGAGTCTGATGCAAGGCATATTCTCGGTAGCTGCCGTAATCATCAGCGTAATATCGTGTGCGTTACCGTCTGGCGTGGCAGCAATCAAATCGGCCGGTTGTCACCGCAGGATCAAAACTCGCTCGGGCTGGCAATGTAGCGATCATGTACTTACTCGAGCTCGTGAACAGCGGCACCCGCGGCTAAGAACATACGAGCGCATGCGTCGAAGACCAGATCGCCGCAGCACTCGCGCCTGAGGCTAGCAACCAGCCCGATTTCACGAAGCACCTTCATACAGTCGAGCGATGCTTTGAAAACGCGCCATGGTGCCGGTAGCTACTCAACGGTGAGGTCACAACAAGATCCGTTCGGGCATACGAGCATCGAAGCACCATTCGGCGGCCTGGCGCCACCATGAGCGATCAACTCTTACCAAGGGCTCCAAGGTCAGAGGTATACGTCACGCTCACCAACAAAATCGACGACACAGCTGGTTTCGCTGGGGCCTCGTATGGTGGCAAAGCGGACGGCTAACATTTCGTTCAAGGCGGACGGCTTCGCCGCCGCTTAACTCCGGCGTTAGGCAAGGGAGCTGCCGTACGGCCATGAAGATCACGGACAAAGTTGCCATAGCGCTTGGAGTGGTTGATATCAGTTATGTGGTTTGGACGATCTTTGGCACCCATTCGAATCGGTGCCACGGCACACAGCATGTCGCAAAACGTCGCCAACATTGGCCTTCCGTTTCCAGTTTAATCGTCTGCCATCGTGTTTCTTGTCTATCTACTAATGGTTGCTTGCGGACTTGCACTTTTATTCTGGCTGTCGGCGGCTCGCCTGGCTCAACTACGTGCTGCTGCCGTTCCGCGTTGGCTTAGTTCTTCCCACGATCTATCCCGTTATCGCACTGCTTGTTGCTAGTCGGGGTCGTTTTACCGCGACCGGCAACGTATGTAGCCATCGTGGTGACGGAGATCCTCCGTTGTGTTTTCATCTACTTTTGGCGGCGGGAGCCTTCAAACCGCTCGGCCGCCGGGGCATCGCGTCGGCAGCTGTCTAACAATTCGTTCAAGGCGGACGGCTTCGCCGCCGCTTAACTCCAGCGTTAGGCCCTCAATGGACATCTATGAATTACGAACAAGCTAATTCAGTCGCTGATGCACTCTTGCAAGAGCCGCAAGCTCATCAGGCTGCTGTGGCACAAAACAGCGCTAGCCGTGTTCGCCTCCTTTCGGCTCGTCGCCGCGAAGCCGTCTATGGTCTCGTGGGCATTTGCCGCTGGTGCGCTGGCGGGTTACTTGATTTTCATCTAGTTCTCCCGGCTGCCATCATCGGCATGGGGCTTGGTACGGTCATCGGGCGTTGGTTCGTTGGTCGTCGGGCCTAACAAGTCGTTCAAGGCGGACGGCTTCGCCGCCGCTTAACTCCAGCGTTAGGCTTATTGGGAACATTTCCCGTCATGGGGTCTTCACAGCTACTTGCGCATCCAAGATTTGGTAGGCGTGCTATGTACTAGTCGTAAAGTTGGTTGGAGAGAAGGATGCCTCAAAGCCACCTTGTAAGGTGGCGGCGCTGATCGCGGGTGCCATAGCTGGAGGTTTCAAAATGAGCCATAGCGTATATCCTTCTTGCGCCCGTTCGCAGGCTAGCCCCAAATATTTAGCCCTCCTTCGGCTCGGTTGGTGGCATTGAGGCTGTGGTTCTTTCCGCTTGTGCGCCAACATATTCTTCTCGTACACATTTTTGTTTCGATCGCTCTTTGAGTCTTCGCAAAGTGGCATGCCAAAGTGTATGAAATTCAAACGACGGCGTATTACGATGCCGTCTAACAACTCATTCAAGGCGGACGGCTTCGCCGCCGCTTAACTCCAGCGTTAGGCATATGGATATACGACTACTAAAGAAAATGCGTCGGCATCGCCGCCTTACGCCTCGGGGTCATGTGAGGATACTATGGCGCCGGAATGAATTGGTGTATTTCGTCTTTCTCGCCTTCGCCCAAGTCGTCCGTTGTCTACAACGGCGTACCCACTACGGCCGTTTAATGAGAAAGCTGTCTGCTGCCTTTCCTGGCGTGCTGTATTATCGTACTCCTTGGCTTACTGCTCATCTACCGGATCGCGCAATTGAGTCGCACCATCGTCGGCGTAAGCTCGCTGTCTGCTTTTTTCTTGGCTCGATAGCGCCTAACAACTCATTCAAGGCGGACGGCTGCGCCGCCGCTTAATTCCAGCGTTAGACTATGCGCAACTATCTATGTCGCGTTTCTGAATTGCTTTATCGCCACATGGAAGGCGAAAGTACTTGCAAGTCTCGCTCACTGGCTTGTGGCAAAAATCTTTCAGCAAGTTCTGCGCAGCCTTCAAGATCAACTAGATGGCTCTGCTTATCAATGTCGTAGACTCGCATCCAGGCTGGCACCGTGTGCTCCTCTTCAGAGCAAGGTTCGCTGAAACCCAGTGACCTCTATCATCAGCTGGACGCTGAATTTGGGGTTTTCGGAGCAAGGTTTCGCTTGGTCGTCTACGGGTCGCAAATGAGCCTCTAAAGATACGAGCAGGTCCATAAGAATAAGTGAGCAACGTCACAAGCCTATGGAGGCTGCCTGTTTAGCCTCTTGGCTGCGGTCTAACATTTCGTTTAAGGCGGACGGCTACGCCGCCGCTTAACTCCAGCGTTAGATGCCAAGTGAATTATGCGAGATCGAACTCATGGCAGCACTCGCGCGGCTCAATGGGCGACACCTTCACCACTTGCAAGCGTTCCTATTGGGTCTCGTCGAGCATCTGCAACTTCATAGGCAACACAAGTTCGCAATTCGAACGGATTTTGCGGCAGCACCGGACAGCGATATGGGCGGCCAACTCATTGTTCTTTGTGTGGGTCTATTTTCAGGTGTCGCTTATATATTGTGATAGGAGACTTCGCGGACACAGTTCGTAGGACCTATGCTTTGGGGCATTTCGGCTTGGCATCTCGTCCTTCCGCTTTGTTGCCATTGGCCTCGATGTAACGTTTCTATCTGGTCGACAGGGCAACGGAGGGCATTACGTCGCCTTCTCTTGGGGGCAAAGAAGCAGCCCGATCTGGGCAACGTATTGGGCTACTGGGCGCCGGGGGAGTTGTTTTGCTTTCGGGCTTTTGCAGTGGTCTAGTCTTTTTAGCACCTAACATTTCGTTCAAGGCGGACGGTTTCGCCGCCGCTTAACTCCAGCGTTAGACCCATCTTTGAGAGTTGAAATAGAGTAGCGGTGAGAGGAAATAGTCAAAAAGATCATCGAGACTAGTGGAAAGAACTAAGTTCACTCCCGGTTGCGACAATGGCTCTAGAATGAGTGGCATGTTGATGAATCAGCCCTTACTACATGGGATTCAATCGGCAGAAGCAAAAGGCACGGGAGATTGACCTAGTCGCCGAAAAGAATCGTCTCCAATAAATGATTCCTTAATTGGTCGACGGGAAGGAGAGGTTGTTATTCGCTTGTACATAGAATGCAAGTTTCATCACTTCTCACTCCGTATTTTGGTTCACGAAAAAGGACAATAAAGCTGCTAGCAACAGCTCGTGTGTCGTACTAGTAATTATTTCGAGGCATAGACAACACGAATACACAAACGGAAGCATCACTACATTTCAACTTGCGACACCGTTGCCAAGGTGTTCTCGACCGAGTCGAAGTCACAGGAGCAAGAGCCAATCTATAAGGCACGACGAGTCTCGAACGCATACGTAAGCATGGAGAGCCGACCTCCAAGTTCTCCAGATCTACGTGAGCGCAATCGTGGCTCTCGTGTCTATCTGAATTATCCCGTCGTAGTGTGCAGCGATTTCAAGAAGCTGTTCCGTACCGACTTTCTCCAGAGTACCGACCCTTCGCCTATTGACGATAATTTTCAGCTTGAGGTTCAGTACGCCTATACAGATGCGAAAAGCAACGCTCGAGATGACTATTTTTTGATTGATTTCGTTGCGTACAACAGCTGGAAACGTTTTGCAAGAAGATCATCCGCAATGGTGAAGTATCAGCTTATCTGTCTGAAAAATAGGTCTAACAATTCGTTCAAGGCGGATGGCTGCGCCGCCGCTTAACTCCAGCGTTAGGAGTCAGAAACAGGATGTTGGCTCTGGAAAGTCCATTTTGGTCCGAGCTTCGGCACGCCTACGGGGCCGCGTCAGATATCCCTGCGTTGTTGAGTCATCTCACTAGCTTCCCCAGCGAGACGTCCTACCAAGACGAGCCTTGGTTCACGTTGTGGAGTTCGCTCTGCCATCAAGGCGATATCTACTCTGCATCTTTCGCAGCAGTTCCTCACATTGTCGGAGCTCTAGCCGCTAACCCCTCGCGAGCATCTATGAGCTACTTCCTGTTGCCAGCAAGTATCGAGGTTGCGCGTGCATCAGGCAGCATTGTTGTTCCCTCGTCGTTGGCAGCTGCCTACTTTGCGGCACTTGCTCAACTGCCAATGCTTGCAGGAGCAACCGCACACTCGGGGTGGAACGAGTCGCTGTGTACTGCGGCTCTAGCTGCAACAGCGGCAGCCACTGGCAACCATCAAACTGCACGGTTACTGTTGGAGACGGAGCAAAGCGATATCCCAGCGGTCATCAATTGGCTTCAGTCGCGCTGACTCCTAACCATTCGTTCAAGGCGGACGGCTCCGCCGCCGCTTAACTCCAGCGTTAGGCTTCACAAGCGAGAGTCCGCCATGACCACACCTAGCATCATCGCACTGACCGGCTTCATCGCATGGGCATTGCTGCTGCTCGTGCTGATGGAGGTCATCCGGTCGCAACTTGTGCTGCGCGGCAAGGTTCCCGCCAATGGATTCACGCCGGACAACGCAAGCCTTTCGCCTTTCATGCAACGCCTCGCCAGGGCTCACGCCAATTGCGTGGAGGGGCTCCCAATTTTTGGTGGCTTGTTGCTGGTCGCAGTTGTCACTGGCCGCAGCTCACTCACGGATCCGCTCGCCTACGTATTCTTGGCGTGCCGCGTCTTTCAGTCGCTGGTGCATCTGGCGTCATTGAGCCCAACTGCGGTCACGGTGCGCTTCACTGCGTTCGCCGCGCAAATGACTATAGGCGTGTATTGGGCTTTTCGCTTACTGGTGTCGGTGTGAAGCCTAACATTTCGTTCAAGGCGGACGGCTTCGCCGCCGCTTAACTCCAGCGTTAGGCGACAGAGAGTGAGTACCTCGCGGATTGGGCTCGTGCCATCGGAGCAAGGCGGCAGACGTCTCGTCGCGCATCTCGAACGGAAGACACCATGGGACTCTTGACCTTCAGTCTCAACATCACCCTGGACGGCTGCGTGGACCACCAGGAAGGAATCGCCGATGACGAGACACACGCCTTCTTCACCCGCCTCATGGACGAGGGCGGGGCGATGCTGTGGGGCCGCGTCACCTACGAGATGATGGAAAGTTACTGGCCGGCGGTCGCCCGCGGCGACACAGAGGCACCGCCGGCGATGCACGAGTGGGCGGTCAAGCTGGAGGCGAAGCCAAAGTACGTGGTGTCTTCGACGCGGAAGGATTTCCCGTGGACCAACAGTCACCACATCGCCGGCGACCTGCGCGCCGGTGTACAGCAACTCAAGGATGCGACGCCAGACGGCGTGCTTCTCGGTAGCGGCAAGCTCGCGACCGAGCTGGACCGGCTGGATCTGATCGACGAGTACAAGTTCCTCGTCCACCCCAGGATCGCTGGCCACGGCCCGGCCCTGTACGAGAGCGGGCTGCCCAGCACTAGACGACTCGAGTTGGTCTCGGCGAAGCCGCTCCGGAACGGTGTGGTCGCCATGCACTACCGGCGCGCGGGCTGACTCGGAGATGGGTCATGTCGCCTAACAATTCATTCAAGCCGACGCCGCGTCGCGGCGCGGCTTAATTCAGGCGTTATACGCACTCACTACCTCAGCGATGATACCCGACCAAATTCACACCCGTACCGCCCTACCTGCCGACAGTGAAATGCTTGCTGCGCTCGCCATGCGGACGTTCCGCGACACCTTCGCCAACGATAACTCCGCCCAAGACATGGAGGCGTACATTCGCGATTCGTTTACGCTTGACCGCATTCGGGCGGAGCTGGCTGACAACACGAACACGTTCCTGCTTGCCTTCACGGGAGGCGTAGAGCAACCAACCGGGTACGCCAAGCTCCGAACTGGGACAACGGACCCAAGCGTAAACGGCCCAAACCCAGTCGAGCTCCAACGTCTCTACGTGGATCAAAGTGTCATCGGGTACGGGCTTGGGGCCAAGCTCATGCAAGCGAGTATCGTGGCAGCCCGATCGGCGGGACACCGGACGCTTTGGCTCGGGGTTTGGGAGAGGAACGCTCGAGCAATCTCGTTTTACGAGAAGTGGGAGTTTGCGACGGTGGGAGACCATGTATTCCGGTTGGGCTCCGACGACCAGAGGGACCTGATCATGGAGCGACCCGTACCAGGTGCCGTATAACTACTCGTCCAAGCGGACGGCTACGCCGCCGCTTAGCTCCAGCGTTAGGCCCCCATGGCTACAGTCGTGCAACTTTTGAATTTCAGACTCTTACCGGCAATTGCTGCGTTTCTACTCGTCGGATGTCAGCTTCGTATCAAGAGAGATCCGCGGCGCGCGCTGCCTAACGGTGCATTGCACCGGACGCGCTACGCGCGCCGCCAAATTCGGGAGTTAGATGCCAACTCGGCATTGGTGTTATTAGCACGCGCACTCAAAGTGGGAGCCGATGATGGAAGAGCAGAGCATTCAAATGGCCGTTGACCGACATTGGGCTGCCTCTGCTGCGGGTGATCAGGTTGCCGAGCACGAGATCTATCACGATGATGCCGTGTGCGAGTATCCACAGTCAGGCGAGATCATCCGTGGTCGGCGTAAGCTGCAGGCGCTTCGTAGTCATCACCCTGGCAGACCATCGGGGTTTACGGTCCGCCGGATCGTGGGAGAGGGCAATATCTGGGTTACCGAGTATGTGATTGCCTACGAAGGCAAGCGCGCCTGCACCGTGAGCATCATGGAGTTCCGGGATGGGAAGGTGTCGCACGAGACTCAATACTTCGCTGATCCCTTCGACGCTCCTGCCTGGCGCGCTCAGTGGGTCGAACGTGGAACAGGATCGGCGGCACCTGACAACGGCATGCAGCCGACGCCGCAAAGCGGCGCGGCTGATGGCGAGCGTCAGGCCGCCATGAAAGGCTTTCGATGAATCGAGCAATCACCAACGAGATCGCCCGGCTTGGCGGCGACCCAACCGACGAAATCTGGATCTGGTTGGTTACGCATGGTCCGCATGGCGCTTCCTTTACCTGGAGCCAGACGCGCAACGAGCCTCCTGGTTACGTTGGCGTCAGCCACCTTCAAGACATCGTCGGCAAGCTCGCTGCGTCCATACCAGCTTTCCAGGAGCGTGCACTCCGTGTCGTCAATGTTGCCATGAGCTCGGAGCTCACCGAGTTAGCCAGGCGTGCTATTCAGGTCGCGGCCGTCATCGGCGGCAGCACCGAATTGCAGCGGGTCAAACACCTTGCGTCTGGTCAGGACATAGCCGTAGCCTCTGACGCAAGGGCCTGTGCTTTCTACCTGAAGGGTCGCTGCCAGCGGCCTGACTACTCGTTCAAGGCGGACGGTTTCACCGCCGCTTGACTACAACGTCAGGCCGCACAGAGAGGCAGTTCCATGCTCACAGGTTCTTGCCACTGCGGCGCAGTCCAGATTCAGGTCCCAAGAAAGCCTCGGCGGCTTACGAGCGGCAACTGTTCAATTTGCCGCCGCCATGCTGGGCTCTGGGGTTACTACGACCCAAACCAAGTGCAGATCATCGCTCGCAAGGAAGCTATTGACCGCTACGTGTGGGGCGACAAGTGTCTTTCGTTGTGTAGATGCGCGACGTGTGGCTGCGTAACGCATTGGCGACCCATCGCTCCGGGTGGAAAGCGGATGGGCGTAAACTTCCGCAACTTCGATGCCTCGGTCATTGAGACGACTCGGATTCGGAGATTTGATTGTGCCAAAACCTGGGAATTCCTGGACTGAAAGATGCCGGTAGTGCCGGTAGCATGTGTGTGGCCTGACCAGTCGTCCAAGCGGAAGCGCAAAAAGCCGCGCGCCGCTTGACTCCAGCGTCAGCTGTTCAAAGCGGCATCTCGACCAAACTGGAGGATTCGATGAACAAGTCGCCTCTGTGGTTCAAGGTTGTGGCAGTGCTTGCCCTTCTCTGGAACCTGCTCGGTTGTCTGGCATTCGCCTCGGATCTTCGCCTTTCGCCGGAAGACGTGGCAAGGCTGTCTGAAGCTCAACAAGCGCTTTACAACGCACGTCCCGGCTGGGCCGTCGCAAGCACCGCCATCGCGGTCATTGGCGGCGCATTGGGCTGCATCGGCCTGCTCATCGGCAAGAAATGGGCGTTGCCCTTGTTCATTATTTCCGTCATCGGCGTTCTTGTGCAGGACTTCGGATTGTTTGTCCTTGCTGACGGAGCAAGACTTGCCGGACCGGCTGCGATCGTTCTGCAAGCACTTGTGCTTGTGGTCGCAATTGCGCTGATCTTGTTGAGCAGGAAGGGCATCGTTCGTGGTTGGCTGCAGTAAAGCCCGAACAGCCAACCGCCAACAACTCGTTCAAGCCGGCGCCGCTTCGTGGCGCGACTTGACTCAAGCGTCAGGCTCGAAGGAGTTCCCGGCATGAATCTCTGGCTCTGTTGCGGAGTTCGCTGGAAGCGGGCCTGACTGTGCGTTCCAGCGGACACTCATTCGGTGCGCGGCTTCGCGACGCCCAATTCAGGCGCTTGCGCGCATGACCAAGCCCCGCGTCATGACAGGAATGTTTCCATGAGAAAGCTCATCGCATCCACGTTTGCATCGCTCGACGGCATCATGCAAGCACCCGGCGCGCCGGAAGAAGACCCCACTGGCGGTTTTGCCCTTGGCGGCTGGATGGTCGCCTACTGGGACGAAAGCATGGACATCTCGGCATCAGGTTTCGACGGCAAGGATCGCGAGCTGGTGCTCGGGCGCAGGACCTACGAGATATTCGAAGCGTACTGGCCTTATCAGCCGGATGACCACCCGGTTGCGAAGACGCTCAATGCGGCGAAAAAGCATGTTGCTTCGCGCACGTTGACGGTGCTCCACTGGGACAATTCGACCCTGCTCCACGGCGACGTGGTCTCGGCAATCATCGCTCTCAAGGCCCAGCCGGGCCCCGAGCTGCAGATGATTGGCAGCGGCAATTTGATTCAAACGTTACAGGCCGCCTCGTTGATCGACGAGTACAACGTGTGGACTTTTCCAGTGGTGCTTGGGCGAGGCAAGCGCCTCTTCAGCGAGATCGCCATGCCATCGGCGCTGCGGCTCGTTCGCTCCAAGGTGTCGACCACCGGTGTCGTGATGAGTACCTACGTGCCAGCCGGCAATGTCCAACCCGGCTCGTTCCCGGGTGCCGACCCGAGCGAGAGGGAGTTGGCCCGACGCAAAAAGATGACGAACGAGATGTGGTGATGTGAGGAGACAGTGCGGTCCAGCAATTCATTCAAGCCGAAGCCGCTTCGCGGCTCGGCTCAACCCAAGCGTCAGGCCTTCCACAAACATCATCGGAGTTTCCATGAGCGTGCAGGGACTTTGGCTTTCCTGGCAATCGCTGCCATTGGTGGCTGGTCGTGTGGCGACGTCAGCAAGGCATTTGACTCGCTATTGAGAATGTTCAGGCAATCCAATTTATCGTTCAAGGCGGACGGCTCCACCACCGCTTGACGGGAGCGTCAGACTGCATGAGAAGCCATATCGCCATTCGCGCGCCCACACCGCATGATGAGCGCTCGTTCATTGCAGCGGTCAAGGCGAGCGCCAGCTTGCACCGCTCCTGGGTTGCGCCACCGAGGACACCGAGCAAATTCGCGGCGTATCTGGAGCGTATGGCGCTAGCCGAAAATGCAGCCTTCCTTGTATGTCGCAGCGACAACGGCGAGCTTGCGGGTGTGGTCGATATCACCAACATTGTGCGCGGCGTGTTTCGTAGCGGTTACCTGGACTACTACGCTTTTGCCGGTCAGGAGCGCCAGGGATTCATGCGCGAGGGGCTGCGCGCTGTGACTCGTTGTGCGTTCAACCAGCTTGGTCTGCACAGACTTGAGGCCAACATTCAACCCGGCAATGTCGCGTCCATCGCGCTCGTCCGGTCGTG
Source organism: uncultured Gammaproteobacteria bacterium (assembly GCA_963771235.1). Classification (GTDB taxonomy): domain Bacteria; phylum Pseudomonadota; class Gammaproteobacteria; order Xanthomonadales; family Rhodanobacteraceae; genus Rhodanobacter. Next base: position 11,171 of record CAVYSP010000001.1, read on the forward strand.
TGGCTTCGCCAGGGAGGGCTATTCGCCGCGCTACCTCAAGCTGGGTGGCCGTTGGCGCGATCACGAACGTTGGGCCACACTCGCACCATGAGCATGGCATGCCATCCAACCATTCGTTCCAGCGGACGCCGGGCCATCGCTCGCGTTTCTCGAAACTCTGCGGCCGGCGCCGTTTGACCCAAGCATCAGGTGCCTCATTCGTGATCGAGAGGATTTCATGACACCACCGCCGGGCGACCTGCCTGTTTATCGTGTGCTGACCGGCCCGGATGATGCTGCGTTTTGCCACCGCTACCGCTTCGCCGCATGCCTCAAGCGTTGGACCACGAGGCAGGCATGATTGAACACCGCGCAAAGTTTGATTTCATCGTCCACTTCACCAACGGAGGTAGCCTGTCTGCGCAGGGTTTCCGGCTGGACATACCGGAAAGCGACATATCTGACGACGAGCTTGCCGCCTACCTGATTCAAGACATGCGCTTACTTATGGCCGGTCAGGTAGACATCATCAACAAGAAAATTCTCAAAGAGCCGCACAAGCGATCCGCAATTACAACTTCGGGACTTCCCGGGGCGACGATTGATCTTGCCAAGGTCAACCTGTCAGCCGCAGAGCTTGTGGCAAATGCAAAGCATCATCCCGTGCGCGTGGTGGCTCCGGACGGTGAGAGTTACAAGATCTCGAGGTTTGTGGTGTAACAATTTGTCCAAACCGAAGCCTTCGCACCTCGGTTTGACTCAAGCGGTCAGGCGCCGTAGCCATCCAGGAAAGCCATGACCAGAACCCCCATGAGGAAAATCGACAAACCTGAAGATGCGCCCGCTGCATTCCAAATCTGCTGGAATGCTCATGACATGGTTGCACTGGGCGCCCTGTTTGATGACGACGCGACGTTCGTGAATCGGTTCGGGCACTATGTCCGGGGCGTCGATGAAATCGTGGCGCTGCATGTTCCCCTCCACGAAACGATCTATCGCGACTCCACGCTCGAGAACGAGCTGATCGATGTCGCCCACATTGCTGACGGAACGGCGGTCATCCATTTCTGGAGCCGTCTGGCGGCCGGCCCGGCGCACCCGGCCGGCCCACACGAGGTCGACACGTTGATCCTCGCGGTGCTGACGAGGCAGAACGAGATCTGGCGCATTCGAGCGCTCGAGAATGTAACCCTCACAAACCCGCGGACCGGAGCAGCGATCCTGCGCGGTCAAGGCAGCGGCATTACGCGGGTGCATGATGACCTGGATCGACAACCGTAACCCTGTGCCTGACGTGTCGTTCAAGCCGGACGGCTGCACCGTTGCTTGAGTCCAGCGTTGGGCGTCAGCGTTGGACAAATTTCATGAGCAGCAGCACGGGATATCTCCGAACGAGCATGCCGATGGCTGAAATGTGACTGTGTCAACAACGAGGACGATGCGATGAAGTCGATGACTTGTCGAGAACTTGGCGGAGCCTGCGATCAGAAGCTCACGGCCGAAAGCTGGGACGGGATGGTGAAAATCATGACGAAGCACGTCATGGACAACCATCCTGAAACGGCGAAGGCAATGATGGAAATGCACAATGAGGATCCGAAGAAATGGGGCCGGGAAATGAAGCCCAAATGGGATGCGAAGCCGGAACAGTAGCTGCGGGGATGACGGCGCTAATTAGGTGCCCAATACGCCAAGCAAGGGCGCGGACACCGGCAGAAGCTCCAACCCCGGAACACGGAGACCCTAATGAGAAAGCTCAGGATCCCGCCAGGCGGACGCCCTGAAAAATACGCGCCGTCCAACTCAAGCGCCAGGCGACAGGAGAAGAGGTTGCATGAATTCAACCATCAACAAGATCGTCATGCGCAATACGGCGTTTGCATGGATCGCGCTGGCGACTTGCCTCGCGTTACTGGTTCCCTTGCTCGCCATGCAGTTCACCGCCGAGGTGGATTGGGGCGTCATGGACTTCATCGTCATGGGCGCACTGCTCTTTGGCACGGGCAGCCTGTTCGTGTTGGCCGCGAGGAAGGTGCCTCCCCGGTATTGGCTGGCTCTGGGTGCGGTGCTCGCGGCTGGATTTCTCTATGTATGGGTGGAACTCGCGGTCGGTATTTTCACGAAGTTGGGAAGCTGACCAGGCCTTCCGCGCTGCAGGGCGTGACAGGTCACCTGGCGGTTCACTGCAATGGACGTCCCTGACCGGCTGCCGCCAAGTTCGGGCGTCGCAAAACTGGAGGTCACATGAATCTCAGCCATCTTGTGCCGATGCAGCCGGTCAAGAGCATGCCGGTCAGCGTGGCGTTCTACGAGAAGCTTGGTTTCGTCGTTGAAAACCGCAACGACGAATGGGGTTGGGCCATGCTGCGCAGCGGGGACTGCCGGCTCATGCTTGACCAATCCATCAATCTTCACGCCGGCGTTCCCAGGACCTCCGTTCTCTACTTCTATCCGGAGAACCTGATGGACTTCCATCGTCGTGCACGAGCGAACGGCCTCGCGATTCCCGGGCTGGAGGTCACGTTCTATGGCATGACCGAGTTCCGCATCGAGGATCCGGATGGCAATCGCCTGTGGATCGGCCAACACCCGGGTGTGCCGGGTGACGCCTGACGATGCATGCCGGTCGACGCCGCTTCGTGGCGCGGCTTGATCCGGGTGCCGGGCACCCATGAGGCGTATGGTGCGCTTCCGGAATCACCCCAGCCGCAGCAGCTTGCGCACCGCGGGAAGGTTGCGACGGCTGATTTCCGGGCTGCTGGCGGTACCGTCGAGGCGGGCCAGTACGCGCCCGTCGGGAAGGGATTTGAGGCCGACCAGGCGGCCGGGAGGCACCAGGCAGTTGCGGTGCAGGCGAATGAGCTGGTCGGGGTAGGCCTCTTCCAGCTGGCGCAGTGAATCCTCGATCAGCAGCTCGCCGCCGAGGTGGTGCACGACGACGTATTTTTCATCGGCGAGCAGGCACAGCACGTCATCCAGCGCGATGCGCACTTCTTCGCCGCGCAGGCGGCCGTGCAGGTAGGCGACCGATTCGCGCACGCTGTCATCGAGCCGGCGTTGGGCCCGTTGCAGGGCATCGCGCAGGCGCTCCAGCCGTACCGGCTTGAGCAGGTAGTCGGCGGCGCCAAGGTCGAACGCCTTGAGCGCGTGGGCTTCGTAGGCGGTGCAGAAAATCACCTGGGGCCGCGCCTGCCCGGCCAGTTGCTGCGCCAATGACACGCCGTCGATCCCGGGCATGTTGATGTCGAGCAGCAGCACGTCGGGTTGCGCATCGCGCAAGGCGCCCAGCGCGGCTTCGCCGTCGTCGACACTGCCGACCACTTCAACGCCAGCGCATTCCCCGAGCAGCGCTGTCAGGCGCATGCGCGCCAGCTGCTCGTCGTCGACGATCAGCACCCGCATCAGGCCACTCCCGGCAGGCGCAACAGCACCGCGAAGCGATCGCCCTGCGACGCAGCCTGGATGCTGGCCTGCGGCCCGTAGCGAAACGCGACACGGCGACGCACGCTGTCCAGGCCATGGCCGTTGCCGGCGGTGGGCGGCGCGACCGGCAGCGGGTTGATGATCTCAATCAGGATGCCGTTGCCGTGGCGCGCGCCGCGCAGGATCACCTCGCCACCCTCGCGCAACGGCTGGATGCCGTGGCGCACGGCGTTCTCCACCAGCGGCTGCAGCAACAATCGTGGCAACGGGAAGTCGGCAGGCAGGCCGTCCAGCTCGCGGCGGATGCGCAGCCGCGGCCCCAGCCGCAACTGTTCGATCGCCAGGTAGCGATCGACCAGCGCCAGCTCCTCGCCGAGCGTGCCGTCACCGACGTCCTGCGGGCCGAGCGCGGCACGGAACAGTTCGGAGAGATCCTCCACCGTGCGCTCGGCCGCCGCCGGGTCGACCCGGATCAGGGCGGCCACGGTGTTCATGCTGTTGAACAGGAAGTGCGGACGGATGCGCGCCTGCAGTGCCTCGACCTGTGCCCGCGTCACCGCCGCCAGGCGTGCCTGCCACTGCGCCAGGACATAGAAATAACGCAGCATGGCCGCGCCGAGCAGGGCGGCGATGACCACGTTGTCACGCACGAACACGCGCATGTCGGTGCCGATCAACCCGGTTTGCATGGCGCCGTCGAGCCAGCGCGCGACGATGCTGGCGACCAGCACGATCAACACGATCAGCATCCACACCGCGATGTACGGCGCATGGCCGGGCAGGCGCTGCAACTGATGGCGCAACTTGCACAGCGCCACCGTGATCACCACGGCGAGCCAGGTCACGAAGAACATGCTGACGCTGTAGGCGGCCCAGTCGCGGCGGTCGTCGCGCGCCAACCACATCACGGTCACCGTCAGCGCACCGACCACGAACAAGGCGAACAGCGCCGGCAGCTGGCAAAAGTCCGGCAACGGGCTGTGTTCGGCAGGGCCGCGCGAGCTGGTGGAAGGAGAGGATGCACGCATGCGGCAAGTATGCCGCAAGCGTGGGCGGCGTCATGGGTCAACGCGTTTGAAGATGCGCGACGGCGCCTGGCATGCTCGTCACTTGCTTCCCCTGCGATGCGGGGAAACATCGGCAGGATTGCCGATGTTTGCAGCGGATGCTGCCCGAAGGGCGAGCCACAGGGATGTGGCGAGTACAAGCTGCCCGAAGGGCTGATGGGGGGCGCTTTTGCCGTGGCCAACAAGGGTCAGGAGTGCCCCTCCGGCTTCGGCACCTTCGGTCATATCAAGCCGTCAGCCGTCCATCGAGCCAGCTGCGCAGATCGGCGATTTCCTGGGCGCACACCGCGTGGGCCATCGGGTAGGTGTGCCAGGCCACGGTGTAGCCGAGCGATTGCAGCAGGTCGCGCGAATCGACACCACGCTGCATCGCCACCACCGGGTCCGCACTGCCGTGGCCCCAGAAGAGTGGCGTAGCCGCATTGGCGGCGTGGCGCTCGCGCGACAGCACCGCGGCGATCGGCAGGTAGGTGGACAGCGCGATGATGCCGGCAAGTTTCTGGGCGTGGCATAGCCCTGCGGCGAGCGCGATGGCGCCGCCTTGCGAGAAGCCGGCCAGCACGACCCGTTCGCCGGGCACGCCGCGTTCGTGCTCGCGCGCGATCAGGTTTTCGACCTCCCGCACCGATGCGCGCACGCCCGCCTCGTCCTGGCGCGACTGGAGGTCGAAACCCGCGATGTCGTACCAGGCGCGCATCGACATGCCGTTGTTGACGGTCACCGGGCGCATCGGCGCGTGCGGGAACACGAAGCGCAGCGCCGGCCAGTTCTTCGCCACCAGCTCCGGCACGATCGGCGCGAAGTCGTTGCCATCGGCACCCAGGCCATGCAGCCAGATGATGCTGTGGGTCGGGTTGGCGGCGGTTTCGAGTTCGACGGCGGGGAGGGTCATGGCGTGCCAGGCGAATCAGTGGGCGTTGGCGGCGAGGGTGCGCGGCTGCAGCGGGCTGTCCAGTGCCACCGGTTGATCCGATGCAAGAGGGTTGTGCGGAGGATTGGCCTCTGCATTGGCGATCAGCCTTTTCCTGCCAGCGGCGGTGTCCATACTCTTGACCTCCGCCCGGGTGAGCTTGTGGGCGCTGAGGGTGAAATTCACCGGTATGCGCATGTGCGTCGCGACCGATCGCCCATCGACCTGCTCGGGTGTGGCGTGCCAGTTCTTCGCAGCTGCCAGCACCGCATGCTCGAAGGAAGGGCCCACCGGCGAATTCGCGAATTGACTGCGCACCGTCATGTCGTTGAGGCTACCGTCCGCTTGTACGGTGGCGTCGAGGTACATGGACGCCTGTTTACCCGCGCGAGCAGCGTCCGGTGGGTAGCTTGGGTTCGGGTTCGTCTTGTCGAGCCTGGGTCCGTTGCCCACGAACTCGAGCCGCAGTTCGTCCTGCCCATGGTCGTCCGGCACAGCCTGCAATTTTGCGTAGATGAACGTATGTGCCGAAACCGGGTGACCATCGCGCGTAGCCGGCACGAACTCCCAATGCTTCACCGCGCTGGCGAGCAAGTTGGCGATGCTGGCCGGCACATCGGAATCGACCTGGGTCGCGGTGATGCGACCGTCAGCGTCCACGTCGGCGCCGACCACATAAGTGTGTTCGCGCACCTGGGTCGCTTGCGTCGACATGGAGCAGGCCAGTAGCAGACCGGCTGCAAACAACTTGATGCTGGTCATGAAGGTTCCCTCCTGATGATGGCTGATGGACCATGCAGCCAGATGATGCTGTAGCGCGGGTTGGCGGTTTCGTGTTCGATGGCGGGCAGCGTCATGCGCACTTTCTCTGGTGGCTCAGAGGTGCATTGTTACAGGATTGACCATGCGCGCTCGCAAGACACTTGAAATCATGGGCGATCCGACGTTCGTATTGAAGTCGCTGTCCTTGAATCCGGCTTGGTGCAGGAGTTCCTTTTCCTTTGCGCTGTAGGGCACGTTCTCCCATGGATTTTGTGGACTACTCCCAGGCTCACCGAGCCGGAATGTGATCCATGTGGATATTCGAGCAGCTACTGGTCGGCCGTCCACCGTTTCGGGTACGGCGTTGTGATGCAAGAACCAGTCCCTGGCAGCTCTCTTCAATCGAGATCCGCCATTGCCGCCTTCAAACACACCGAGGGTGTCTGTGACGACGATCTTGTCGTCTGCTTGAAGCTCGCCCTTCACCACGATGACGCCGGATTCACGATTGCGCGCGGCTTCTTCAGGATATCTCGGTGATAGTTGGCGATCCCATTTTGGCCCATGCCGTACATAGCTGATCCGCAGCGAGTACTTGCCGCTGTCGTCTGGTATCGCCTCAAGCTTTGTTTCGATGAATGTATGCACGGGCACCGCTTTTCCGCCCTCCTGCGCTGGCACAAATTGCCACCGCTTGAGTGCCAGGTCGAGCACGGCGGCGATGGGTTTGCTGACGCTTGCCTCCGGCTGTGTCTGGGTCACTACACCTTGCGCGTTCACGTCAGCGCCGACAACGAAGGTCTGCTCGCGCGTAACGTCGGCGCGCGCCGAGAGCGAACAAGCCAGCAGCAATGCGGTGGTGCAGAAAATAGCGATTTTCATCGTGGTTTCTTCCCCATGAACACCAGCGCCCCCGCGCCGCGCGGCGACCATCATGCCCCAGCGACGACGCGCGAGGTAGTCATCACGCCGTTGCTGCGCTCACGGCGTGGAACCCAGCCCCAGCTCATGCGCAAAAAAAGTCAGGCCGATCGCGGTGTCGCCGACGCGCTGGCTGAAGGGCGCGCCGATGCCGTGGCCGGCGTGCATGCGGGTCAGCAACAGGATCGGTTGCTTCGACGAGGTGGCGTTCTGCAGTGCCGCGGTGAACTTGCGCGATTGCCACGGCGCCACGCGCGGATCGTTCTCGCCGGTCGTCATCAACACGGCTGGATACGCGGTGTGCGGCTTGACGTTCTGCAGTGGCGAATAGGCCAGGGTGGCCTTGAACTGGGCCGGGTCCGCGATGCTGCCGTATTCGGGGATGTTGTACGGGCCGTTCGCGAAGTCGGTCTCGTGGCGCAGCACGTCGTAGATGCCCACGCGCGCCACCACCGCGCGGTAGTCGGCCGGGTGCTGCACGATCTGCGCGCCCATCAGCAGCCCGCCGTTGCTGCCGCCGAGGATGCCCAGGTGGGCGCGGTCGGTCCAGTGCGTGTCGAACAAGGCCAGCGCGGCGGCATGGAAATCGTCGAACACGTTCTGCTTGTGCAGCTTCTGGCCTTGCGCATGCCACTGCTGGCCGTTCTCGTTGCCGCCGCGGATGTTGGCGTAGGCCAGCACGCCGCCGCGTTCGAGCCAGGCCAGATGGGCGCCGATGAAGGCGGGCTTGATCGGAATGTCGAAGCCGCCGTAGCTGTACAGGATGGTAGGCCGCGCGCCGTTCGGCGTGATGCCGGGCATAGACAGCACGGTGACCGGGATCTTCGTACCGTCCTTCGACGTGCCGTCGATGCGCTGCACGACCACCTTGGAGTAATCAGCGGCGGGCTTCACCTCAAACACGGTTTTCAGCGTGCCGCGACGGCCGTCGTATTCCACCCAGCGCGTCGGCGTGGTCCAGCCGCTGTAGCTGATCAGCGCATTGGGCTGGCCGGATTCGGAGGCGATGTCGCCGATGGCAATGCCGTGTGCCGGCAATGGCAGCTTGCGCACGAATCTGGCGCCGGCATCGTACTGCTCGATCCACCAGTCCGGTCCCCAGCTGCGCACCACCAGGAAGCCGTCACCGAGCGGGGCGATCCGCTGGATCGCGCCATCGCGTTGGGCCAGCACCGGCACGGGTTTGCCGTCCTTGCCGATCGCCACGATCTTGCCGCGCGGTGCGTGCTCGAACGACGCCACGTATAGCCGTCCATTCACCCAGGCCGCGCTGCGCACGTTGGCCGTACGATCCAGCACGCGAGCGAACGTCTGGTCGCGCTGCACGAACACGTCGGCCGGACCGCCGTCGCCGTCGTAGGCCAGGACCGCGGTCTGCGCCGTGGCCGGCGAGTTCACCAACACGTACTCGGCGGTTTTCGAGTAGCCCTGGCCGAACACCGTGCGGTCCGCTGCGGCGGGCGCGCCCAGCGCGTGATGGACGAGGGTGGCATTGAACTGCACTACCGGCTGGCCCGCCGGCGGCGGGGCGAAGCGCGCGTAGCTGAAGCCGCGTTCGTCCGCATCCCAGGCCAGCCCTTGCGGCGTGGTGCCGCCGCCGGCCCAGGGCAACGTATCGGGCAGGGTCTTGCCGCTGGCCACGTCGAGCACGTGGATGGTGGTCAGTTCGCTGCCGCCTTCCGCGGTGCCGTAAGCGAGATAGCGACCACGCGGCGACGGCCAGTAACCGGTGATCGCGGTGCCGCCGTGGTCGGCGTTCGGATCGACCAGGGTTTTCGCCGTGCCATCCGGCCAGGGCTGCGCGATCAGTACGGGTTGCGGTTGCGGCGGGGTCTGCTGCAGGTAGAACAAGGTGCCGCCGGCCAGCACCGGGCCGCGGCGCGTGGTCGAGGTGATTGCGAGCTGCTGCACGCGGGCGGTGAGCGCCTTGCCTTGCGGCATCGCTGCCAGTTCCGCTTCGGTGTACGCGTTCTGCGCCTTGATCCAGCGTTGCACGGACGGTGCGTCCGGGTTCTCCAGCCAGCGATACGGGTCGGTCACGCTGACGCCGTGGATCACGCTGGCGTCGGCGTGGCGCGCGCTCGGTGGCGGCAATCGCGGCGCCGCGCCGAGCAGGGTGACGTCGCGCGTGGGGCTGGCCGGTGTCGGCGTCGGCAACTGCGCGGCATCCGCGGCACCGGCGGCGAGCAGCGCGAGGAGGAGGAGGCTGAGACGCATGGCAAGCACCTGGCGCACGTGAAGGGACTCCGCAGGGTAGCCGCGAACGTTTGCCGAAGGCGAGCCCGGCGAAGGTATGCGTGGGCGCGCGTCTAGCGGTGGCGTCATGAGTCGCGTCCGCCGACCCTGACTTTCGGCACGGTAGGCCGTGCCGGACCGGTGCGCTCGGTTATGCTGGTTTTTTGCCCGGGGAAGAACCATGCGCCGCTTGCTGTTTGCCGCCCTTGCCGCCTTCGCCGTGCTGCCCGTTGCCGCGGCCGAGCCGCCCGCGACCGCGGCGTCGGCCCCGCTGGACCTGGAAACCATCATGGCCAATCCGGACTGGGTTGGGCAGCCGGTAGAGAACCCGTACTGGAGCGTGGACGGGCGCAATCTCTACTACCAGCTCAAGCGCGATGGCAGCCCGGTGCGCGATCTGTACCGCGTCGATCCGGCCAGCGGCAACAGTGTCAAGCTGGACCCGGCCGCGATGGCCACGGCCGATGGTCCGGCGGTGTTCGACCGCGCGCATCGGCATGCGGCCTTCATCCTGCATGGGGACGTGTTCGTGGTGGATCTGGCCAGCGGACGGCGCCAGCAAGTCACGATGACGGCGCAGCGCGAATCGTCGCCGCAGTTTTCCGCCGACGGTCGTGCGCTGCAGTTTCGCGCCGGCGCCGACTGGTTCAGCCACGACCTGGCCAGCGGCGTCACCGCGCCGGTGGCCGAGTTGAAGTTTGCCGACGATCCGCAGGCGAAAAAGCCCGACGAGCTGGGCGAATTGCAATTGAGCCTGTTCAAGACCCTGCGCGAGATCAAGGCCGACAAGGACGCCATGCGCGAGCACACGCAGGCGCTGGAGGCGGCCGATGCGGGCCGTGTGCCGCGCCCGTTCTGGCTGGGCGACAAGATCAAGCTGGTCGGCAGCGAACTCTCCCCGAATGGCCGCTGGCTGCTGCTGGTGACCGCGCCGAAAAATTACAAGGCTGGCAAGGCGCCGGTGATCAATCACTACGTCACCGACAGCGGCTACACCGAGCCGGAGGACGCGCGGACCTATGTCGGTCACAACGACCCGGCGCCGCAGTCGCTGCTCTTGCTCGACCTGGCGCAGCACAAGACCTGGCCGCTGAAGACGGATGACCTGCCCGGCATCAAGACCGATCCGCTGGCCGCGCTGCGCAAGCAGACCGTGGCCGCGCTGGAGCAGGCCGGCAAGACCGAGCAGGCGAAAGCGCTGAAGGCACCCGAGCTGCGCCCGGTACGCATCGTTGCCGGTGGCGAGGATGGCGGTGGCGGCGGCATCGCGTGGAGCGAGGACGGCAACCAGCTGGCGCTGCAGCTGCGGGCGATCGACAACAAGGATCGCTGGATCGCCAGCGTCGACTTCAGCAAGCACGCCCTGGTCAGCCAGCAACGGCTCACCGACCCGGCCTGGATCAACTGGAGCTTCAACGATTTCGGCTGGCTGCAAGGACGGGCGCACGTTGTGGTACCTGAGCGAACAGAGCGGCTACTCGCGCCTGTACAGCAAGTCGCTGGTTGGCGCGGCGCGCGAGTTGACGAGCGGGCACTACGAGGTCAGCGCGCCGCAGCTCAGCGCCGACGGCAAGTGGTTTTACCTGCTGGCGAACAAGGTGGCGCCGTACAGCTATGACGTCTATCGCATTCCCTCCGGTGGCGGCGAGCTGAGCCGGCTGACGCAATACCAGGGCACCGGCGCGTTCAAGCTTTCGCCCGACGGCACGCAACTGGCGGTGCTGCACTCGGCGCCTTACCGGTTCGACCAGCTGGCGGTGCAGAGCGCTTCCGGCGGCACGCCGAAAGAGCTGACCAACACGATGAAGCCGGCCTACACCTCGCGTGACTGGATTGCGCCGAAGATCGTCGAGGTGCCGTCCTCGCACGGTGCCGGCGTGATCTACGCGAAGTATTACGGCCCGGCCAGCGAGACCGATGCACCCGCCTCGCGTCCGGCGGTGCTGTTCGTGCACGGCGCGGGCTACCTGCAGGATGTCTCGCTGCAGGAGACCTACTACTTCCGTGAGCAGATGTTCCAGAACCTGCTGGTGCAACAAGGCTATGTAGTGCTGGACATGGACTACCGCGGCTCGGCCGGCTACGGCCGCGACTGGCGCACCGCGATCTACCAGCACATGGGCCATCCGGAACTGGAGGACCTGCTCGATGGCAAGGCGTGGCTGGTGAAACACCACGGCGTCGATCCGCAGCGCGTCGGCATCTACGGCGGCAGCTATGGCGGCTTCATGACCGAGATGGCGTTGCTGCGGGCGCCGGGAGAGTTCGCCGCTGGCGCGGCGCTGCGTCCGGTCAGCGACTGGACCAGCTACAACCACGAGTACACCTCCAACATCCTCAACGATCCGCAGCTCGATCCCGAGGCGTACAAGACCAGTTCGCCGATCGAGTACGCCGCCAACCTGCGCGACCCGCTGCTGATCCAGCACGGCCTGATCGACAACAACGTGATGGCCAGCGATTCGCTGCGCCTGTACCAGCGCTTCATCGAACTGCACAAGAAGAACTTCTGGATCTCGCTGTACCCGATGGAGCGCCACGGTTTCGAGCACGCCGATTCCTGGTACGACGAGTACCGGCGCATCGACGAGCTGTTCAATACGTATGTGAAGCCGGTGCGGGAGAGTGCGCACTGAGGCTCCGGAATGCCGTGTCGACGGGTCTACAATAAGCCGTCGGAGTTCGTGTCGAAGCCCGGTCAGACGGCCCTTCTCCCACTGGCGACCTTGGGAGTCCCCTTGTGGGTGAGAAGGTGGCGCGTAGCGCCGGATGAGGGTACGGGCGAAGCGTAGAGCGGCAAGATGGAGTGCCTCCGCCGTGCGCTTCGCCCGAACCCTCTCCCCACCCCTCTCCCGGTGGGAGAGGGGCTTTTGCTTGCCGGACTTTGACGCTGATCGGGCAATCCGCTTCCTTTCCTGTTCCGTTTCCCGTTCGGTACCTCGCCCATGCTTCGCTCCCGCCTTGCCGAACCGCTCGTGATGCTGGCGACGGTGGTGCAGTGGCTGGTGTTGTCGATCTTCACCGGGGCGGTGATCGGGGTGGGCTGCAGCTTGTTTCTGCGGGTGCTGTTTGCCACGGCCGGGCGCACCTATGCGATCGCGTGGTGGGCGCAATGCGGGCTGCTGCTGGCCGGGGGTCTGGTCAATGGCCTGCTGCTGCACTACGGCTATCGCCTGAGCCGCAGCGGCTTCCAGGACTCGCCGATCGTCGCGGTGAACGAGCAGCACGGCAAGATGCCGTTCCGCACGATGTGGATCAAGCCGCTGGCGGCGCTGGTGACGCTGGCCTGTGGCGGCTCGGCGGGCAAGGAAGGGCCGTGCTCGCATATCGGCGCCAGCCTCGCCGCCGGCATCGGCCGCACGCTGCATCTCAACCCGGAACTGCGCAAGCGCCTGCTCGCCTGCGGGGTCAGCGCCGGCTTTGCCAGCGTGTTCGGTACCCCGGTCGCGGGCGCCATCTATGGCGTGGAGATGCTGGCGATCGGCCGCATCCGCCACGATTTCCTGTTTCCGGGGATCGTCGCCGGGGTCACCGCATTCCAGGTCAGCAAGTACCTGGGGGTGCCGTATCCGGTCTACAACATCGCCTTTGCCAGTGGCTTCACCGAACTGCTGTTCCTGAAGACCGTGCTGATCGGCATCCTGTGCGGCGCCGCGGCCTGGATCTTCGTCGAGTTGCTGGAAACCATGCGGCGCGGCTTCGGCAAGCTGCGCGATCGCTTCAGGTTGTGGCCACCGCTGGTGCCGGTGCTGGGCGCGCTGGTGTTGTCGGTGCTGATCCTGGTGGTGCCGACCGATTATCTGGGCCTGAGCCTGCCGCTGATGGACCGTGCGCTGGACGGGCAGCCGATGCCCTACCTCGGCTTTCTGTGGAAGGCCTTGCTGGTGGCCGTGACCCTGGGTTCGGGCTTCTATGGCGGCATCGTGACGCCGCAGTTCGTGATCGGGGCGGTGCTTGGTGGCGCGTTTGCGCACCTGCTCGGGCTGGCACCCGCCCTCGGCGCGGCGGTGGGGCTGGTCGCGGTGGTGGCCTCGGCCTCCAACGCGCCGATGGCGGCGATCCTGATGGGCGTGGAATTGTTCGGCGCGGACTCCACGCTGTACGTTGCCGGCGCCTGCGTCGCGGCCTATCTGATCATCGGCCACCGCAGCGTCTATCCGGCGCAACAGGTGGCCTTCAGCAAGTCGTCGTGGATTTTCGCCCGCGCCGACCTGCCGGTGGGACAGGAAAAGGTGCGTCTGTCCTATGGCCTGCTGCGCTGGTGGAGCAAGCGGCAGCGCCGGCTGGGGCATCGCCGCCGCCCGGGCGACGAACGGTTGCCTTGAGCGACGCCGCAGGTGCGGGCCGCGGTGCATGGGAATCACTCACAGCCGGGCGGCGCGGCGTGCTTTGGGCGTAGAGTCCGGACAGCGCCGCCATGTCATGGCGCAGGAGCCTGCAGCATGTCCCTTCGCAGCCTGAATCTCGACGACACGCTCTATCAATATCTGCTCGACCATTCATTGCGCGAGCAACCCGAGCAAACCGCGTTGCGCGAGGCGACCCGCACGCACCCCCGTGCGCAGATGCAGATCTCGCCGGAGCAAGGCCAGTTCATGGCCTTGCTGGTGAAGCTGATCGGCGCGCGTCGCTGCATCGAGGTCGGCGTGTTCACCGGTTACAGCGCCCTGTCGGTGGCGCTGGCGCTGCCCGCGGACGGGCGCGTGCTGGCCTGTGACATCAGCGACGAGTTCACGGCGGTCGGCAAGCCGTTCTGGCAGCGCGCGGGCGTGGCGCACAAGATCGACCTGCGGCTGGCACCGGCGTTGCACACGCTCGACGCCAGCCTGGCCGCGGGCGAGGCCGGGCACTACGACTTCGCCTTCATCGACGCCGACAAGACCGGCTACGACGATTACTACGAACGCTGCCTGCGGCTGTTGCGGCCCGGCGGCCTGGTCGCGATCGACAATGTGCTGTGGGGTGGCGCGGTGGCGCATGCGGCCGACAGCGCGGACACGCGCGCGCTGCAGGCACTCAACGACAAGTTGCACCGCGACGAACGCATCGACCTGTCGATGCTGCCGCTCGGCGACGGTGTGAGCCTGGCGCGCAAGCGCTGAACGCTTCGGAGCGGGACGATGATCGCGAGCCGGAACGAGCTGCTGTGGCTGGTGCTGGCCGTGGTCGCGCTGTTCGCACTGGTGATCGTTGCCGGCTTGCGGTTGTCCCGACGCGGGCAGGCGCAGAGCCTGCGCGAAACGGACGCCACGGTGGCGTGGATGGAACTGGGCGGGTATCCCGCAGGCAAGGCCGGGCTGCTCTACGGCGTCTGGCAGGTGGCGATGCACGAGGTGGTGTTGCTGGTGCGCGATGAGCACGACGTCCCCATCGCCAAAATCACGCGCGGTGCGGCGGGCACCGTGATCGAGGTGGGCGCCATGCGCTTCGCCATCCTCGCCACGTCCGGCTGGTCGGAACGCGCGGAACTGGTGGCCGCGGCGGACGGCGCGGCGGCGGCACCGCGGTGCCGGTTCGAAGCTCGCGGCTGGGGCGGCAACCGGAACGCCCGTTATGTCGCGCCCGACACCGGCATCTTCACGGTTTCCGGTCGGTGGCGACGGTCGGCGCAGCGCGGACCCTTGCCGATCCTGCAGGACGGGCGGGAGATCGGCCGCTTCGGCAGCCTCGGCGGTCCCGCGCTCAACCGTGGCAGGGCGCTGATGCTGCCGGCCAGTATTCCGTTGCCGGTGCGCTTGTTCGTGCTGTGGCAAGGCCTGGGCGTGCAGTCGCGAAGCATGGCCCGTTGAGCGGTCCGCCGGATGACAGGGGTATCGAACGGGACCATGAAGCCCGCTCACTTCCGCCTGATGGAGCATCGGGAATTCGCGCCCTTGTACCCATGCACGCCGATCGACGCATGCGCCGGGCCCGCGTGATTTCCTGCGCCAGCACCGGCAGCGCGCGGGCGTGAAGTTGCGATTTGTGCGCTTATGCATCGACTTAACCTGCTTCCATGCACCCTGACCGGAGCAAGCTCCCGGTTCCCGGCGTGTCTGCGCGCCGCCGCGCCCACCCGACCGCCGTCCCGCCGATGCCGGCGCATCACCTCGACAACGGAGAACACCGTCCCATGGCCCTGCCCCGCTCGGATGCCCTGGTCTTTTTCGGCGCCACTGGCGACCTCGCCTACAAGAAGATATTTCCCGCCCTGCTGGCAATGACCCGGGATGGCGACCTCGAGGTGCCGATCATCGGCGTCGCCCATTCGGGCTGGAGCGTCAAGCAGTTGCGCAAGCGCGCCCATGACAGCGTGCGGCAGGCGGCGAAGGAAGGCGGTGAAAAGGTCGACAAGGCGGTGTTCGAGCGACTCGCCGCACGCTTGCAATATGTCGATGGCGACTACGCCGATCCGGCTACGTTCGCGCAGTTGAAGAAGGCGCTCGGCAAGGCGCGGCGTCCGCTGCATTACCTGGCGATCCCGCCCAGCCTGTTCGGCACGGTGGTCGAGGGGCTGCAGCAGGCCGGGTGCGCGAAGGACGCGCGGGTGGTGGTGGAGAAGCCGTTCGGCCACGACCTGGCCTCCGCGCGGAAACTCAATGCCATCCTGCGCTCGGTGTTCCCCGACGACGCGATCTTCCGCATCGATCACTTCCTGGGCAAGGAGGCGATCATGAACATCCTGTATTTCCGTTTCGCCAACTCGTTCCTGGAACCGATCTGGAATCGCAATCAAATCGCCAGCGTGCAGATCACGCTGGCCGAGCAGTTCGGCGTCAAGGGCCGCGGCGCGTTCTACGACGGCGCCGGCTGCCTGCGCGACGTGATCCAGAACCACCTGATGCAGATCGTGGCGTTGCTGGCGATGGAGGCGCCGGCGTCGCAGGGATTCGGTGCGGTGCATGCGGAGAAGACCAAGGTGTTCCACGCCATGCGTCCGCTCGCGCCGGATGACCTGGTGCGCGGCCAGTATCGCGGCTATCGCAAGGAGCCCGGCGTGGCCAAGGGCTCCGACGTGGAAACCTATTGCGCGCTGCGCCTGTTCATTGATTCCTGGCGCTGGGGCGGCGTGCCCTGGTATCTGCGTTCGGGCAAATGCCTGCCCGAGACGGTGGCCGAGATCGTGGTGGAATTGAAGCCGCCGCCGCAGCAGTTGTTCGACGACTCCGCCACCACCGCCGGACGCGCCAACTACCTGCGTTTCCGCTTGTCGCCCAACACCGCGGTGGCGTTGGCGGCGCGGGTCAAGCGGGTCGGCAAGGAGTTCATCGGCGACCAGCGCGAGCTGTATCTGATGGACCAGCAGACCGGCGAAGAGACACCGTACGAGCGCCTGCTCGGCGACGCGATGGCCGGCGACGGCGCGCTGTTCACCCGCGAGGAGGCGGTCGAGGCGGCGTGGCTGGTGGTCGATCCGGTGCTTGAGAAGCATCACAAGGCCATTCCTTACCGACCGGGCAGCTGGGGTCCGAAACAGGCGGACGATCTGATCGCCGCCGATGGCGGCTGGCACCAGCCGGTGATGAAGGAGTCCGTGCCATGAGCGAGGCGGCGGAACTGGTATTCCTGCTCGATGTCGACAACACCCTGCTCGACAACGATCGATTCGCCGAGGATCTCGGCGACACCCTGGCGCAGGCCTTTGGCGCGGCCGAGCGCGATCGTTACTGGGCGATCTACGAGCAGCTGCGCGACGAGTCCGGTTACGCCGATTACCTGGGTGCGCTGCAGCCCTTCCGCATCGGACTGGGCAATGAGCGGGCGCTGCTGCAGATGTCGGAGTACTTGCTGGAATATCCGTTTGCCGAGCGCCTGTATCCGCATGCGCTGGAGACGATCGCGCATCTGCGCACGCTGGCGCCCACCGTGATCCTGTCCGACGGTGACGTGGTCTACCAGCCGCGCAAGCTGAAACTTTCCGGCATCTGGTCGGCGGTCGACGGCGAGGTGCTGATCTACGTGCACAAGCAGCGCATGCTGGTGGCGATGCAGCAGCGCTACCCGGCCGCCCATTACGTGATGGTGGACGACAAGCCGCAGCTGCTCGCCGCGATGAAAGAGCAGCTCGGCGCGCAACTGACCACGGTGTTCGTGCGCCAGGGACATTACGCGGCGGACAGCGCAGGCGAATCCATCGTGCCGCCGCCCGACCTCACCATTACGTGCATCGACGAGCTGCGCGGGCGTAAGCTTGAGGACTTCCTGCCGCGCGCATCCGTGATTCCGCTGGCGGCGGATTGAGCACGACCACCACGCGGCGGAAGAACCCGTACGCCACGGAACAGCTACCGAAATCGATTCCCCGGAGCAAGCATGAAAGCGACCCGACAACTGCACGACCTCGGCCAGAGCCTGTGGCTGGACAACATCACCCGCACCCTGCTCGACGACGGCACCCTGGCGCGCTACATCAGCGAGGATTCCATCACGGGGCTGACCTCGAACCCGAGCATCTTCGACAGTGCGATCGGCCATGGCGAGGCGTACGACGCGGGCATCCATGCCAAGGCCCTGGCCGGGCTGGATGGCGAGAAGCTGTTCATCGAGCTCGCGCTGGAAGACCTGCGTCGCGCCGCCGACCTGTTTGCGCCCGTGTTCCAGCGCACCGACGGCGTCGACGGCTGGGTGTCGATGGAGGTGTCGCCGCTGTTGGCGGCCGACAGCGCCGGTTCCATCGCCGCGGCGCGGCAGATCCACGCGGCGGCCCGGCGCGACAACCTGTTCGTGAAGATCCCCGGCACGCCCGAAGGGGTGCCCGCGATCGAGGAATCGATCTTCCTCGGCATCCCGATCAACGTGACCCTGCTGTTTTCCTGTGCACAATATGAGGCGGCGGCCGAGGCGTACATGCGCGGCATCGAGCGCCGCATCGACGCGGGCCTCGACCCCCGCGTACGCTCGGTGGCCTCGCTGTTCGTCAGCCGCTGGGACGTGGCCAGCAACGAGCAGTTGCCGGCCGAACTGCACAACACGCTGGGCATCGCGGTGGCGAAGCAGGCCTATCGCGCCTATCGCAAATTGCTGGCGTCGGCACGCTGGCAGAAGCTGGCGGCCGCCGGCGCCCAGCCGCAGCGCCTGCTGTGGGCCAGCACCGGCACCAAGGATCCGAACGCCTCCGACACGCTTGTACATCACCGCGCTGGCCGCGCCCAACACGATCAACACGGTGCCCGAGAAAACCCTGCACGCGTTCGCCGAGCATGGCCATCTCGATGGCGTGATGCCGCTGGATGGCGGCGACGCCGAGAAGGTGCTGGCGCAGATCGGCAAAGCCGGAGTGGATGTCGAGGCGCTGGCGCGCAAGCTGCAGCAGGATGGCGCCGAGGCCTTCGTCAAGTCCTGGAAGCAGTTGTTGCAGCGGATCGCCGACAAGGCGGCGGCCCTGGGCGACAAGGGCCAGGGTCCGGCCATGCCATGAGCCAGTCCGTCCTGAGGAAACTGCCGGCCTGGCAGGCGCTGCAACGGCACGCCGCCGGGTTCGGCGAGGAACACCTGCGCGACCTGTTCGCCGGCGACCCGCGCCGCGCCGAAACGTTCAGCGTCGAGGACGTCGGCCTGTACCTGGATTACTCCAAGCAGCGCGTCGACGCCGACACCTTGCGCCTGTTGCGCGAGCTGGCCACCGCCTGCGAGCTGCCGCAGCACACCGAGGCGATGTTTCGCGGCGAGCGCATCAATCGCACCGAGCACCGTGCCGTGTTGCACGTGGCGCTGCGCGCGCCCCGGGGCGAGACGATCCTGCTCGATGGCCACGACGTGGTGGCCGACGTGCACGAAGTGCTCGACCGCATGGCCAGCTTCGCCGACCAGGTGCGCGACGGCCGCTGGCTGGGGCATACCGGCCAGCGCATCCGCAACGTGATCAGCATCGGCATCGGCGGCTCCGACCTGGGTCCGGTGATGGCGTACGAGGCGCTGCGCGATTACAGCCGGCGCGAGATGACGTTCCGCTTCGTCTCCAACGTCGATGGCACCGACTTCGTCGAGGCCACCCGCGACCTCGATGCCGCCGAGACACTGTTCATCGTCTGCTCCAAGACCTTCACCACGCTGGAGACGCTGACCAACGCGCATGCGGCGCGCGACTGGTGCGTCAAGGCGCTGGGCGACGAGCAAGGCGGTGGCGAAGCATTTCGTGGCGGTCTCCACCAATGCCGACGAAGTGCGCGAAGTTCGGCATCGATACCGCGCACATGTTCGGCTTCTGGGACTGGGTCGGCGGGCGCTACTCGATGGATTCGGCGATCGGCCTGTCCACCATGCTGGCGATCGGGCCGGAGCATTTCCGCGAGATGCTGGCCGGCTTCCACGCGATGGACGAGCATTTCCGGCACACCCCGTACGAGCGCAACCTGCCGGTGCTGATGGGTCTGCTGGCGATCTGGAACAACAATTTCCTGGATGCCGCCACGGTCGCGGTGCTGCCCTACGAGCAGTACCTCAAGCGCTTTCCGGCCTACCTGCAACAGCTCACGATGGAGAGCAACGGCAAGCACGTCACCCTCGACGGCGCGGCGGTGGATTACGCCACCGGCCCGATCTACTGGGGCGAGCCGGGCACCAACGGCCAGCATTCGTTC
Organism: uncultured Gammaproteobacteria bacterium; assembly: GCA_963771235.1. GTDB lineage: Bacteria > Pseudomonadota > Gammaproteobacteria > Xanthomonadales > Rhodanobacteraceae > Rhodanobacter. Next base: position 31,027 of record CAVYSP010000001.1, read on the forward strand.
TACCAGTTGCTGCACCAGGGCACGCGCGTGGTGCCGTGCGATTTCATCGGCTTCGGGCAAAGCCTCAATCCCTTGCCTATACAGGGCGGCGGCCAGCAGCATGATCTGCTGATCGCCAACCTGATCGCCCAGGGCGAGGCGCTGGCGTTCGGCAAGAGCGCCGACGAGGTGCGCGCCGAAGGCACCGCCGAGGCACTGGTGCCGCACCGCACCTTCGACGGCAACCGGCCCAGCAGCACGCATCCTGGGGCAGAAGCTCACGCCGCGCGCGCTGGGCACGCTGGTCGCGCTGTACGAGCACAGCGTGTTCGTGCAGGGCGTGATCTGGGGCATCGATTCGTTCGACCAGTGGGGCGTGGAACTGGGCAAGCAGCTGGCGAAAACCACCATCGCCGAGCTGACCGCGAAAGACGAGCCCGAGCTCGCCCACGACAGCTCCACCAACGCCCTGATCCGTCGCTACCGCCAGCTGCGCGACAGCCACACCTGACGCCGCGCGTTTTTGTAGGAGCGCACCCTGTGCGCGAATGTTTTTGGCCCCTACCGCGTGGGCGGGCGACGCCCGCCGTTCGCGCACAGGGTGCGCTCCTACAGACATTCGCATCCCATCGCACGATTTCCGAGACCCCATGACCCAGAAAATCAGCCCCCTTGCCGGCAAGCCGGCACCGAAGTCGATCCTGATCGACGTGTCGAAACTGCTCGCCGCTTATGCCGACCTGAAACCCGATCCGTCGGTGCCGGCGCAGCGCGTGGCGTTCGGCACCTCCGGCCATCGCGGCAGTTCGCTGGAGCGCAGCTTCAACGAGGCGCACATCCTGGCGATCAGCCAGGCGATCTGCGAGTACCGGAAGTCGCAAAGGCATCGACGGTCCGCTGTTCATCGGTTGCGACACCCACGCGCTGTCGCGGCCCGCGTTCGAGAATGCGCTGGAAGTGCTGGCGGCAAACGGCGTCGAGACGATGATTCCGACCGGTGGCGAGTTCACGCCCACGCCGGCCGTGTCGCACGCGATCCTGGTCTACAACAATGGTCGCACAGTCGGGGCTGGCCGACGGCATCGTGATCACGCCCTCGCACAATCCACCCGACAACGGCGGCTTCAAGTACAACCCGCCCAACGGCGGCCCGGCGGATACCGACATCACCCGATGGGTCGAGAATCGCGCCAACGCGCTGATCGAAGGCGGCCTGAAGGAAGTGAAGCGCATGCCGATCGCGCAGGCGCGCAACGCGGCCACGATCCACCAGCACGATTTCCTCAACACCTACGTGGCCGACCTGGCCAGCGTGATCGACTTCGATGCGATCCGCAGCGCCGGCGTGCACATGGGCGTCGATCCGCTCGGCGGCGCCGGCGTGCATTACTGGGCGCCGATTGCCGAGCAGCTATCGGCTCGACCTCACCGTGGTCAGCGACGAGGTCGATCCGCAGTTTGCGTTCATGACGGTGGACTGGGACGGCAAGATCCGCATGGATCCGTCGTCGAAGTACGCGATGCAGCGGCTGATCGGCCTGAAGGACAAGTACGACGTCGCGTTCGCCTGCGACACCGACCACGACCGCCACGGCGTGGTGACCCGTTCCGGCGGCCTGATGGAGCCGAACCATTACCTGTCGGTGCTGATCGATTATCTGTTCCGGCACCGCCCGCAATGGAGCAAGGACGCCGCGGTCGGCAAGACCGTGGTCAGCACTGCGCTGATCGACCGCGTGGTAAGCCGGCTGGGGCGCAAGCTGTACGAAGTGCCGGTCGGCTTCAAGTGGTTTGCCGAGGGCCTGTTCGACGGCTCACTCGGCTTCGGTTGCGAGGAAAGCGCCGGCGCTTCACTGCTGCGCCGGGACGGTTCGGTGTGGACCACCGACAAGGATGGCCTGGTGCCGGCGTTGTTGTCGGCCGAGATCACGGCGCGTGCCGGCAGGGATCCCGGCGCGCTCTACGACAAGCTCACCGGCGACCTCGGCAAGCCGTTTTCCAATCGCGTCGAAGCCACCGCCACGCCGGCGCAGAAGGCGAAACTGGCCAGGCTCTCGCCCGACGCAGTTGAAAACCGACCAGCTTGCCGGCGAGAAGATCGAGCGCGTGCTGGACAAGGCGCCGGGCAACGACGCAGCCGATCGGCGGCATCAAGGCGATCACGGCCAGTGGCTGGTTCGCCGCCCGTCCGTCCGGCACGGAGGCGATCTACAAGATCTATGCGGAGAGCTTCAAGGACGAAGAGCATCTGCACAGCCTGCTCGACGAGGCGCAAAAGATCGTCGACGCCGCGATTGCGTAAGCCGGGCATGCCTCCCGTCCGCTGACATGCGACGGCCGTGTCCGCGCGTGTCGGTGGAGGACGGGACCGCGACCAGCCCGTGGCGCTTGACGGCAGCTTTACCGGCATGCGCGCAAACTAGTGCTTTTCGACGTCGCCGCCGCCTTGCCACCCATGGAATCCCACATGACCGATTCAGCTCTCGACCAGCAATGCATCAACACCTTGCGCTTCCTGTCGGTGGACATGGTGCAGAAGGCGAACAGCGGCCACCCGGGCTTGCCGCTGGACGCGGCGCCGATGGCCTATGTGCTGTGGACCCGGTACATGAAATACCAGCCGGCCGACCCGCACTGGGCTCGATCGCGACCGCTTCGTGCTGTCGGCCGGGCATGGTTCCGCGCTGCTCTACAGCCTGCTGCACATGACCGGCTATGACGTGTCGCTGGACGACATCAAGCACTTCCGCCAGTGGGGCAGCAAGACGCCGGGTCACCCGGAGTATGGCCACACGCCGGGCGTGGAAGTCACCACCGGCCCGCTGGGCCAGGGCCTGGCCAACGCGGTGGGCATGGCGATCGGCGAAGCGCAACTGGCGGCGACCTACAACCGCGACGGCCACACCGTGGTCGACCACCGCACCTGGGCCATCGTCAGCGACGGCGACCTGATGGAAGGCGTGGCCAGCGAGGCCGCCTCGCTGGCCGGTCATCTCAGGCTCGGCAAGCTGGTATGCCTGTACGACGACAACTACGTGACGCTGGCGGCCGGCACCGACATCACCTTCTCCGAGGATCGTGCCAAACGGTTCGAGGCCTATGGCTGGCAGACGATCAAGGTGGCCGACGGCAATGATCTCGCCGCCATCGACGCCGCGCTGGACGCGGCGGTCGCGGAAACGAGCCGACCCACGCTGATCCTGGTGCGCACCCACATCGGCTATGGCTCGCCCGAGCAGGACAGCTTCAAGGCCCATGGTTCGCCGCTGGGGGTGGAAGACGTCAAGGCGACCAAGGAGAAGCTGGGCTGGCCGCTGCAGCCGCGATTTCCTGGTACCGGACGCCGGCGTTGAAGCATTTCCGCGAGGCACTGCAGCGCGGCGCCCAGGCGCAGGCGGAGTGGAACGAAAGCATGCGCGACTACGCCAAGGCCTTCCCCGAACAGTCAAAGGAACTGGAGCGTCGGCTGCGTGGCGAGTTGCCCAAAGGCTGGGACGCCGATATCCCGACCTTCGATGCCGATGCCAAGGGCATGGCCACCCGCGAGGCCGGCGGCAAGGTCATGAACGCGATCGCGCCGAAACTTGCCGCGCTGTTCGGCGGTTCGGCCGACCTGGATCCTCCACCTACACCAACCTGAAAAGTTTCGGCGACTTCAACCCTGCCGCCGGCAAGGGCACGGACACCCAGGGCTCCGATGCCGGTGGCTGGAGCGACGCCGGGCGCAACCTGCACTTCGGCGTGCGCGAACACGCGATGGGCGCGATCGTCAACGGCCTGGCGGCGCATGGTGGCTTCATCCCCTACGGCTCCACCTTCCTGATCTTTTCCGATTACATGCGCCCGGCGATTCGCCTGGCCGCGCTGATGGGCCTGCACGTGGTGCACGTGTTCACCCACGACAGCATTGCCCTGGGCGAGGACGGTCCCACGCATCAACCGATCGAGCAGCTGGCCAGCCTGCGCGCGATTCCGAACCTCACCCTGATCCGCCCGGCCGATGCCAACGAAGTGGCGGTGGCGTGGCAGGTCGCCGTGGAAACGCGCAAGCGTCCGGTGCTGTTCGCGTTGTCGCGGCAGAAGCTGCCCACCCTCGATCGCACGCGCTACGCCAGCGCCGACGGTGTGCGCCGGGGCGCCTACGTGCTCAAGGATGCGCCGCACGGCAAGCCGGCGTTGATACTGATCGCCACGGGCTCGGAGGTCAGCCTGATTGTCGAGGCGGCCGAGAAGTTGCAGGCCGATGGCGTGGCGGTGCGCTGCGTGTCGATGCCGAGTTGGGATCTCTTCGACGCGCAAGCGAAAAGCTATCGCGATGAAGTGTTGCCGCCGGGAGTCAGCGCCACGGCTGGCGGTGGAAATGGGCGCCACCCAAGGCTGGCGCCGCTACGTGGGCGATCGCGGCGACGTGCTGGGCATCGACCATTTCGGTGCCTCCGCTCCGGCCGAAGTGCTGCAGCGCGAATTCGGCTTCACCGCCGAGAACGTGGTGAAGCGGGCAAAGGCGCTGCTGAAGCAGTAAGACGTTGCGCTGAACTCGCGTTCCTCACTCGGCGCGGAAGCGACGCGGAGATCGCGCCGGCTATCGTGAAATCTCCCCGCAGCTTGCTTCCCCCGCCCAGCGGGGGAAGCTGCCCGACGGGCTGATGGGGGCGCCTTTCGCTTCAGGCCGACAGGAACAACAGCGCCGTATTTCGCCTTCGGCATCTCCCCGTCAAGCAGAGGAACCGAAACGGTCATCGCGCCGAGCGCCCTCAAATCGTCCCGTGATTCCGCCAATCCATTGCCAGGCACACGGCACCCGATTTCTCTACAGGCGGGCCGCCTCGCGCGCCAACAGCTCGATGGCGGACCAGTCGCCAGCGGCCAGCTTGTCGGCGGGGGTGAGCCAGGAGCCACCGACGCAGAGCACGTTGGGCAAGACCAGGAAATCCTTGGCGTTGGTCAGGTTGATGCCGCCAGTGGGACAGAAGCGGATCTGCGGCAACGGACTGGCCCAGGCGCCGAGCAACTGGTGACCGCCGGCCGGCACGGCGGGAAAAAACTTCAGGTGGCGGTAGCCGCGTTCGAGCAGGCTCATCACCTCGCTGGCGGTGGCGGCACCGGGCAGCAGCGGTAGCGCGCAATCGTCCGCGGCATCGAGCAGGCGCGGCGAGACGCCGGGCGACACCGCGAAACGCGCACCGGCCTCTTGCGCGGCACGCAGGTCACTGGCACCGAGCACGGTGCCGACGCCCACCGTGGCGTCCTCGACCTCGGCGGCGATCGCGCGGATCGCCTCCAGTGCCACCGGGGTGCGCAGCGTCACCTCGATCGCCGTTATGCCGCCGGCGACCAGGGCGCGCGCCATCGGCACCGCGGCCTTCAGGTCATGGATCACCACCACCGGGATCACCGGCGCCAGGCGCATGATGGCCGCGATTTGGCGCTGCTTGTGTTCGATGGAATTCATGGCGTCATCCGGCAGATGCTTTTCTGTAGGAGCGCACCCTGTGCGCGATGCTCTTGCTTGTCGCCACATGGGCGGGCTGCGCCCGCCGTTCGCGCACAGGTCATGACAGCACCCCGGCCCCGAGATCGGCGCTGGTGGCGGCCTGGCGGAACAGGCTGAACAGTTCGCGCCCCATGCCGCTGTGCTGGCTGGAAAGATCGGCGGTGACCGGCAGTCGTGCATCCAGTTCGTGCGTTTCCAACAGGACGTCCAGACGGCCATTTGCCGCGTCCAGCCGGATCATGTCGCCATCGCGGAGCTTGCCGATGTTGCCGCCGGCGACCGCTTCGGGGGTCACGTGGATCGCGGCGGGCACCCGGCCGGAGGCGCCGGACATGCGCCCGTCGGTGAGCAGCGCGATGCGGTAGCCGCGATCCTGCAGCAGGGCCAGGGTGGGGGTGAGCTTGTGCAGCTCGGGCATGCCGATGGCCTGCGGGCCCTGGAAGCGCACCACGGCGACAAAATCGCGATTCAGTTCGCCGCGCTGGTATGCCGCCGTGACCTCGTCCTGGTCGTGGAACACGATGGCCGGTGCCTCGACGACGAGGCGATCTTCCGGCACCGAGGACACCTTGATCACGGCGCGACCGAGATTGCCATCGAGCACGCGCAGCCCGCCATCAGGGCGGAACGGCTCATCCACGCCACGCAGCACGCCGCGGTTGCCGCTGTGGCTGTCCACTGGCGTCCAGTGCAGGGTGCCGGCATTGTCCAGCCGCGGCACCTGCGCGTAGCCGTCCAGACCGGTGCCGAAGATGGTTTGCACATCGCCATGCAGCAGGCCGGCGCCGAGCAGCTGATCGATCAGGAAGGCCATGCCGCCGGCGTCGTGGAACTGGTTCACGTCGGCGTAGCCGTTCGGATAGACGCGGGCCAGCAGCGGGATCACCCCGGACAGCGCGTCGAAATCGTCCCAGCGCAGCTGGATGCCGGCGGCGTGCGCGATCGCCACCAGGTGCAGCAGGTGGTTGGTCGAGCCGCCGGTGGCGTGCAGGCCGATCACGCCGTTGATGATCGCGCGCTCGTCGACGAGGTGGCCGACCGGCAGGTAGTGCGTCGCCCAGTGCGCTGCCGGCGGCGACGCGGCGCACCACCTCGGCGGTGAGCGCGTCGCGCAGCGGGGTATCCGGCGCGGTGAAGCTGGCGCCGGGCAGGTGCAGGCCCATGATCTCCATCAGCATCTGGTTGGAGTTGGCGGTGCCATAGAAGGTGCAGGTGCCCGGCGCGTGGTACGAGGCCGCTTCGGCTTCGAGCAGTTCCGCCTTGCTGGCCTTGCCGTCGGCGAAGGCCTGGCGCACTTTCGACTTCTGCTCGTTGGGGATGCCGCTGGGCATCGGCCCGCTGGGCACGAAGGCCGCGGGCAGATGGCCGAAGCTCAGCGCGCCGATCAGCAGGCCCGGCACGATCTTGTCGCAGATGCCCAGGAACAGCGCGCCGTCGAACATGTCGTGCGACAACGCCACCGCGGTGGCCATCGCGATCACGTCGCGCGAGAACAGCGACAGCTGCATGCCGGCGCGGCCCTGGGTGATGCCGTCGCACATCGCCGGCACGCCGCCGGCGACCTGCGCGGTGAAGCCGTTGTCGCGCGCGATCTGGCGGATCAGTGCGGGATAGCGTTCGTAGGGCTGATGCGCGGACAGCATGTCGTTGTAGGCGGTGACGATCGCCAGGTTGGCGCGATGGCCGCTGCGCAACGCCGCCTTGTCGGTCGCTGCCGCAGGCGGCGAAGCCGTGCGCGAGGTTGCCGCAGGACAGGTGTCCGCGCTGCGGTCCGCTGCGATCGACCGCGTCGATGCGCGCGAGATACGCCGCGCGCGTATCGCGGCTGCGCTCGCGCAGGCGTTCGGTGACTTCGGCGACGACGGGATGCAGCGTGGTCATGATTCGTTCCGGTGGTGTAGGAGCGCACCCTGTGCGCGATGCGACTAGGCGCGTTCGCGCCGTCGACGCTGCTCATGCGGCAGTGGCGAGCACCCGTGCAACGATGCGTCGCGCACAGGGTGCGCTCCTACGGCGACGCGGGATGTGGTGGTCAGGGGCACCAGTAGACGGCCACCGGCACGCGGTGCTGGGTCAGCACGGCGCGCACCGGATAGTCGCGCGCGGCGCCGAGGCCCTGCGTGGCGTCAGCGAGCATGTCGCGCTTCTTCTCGCCGCAGACCAGCAGGTACAGCGCCCGGGTCTCAAGCAGGGTGGCCAGGGTCAGCGTGATGCGCGGCTCGCCGGCGTCAGGCGCCTGCATCGGCAGCACGCGCGCGCTGCCCTTGAGATCCAGCGCCTCGGCCAGGTGGTCGCCGCCGGGAAAGAACGAGGCCGTGTGGCCGTCCTCGCCCATGCCCAGCACCACGACGTCGAATGGCCGCGGCAGCGCGTCGATGCACGCTTCGGCTTTGGCCAGGCCGGCTTCCGGAGTGGGCGTCGCCGGTGTACAGCGGAACGAAGCGCGCGCCGGCCGCGGCGTGTTGCAGCAGGTGTGTCTTCACCAGGCGCGCATTCGAGCGGTCGTCGCTGTCCGGCACCCAGCGCTCGTCGACCAGGGTGACCTGCACCTTTGCCCAGTCCAGCGGCTCGCGCGAAAGGCGCTCGAAAAAGTCCTTCGGGGTGCTGCCGCCGGATACGGCCAGCAGCGCGTGCTGACGCTCGGCGAGCGCCGGCGCGCAGGCGCTCGGCGACGCGTTCGGCCAGCGCCGCGGCCTGGGCCCGGCTGTCGGTGAAGCTGTGGGTGGTGACGTTCAGGTGTGGACATGGTGATTCTGGCTTCAGGCGCAGTGGAGCTGCCAGCTTGCGGATGCATTCGTGCACGCCGCGAGTGAAGCCGCCAGCAGGAACGGTCTCCTAATCGTTGTCGTCGTGCCAGGTGCGGCCGTCGCGCTCGATCAAGCGCCACCGATGCGCTCGGCCCCCAGCTGCCGGCGCTGTACGGTCGCGGCGCCTCGCCGCTGTCGACCCAGGCGGACAAGGATCGGCTCGGCCCAGCGCCATGCGGCCTCGACTTCGTCGCGGCGCATGAACAGGGTCGGGTTGCCGCGCATCACGTCGAGCAGCAGGCGCTCGTAGGCATCAGGTTGCTGCACGCCGAACGCCTCGGCGAAGCTCATGTCCAGCGGCACATGGCGCAGGCGCAGCCCGCCGGGGCCGGGATCCTTGATGGTCAGCCACAGCTTCACGCCCTCGTCCGGCTGCAGTCGCAGGACCAGCCGGTTCTGCGCCAGCGTGCCGGCGGCCGCGTCGAAGATCGAATGCGGCACCGGCTTGAACGTCACCGCGATCTCCGATACCCGCTGCGGCAGGCGCTTGCCGGTGCGCAGGTAGAACGGCACGCCGGCCCAGCGCCAGTTGGCGATCTCGGCCTTGAGGGCGACGAAGGTTTCGGTGCCGGACTGGCTTGCCGCCGAGTTCTTCCGGCGTAGCCGGGCACGCTGGCCGCCTTCGGCCACGCCCGCGCGGTACTGGCCGCGCACGGTGAGCTGCGGCCGCATTGCTCGCGTCGATGGGCTTCAGCGAGTGCAGCACTTTCAGCTTTTCGTCGCGCACCGCGTCGGGCTCCAGCGACGAGGGCGGCTCCATCGCGACCATGCACAGCAGCTGCAGCATGTGGTTCTGCACCATGTCGCGCAGCGCGCCGGCGTGGTCGTAATACGCGCCGCGGTGGCCGACGCCCAGCGTCTCGGCCACGGTGATCTGCACGTGGTCGATGTGCGCCGGCGTTCCACAGCGGCTCGAACAGGGCGTTGCCGAAGCGCAGCGCCAGCAGGTTCTGCACCGTCTCCTTGCCGAGGTAGTGGTCGATGCGGAAGATCTGCGTTTCGCTGAATACCGCGCCGACCGCGTCGTTGATCCGGTTGGCGCTGGCCAGGTCGCGGCCGATCGGTTTTTCCAGCACCACGCGCGACTGGCCCCGGTTCAGTCCGTGCTCGCCCAGGCGCCTGCAGATGTCGACGAAGAGCTCGGGCGAGGTGGACAGGTAGAACACGCGCACGTGTCCGGGCTCGGCTTGTATCTGGGCGGCAAAGTCGTCCCAGCCATCGTCCTTGCGCGCATCGAGCGAGCGGTAGAACACCTGCTGCAGGAACTCGTCGAGCTTGGCCGCATCGCAGATGCTGACCAGTGCCTCGCGCAGCTGCGCGCGATAACCGGCATCGTCCAGCGCTTCGCGCGCGATGCCGATGATGCGGCTGCTGGGCGGCAACTGGCCGTCGAGGAAGCGGTGGAACATGGCCGGCAGCAGCTTGCGCGCGGCGAGGTCGCCGGTACCGCCGAAGATCACCAGGTCGAACGGCTCGACCGATTGCTGGGAAGCTGTCACGCGGGCACCTCGGGGCGATGTGATGATCGGCAGGGCCATTGACGGCTTCTGCGCGGGTGAGCTGCGATCATACCAGTGAAATACCATAGCGGCTACCGGGCTGCATACGAATTCATCAAGTTGAATGGTTGGTCAAGATTGTTCGATTAAACCGGGTTTTTCAAACGCATCCTTGACATTGCCACTTGCGGCAGGTGGATAGCTATTGGTATTGTTCACGTCATGCAGAGTGCCCTGACCACCGAGTACCGCCGGATCTGTCTTGATCCGGCCAGCCATCAGCCGCTGGCATACCTGCGGTTGCGCCAGGCGATCCGCAACGTGATGCAGCAGCGGGATGTCGAACCCGGCCACGCGCTGCCCAGCGAGCGCGATCTGTCGCATGCGCTCAAGTTGTCGCGGGTGACCGTGCGCAAGGCGATCGCCGGTCTGGTCGAGGAAGGCTTGCTGACCCAGCGCCATGGCGCGGGCACGTTCATCGCCGAGCGCATCGTCAAGCCGATGTCGCGGCTGACCAGTTTCACCGAGGATCTGCGCGAGCGCGGCCTGCATCCGCGTTCGGAGTTTTTCGAGAGGGTGATCGGCGAGGTCACGCCGGAAGAGTCGATGGCGATGAACCTGTCGCCCGGTTCGCTGGTGGTACGCCTGCATCGCCTGCGCTACGGCCAGGACGAGCCGCTGGCGATCGAGCGCAGCGTGGTGCCGGCCAGTGTGCTGCCCGATCCGATGCTGGTGCACGACTCGCTGTACGAGGCGCTGGAGCAACTTGGCAGCCGCCCGCGCCGCGCGTTGCAGCGGCTGCGCGCGGTATCGCTCAACGCCCACCAGGCGCGCCTGCTGCATGTCGCGGTGGGCAGCGCCGGACTCAGCATCGAGCGCCGCAGTTTCCTGGACGACGGCCGCGTGGTCGAGTTCACCACCTCCTGGTATCGCGGCGACATCTACGATTTTGTCGCCGAATTGCACACTGACTGAAGGACGAGCATGAGCGCCAGCGATACCCTGATGTTTCGCGAAGCCCACGAGTCGGCCGAGGTCGTTGCGCGCCAGTTTGCCGCCAACGAAGCCGTGGTGAGCGCACTGGCCGCCTCGTTGCGTGCCGCGCCGCCACGCTTCATCGTCACCTGTGCCCGCGGCAGCTCCGATCACGCCGCGGCGTACGCGAAATACGTGTTCGAGACCCAGCTCGGCATCGTCACCGCCTCCGCCTCGCCGTCGGTCACCTCGGTCTACGCCGCCGAACAGCGTTGGCAGGGCGCGCTGTTCATCGCGATCTCGCAATCGGGCAAGAGTCCGGACCTGTTGCGCAATGCCCAGGCAGCGAAAGTGGCCGGCGCGCGCGTGGTGGCGCTGGTCAATGTGGAGGATTCGCCGCTGGCCGCGCTGGCCGACACCGTGATCCCGCTGCATGCCGGGCCGGAGCGCAGCGTGGCGGCGACCAAGAGTTACATCGCCGCGCTGGCCGCCGTGCTGCATCTGTGCGCGCGCTGGCGTGGCGACGCGGAACTGGCGGCCGCGCTTGCGCGACTTGCCCGACGCCTTGCGTGCCGGCTGGGACGCCGACTGGTCGGCGCTGAGCGAAGGTCTGGTCGATGCGCGCGGCTTGTTCGTGGTGGGTCGCGGCTTCGGTCTCGGCATCGCGCTGGAAGCGGCGCTGAAGTTCAAGGAAACCTGCGGCCTGCATGCCGAGGCATTCAGCGCGGCCGAAGTCCGGCACGGCCCGATGGCCCTGGTCGGGCCGGATTTCCCGGTGCTCTGTTTCGCCCAGGACGACGACACCCTGGCCAGCACGCTGGCCGTGGCGGACGAGTTCCGCGACCGCGGTGCGCCGCGTGTTCGTCGCCGCGCCGGGACAGCGCGGCGTCGGCGCGTTGCCGGTGCCTGCCGGTTTGCCGGCGCTGTGCACGCCGCTGCTGATCATCCAGAGCTTCTACCGCGCCGCCAGCGACCTGGCGCTGCGCCGTGGTTTCAATCCCGACGTGCCGCCGCATCTGAACAAGGTCACCGAAACCGTTTGAATCACGTTTGGCGGGCACCGCCCGCCGTTCTCCGTCAGGTCTGAATCGCGTGCAGGAGCGCACCCTGTGCGCGATGCTTTATGCGCGCCGTGACGAAAGGTATCGCGCACAGGGTGCGCTCCTACAGGTCATCTCCCATGGATAACACCATGCTTCATGCGCTCACCCACGCCCGCGTACTCACCCCCGACGGTTGGCGCGACGACCTCGCCGTGCTGCTCGACGGCGAGCGCATCGCCGACCTGCTGCCGCCATCCGATCCGCGCGTGCGTGACGCGCAGCCACACGATCTCGGCGGCGCGACTGCTGCTGCCCGGCTTCATCGACGTGCAGGTCAACGGCGGCGGTGGCGTGCTGTTCAACGAAGCGCCGACGGTGGAGACCATCCGCCGGATCGGCGCCGCGCATCGCCGTTACGGCACCACCGGCTTCCTGCCGACCCTGATCAGCGACGATCCCGTCGTGATGCGCGCCGCGCTCATCGCGGTGGAACAGGCGCTGACCGAGGGCGTGCCCGGCCTGCTCGGCATCCATCTGGAAGGACCGTATCTGGCGCCGGCGCGCAAGGGCGTGCATGACGCGAAATATCTTCCACGCGCCCGGGCGCGAGGAACTGGCCTTGCTGTGTGCCCCGCATCGCGGCGTGCGACTGGTCACGCTGGCGCCGGACCAGGTGCCCGCCGGGAGCATTCGCATGCTGGCCGAGGCCGGGCGTGATCGTCTGCGCCGGCCATACCGCCGCCGACTACGCCACCACGCGCGCCGCGCTCGACGCCGGCGTGCGCGGCTTCACCCATCTGTTCAATGCGATGACGCCGTTCGGCAGCCGCGAACCCGGCGTGGTCGGTGCGGCGCTGGAGGACGCGGACAGCTGGTGCGGCATCATCGTCGACGGCCACCACGTGCATCCGGCCAGCCTGCGCGTGGCGATCGCCGCCAAGGCGCGCGGCAAGATGCTGCTGGTCACCGACGCGATGCCGCCGGTCGGCGCCGATTCGCCCCGAATACGTGCTCAACGGCGAAACCATCATCGCCAGGGACGGCATCTGCCAGACCGCGCAAGGCGTGCTGGCCGGCTCGGCGCTGGACATGGCCGCAGCCGTGCGCAACACGGTGCAGATGCTGGGCCTGCCGCTGGCCGAAGCGGTGCGCATGGCGAGCACCTATCCGGCGGAGTTCCTGGGTCTGGGCGCCAGCCACGGGCGCATCGCCGCTGGCTATCGGGCCGATCTGGTGCTGCTGGAAGACGACTATCGCGTGCAGCAGAGCTGGATCGGCGGCGTCGCCGGCTGAGTATGGTAGGAGCGCACCCTGTGCGCGATGCTCTTGCGTGACGTGACGGAGAGCATTCGCGCACAGGGTGCGCTCCTACAGCGACCGCGGTTGCCCGGCGAGCGCTTGCCGCAGTGGTTCCAGTTGCTTCGCATAATGGCGCCAGCCCCCGAGGCCGCGGGTATGGATCGCTTCGCGTACCTGGGCGCTGCTCGGCGTGGCCACTGGCGAGGCGTTGAGTTCCGGATCGCAGGCAGCCCTCCTCCGGCGCCAGCCCACAGTGCTGCGAACACCTGGTCGAGCGTGTTCACCGGGTCGCGCACCAGCGCAGCGTAGGAAACATCGAGCATGGCGCCGGGCAAGCCGGTCATGCCAATGCCGGGCCAGTCGCGCGTACTGGCCGTAATAGTGGGCCAGCGCGTGCAGGTCGTAGCTGTACGGCGAGACGTTGCCGAACATGGCCTTGAAGTTGGAGAAGCAGGTGTCGATCGGATCGCGCACCATGTGCAGGATCGGCGCGTGCGGCAGCGCCCTGCGAATGAACGCGACCATCTGGATGTTGGCCGGCAGCTTGTCGATGTAGAACGCCCGACCCTGGGCGCGCCACTGCGTCTGCCTGAGGTAGCGCGCGCCCAGCTCGGCGTAATCGATGTCGCGCGCTGCGTTGCGATGATCTTCAGCAGCCCCTGCGACCTGGCTGGAGGCACGTCCGCCGACCAGTGCAGCTGGCGCCAGAAGTCGATGATCTCGCCGGCCGACGCCACCTGGGAATGAGCCGGACAGCATCCGGTCGAGCAAGGTGGTGCCCGAGCGCGGCATGCCGACGATGAAGATGGGCGTGGGGCCGTCGAGGCGGGCGGCGGAGCGTCCGCGGTCGTCCGAGCACCGGCATGCGGATCAAGGCATCGGCCACGGCGGCCTCGCCGGCGGCGTCATACGGATTGAGCTGCGTGCATCAGCGCGTTGCAGCGCGCCAGCGCGGGCCACGCTTCGTCGTGACGTTCGAGGTCGTCCAGTATCTTGAATTGCGCGTACTCGAACTCCGCGCGCACGAACATGGCGTCGGGTTGCCTGCTCGTCGCGCGGGCAGCTGGCGCAGTTGCTCGCGCACGAAGTCCAGTCGATGGGATTGTGGCTTCTGCTTGCGCAGATTCACCAGCACCATCGCTGCATCGCCGAAGTGCGGCCAGCGGGTCAGGCACTCCTCCAGCACCGCGCAGGCGCGGTCGATTTCGCCGCTGAACTGCAGCAGCATGGCGTGCAGGTGCAACTCACCGGGTGAATCGGCACCGGCGCGACCGGGCTCGTTCCATCAGCGTCCTGGCGGTGGCGATCTCGCCAAGCATGAAGCGAAGGTGCGCCTGCGCGACCAGCAGCATCCGGCGGCGGCGCGGGAGCCTGGGCGAGCAGGTCGAGACAGGAACGCGCCGCGACGGTCTCGCCGACCGCCATGAGTCGCTGCGCCACGCGAATGATCAGCGGGGCGTCCCGCACGAGATGGTGCGCGGCGCGCAGCGCCAGCGTGGCCGATGCCCGGAACCGACCGCGTTTGAACAGCACCTCGGCCAGCTCGACCAGGGCGGCGGCGTCTTCCGGCGTTTGCTGCAGCAAGCGCCTCCAGCGCGACCTGCGCCGCCTCCCACTGCTGGCTGTCGATGCATTGCCGGGCGTGCTGGCGCAGACGAGTTTCCGTCGCCAGAGAGGTGTCTGTGAACTCATGCGGGCATGGTAGCTTCGCGGATGCACCGGGCATGGTGAGCCGATCCCGGTACTTCGGCGAGCGCCGGCTGCCGAGCGGCGACACAAAAAAAGCCACCGACCGTCAGGTCGGTGGCTTGCCTCGGCGGTTTCAGCCGAGCTCAGGTATCAGTAGTCGTAGGTCACCGACAGACGCACCGTGCGCGGCGGCTGCCAGAAGATGCCGTCGCCGTAGCTGTTGTTGATGCTGACGAGATCCGGACCGGCGTCGCCATTGGCGCAGTCCGCCGTTGTAGGCAGCTTTCGCCGGCCGCGTCGGTCTGCACGGCCTTCTGCTGGTTCAGCGCGTTGATGATGTCCAGGTTGAATGCCGAGCTTGTGGTCGGCAAACGCCGGCGCATAGTGCACGCCGAGGTTGAACTGCTCGGTCCAGGGCGTATGGCCGGCGTTACCTGGCGGGATGCGCACGCCATGGCACCAGTGGTAGTTGCCGCTGCCGCCGCCGTTGTAGCCGGTCGGGTCGCCGACGCCGTACCGGGCCGTAGTAACCCAGGCATTCCTTCGGCGTGCCGGACTGGGCCAGCAAGGTGCCGGACACCAGCCACTCCGGCGTGATCTGGTAGGCGCCACGGAAGCGGAGCTGGTGCTTGCGGACGTTGGCCAGCTCGCCGTCCTGGCCGTCCATCAGCTGCCAGCTATCCCAGTCCTCGGTCTTGGAGACGTCGCCCTGGCCGAAGTCGGAACGCACCTGGCCCTCGGTGTTGCCGAAGCCGCGGCGTGCAGGTGTAATCGAAGCGCGCCATGCCACTTGCCGTCGAACGGATGCTCCAGGTACAGGTTCAGCGAGCCGATCTTGCGCTTGACCCCTTGATGTAACCCCAGTCCTTCTGGCTCATCGGCACGAGGACGCTGCTGGCTGCCATCGTCCGACGCGGACCAGCATGGTGTTGGTCAGGCCCGGGTTGATCAGGCGGCAATACGAGGCGCCATACAGCGAATCGTAGTAGGCGTCCGGATCCAGGCCCATGCTGGTCATCTTGGCGGCGATCTGGCCCGGCGAGCATTCGTCGTCGATCGCGGTCTTCAGGTCGCGCCACATCGCCTTGGCGCCGTAGTTCCAGTCTTCGTTGAGCTTCTTGTCGAAGCCGAGGATGAACTCATCCACGTATTCCGGCTTGAGGTTGCGCGCGGTGACTTCCTGCGGATCCTTGGGCAGGCCGTACTCGCCGTCGGGCGAAGTCGTCGCGGTCATCATTCGGCGTCAGGCCGGTCGGGATGCCGGTCGCCGGGTCGATGCCGGTGTAGCTGTAACTGGCTGCGTGAGATAGGTCGAGACGTTTGCCGCACGCTCGGCCGCATTATCCGGCAGCGCGAGGTAGTAGCGGCCCACGTTGCCGTAGATCTTGAACGAGGAGTCGCCATTCACGTCCCAGCTGGCGCCGAGGCGCGGTTCCCACTGGTTCTTCTCGTCGACGAACGCCTCGTGCAGGTCGTTGTAGTTGGTGAAGTGGTCGTTGCGCACGCCGATGCTCAGCAGCAGATTGGGCAAGGCCTGCCAGTCATCCTGCAGGTAATAGGCCTTCTGCGTCGTGGACATGCTGGTGGCCCAGCCGATCGTGCGCTTCTGCACCGTAGGTCGGGCAGGTAGCGCCAGTAGTAGTTCACGGCCGGATTGAACGGGTTCTGCTGATCCGGACCCTGGTGGCTGGCCGCGTAGCTCATGTTGTCGATACCGACGGCCAGGTCGTGGTCGCCCAGCTTGTAGTCGAAATCGACGCGCAGGCCGTGCGTGCTTGTTGGTCGCCTGCGGCGAGACCCAGGTGGTGTTGGTCTGGGCATTGACGATGCCGTTCGGTCCGGTGCCCGGCGGCAGATAGGCGGGGTTCTCGTTGTAGGGTCGCGAAATGAACGGCAATCCGCTGTTGTTGCCGTAGACCACGGGATCCTGGAATTTGCCTTGCGCGTACAGGACGCTCAGCGTTGCCGCATCACTGATGTAGCTGGTGAAATGGCCGATGTAGAACTGGGCATCGTCCTTGGTCACGTCGTTTTGTCGAACTGAATGCGCCGCGCTGCAGGGTGTCGTTGTCAAAGTCGTAGGTCGACCCGGCGCCGTTGGAGATCTTGTTCTTCAGGGCGGTCAGCTCCAGCGTGTTGCTGTCGTTGATGTTCCAGTCCAGCTTGGCGTAGATCTTGGTGTTCTTGTCGCTGAAGTCCTGGACTTTCTGATTGGCGGCCGCCTCCACATTGGTACCCTTGTCCTTGGTGGTCTCGGCCGCCACGAACAGGAACAACTTGTCCTTGATCAACGGTCCGCCGAGATAGGCGGAGTAGACCGTCTCCCATTGCTTGTTGTCGTTGCGGTACTGGTTCAGCGTTCCCGGCTTGCTTGGGTCTTCCAGCGCGTAATGAGTCAGGCCGTCAAGGCTGTCGGGGTTGGCGATGGACGCCGGAATCGCCGGGTTGCCGTACCGGTTGTTGACCGGGGTGCCTTCGAGGAACCTCGGCGCCCAGGAAACCTGGCCGCCAAAATGCCACTCGTTGGTGCCGCGCTTGCCGATCTGGTTGATCACGCCACCGTCGGAGCGGCCGTACTTGGCGCTGTAACCGCCGGTCAGCGTTTCCTGCTGCTCGATCGACCCGTAGGGCAGCGTGAAGCCACCGAGGTTCTTGTACGGTTCACCGGTGTTGTAGCCATTCACGTAATACGCGTTCTCGCTCACGCTCGAGCCGCCGAACGCGACCAGGTTCTGGCCGCCCACGCCGGTGAGGGCAGCGAAGCCGGTGCCACTGACGGTGCCTGGCGCCAGCAGGGCGATCGATTCCGCATTGCGGACGACCGGCAATTTGGCCAGGTCGGCCGCGGTGATGACGGTGCTGGAATTGACGCTGGTGACGTCGATCGCCGGCAGCGCATTGGCCGACACGGTTACCGTGCCGAGTGTCGTGGTTTGCAGGCCAGCGGCGGTGAAATTGACGGCCGTGCCCGCGTTGGGCGACAGCGTCACATTGTGCGTGCTCGACGACCTGGCCATCCTTCTTGAGCGAAACCGTGTAGGACCCGACCGGTATGTTGTTGACCTGGAAATGGCCTGAATTGTCCACGGTGACTTCGCGGGTCGAGACCGGACCGGCCGGTGACGACGACCGTTTCTCCGGCCGTCGCCTGTCCGTAGACGGAGCCGGTGGTGGACTGGGCCATGGCGACGCCGCCAAGGCTCATCCCCAGGGCCATGGCAAGTGCGGTGCGACGCCACCTCAGTGGGCGGATTTCTTGATGATTGCGCATTAGAGATGGATCTCCCTGGAAGGAAGGCCAAAAGGCCAAGTGGCGCAGACTCGATTCAATCGAGCGCGTTGGTTGATTGCCGGCAGTGATTGCCTGTTCCTTCAGACTCGCGCTCGACCCTCCTCGATCGCTTGAGTCGATGGATTTGCATTTGTCGCATTCAGCGAGCCGGCCAGACCCAAAAATACGTCCGAATAAATGCTGTCGTCAATAAAATGTTCGCTCGGAGTTATCAAACCGTCATATATTGCAAGTTCTTGCGACAGGGAATGATTCGTGCCCGTTTCGTGCGCGCATGGATTAATGGCTTCAAACCGGGTCCGAACAGGGCTATTCGTCAATGAAATGTTCATGCAGGACTATTAAATCGCCGTGATTCGTAATTGCTTGCGATTGGGCTCGAAACACTGGCGTCGGGATCTGGTGCGGCTCCCACGCGGCGCGATGGCTGGATTGCGCCGGTCCGATTGGACCGCTACAGTGGCGCGGTTCAGGTGTCCCGACGGCTTCACGCCCAAGGGATGAAACGGGAAGCCGGTGCGCAGTGCACATCACTGCAAGGCCGGCGCTGCCCCCGCAACGGTAAGCGAGAGAACGAACCGCGAAGGCCACTGTGCAATGCACGGGAAGGCGCGGTTCGAGGCGAGCGGGTCACCGCCCGCCACTCGTGAGCCCGGAGACCGGCCTGGACGAACTCTGGTGGCTCGCGGTGGGCGAGGCCGAACCACGGCCTGTCTGTCCGTCGTTCCGTCTTCCTCTCATTGCTGTCGCCGGCCCTTGAATCTGGCGCCGTGCGCGGGTGCGCGGCATGAGGAAACGAACATGAAGAAGTCTTTGCTGGGTGCGGCGTTGCTTGCCTGTGCCATGGGCGCACAAGCCGCCGACCAGAACGATGCCATCGCGCTCAACCCGGTGGTGGTCACCGCTACGCGAACGCCGGTGACCATCGAGGATGCGTTGTCCTCGGTGAGCGTGATCACGCGCGCCGACATCGAACGGCTGCAGCCGACGTCAGTGGCGGATCTGCTGGTCGGCCTGCCGGGGGTCAGCATGGCCAACGCCGGCGGCCTGGGCCAGCCCACCTCGCTGTTCCTGCGTGGCACCAATTCATCGCACACGCTGGTGCTGATCGATGGCGTGCGGATCGGCTCGGTCGGCAACGGGCTGGCGGCGTTCGAGCAGATCCCCGTGGAGCAGATCGAGCGGATCGAGATCGTGCGTGGGCCGCGCTCGAGCCTGTATGGCGCCGATGCGATCGGTGGGGTGATCCAGATTTTTACCCGGCATGGGTCGCGCGACGGTGGTCTCGTGCCGTCGTTCAGCCTCACCGGCGGCAGCCGTGACTTGCTGCGCGGCCAGGCGGGCCTGTCCGGCGGCACCGAGCATGGCTGGTACAACGCGAGCGTGGGCGAGCAGTACGCCGGCGGCATCAATGCCTGCCGTATCGGCGCGGCCGAAGCGCTGGCCGGTTGCTTCACCGACGAGCCCGATCGCGACCCGTACCGCAACCGGAACCTGGTGTTGAACGGGGGCTATCGCTGGGACAACGGCGCGCAGATCACCGCCAACTGGTTGCGCAGCCTGGGCGAGGTCCACTTCGACGGCAGCTTCCAGAATCGCAGCCGCACCGTGCAGCAGACCGCGGGCGCGGCATTCAGCCTCAACCCGCTGGAGGCGTGGAAGAGCACCCTCAGCGTGGGCCAGAACCTGGATCGCTACGACAACTACGAGAACCAGACTTTCACCGGCTACATCTATTCGCGGCGCAACCAGGCCTCGTGGCAGAACGACATCAGCCTCGCCGGCAACCAGCTGCTGACGCTCGGCGCCGATTGGCAAGGCGAGCACATCGACAGCGACACCGGCTTTCTCGCCAACCGCCGACACGACATCGGCACCTTCGCGCAGTACCAGGCCACCTTCGGCCACCACGAGGTCGCGCTGTCCGCGCGCCGCGACGACAACAGCCAGTACGGCCACCACGACACCGGCGCCCTCGCGTGGGGTTATCACTTCGATGACGGTTTCAAGCTCACCGCCAGCTATGGCAG
The DNA here is from genome assembly GCA_963771235.1 of uncultured Gammaproteobacteria bacterium. Classification (GTDB taxonomy): domain Bacteria; phylum Pseudomonadota; class Gammaproteobacteria; order Xanthomonadales; family Rhodanobacteraceae; genus Rhodanobacter. Next base: position 51,134 of record CAVYSP010000001.1, read on the forward strand.
CGCCTTCCACGCGCCCACGTTCAATGACCTGTACTACCCCTACGGCAGCGGCAATCCGAACCTGAAGCCGGAGAAATCACGCAGTGCCGAACTCGGGTTGAGCCAGCAGAGCGGTCCGTGGAACTGGGCGTTGAACGCTTACCAGACGAAGATCGACCAGCTGATCGCGCTGGACAGCAACTACTACCCGCGGAACATCAGCCAGGCACGCATCCGCGGCGTGGAAGGCCAGCTCGGCGTCGATCTCGGTGGCTGGCAGCTGCAGGGCTACCTGACGTGGTTGCAGCCGCGCAATGAGGACGGCGGACCGAACGACGGCAACGTGTTGCCGCGTCGCCCCGAACACACGATGCGGGTGGATCTGGATCGCCGCCTGGGCGCGTTTGGCATCGGCGCCACCGGTCCAGGCCGTCCGGCCGCAGCTACGACGATGTGGCGAATGTGCACCCGCTGGGCGGCTACTCGCACCCTGGACCTGCGCGCGAGCTGGCACTTTGCGCCCGCGTGGCAGGTCGAGGCGCGCCTGGCCAATGCATTCGATCGTGACTACGAGACGGTGTGGTACTTCAACCAGCCCGGACGCCAGGTGTTCCTGACCTTGCGCTACAGCCCGGGCACGCGCTGACCGGTCTTCGGCGCGCGTATGCAAAGCAGCGCCGACACGCCACGAGCGGCAGCGGATAGCGCCTGAACAGGGATGTTCACCGGGGGCTTGCGCTGCTGCCGGTGGCCCCGGACGACAGGCACATGTGGCGCGTGACCCATCCGGGCATGAATGACGCGGTGAGTCGCTGACCCGCCACGTCCATTCTTTTCGCCGCGCCCAAGGGGTTCCTTGCCCGCTGTTCGCCATCTGCCGGGTGCCGTTATGCTTGGGTGCCAGGGAGACCCACGTGAACGTTTTCGCCCCGATGATCCGCCGCCCGGTCGGCACCTCGCTGCTGGCCATCGGGCTGATGATCGCCGGCGTGTGGGCGTATCTGTTGATCGGGGTGGCGGCATTTCCCTCGATCGAATTCCCCGGCGTGGCGGTGATGGCGCAGATGCCCGGCGCCAGCGCGCAGACCATGGCCGCCACAGTGATGGCGCCGCTGGAGCGCCACATCGGACGCATCCCCGGCGTGCAGTTCATGTTCTCCAGCGCCAGCGAAGGTACGGCACAGATCCAGGTGCTGTTCGGCTACGGCCGTTCGACCGATGACGCGGCACGTGACGTGCAGGCCGCGATCAACGCGGCCTCCACCGACCTGCCATCGGGGATGCCTTCGCCGCCGCAGTACTTCAAGTTCGACACTTCGAACATCCCGATCCTGCTGATTTCGCTCACCTCCAGCAGCCTGCCGCCGGACCGCCTCTACGACCTCACCGATACCTTGCTGAAGCCCGCCGTGGCGCAGGTACCCGGCGTGGCCCAGGTGCAGGTCGGCGGCGGCACGCCGCATGCGGTGCGGATTGCGCTGGACGCCAATGCGCTGGCGATCAAGGGCATTACCACCAACCAGGTGGCCAATGCCTTGCGCGCGGCCAACGTCATCTCGCCGCAAGGGACTCTGAGCGATGGTTTGACCCAGATGACGGTGACTGCCAACGACTCGTTGCACACGCCGGCGGATTTCGCCGCGCTGGTTATCGCCAGCCGCAACGGGGTACCGGTCCGCCTCGCCGACGTGGCCACGGTCACCAGCGGGCAGCAGGACAAGTACGCCGCGGCCTGGTTCAACGGCAAGCGTGCCGTGACCATGCAGATCAGCAAGCGCCCCGATGCCAACGCGGTGGCCACGGTGCAGGCGATTCGCGCCGCCCTGCCCGCGCTGAGCAACGTGCTGCCGGCCGACGTGCAGATCACCCCGATCTTCGATCTCACCCCGACCACCGAATCGGCGTTGCACGAAGTCGAGGTGGCATTGCTGATGAGCATCGTGATGGTGGCGCTGGTGATGCTGCTGTTCCTGCGGCGCCTGCGGCCGACCCTGATCGCCATGCTGAGCGTGCCGCTGTCGCTGGCCGGCGCCCTGATCCTGATGTGGATCCTGGGCTTCACCCTGAACATCTTCTCGCTGGTCGCGCTGGTGCTGTGCGTGGGTTTCGTGGTGGACGATGCGATCGTGGTGATCGAGAACATCGTGCGCCACATCGAACGGGGCATGGCACCGCTGCCGGCGGCGTTGACCGGAGTGCGCGAGATCGGCTTCACGGTGATCTCGATCACCTTGTCGCTGATTGCCGTGTTCGGGCCGATGGTGTTTGGCGACAACATGTTCACCATGTTGATGCGCGAGTTCGCGGTGACCCTGGTCGCCACGATCGTGATTTCCGCCGTGGTGTCATTGACGCTGACCCCGGCCCTGTGCGGGCGCACCCTCATGCACGAGCCGGAAGGCACGCGTACGCCAGGGCGGGTGGAACGGTGGGCCGAACGCTTCGACCGCTGGCTGCTGCGGCTGTACGAACGCTCGCTGGACTGGGCCATGCATCATCGCCGCGTCATGCGCTGGCAACCGGCGATCCTGCTGGTCATGACGGTCGCGCTGGCGGTGCTGGTCGGGATCACGGCGGGCGGTGGCCTGATGCCGAAGGAGGACACCGGCCTGGTGCAGGTGCGGATCAGCGCGGGCCCGAACATCTCGCCCACCCGGCTGACCACGCGTACGCGCGAGGTGGCGGCGGTATTCCGGGCCGATCCGGCCGTGCTCGATGTCTCGACCATCGTGGGCGGCAGCAATGGCGCGAACCTGTTCGTCGACCTCAAGCCGCGGGGCGACCGGCCGGGCGATCGTCAGGTTGACGTGCAGAAGGTGGTCGAGCGCCTGACCGCCCATTTCAAGGACATCAGCGACCTCGACGTCTCGATTTCCGCCGTGCAGTTCTTCGGTGGCGGCGGAGGCGGCGGCGGGGGCGGCGGCGTCGGCCGGTTCTCTTTCCAGCTCGACAGCATCGACGGCACGCCGCTGCAGGAGCCCACCTTGCGGCTGGAACACGTGATGCGGGGGATGAAACAGTTCACCGATGTCACCAGCAGCTTCGACGACATCGGCACGCAGCAGATGGTGCAGGTCGATCGTGCCACCGCCGCGCGCCTGCACGTGAGCATGGGCGCGATCGACTCGGCGTTGTACAACGCGTTCGGGCAGAGCCAGGTGTCCACCATCTATTCCGACATCAACCAGTATCGCGTCGTGCTTACCACCGACCAGGGCGACACGTTGAACCCACAGGGCCTGCTTGATACCTACGTGCAAAGCAGCCAGGGCAAGATGATCCCGCTCTCCGCGCTGGCGAAGATCCAGCCGCACCTGGCGCCGGCCACGGTGAGCCACTTCAACCAGCTCGAGTCATCCTCGCTCAACTACAACCTCGCCAAGGGCATCTCGCCCGCCGCGGGATTGAAGCTGGTCGACCAGGCGATCTTCGCGGCCAGCCTGCCCTCCGGAGTACAGAAGAAATACACCGGCGAGAACAAGAACCTGCTCGATGCGCTGAACAACGCGCTGTTGATGTTGCTCACCGTGATCCTGGTGATGTACGTGGTGCTGGGCGTGCTGTACGAGAGCCTGATCCATCCGCTGACCATTCTCTCCACCCTGCCGGCCGCGGGCATGGGCGCGTTCCTGGCCATGCTGGTCACCCACACCCAGCTGACGCTGATGTCGATCATTGCGGTGCTGATGCTGATCGGCATCGTCAAGAAGAACGCGATCCTGATGGTCGACTTCGCCCTGGTGGCCGAGCGCGAGCGCGGACTGTCGCCACCGGAAGCGATTCGCGAGGCGGCGCTGGTGCGCTTTCGCCCAATCACCATGACCACCTTGGTGGCGATGGGCGCGGCATTGCCGCTGGCGATCGGCTTCGGTTATGGTTCCGAGCTGCGCCAGCCGCTGGGCATCGCCATCCTCGGCGGCCTGCTGGTGTCGCAGCTGCTGACCCTGCTGAGCACGCCGGCGATCTACCTGTGGCAGCACGATTATCGGGAACGCAAGGCGGCGCGGCAGCAGCTGCGCGCCGAGATCCGCCGCCAGCAGGCCATGCCGCCGCAATTGCCGCCGCCGATGCCGGCCTTGCCCAAATAACCACCGGTTTTCGCGACCCCTGGGTAGGAGCGCACCCTGTGCGCAATGCTGTTGCCAGAATCCCGAATCCCGAATCTCGGCAGAAAAGCATCGCGCACAGGGTGCGCTCCTACGGCGCACTCGCCCATGTCTTCCGACAGGGTGTGGACTTCAGGCACATACGCGCGCGTCTGCGCGCTGGCATAACGTCGGCATGAAAACACGGTTCTTCCAGCTGTCACCCCGCTCACGCGTGCCGATTCGCCATGGAACCGCCGCATGAACGTGTTCGGCCCGCTGATCCGGCGCCCGGCCGGTACGTCGCTGCTGGCGATCGGCCTGATCCTGGCCGGGCTATGGGCGTACCTGCTGCTGGGCGTGGCGGCCTTGCCGTCGCTCGATTTCCCCGGTGTCTACGTGACGGCGAGCATGCCCGGCGCCAGCGCGCAGACCATGGCCAATACCGTGCTGGCGCCGCTGGAGCGTCACCTGGGGCAGATCCCGGGCATCGACGACATGTACGGCAACGCGCGCGAGGGCTCGGTCGGCATCGGCGTGCGTTTCAACTTCAGCCGCACCGCCGACAGCGCCGCGCGCGACGTGCAGGCGGCGATCAATGCGGCGGCGGTCGACCTGCCCTCGGGCATGCCCTCGCCACCGCAATATTTCAAGTTCGATACCTCGCAGATCCCGATCCTGTTCATCACGCTGACCTCCAGCGGCATGCCGCAGGACAAGCTGTTCGACCTGGCCGATACGTTGCTGAAACCCGCCGTGGCACAGATCGACGGCGTGGCCCAGGTGCAGGTGTTCGGCGGCACCCCGCACGCGGTGCGCATCGATCTGGACAACCACGCGCTGGCAGCCAAGGGGCTCACCGCAAACGACGTGGCCAATGCCTTGCGCGCGGCCAACGTCAACTCGCCCCAGGGCATCCTCAGCAACGGGCGCACCCAGATGATGGTGAGCGCCAACGACGGCCTGCGCGAACCGGCCGAGTTCGCCAACCTGTTGATCGCCGAGCGCAACGGCGCGCCGGTGCGCCTGTCCGACGTGGCCACCGTCTACTCGGGGCAGCAGGATCAATACCAGGCGGCCTGGTTCAATGGTTCGCGTGCGGTGGGCCTGCAGATCACCAAGCGCCCGCAGGCGAATGCGGTGGCCACGGTCGCGGCGATCCGCGCCCGGTTGCCGCAGCTGGCGGCCTCCCTGCCGTCGGACGTCAACATGGCGCCGGTGTTCGACCTCACCCAGACCACCCAGTCGGCGTTGCACGAGGTCAAGGTCGCGTTGCTGATCTCGATCGCGATGGTGGCGCTGGTGATGCTGGTGTTCCTGCGCCGCACGCGCCCGATGATGATCGCCATGCTCAGCGTGCCGCTGTCGCTGGCCGGCGCGTTCGTGGTGATGTGGATGCTGGGCTACACGCTCAACACGCTGTCGCTGGTGGCGCTGGTGCTGTGCATCGGTTTCGTGGTGGATGACGCGATCGTGGTGATCGAGAACATCGTGCGGCACATGGAGCAGGGCATGGCGCCGTTGCCGGCGGCGTTGACCGGGGTGCGCGAGATCGGCTTCACCGTGGTCTCGATCACGCTGTCGCTGGTGGCGGTGTTCGCGCCGCTGCTGTTCGGCAACAACATGCTGGTGATGCTGTTGCGCGAGTTTTCGGTGACGCTGACCGCGGCGGTGGTGATCTCGGCGATCGTCTCGCTCACGCTTACCCCGGCGCTATGCGGACACCTGCTCAAGCACGAGCCGGTACCGCCGCCCGCGCCGGGCCGACTCGAACGGGCGATGGAACGTTTCGACCGCGGCCTGCTGCGCCAGTACGAACGGGCGCTGGACTGGGCCATGCGCCACCGCCGCCTGATGCGCTGGCAGCCGTTGCTGTTGCTCCTGCTGACCTTCGCGCTGGGCGCGGCGGTGGTGAAGACCGCCGGCGGCACCTTCATGCCGGATGAGGACACCGGCCAGTTGCAGGTCGACATCGACGCCGATGCGAATATCTCGCCCAACGTGATGGCCGCCCGCGCGCAACAGGTCGAGAAAATCATGCAGGCCGACCCGGCCGTGGTTGACCAGCTGACCCTGCTCGGTGGCAACGGTGGCGACGGCGCGGTGGGCAACAGCGCGCAGATGTTCGTCGACCTCAAGCCGCGTGGCCACGGGCCTGGCGAGCGGCCGGACAACATCAAGGTGGTGATCGAGCGGCTGTCGAAGCAATACGATCGCCTGCCCGACGTGAACGTCTCGGTCAGCGCCTCGCAATTCCTCGGCGGTGGCGGCAGCGGTGACAACGGCGGCCAGTACGAATTCCAGCTCAGCAGCACGGTCGGCGGCGACCTGCAGCCATGGGCACTGAAGATGGTGCGCCAGCTGCGCACGATCAAGGAATTCCGTGACGTCAGCAGTCCGTTCGACCAGGTCGGCAAGCAGCAGCAGTTGCAGGTCGACCGCGAGGCGGCCGCGCGCCTGCACGTCAGCATGGGCGCGATCGACACCGCGCTGTTCAGCGCTTTCGGCCAGCGCCAGGTGTCGCAGATCTATTCCGACATCAACCAGTACGCGGTGGTGCTCAACTCAAGCCCGAACGAAAGCCTGAGCCCGCAGTCGCTGTTGAACATCCGCGTGCGCAACGACCGGGGCCAGATGATTGCGCTGTCGGCGCTGGCGAAGATGGAGCCGGCCATCACGCCGTTGCGCGTGCGCCATCACAACCAGCTGCAGGCGGTCACCATCAGCTACAACCTGGCCAAGGACGTGACCCAGGATCGCGGCGTCGCCCTGGTCAACCAGGCGGCCTACGCGGTGCACCTGCCGCCCGGGGTCAAGGTGGAATTCACCGGCGCCAACCAGCGCCTCGAACAGGCGCGCTCCAATGGCATGGTGCTGCTGCTCGGCTCGATCCTGGCGATGTACATCGTGCTGGGCATCCTCTACGAGAGCCTCGGCCATCCGCTGACCATCCTGTCCACCCTGCCCGCGGCCGGCGCCGGCGCCTTCCTGGCCATGCTGGTCACCCAGACCCAGCTCTCGCTGATGGCGATCATCGCGATCCTGATGCTGATCGGCATCGTCAAGAAGAACGCGATCCTGATGGTCGACTTTGCCCTGGTGCGGGAACGCGAACACGGCATGGCCGCCCCCGACGCGATCCGCGAAGCGGCGCTGGTGCGCTTCCGCCCGATCACCATGACCACCCTGGTGGCGATGGGCGCGGCGCTGCCGTTGGCGATCGGCTTCGGCATCGGCTCGGAAATGCGCCAGCCGCTCGGCATCGCCATCGTCGGCGGCCTGCTGGTGTCGCAACTGCTGACCCTGCTCAGCACGCCGGCGATCTACCTGTGGAATCACGACCGCAAGATCCGCAAGGCGGCGCGCAAGGAGCGCAAGGCGGAGAAGCAGCGGCTGAAGGCGTTGGGGCGTCCGCAGACAGCCGCCTGAGCGAGCGCCGCCGCGCACGCGGTGAGCGCAGGCAGAAGATGCAGCCGGCCGGTCTCCGCACTTCTTTCAAGCATCCCGGTGTCGCCCGCGATCCTCGCCACGTGCGGCCAAGCCGGCGTGGCGATGCTGTTCCGTCAGCGGGTCGCCAGCAACACGCCGGGCCGCGGACAAAGACAAGGGCCGCGCAAGCCATGCGCGGCCCTTGCGTATCGCGTCATCGAAACCTGGGTTACGAGCGGCGCTTCTTTTCTTCGTCGCGCTGCCGGTCGGCGGCCTTGCCGACTTCCTTCTGCACCTTGCCGGCATTCTTCTCGACATTGCCGGCAACCTGCTTGCCCTTGTTGCCCGTGACCTTGCCCACGCCTTCCTTTACCGCGCCCTTGATTTCGTGCTTGGTGCCTTCGGTGCGATTCTTGTCCACGCCTGTTCTCCGGGGTTTTGCCTGCGTCATCGCAGACTGCCGACTTATAGCCACGCCCCGGTGGGGGATTCGTGATGGCGACGTGCTGAGTACGTTGACGTCTCCGGCGTCCATCCTGGCGCTGGGCCATTCAGCATGCGTGTGCGCGACGGCCTTCGCCGCGTGTCGCTCTTCCATCTGAGTCCTCGGCGCCGTCCGCGTCCCGTGGTCCGCCCGGCCAGGTCAGCCTGCCGCCTCCGGCCGCGCGGCGCCGATACGGCGCAACGCCGGATTCCTCATGCAGCTCAACGCGATGGCCGTCAGCAACAACCCGGCGCCGGCAAACAACGTCGTCAGGGAAATCACGTTGAGCAGGCTGCCCGCGAGCGCCGCCGAGATCGGACCCAGGCCCATGAAGGTGAACATCAGCACGCTCATGGTGCGACCCATCATTTCCGGCGCCACCCGGCGCTGGATCCAGCTCACGATGGCGATCTGCGCGATGCCGGCGAGCACGCCGGTGCCGGCCAGCAGCACCGCGCCGGTGATGGTCGAATGCACCAGCGCCAGCGTGGCCAGGGCCAGGCCGGCGAGGCTGTCGATGGCGAGCACCATCAGGCCGAGCCGGCCGCGCACGGAGCGGCTGACGATGCCGGACAGGAAACTGCCCAGCAGCATGCCGCCGCCGTTGGCGGTCATCAGGATGCCCAGCGAGGCGGCGCCCAGATCCATCCGCGTGTCGGCCAGCACCGGCAGGCCGACCTGCAGCGGGCCGCCCACGAAGACCGAGACGACCGCCGCATACAGGATGAAGGCGCGCAGCGGCAGGTCGGCCCAGATCATGCGCACGCCGCTGGCCACGTTGGCCAGCACGCCGCCGCCTGACGGCCTGGGCTGGAAGTCGCTGTGGATGCGGATCAGCAGCAACGAGCCCAGCGAGAACGCGAAACTGACCGCGTCGATGCCGAACGCGAGTCCCAGCCCGCCCGCATCCTGCACCGCCTGCGCGGGCGCGCCATGCGCGCCGAGGCTGATCACGATGCCGGCCAGCGCCGGGCCGACGAACATGCTGAGCTGGCGCATGCCCATCACCAGCGCGTTGGCGGGTTGCAACTGTTCCTTCGACACCAGTTGCGGCAGGATCGCCGAGCCGGCCGGATAGGCGAACGCGGTCGACAGGCCGATGCCCAGCGCGATCGCATAGACCAGCCACATGTCGATGTCGCCCAGCAGCACCAGGACGGCGAGCAGGGCGACCAGCAGTGCATTCGCCGCGCGTGCAGCAATCAGCACCCGGCGTGGCGACAGCTGGTCCACCACGGCGCCGCCGATCAGCATGAACAGCGCACGCGGCAGCGCCATCGTGGCCAGCACCAGGCCGAGCGCCGCGGGATTGCCGGTGAGCTTCAACACCAGCCACGGTAGCGCGACCAGGGTGAACTGGTCGCCCAGCATCGAGATCGTGCTGCCGCCGAACAACAGGCGGAAGTTGTGGTTGGCGAACAGGGATTCGCGGCGGGCGCTGGCAATCATCGGGGGAGTCCGGCATGGAGGGGCGGCAACCACGGCGTGGCCGCCGGTACAACGGAAACGGATTGCTGCGACTGGCGGGGTCAGCCGGCGTCTTGTCGCTCGTCCCAGGCGATCGCGGCCAGCTGCTGCAAGTGCGCGTGCACGTCCGCGGGCCAGGCGGCCGTCAAGGCGGCGAACCGCTCGCGATCGCCACGATAGAACGCCCGGCTGGCCTCCTCGTAGCCGGGCTCGTCGCCGGCCATCACGCGCATGAAGCGGTCGACCGATTCCACCGCCTGGCGTGCGCGCTCCTTTGCGCCACCTTGCCGCATGGACTGTTCGACCAGTCGCCGCAACACGCCCGAGGCACCGCCGGGTTGCCGGCCCAGCCACGCCCAGTGGCGGGGCAGCAGGGTGACTTCGCGCGCCACCACGCCTAGTTTCGGACGTCCCGGACCGCGGCTCGCGGGTTCACTCGGGGCGACGGGTGCCAGCCGCGCCAGCACGTCCTCGACGCTGCCGCGCAAGTCGATCTCGAGCTCGTTGCTGTCGTGCGCGTCGAAAACCAGCAGCGGTCCCGCGGTGCCTGCGTCCAGCCGTTGCCTGGCGGCGCGCGCGACCTCGACGAGGGTGCCTTGGGCGATCCGGGTGTGGCCGTCAAACGCGATGCAGACACGGGCGGGGCACGGAGACATTGTTTTATCCGGGTAGATTGTCGAGGCGCATTTTATCCGGGTCAAACCAAAAGTCAATAAGACCCGGGTAAAAAGCCGCGGCGCCTGCCGTCCCCGCCCGGTGCCCGGCTTGCTATTGTTGACGCTTTCCACCGAAGGACTACGGATGAGCAAGCGTCTGCGTTCCGCCACCTTGATGGCTTCACTCGGCATCTTCGCCGCCTCGGTGGTGGCATCCGCCGTGCAGGCGGCGGAACTGGCCATTCCACCGATCCGGTATCAGCAACGCACGCTGCCCAACGGCCTGCAGGTGCTCAGTGCGGAAGACCACGCCAGCCCGAACGTGGCGGTGCAGATGTGGTACCACGTCGGCTCCAAGGACGATCCACAGGGGCGCTCCGGTTTCGCGCACCTGTTCGAACACCTGATGTTCAAGAGCACCAGGCATATGCACGCCGAGCAGTTCGACCGGCTCACCGAGGACGTGGGCGGCGCCAACAATGCCTCCACTGGCGACGACGTCACCAACTATTTCGAGATCGTGCCGAGCAATCACCTGCGCACGCTGTTGTGGGCCGAGGCCGAGCGCCTGTCCAACCTCAACGTGGACGAGAAGAACTTCAAGTCCGAGCGCGCGGTGGTGGAGGAGGAATACCGCCAGAGCGTGCTGGCCAATCCCTACGGCAAGCTGTTCAACGCGATCGACCCGCATTCGTACACGGTGCATCCGTACAAGCGCCCCACGATCGGCAGCATCCCCGACCTGGAAGCGGCGTCGCTGCAGAACGTGATCGCCTTCCACAACACGTTCTATCGCCCCGACAACGCCACCCTGATCGTGACCGGCGACTTCGATCCGCAGCAGCTGGACGCGCTGGGTCGATCAATACTTCGGCTGGATTCCGAAGCCGTCCACGCCGATCCCCAAAGTCACCGCGAAGGAGCCGGTGCGCAAGAAGGATCTGCGCTACACCGTCACCAGCGAAACCGCGCCGCTGCCCGCGGTGGCGATCACCTGGCTGATCCCGCCGGCGTCCGACAGCGCCGATCGCATTCCGCTGCAGGTCGCCGCTGCCTTGTTGTCCCAAGGCGACTCTTCGCGCCTGTACCAGTCGCTGGTGTATCGCCACCAGGTCGCGCAGACGGCCGGCGCCGATGCTGACGCGCGGGTCGGGCCCGGCCTGTTCACCGTTTACGCGATCCTCGCCAGCGGGCATGAACCGGCCGAGGCGGAGAAGCTGTTGAACGAGGAGGTCATCTGGCTGGCGACCCAGCCGATCACGGATGCCGAGCTGGACAAGGTCAAGACCCAGTTGCTGACCAGCGAGCTGAAGCAGCGCCAGACGGCGCAGGGCATCGGCTTTGCGCTGGGCCAGGCGAGCCTGATCGACGGCAACGTGGAACATGTCAACGACGACCTGGCCGCGTTGCAGAAAGTCAGCGCGAAGGACGTGCACCGGGTATTGCAGAAATACGTCACCGGGGCGAAGAAAGTCACCATCGACTACCTGCCGCAGGCCAAGGCCGCGCCAGCCGCCGCCACGGGAGCAGCGAAATGAGCCGCATCACCTGTCTTCGCATGGCCGTCTTCATGGCCATCCTGCTGGCTTCCGGCAATCTATTTGCAGGCCCGCCTGCGGCCAGCGACTTTCCCGCCACGCCGCCGGCCCCGGGTCCGGCCCCGCAGCTGACCGTGCCGACACCGAACGCACAGCGCCTGGCCAACGGCCTGGAGGTGATCAGCGTGCGTCGTGCCGACCTGCCGCTGGTGACCGCACAGCTGGTGCTGCGCCGCGGTGGCGAAATGGACCCGCCGAATCTGGCCGGGCTGGCCGATCTCACCGCCAACCTGCTGAGCAAGGGCGCGGCGGGCAGGACGGCGCCGCAAATTGCCGCTGCCGCCGAGGCGCTGGGCGGCACCTTGCAAGCCTCCGCCGGCTGGGACGAGAGCGCGGTGGGCATCACGGTGACCACCCCGAAACTGCCGGCGGCGCTGGGTCTGCTGGGCGAGGTGGTGCGCCAGCCGGACTTCAGTGTCCCCGAGTTGAAACGCGCCAAGGCGCAGGCGGTCGACGACCTGCGCCTGCAATTGAGCCGGCCCACCGCGCTGGCCTCGCTGGCGGCCAGTCGTGGCGTGTTCGGGGCGGGCGCCTACGGCCATTCGCGCAACGGCACGCCCGAATCGATCGAGCGCATCACGCGCGTCAACGTGGAACAGCTGCACGAGGAGCTGTACCGTCCGGACAACGCGATCCTGATCCTCACCGGCGACATCACGCCGGCACAGGCGGCGCAGCTGGCCCAGTCCAGCTTCGGCGATTGGCAAAAGCCGGCAACGCCGCTGCCGCCGCGCCCGGCCGGCAGCGGCGCGGGCAAGTTGCCGGCGATCCTGCTGATCGACCAGCACGGTGCCGGCCAGGCCGGCGTGGTGGCAGCGCACGCCGCGCCACCGCGCCGCGATGGCGACTACTACATCGGCACCGTGGCCAACGCGGTGCTCGGTGGCTCGTATTCAGCCCGCCTGAACGAGGAAATCCGGATCAAGCGCGGCCTTTCCTACGGTGCCAGCAGTCGCCTGCAGTCACTGGGTGATGCCGGTATCTGGCTGGCCTCGGCGCAGACCAAGAACCCGTCCGCGCCACAAGTGGTCAACCTGATGCTGGGCCAGTTCAAGCGGCTCGGCGACACGCGTGTGTCCGCCGGCGAGCTGGCCGCGCGCAAGGCGACCCTGATCGGCAGTTACGGCCGCAGCCTGGAAACCACGGCGGGCCTGGCCCAACAGGTCGCCGAACTGGCGATCTACGGCGTGAACCTCGATGAAGTCGGCAAGTACGTCGCCCAGGTGCAGGCAGTCACGCCGAAGCAGATCGAAAAATACGCACGCAAGCATCTTGCTGGCGATGCCAGCCATGTCGTGGTGGTGGGCGACGCCGCGCAGTTCGCCGAGGCGATCCGCCAGGAACACCCCAAGGCGGTTCTGCTGCAGTCCACCGCATTGGACCTGGACAGCCCCAGTCTGCAAGCTTCGGACAAGCGATGAGTTGACGCTCAAGACTCCGGTCGGAACCCTGGCTTTTGATCAACTCTCCTCGGTTGAAGACCACGGCAAGAGCCGGCGGCGGGCAGCGCCCGCCCCACACCGGCGATGGCAGGGCGGCGGCGCCCGCCGGCCTGCTGCATCAATGCAAGATGTGCTCAAGAGGCAAAGCCAGGCCCGGGGTTGATGTCTCCGGGCGGCACCGCCGGCAGCGGCGACCGCCAGACTCGTGGTCCTGTGCGGACGGTGTCGCGCCGGGCAGGCATCAGGCCGGATCAGGTGCGCCTTTGCTTCACATCAGTACGACTCGATTTAGTAAACTATACGGTACGTTATGACTTGCACGGTTGACCGTACCGAGGTTGTTCATGAGGTTGTACACACGCGCCTGGGGTATTGCCGCAGGACTCACGCTGGCTGTGTCGGCGCTGCCAGCAGCTGCCGTCAGTGTGCAGGTGCAAGCTGGCCGCAGTTACATGGACAGCAGTGCCACCAACGCACTGTTCGTCGAAGGAGTTTTCGACGCCCATCGGATCGGCGACAGCCACTGGAGCTGGTCGCCGGTGGTGTCACTGGGTTGGATCGAGGGCCGCGATATCGTCCGCTTTCGCGACAGCCGGTACGGCACGCAGCAGGATGCCTGGCTGCTCGCCGCGGGCGCCCGCATTCAGTACGGTGAAGCCGGCGACTGGTATCGACACCTGTTCCTGGGATTTCAACCGGCATACAACAGCGCGCGCACACAAGCGCTGAGCAGTCCGTACGAATTCGTCAGCACGCTCGGCTGGCAGGGTCGTCGCTTCAGCGTGCAGCTTCGCCATGTTTCCAACGGCAACCTGCACGACCCCAATCGCGGCGAAACCATGGCTCTGGTTGGCGTGCGCTTCGAGATTTGAGAGGTTGTGACTATTCAACGTGCAATGGAAGAAAAGCACGGGAAGTGGTTTTCCTCACAGATTCTGAGCGGGTCGCTCAATGGCCGCCGGCAGCGCCCCCGGCCTTCGGCGTGAACGGCGGCTTGGCCAGCCAGATCACCACGACCAGGGCGATGAAGATCCAGCCCAGCGCGTGGAACACTTCGTTGAACGAGATCTGGAAGCCCTGCTGGGTGATCATGCCGTTGATGATGCTGCCGCCCAGTTGCGTATCGCCGTGGCCGAGATGCTGCATCGCGGCCTGGCTGATCGGGTTGTAGGGCGTGATGTGCTCGGCCAGTTGTTCGTGGTGGCTGACCGCGCCGCGGGTCCACATCAAGGTGGTGATCGAGGCGGAGAAGCTGCCGCCGAGCGTGCGCAGGAACGTCGACAGGCCCGAGCCGGCAGCGATTTCGTTCTGGCGCAGGTCCGACAGCAGGATCGTCAGCGTCGGCATGAAGAACAACGCCACGCCCAGACCCTGCCACAACTGCACCATCGCCACGTTGTAGAAGTCGACCTGCAGATAGAAATTCGAGCGCATGAAGCAGGTGGCGCCCATCACCAGGAACGACGCCGCCGCCAGCAGCCGCAGGTCCATGCGCGTGGCGTACTTGCCCACGAAGAAAGTGAGCAGCACCGGGATCACCCCCAGTGGCGCGGTGGCGAAGCCGGCCCAGGTGGCGGTGTAGCCCAGGTTCTGCTGCAGCCACAGCGGCACCAGCAGCGCGATCGAGAAGAACGCGGCGTAGCCGAGCACCATCGCCACGGTGCCGATGGTGAAGTTGCGATGGCGGAACAGTTTCAGGTCGACGATCGGGTCGGGGTCGGTCAGTTCCCAGATCAGGAAGATCGCAATGGAGATGGCCGAGATGATGCTGGTGACGATGATGAAGGTGGAGTTGAACCAGTCCGCGTCGTTGCCCTTGTCCAGCACGATCTGCAGCGCGCCGACGCCGATGATCAAGGTGATCAGGCCGACATAATCGATCTTCGGTCGTTCCAGCTTCTCCACCTTGCCGCGCAACTGGTTGGCGATCACCACGCTGGAGAAAATCCCGATCGGCACGTTGATGAAGAAGATCCACGGCCACGAATAGTTCTCGGTGATCCAGCCGCCCAGGATCGGCCCCGCGATCGGCGCCACCACCGTCACCATCGACAACAGCGCCAGCGCCATGCCGCGCTTGGCCGCCGGATAGATGCCGATCAGCAGGCTCTGGGTAATCGGATACATCGGCCCGGCCACCGCGCCCTGGATGGCCCGGAAGATCAGCAGCATGCCCATGCTCTGCGAGACGCCGCACATGAACGAGGCGGCCACGAACAGCAGCGTGCAGGCCGTGAACAGGCGCACTTCGCCGAAGCGCCGGCTGAGGAAGCCGGTCAGCGGCAGCGAGATCGCCATGCTCACCGCGAACGAGGTGATCACCCAGGTGCTCTGGTCGTTGCTGACGCCGAGGTTGCCGGCGATCGTCGGCAGCGAGACGTTGGCAATCGTGGTGTCCAGCACCTGCATGAACGTGGCCAGCGACAGGCCGATCGTGCTCAGTGCCAGGTTGGGCGGGCGGAATTGCGTGGTCATGGGGTTCTATGCATATGTGTAGGAGCGCACCCTGTGCGCGAATGCTCTTCGGTACGTGACGAAAGAGCTCGCGCACTAGGTGCGCTCCTACAGGGATTGATGCGCATCGGAAATCCGGGGGTCCTATTTCCCGCCGGCCATGTTGGCGTGGATGATCTGCTTGATCGACGCGTCGGCCTTGGCCAGTTGCTGTTTGTAGATGTCGGTGCTGAAGATCGGCTGGGTCGGCGCCTTTTGCGCCAGGGTCTGACCGCTCTGGTCATGCAGGCCCACGACGACGTTGAGCGACATGCCGAGGCGCAGCGGATGCTTGTCCAGCTGTTGCGGATCGGTGAATACCACCCGCACCGGGATGCGCTGCACGATCTTGATCCAGTTGCCGGTGGCGTTCTGCGCCGGCAGCAGCGAGAACGCGCTGCCGGTGCCGATGCCGAGGCTCTCGATCTTGCCCTTGTACTTCACCGCGCCGCCATAGACGTCCGATTCGATCTCCACCGGTTGGCCGATGCGCATGTCGGTGAGCTGGGTCTCCTTGAAGTTCGCATCGATCCACACCCCGTGCAGCGGCACCACCGCCATCAGTGGCGTGCCCGGCTGCACGCGCTGGCCGACCTGCACCGAGCGTTTGGCCACATAGCCGTCCACCGGGGCGAGCAGCGTGGTGCGCGCGTCGGCGAGATAAGCCGCGCGCAGCTTCGCCGCCGCCACCTGCACGTCGGGGTGCGAGGCGACCACGGTGTCGTCGACCAGCACCTTGCTGGTCTGGTATTGCTGCTGGGCGGTGATCAGGGCGTTCTGCGCGGTGGTCAGCGCGTCGCTGGCGTGGGCCAATTCCTCGGCCGAAATCGCACCGGATTTTGCCAGCGCCACGCGGCGCTGGTAATCGGAATGCGCCTTGTCCACCGCGGTCTGGCGCGCGGCGACATCGGCGTGCGCGCCGTTGACGCTGGAGTACAAGCCGCGCACCTTGCGCACGGTCAGCGCCAGGTTGGCCTTCGCCTCGGCCAGCGCCACGTCGGCATCGCTGGGGTCGAGCTTCACCAGCACGTCGCCGGCATGGACCAGGTCGCCATCGTCGGCGCCGATGCTGACCACGGTGCCAGGTACCTGCGGGGTGATCTGCACCACGTTGCCGTTGACGTAGGCGTCGTCGGTGCTTTCGTGCCAGCGCCCGTCGAGGAAATACCACAAGCCCCAGGCGATGGCCGCCAGCAGCACGACGATGCCGAGCAGGCGCAGCATCAGGCCACGCGACTTCTTCGGCGGCGGCGGGGTGGTCTTGACCTCGGCCTTGCCGTCGGAAGACTCGGGGGTAGGTTGAGCGGACATGGAAACTGCCTCAGGAATGCGCGGGAGTTGTAGAGGAAAGCGTCGGCGCGTCGGCCTGCGGCTGATAGCCGCCACCGAGGGCCTGGATCAGTTGCACCGAACGGTCGACCTGCTGCGCCTGCAGCGCGGCCACGCCGCGGTCGGCGAGCAGCAGTTGCTGGCGCACGCTGAGCGCTTCCAGGTAGCTGCCGATCCCGGCCTGGTAGCGTTGCATGGCGAGCGTCCAGGCCTCTTTCGCAGCGGACTGCGCGCGCTGCTGGGCGGCGAGCTGCTGCTTGAGCGATTGCAGCGCCGAGACATCGTCGGCAACTTCGTTCACGGCGCCGACCAGAGTCTGGTTGTATTGCGCCACCGCCAGGTCGTACTGCGCGTCCTTGCCGGACAAGTTGGCACGCAGGCGACCACCATCGAAGATCGGCAGGCTCAGCGAGGGGCCGAGCTGGTAGAAGCGCGAGGGCAGCGTGAACGGGCTGCCGCTGCCCAGGCGGATCACCCCCGCCATCGCCCCGATGCTGATATTGGGGAGGAACTCCGTTTTGGCCGCCTTGATGTCCTTGCCGGCGGCTTCGACGCGCCAGCGGGCGGCGACCAGGTCGGCGCGGTGGCCAATCAGTTCCACCGGCAGGTTCTCCGGCACCGCCACCGCGGCAGGCGTGAGCAGGGTCGGCCGGGTGATGTCGTCGCCGCGATCCGGGCCCTTGCCCAGCAGCACGGACAACGACGAGCGGGAAGCATCCACCGCGCGTTCCGCCAGCGCAGCACTCTGCTCGGCGCTGGCGACCTCGCCCTCGGCCTGCTTCAGGACAATCCGGTTGTCGATGCCCGCGGCCACCCTTTGCGCGGTCAGCTTGCGCGATTGCTGCGCGCGGCTCAGCTCGCCAGCGGCCAGGTCCTGCTGGTCGAAGGCGTAGCCGAGCTGCGCATAGGCGCGGGCGACGTTGCCGGACAGTTCGATGCGGGCGGCGCGGGCGTCGACGCTGGCCGCACGCGAGGAGCCCAGCGCGGCTTGCCATGCGGCGCGCTTGCCGCCCCACAAGTCCAGTCCCCACTTGAAGCTGGCATAGGCGTACTTGGCCACGTTGAAATGGCCACCGCCGTTGTCGGCGGGAATCACCGTGGTGGGGATGCGTGCGCCGGACACGCTGGCACCGCCGTTCACGCTGGGGCGGCGCGCCGCATCGGCGGCGTCGACCCCGGCTTGTGCGGCGCGCGCCCGCGCATCGGCCACGGCCAGGCCCGGGTTGTCCGCCAGCGCTTCCTTGATCAGCGCATCGAGTTGCGGATCGCCCAGCGCAGTCCACCAATCCGTGGTGGGCCACGCCGCGGCGGGATCGGTGACAGCAGCCAGGCTGCGCGCGCTGTGCAGCGTGGCGGCATCGGTCGGCGTGCCTTCGGGGTGCAGGCCCCCGCTGCTGGCACAGGCGGCCAGGGCGAGGGTCAGCGCGGCCGTGGCCGCGAGCAGGAGCGGGCGCATGGAAAGAGGTCCGGCAAGGTTCATGGTTTGTCGCGCAGCGCGCTCAGCATGCGCTGCAGGTAGTCATAGAGTTGGTTTTGTTCGGCCTGGTCGAGCGAGCGCTGCGCTGCGTGCATCACCCGCTCGGTGCACACGGAGGCAGTGTTCCGCCACACCTTGTTGCCTGCGGGGGTGAGCGTGATCCGCAACGCGCGACGATCCCGTGTATCCGGCGTGCGCCGCAGAAAACCCTTGCGCTCCAGCTGGTCGAGCTGACGCGTCATGGCCCCGCCATCGAGCTCCACCGCGCGGGCCAGCTCGGTGGCCGAGGCCGGCCCCAACTGGTGCGTCTTCTTCAGGATCAGGTACTGGGTGAAGCTGAGATCCAGCCCCTGGGATGCCATCTCGGCCTCGATCGCGCGCACGATTTCCGAGCGCACCATGGTCAGCAACATGCCCAGGCTGGGCGCATGCGCTTCGTCGGGTGCAGGCACGTCACGGGGAGTGGTGGGCGGATTCATGGCGGGCATTCTATTGCCGAAAGTGTATTTGTCAAGGCAAATATATTCATGGTTATGTTTGCGCGGACAAGTTACCCGGCGACGCCTGTCCCGTCTGACGTATCGGGTTTCCTGGTGGGGACTGCGCCACGCCTCCGCCCGACCCGGTTTTTCCTTCGCCCTTGGTCCCGGTGCCAAAGCGGGCTTAGCATGGCCGCTCGCCTTCCCCGTCATCACACCATTCAGCGAGGTCGCCATGATCCGATTGCTCGTGCCCGTCGTGCTTGCGCTGGGCCTGTTTTCCACTGCCGCGCTTGCCAGTGACAGTTTCTGGCAGACGCCGACGATCCATGACGCCGGCAGGATTCATCCGATGCCGCACGCCGCCTACCAGCCCGATCCCCATGCCACGTACAAGGCGGTGTTCAGCCTGAGTCACTTCGGCGCCAAGCCCACCGAAGTGAGCCCGTCGCTGGAGCACGTGGCGCGCGCGGTGAACCTGTACGTCAACGCCGGGGTGCCGCTGGCGCACCTTAAATTCGTGGCCATCGCGGCCGGAGCGGCCACGCCGATCGTGTTGAACGACGCGCAGTACCGCAAGCTCTACGGCGTGGCCAATCCGAACCTGGCGGTGATCGCGCAACTGCGCAAGGCCGGCGTGGATGTCGCGGTATGTGCCCAGGCCATGGCCGAGCATCACTTCGACTACGGTTGGCAGGATTCCCGCGTCACCCTGGCGCTGTCCGGCTTGACCACCGTCATCGACCTGCAGCAACAGGGCTACGCGCTGTCACCGCAGTAATTCCACCGTCAGGAGAGAACCCTCATGCATCAATGGCTCCCCCGGCGGTTGCTGACGGCGCTTGCATGCGCGCTGGCCGTCGGCGCCAGCGCGGCCACGAAAGACGCTGCCGCCAACGAAAATTATCTCCCGCCGTGGAATCCGCCTCCCGCCGGCCTGCAATTCAGCGTGCCACCGTTCGATGCGATCGCCGATCTGCATGGCGATATCGTCGACCCGCAACTGGTGGTGTTCTTCGCCGGCAACCAGTTCATGGTGGTGCATGACTTGATGGCGGCGTTCAAGCAGGCGCATCCGCAATACCAGCGCGTCTTTGTCGAGACCTTGCCTCCTGGCATCCTGGCACGGCAGATTGAAAGCGGCGCGCTGGTGATGGGCAATCTGCGCATCACGCTCAAGCCGGACATCTATACGGCCGGCAAGGGCGGTATCGCCGAGCAACAGAAAAAGCACGACTGGTTCGCCGACACGGTCGATTACGCGCGCAACCCGCTGGCGATCCTGGTCGCCCAAGGTAACCCGAAGCACATTGAAGGCCTCAAGGATCTGGCCCGCCCCGACGTGCGCGTGAGCATGCCCAACCCGGCGTGGGAAGGCATCGCCAGGCAGATCGAGGCGAGCTATCGCAAGGCCGGCGGCGAGCCGCTGGATCAGGCCATCATGCAGACCAAGGTCAAGGACGGCACCACCTTCCTGACCCGGATCCACCACCGCCAGTCGCCGCTGCGCGTGCTCGAGGGCGAGTCGGATGCGGCGCCGGTGTGGTCGACCGAGGCGTATTTCCAGCAGCAGATCCTGCATCACCCGGTCCAGACCGTGGCCATTCCGGCGGCGCAGAATGCGGTAGCCACCTATACGGCCGCACGCATGCGCAACGCGCCGCATGCACAGGCGGCGAAGGACTTCATGAGCTTCATGCAGAGTCCCGCGGCGCAGGCGGTGTACCGCAAATACGGATTCCAGAGCGCTCACTGAGGGAGCGCCGTGCTTTTGCACGTGGCGGCTGCGCCATGGTCGACGAGATCCCGCTTCGGCATCCTGAAAGGCGAGAGGAACCAGCCATGCCGTTTCCCGAAGTGAAGGCATTCTTCCACGAGGCCAGCAACAGCTTCAGCTACGTGGCGTGGGATCCGCAAACACTGAAGGCCGCCGTGCTGGACGCGGTGCTCGACTACGATCCCGCCAGCGGCCGCACCCGCCACGACGCGGTCGACCAGATCATCGCGTTTGTCCGGACCCGGGGCGTGACGGTCGAGTGGGTGATCGACACCCACGTCCATGCCGATCACCTGTCGGCGGCGCACGGCGTGCGGGCCAGCCTCGGCGGCACGCTGGCCATCAGCGAGCATGTCCGGGTGGTGCAGGACACCTTCGGCACGCTGTTCAACGCCGGCCCCGGGTTCGCCCGCGACGGCAGCCAGTTCGATCACCTGTTCCGCGATGGCGAGCGTTACCTGGTGGGCGGTATTGCGGCCACCGCGCTGCATACGCCCGGCCATACGCCGGCCTGCATGACCCACGTCATCGGGGACGCGGCCTTCGTCGGCGATACCTTGTTCATGCCCGACTACGGCACCGCCCGCTGCGACTTTCCCGGCGGGGATGCGGCCACGCTGTACCGCTCGATCCAGAAGATCTTCGCGCTGCCGGGCACGACGAGAATCTTCCTGTGCCACGACTACAAGGCACCCGGACGCGACGAATATGCCCATGCCACGACGGTGGCCGCGCAGCGTGCCGCCAACATCCATGTCCACGACGGTATCGGCGAAGCCGAATTCGTGGCCATGCGCAACGCGCGCGATGCCACGTTGAAGGTGCCGCAGTTGCTCCTGCCCGCGGTGCAGGTGAACATGCGTGGCGGTCAATTGCCGCCGGCCGAAGACAATGGCCGGCGCTACCTGAAAATTCCACTGGATGCGATCTGAGAGGTTGTGAAAAAATCGGAGGACCCGTTTTCGCTTCCCCTGCGCAGCGGGGGAAGGAACAGCATGGCGCCTCCATCCTTACCCTGAATTATTTACAACCTCTGAGCATCCGCAGCGTTTCATCTTCCTGGAGAACTCATGCAAGCCCATCAACTCACCGATCAGCTGAGCGTTGCCGCACAACTCCGCATGGACGACATTCCGGTGCTCGCCACCCGGGGTTTTCGCAGCATCGTCAACAATCGACCCGACGATGAGGAGCCGGGTCAACCCGCCAATGCCGAACTGGCGGCGGCCGCCGCGCGGGCAGGGATGGAATGGCGGCATATCCCGGTGGTGTCGGGGCAGCTTGCCGATGAGCAGGTGCGTTCTTTTGCCGAAGCGTTGAACGAGTTGCCCGGTCCGGTGCTGGCGTTCTGCCGCAGCGGCACCCGCTGCAGTGCGCTGTGGGCGCTGCAGGCCGAAGGCCCGGTCGACGCCATCCTCGCCACCACGCGCGCGGCCGGCTATGACCTCTCGATGTTGCGGTCGGCGCTGGAGCGGCGCGGCAGCATCGGATGAGCGCGACCGCGACCGCGTTCCAACCGATCTGCGTCATGGCTGACCTGAACCCTGCCGGGAAATGCCGACCATGCATCTGTTGACCCTGCAGGCCCTGCTCGCCGTGGTGTGTGGTTCGGCCGTGGGCTTTTCGCTGGCGCTGATCGGTGGCGGTGGCTCGATTCTCGCCGTGCCGCTGCTGCTGTACGTGGTCGGCGTGCGCGACCCGCACCTGGCGATCGGCACCAGCGCCCTGGTGGTGTCCTTCAACGCCTTTGCCAACCTGATCCCGCACGCGCGCGCCGGCCACGTGCGCTGGAAGGTGGCCTTCACCTTTGCCGCGACGGGCGTGTTCGGCGCCTTCGTCGGCTCGACCATCGGCAAGGCGGTCAACGGCCACCATCTGCTGGTGCTGTTCGCGCTGCTGATGTTGGTGGTGGCCGGTTTCATGCTGCGCGGCCGGCGCGGTGGCGTCGATCGCTATCCCTTGCCCGGCATGTATCCGCGCCTCGGCGTGGTGGGCCTGGGCACCGGCACCCTGGCCGGCTTCTTCGGCATCGGCGGCGGCTTCCTCATCGTGCCGGGCCTGATGTACGCCACGGGGATGGAGATCATCTACGCGGTCGGCAGCTCGTTGTTCGCGGTCGGCGCGTTCGGCCTCACCGCCGCCACCAACTACGCGGTGTCCGGATTGATCGACTGGCCGGTGGCGGCCGAATTCATCGGTGGCGGCATCGCCGGTGGCTGGCTGGGGGCGATGGGTGCGAAGCGGCTGGCCAGGACGCGCGGCACGCTGAACCTGATCTTCGCGCTGGCGATCATCGCGGTGGCCATCCTGATGCTGGTGAAGAGCCTGCGCGCCTGACCCGGCGGGCTTCGGCCGTGGCTTGCGTCACAATGCCGCCTTTGCGCGATGGGAACGCCGGATGATTTTCGTATTGCTGAGCGTGCTGTGCAGCGTGCTGGTATCGGTGCTGCTGAAGCTGGCGCGCCGCCTTGAGGTCGACGTGGGCCAGGCGATCGCCTGGAACTACCTGGTGACCAGCGCGCTCACCGCGTGGCTGCTGCGGCCCGGCTGGAGCACGCTGCGCGGTCCCGGCGTGCCGTGGCCGGCCCTGGTCGCGCTGGGCATCCTGCTGCCCACGATCTTCCTGGCGCTGGCCGCTGCGGTGCGCCACGCCGGCATCGTGCGCAGCGATGCGGCGCAACGCCTGTCGCTGCTGCTCTCGCTGCTGGCGGCTTTCGTGCTGTTCGGCGAACAGCTCACCACGATCAAGGTCGTCGGCATCGCGCTGGGGCTGCTGGCTTTGCTGGGCATGATCTGGCGCAGCGGCAACGCCGTCAGCACCACAGGTGTCTCCGGGTGGCTGTACCCGGTGCTGGTCTTCGTCGGCTTCGGCGTCATCGACATCCTGTTCAAGCGCGTGGCGCTGGCGGGCATCCCGCTGGGCGATTCCTTGCAGGCAATGTTCGCGCTGGCCCTGCTGGTCGCCTTCGCCATGCAGCTATGGCGACGCCTGCGCCAGCGGGTCCGCTTCACCGCGCGCAGCGCACTGGCCGGCGTGGCCCTGGGCGCCGCCAACTTCGGCAACATCCTGTTCTACCTGCGCGGTCACCGTGCATTGCCGGCACATCCCGCGCTGGTGTTCGCCAGCATGAACATCGGCGTGGTCGCGCTGGGCGCGCTGGTCGGCCTGCTGCTGTTCCGCGAGCGGTTGAGCCGGCTCAACCTCATCGGCGTGGCGTTGGCAGTGGTGGCGATCGGGGTGATCGCGCGGGGTTGAAAGGTGGCGTGCGTGTCGGGCGCGACGCTCGCGCCGCGCGCGGGGGCCCGAGCGCGTCAATTCGCGCTTGCGAGCCGCGCGAACGCCTTGGGTGAAGCGTTTTCAAAACGGTCCAGCAGCAGCTTCACGAAGGCGGCCACGCGGGCGCTCACATGGCGATGCGAGGGATACAGAGCCCAGACTTCGACGGGGTGGTCGGCGAGCACGCCCCAGTCCAGCAGCCGGCCGGCATCGACGTCGGGCTGCACCAGCGAGCGCGGCATGGCGGCGGCGCCCACGCCGGCGATCACCGCATCGTGGATCATCGCCATCGAAGACAGCCGCAACACGGTGCGGGTGGCGATGCGGCGCACGCTGCGCGCGCGACTGAGCTGCCAGCTCGCATTGGACGGCGTGCGCGACAGGGTAATGGCGGGCACCGCGGCGTCACTTTTTCCCGCCGGTCGAGACAGCGACGGTGCAGCCACGACCAGCATCACGTCACGCAGGAAGCAGCGGCCGGCCAGGTCGGTCGAGGGATCGGGATTGGCGCGGATGATCAGGTCGAAGTCGTCATCCACCGGATCGACGAAGCGGTCCTCGGTGACCACCTCCAGTTGCACCTGGGGATAGGCGAGCGCGTAATCTGCGGCGATGCGGCCTAGCCCGCGCTGGCCGAACAATACCGGCGCGCTGATGCGCAGCCGGCCGCGTGGCGTGCCGATGCCCCGGCGCAGCACCTCGCCCACCTCGTCGATGTGCTCCAGCAGCGACTGCGTCTGCTCCTGCAGCTCGCGTCCTTCCGGCGTCAGGCGCAGGGCGTGGCCGCCGCGTTCGAACAGGCGCACGCCCAGCGCATCCTCGAGCTGGCGCACCCGGCGCGACAGCGTGGCCTTGGGCCGGCCAGTGGTCCGTGCGGCCCGGCCGAAGCCGCCGTGTCGCGCCACGTCGTTGAAATCGGCCAGAGCCAGCAGGTCCATCGGTGTTCCATGAATGAGACGGGATGTCCAGATTATGTGGCTATCGGGGAGCTTCGTGAAACACCAGGATGGCGCCGTCCATCACTTGAAGGAGATCCCCATGAACATTCTCGTCACCGGCAGCACCGGCACAATCGGCAGCCTCGTCGTGCGCGGACTGGCCGCGCAAGGCGCCAGCGTCCACGCGTTGACGCGCGATCCGGACAAGGCGTCGTTTCCTGAAGGCGTCACCGCGGTCAAGGGCGACATGATCGACATCCCCTCGATGCGCACGGCACTGAAGGATGTCGACACGCTGTTCCTGCTCAATGCCGTGGTCGCCGATGAAGTGACCCAGGCGATCGGCACCTTGAGCCTGGCGCGCGAGGCCGGGATCAGGCGCATCGTGTATCTGTCGGTGCTCAACAGCGACGTCTACACCGACGTGCCGCATTTCACCGGCAAGTACACGGTGGAGCGGATGATCGAGCAGTTCGACCTGCCGGCGACCGTGCTGCGCCCGTCCTACTTCATGCAAAACGACGCCATGCTTCGGGATGGCCTGCTGCAGCAGGGCCGCTACGGCATGCCCATCGGCAACGTCGGTGTCGCGATGGTCGACGTGCGCGACATCGCCGAGGTCGCGGTAGCCGCGCTCCTGCGCCGCGCACGGGCGACGGCTCCGCTGCCGCGCGAGGTGATCGAGATCAGCGGCCCGGACGTGCTGACCGGCGACACGCTGGCGACGATCTGGTCCGGCGTGCTTGGCAAGCCGGTGACCTATGCGGGCAACGATCTCGATGCCCACGAGGCGTTCATGGCCAGCTTGATGCCGTCCTGGTCGGCCTACGACCTGCGCCTGATGCTGGCGCGATTCCACGTCGACGGCATGCTCGGCAAAGCCGGCGCGGTGGAAATCCTCACCGGCCTGCTCGGCCACGCCCCGCGTCGTTATCGCGATCTCGCTGCTGAACTGGCGCAGGCGTGGCAGGTGGGCTGAGAGCGGGGGAACGGGGAACGGGGAACCGGCGGGTCCACGCGAGCTTTCACAGCGCGGCACTGTTGTTGGGAGAAAGATCAAATTCTGCGTGTGCGAATAGCGATCACGCTTCCCCCGTTCCCCGTTCCCCGCCCCTCGCCCCTCAGGGCCGGCGCGATCCCGCATACGCCGCCACGGCAATCATGTCGCCGACGGTCAGCCGCGAAGCTTCCAGCCGCATCGGCGCGGCTTCGGGATTCGAACGCTGGCCGGTGCGGAACAGGAGCAGCTCGCGCACGATGTAGGTCGGCGAGCGTCCAGCCAGCGGCGGGACGGCGTCGGTACCCTGCAGCTTCGCGCCGTGGCAGGACTCGCACGCTGCCGTCGCGCCGGTGCCCCTGGCTGCAATCACCGCGCCGCGCGCGATGCTGCCAGGCGGCACATAGGCGACGTATCGGGTGCGATCGTTGCTGTATTGATAACCATCGAAGTTCACTGGCACTTCAACGATGCGTTCGCCGATCGGTTCGCGCGCGCCATCCTGGTCCGGCACCTGCACGAAGTATTTCCAGTGCGTCTTCGGCGCGTTCGCGGTTTCGACCACGCGCGTATGCGGTACAAACTTCAGTTGCGCGAAATAATCGGCGGCGAGGCGCAGATCGTCGTCGTTGACGCTGCGTGCTTCGTCGGCCATGTCCTGGGTGGTGCGCGGGGCACTGGTGCCGCGCTGCCCCTGCCGGAACGCGGCGACCTGTTCCAGGATGTACGCCTTCGGCAAACCCATGATCTGCGCGGTCGCGGGAACACCGGCGCCATTCACCATGTGGCATTCCGCGCACGGCCATGGCCAGCCGGGCTGGCGATCGACGGTGACGATCGGTGGCGCGGCCGAATGGTCCTGCGGGAACCAGTCGGGAACGAAGTGCTCGGCGTTTAGTTGCGCCTGCGTGTAACTGCGCGTGCTGCCCGCCACGTGAATGATTCTGGCCGGGTCGGACTTCGGCGCGTGCGGGTCCGGTGGCGGAAATTGCGGAAACGCCCATGCCTCGGCCGCAC
Source organism: uncultured Gammaproteobacteria bacterium (assembly GCA_963771235.1). Taxonomy (GTDB): domain Bacteria; phylum Pseudomonadota; class Gammaproteobacteria; order Xanthomonadales; family Rhodanobacteraceae; genus Rhodanobacter. Next base: position 78,058 of record CAVYSP010000001.1, read on the forward strand.
CAATCTGCGCGCCTGGCGATTCCCCGTGAACCGGAGCGCTGGTCGCGACCACCGGGAATACCCAGCACAGAAGAGCCGTGGTGACGAGCGCCGTCCACTTCCTGCGTTCGATTCGCATGTCGTTCCCCTTGCCGGTTGAAAAATTCCACGATGCGTCAACTTGAGCTGGCGCTACGGTCACGAAGCCGGGCGGCCGGATTCATGAGCAAACAAATGCCTCCGTGCCGCGGGCCGGCGTGGGCTTGCACAGGTCCGGCCAGCCGTATTGCTTCCAGTACGCGAGCATGCCGAGGCGTTGCGCAAAGCCCTGGAAAGCGGGATCGCGGCGCGCCTTGCGCGACCACGGTTCCGGCTGCCACAGCCAGTTCAAATAGGCATCGGACAGGCCGCTGTGCCCGTGCTCGTACAAATCGAATGAACGCGCCGGTGCGCCGAGCTGCAGCAGCATGGTCGGCGCCCAGTTGTCGTCGGCGTGCGCGGCGACGATCTGCAATGCGGTCCGCCGTTGCGCGACATCGCCGTACGTGCCGCGATAGATATCCTGCAAATCCGCGCGGGAAATCTTGGTGCCCATCTCGCTGGTGGAGTTTGCGAAGTCCCGCGCGGAAGCCTGCACGTCGCCATGCGCGGCATCGTAGAACTCCAGCATCAAGTCGCCGAATGCCGAATCCGCCACGCCGCCGCGGTGGACGTAGGCCAGTGCGCCGGCTTGATCCCCTGCGCGCCAGCGCAACATGCTCTTGTAGAACAGCAGCAACGGATTGGCGGGATCCTTGACGAGCGCCGCATCGATGCGCGCCTCCGCCGCGCGGGTGCGGCCCATCGCGGCGAGTTCGTTGGCGGCCCAGTAATTCACCGCGGAATTGTCCGGCGCCAGTTTCAGCGCGCGCTGCATCGGTTCCACCATGGTGACGTAGTGACGTTGCGAAAACTGGTTGTAACTGAGCGCGGCATAGGCTTCGGCGTCGCCCGGATCGAGCGACAGCGCACGCTGGGCGGCGGCGTCGGACACTTTCCAGCTCGCGCTCCAGTCACCGTGCACGTACTGCGGCAATACCGCGTTGGCCACGGCGAGCTTGGACCATGCGCGCGCGAAGCCCGGGTCCAGCGCCGTCGCCTGCTCCAGCAGCGCGACCGCGCGCGGCAGGCTGTCGCCCACACGTCGATTCACCAACTGCTGCGCGGTGACGAAATCCGCGTACGCGTCTGCGCTGGTGGTCGCCACCGGCACCAGCCGCGTATTGCCGGCATCGCCGAGCACCACTTTCAGATGGTCGGTGATCGCCCTGGCGATCCGTTCCTGCAGGTCGAAGATATTGCTCAAGTTGCCGTCGTAACTCTGCGACCACGCCTCGAAACCATCGCGGGTGCGGATCAGTTGCACGCTGATCCGCACGGCCTGGCCCTGCGTGCGCACCGAACCTTCCAGCACATTGGCAACGTTCAGCGCCTTGCCGATCGTGCGCAGGTCGGCATTGCGGCCGCCGTAGTAGAACGAGGAGGCGCGTCCGGCGACTCGCAGATCCCGTACGCGCGCCAGCGCATTCAACAGTTCCTCGGCCATGCCGGCGGAGAAATAGCCGTGATCGTGCGCGGGGCTCAAATCCTCGAATGGCAGTACGGCGATGGATTTTGCCGGGATGGGGGAAATCGGCCCGCCATCCAGGCCCGCACCCTTGCGCCATACAAAGGTATTCGTCAATAGCAGGACGACCGCTATCAGCAGTACCGCGATGATCCATTTGTCCAGCTTGCGGCCGGTGGAGTGGGCGACGGAATCGCCCGGTGCGATCTCGCTTTCGCGCTTCAGGCCCTGCGGCGTGAATTCGTAGAACCACGCGAACGCGATCCAGAACGGGAAGCCGATGGCCGCCGCAATCAGGAACCAGCGCGTCGCCCAGTCCGGCAATCCGACCGCCGGGCTGAACTGCGACAAGCCCTGCCCGAACGCCCACACCGTGCCTGCGTACAGCATGCCCGCGCGCCATACGTTGCGGCGCCTGAGTTCGGAGAAAACCGATCGCCGGGCGCTCATGGCGTGGCGGATTTCGCTGGCGTGTAGGGCAGGCCGATCTTCTCTGAGCACCGCCCCGAAGCGAGGATTGTTGCGGATCGGATCGAACGCCGGATTCCAAAGCAGTTGTGGCGTTGCGCTGTTGCCATTGACCGCAAACCCCTCGAGAACGGCGAGGGCGCGCTCGTTTTCGCCCAGCGCGACCAGGAACAAGGCGTGCACGATTGCGTCGTGGCGGAGATCGTCCAGCGCAGGTGACGTCTCCAGGGCCTCGACCGCGCTCGGACGCAAATGCGGATCGGCGATGCCGCGCACCAACAGCGCGCTGACATCGGGGTGGTACGGGCTCGACAGGCGCATCTGCCGTTCCGCCTCGGGATAGCGATGCAGCGAGAGATACACCCACAGCGCGATGCGGTGCCCCAGCAACCCGTCCGGATGCGCGGCCAGGGTGCTCTCGATCTGCTTCAACGCGGCATCATCGCGATGCAACACGAACAGGAGCTGCGCGCGCACGGCGCCACTGACGCCGGAGAGCGGATCACGCTGCAGCGCCCGCTCGATTTCCGCGAGTGCGGGTTCGATTTGACCGATCGCGTACAGGAATTGCGCGTATTGATCCATCGCTTCGGCGTCGCCGGGCGCCAACGCCAGCGCGCGTCGCAACGCGCGATCGGCATCGGTCCAATGCATTCGGTTGGTGTAGACGATGCCCTGCGCGATATAGGCAAGCGCGACCCCAGGATCCAGCGCAAGCGCATGTTGCGCGGCAGCCAGCGCGTGCGTATCGGCGGACTCTTCCGAAACCGACGTATACGAAGGCAGCAATGCCTGCGCTTCGGCCAGCGCCGCCCATGCTTGCGCGTAGTCGGGATCAATCGTCACGGCCTGCTGGAAGGCGTCAACGGACTCACTCACGGAACGCACGGCCAGCAACGTCAATCCGCGCAGATAAAAATCGTGCGCGCGCGGATCAACGGCTTTTTGTGCGACCAGTGACTGACCGCCTCCGCCCGCCAACTGCACCTTCAGCTTGTCGGCAATCGCCTTGGAGATTTCATCCTCGACGGCAAAGATGCTGGTCAACTTGCGATCGTATTTCTCCGACCACAGGTGGTAGCCGCTGCGGGTGTCGATCAACTGCGCAGTGATGCGCACCTCGTCGCCGGACTTCTGCACGCTGCCTTCCAGAACGGTGGCGACATCCAGCACCTCACCGACCTTGCGCAAGTCCTCGGCCTTGCCCTTGAACGCAAAAGCGGAAGTGCGCGCGGCCACTTTCAGGTTCGGCAGCTGCGCCAGCGCGTCGAGGATTTCCTCGGTGATGCCATCGCTGAAGTAGTCGTTCTTCGGATCGCCGCTCATGTTGACGAACGGCAGCACCGCAATGGACTTGGCAGGCAGCGTTGGCGCGCGGGAGGCCCTGGCGGATGGTGCGGCCTTCGGCGGGCTGGCGCGAACCGCCTGCGCGGAGGCGAGCGGCGTGCCCGGGGTCGGGCGAACGGAGCCGTGCTGGAAATGCCACCAGCCGATTCCCGCGATGACGGCGATCAGCACGCCGATCAGGCCGACCGCGACGCCGGCGTGGCGCGCCGGCAACAGTGCCCGCGACTCGACACCGATTTCTCCCTCCGTGCGCACGATACCCTGCGGCGTGGCGTCGAAGGCCCAGGCCAGCACCAGCGCGATCGGGAAGCCGAGCAGGATCAGCAGCACCACCGCCTGGTCGATCCAGTCCGGCAGGTGGAACACCGGAAGCACCTGCGTCGCCACCTGGATCAGCAGCCAGCCGACAAGCGCATACGCAACCGCCACGCGATACACGTGGCGACGCTTGAGTTCCCGCCAGAACCCCCTGTGGGCCATGTGCGTACGCCGAGGCGCGGAAGCGCGTCGTCCCTGCCCGTTCCGCGGCGGCATTCTGGCATAGATCATGGGGGCTTTCAGGTGGCGATCGGCCGGCCCGCGGCAGCGGTGTCGGCGCCGTCGCAGATTCTTGCGAGGTGACTTCTGGCCGATGAAGGAAGGTGAATGCGACGCCTATGCTCGGGCTTTCTTCGTCCAGGAAATCGTCCGCATGCGCAAACTTCCCCTCGCCGCGGCGCTGGCCGCCTTGCTGCTCAGTTCGGTGGCGCTGGCCGCTCCGGACAAGAAGGACGACAAGGCCAAGCCGGTGCCGAAGCCGGACGCAGCGCTGCTGCAACCGCAGTCGTCCACCACCGACGGTTCCGTTTCGGTCGAAGGGCATCGCGTGGATTACAAGGCGGTTGCCGGGACCTTGATCATCCACGGCAGCGGCGACAAGGAGAACGAGCCCGAGATCAGCATGTTCTACGTGGCTTACCTGAAGAAGGGCGTGGACGCCAGCAAGCGGCCGATCACCTTCATCTACAACGGTGGCCCCGGTTCGGCCACGGTGTGGCTGCACATGGGCGCGTTCGGTCCGAAGCGGGTGGTGACCGCCGATGACACGCACACGCCGGCGGCGCCGTACCAGCTGGTCAACAACGACTACAGCCTGCTCGATGCGACCGACGTAGTGTTCATCGACGCGCCCGGTGCGGGCTTCAGCCGCCTGATCGCCGATGACAAGGACAAGGGCAAACGCGCCGAGCAGATGAAGGACCGCGAGAAAAAGATCTACGGCGTGGATGGCGACGGTCATGCGTTCGCCCAATTCATCACCAGCTTCATGTCGAAATACGGACGCTGGAATTCGCCGAAATACCTGTTCGGCGAGAGCTACGGCACCACCCGTTCGGCGGTGGTGGCGAACATCCTCGAAAACGAGGACAGCGTCGATCTCAACGGCGTGATCCTGCTCTCGCAGATCCTCAACTTCGACACCAGCATCGATGGGCCGGAGTTCAATCCGGGCATCGACCTGCCGTACGAGCTGGGCTTGCCGACCTACGCGGCCACCGCGTTCTATCACCACAAGCTGCCGCAGCAGCCGGCCGAACTGCAGCCGTTCCTGCAGGAAGTCGAGCAGTACGCCATGGGCCCGTACGCCCAGGCGCTGATGGCCGGTTCGCGCCTGGGCGACGCGCAGAAACAGGCCGTGGCCGCGAAACTGCACCAGTACACCGGGCTGCCGCTGGCCTATCTGCTGAAGGCGAACCTGCGGGTGAGCGGCGGCATGTTCGAGCACGAGCTGCTCGGCCAGGACGACGAGACCACCGGGCGGCTGGATACGCGCTTCGCCGGACCGTCGATCGATCCCTTGGGCAAGGAGTCCGAATACGACCCGCAGTCATCCTCGATCAGCTCGGCATATATCGCCGCGTTCAACAATTACGTGCGCCAGCAACTGAAGTTTGGCGACGATCGTCAGTATCGCGAATATGCCGACATCCAGCACTGGGATTTCTCGCACAAGCAACCCGGTGCCCACGGCGAGGCGTTGCAGTCCTCGACCAATGTGATGCCGGATCTGGCGATGGCGATGAAGACCAACCCGAACCTCAAGGTCTATGTCAACGGCGGCTATTACGACCTCGCCACGCCGTTCTTCGCGGCCGACTACGAGGATCACCACTTGCCGATTCCGGCCAGCCTCGACGCCAACATCAGCTACTCGTGGTATCCCTCCGGGCACATGGTGTATGCGCACGCGCCGTCACTGAAACTGCTGCACGACAACGTGGCGCGGTTCATCGGGCAGACGGACAACCTGGGTGGGCGGTGATTGCGGGAATCGGGGAATCGGGAATCGGGTCCAAAGTCCGCTGAACACCCGAAACCCGTAGGAGCGCACCCTGTGCGCGACGCTTTTGAATGACGTGCCGAAGAGCTCGCGCACAGGGTGCGCTCCTACACGTGTTTCGTGCACCCGGACGATCTCCTGCTCACGCGTTGCGGCGGGGATCAGCGTTTTGCGCGGCGGGTGTGGCGTGGGGCGGTGGAACCGCGCACGACCAGTTCGGGGCTGAAGCCCTCGTTGCCTTCGTGCGGCGCTTCGCCGTTGGCCGCACGCTGCAGGTCGCCGATGAGGCGTTGCGCGGCGTGACGGGCAATTTCCTCGGTGGCCTGGCGCGCGGTGGTCAACGCGGGCCATGACTGCTTGGAAAACGGGCTGTCCTCGAAACCGGCGATCGACAATTCGTACGGTACGTTGATCCCGTCCGAATGCGCCGCCGCCAGCACGCCGGCGGCAATCTCGTCGTTGGAGCCGAAGATCGCCGTGGGCGGGTCCTTCAGCGCCAGCAGCTTGCGCGCGCCCCGGAATCCGTCGTCGAAGGTGTAGTCGCCGTGCAGGATCAACTTGCGGTCCAGCGTCATGCCGTAATCCTTCAGCGCGTCCTCGTAGCCCTGGTAACGCTCCGGGCTGGAGCGGTGCTCGCGGCCGCCCCACAGGAATCCGATGCGCTGGTGGCCGAGCTGGATCAGGTGCTCGGTGATCGCGTAGGCCGCGTCGCGATCATCCACATAGACGCACGGGTAGCCGTCCTGCGGGTCCTTGCGCGCGGAGATGATCCGGATGAAGGGAACCTCCGCCTTGCTCAGGGCCCGGATCAGGGTGGCCTGTTCCGACATGGGCGGCGCCAGCACCAGCCCGGCCAGGTGCGAGCGGCGCACCAGGGTGCACAACTCCTCGGCCAGCTGGGGCGAGGACGAATCGCAGGGGTGGATCTGCAGGCCGAAGCCGCTGGAGCGGCACACCGACAGCACGCCGCGCTGCAGGTGGATGACGTAATGCGCATTGGGGTTGTCGTAGACCAGGCCGATCGCATACGCGCGGCTGCTGCGCAGGCTGCGTGCGGACGGGTCGGGTTGATAGCCGAGCGCATCGATTTCGCGTTGCACTTTTTCCCGCGTGCGCGGATGCACCGATGGCTCGTTGTTGATCACCCGGGACACGGTTTTCAGCGAGACGCCGGCCCGTTCCGCGACATCCTTGATAGTGGCACTGCGCACCGTTGAACCTCATGCATTCTGAATGTTGCCGTCGTACAAGAATGTCGCGACGCCGCGCGCATCCTAACGTATGCGCCGTGATCAACCCTGCGCCTGTCCGACGCGGTGGCCGGCAAGGCCGTAATACAGAATGTACAGGTAGCACGGGGCCATCACGCACAGGAAAGCCAGCTGGAAGTCGATGTACTCCTTCAGGTGCACGAACACCTGCGGGATCAGCGCGCCGCCCACGATGCCCATGATCAGCAGCGCCGATGCGGCCTCGGTATGACGGCCCAGGCCCTTGATCGCCAGCGGGAAGATCGCTGGCCACATCATCGCGTTGGCGAAGCCCAGCGCAGCGACGAACGCCACCGATGCGTAGCCGTGCGTGGCGTAGGCCCCGATCGCGAACGCGATGCCGAGCACCGCGGAAACCGCCAGGTAACGCTGTTGCGAGATGAAGCGCGGAATCACCAGCAGACCCACGATGTAGCCGGCCAGCATGCCGACCATCGTGTACGAGGTGAAATGCTTGGTCGCGTCGAGCGGCAGTCCGAAGCCCTGGCCGTAGATGCCGATCGCGTCCCCCGCCATCACCTCCACGCCCACGTACAGAAACAGGCACAGCACACCCAGCCACAGGTGCGGGAAGCCGAAGATGCTGCGGCCGGTGTGACCGATCGCCTGTTCATCGTTGGCGCCGGCCGGCTTGACCTCCGGCAGCGACGAGCGCACCACCCATACCGCCAGCAGCACCAGCAGCGCGGCCATCACCATGTAAGGCCAGTAGACGCGAGCGGCGAAGCTGCTGAGCAACAGCTCGCGTGCCGCCTCGTTGGGTGCCGCCTTCACTTGCTGATCGAGCGTGTCGATGCCATTCAGTACCAGCGCGCCAAACACAAACGGCGCCAGCGCGCCGGCGACCTTGTTGCAGATGCCCATGAACGCGATGCGCTGCGCCGCGCTGTCGATCGGACCGAGGATGCTGATGTAGGGATTGGACGCTGTCTGCAGCAGCGACAGCCCCGCGCCGATCACGAACAGCCCCACCAGCGCGCCGTGATAGATGCGGATGTTGATGAACTCGCCGAACACCACCGCACCGATCGCCATCACGAACAGGCCCAGCGCCATGCCCCTCTTCATGCCGGTACGCCGCAGCACCACCGACGAAGGCAATGCCAGGCAGAAGTACGACAGGTAGAACGCCACCGGGATCAGGAACGCGCTGACGTCATCGAGATTGAAGGCGAGCTTGACGAAGATCGTCAACGGACCGTTGAGCCAGGTCACGAAGCCGAAGATGAAAAACAACACGCCGATGATCAGCATCGGTCCGAGTTGACTGCGCTGGGACGGCGTGGCCGCCAGTGTGGTGCTCATGGATTTGGGCGCTCCCCGGGTCGGTCGTGTCGTGCAGCTCCGGCCACGTGGCCGGGCAGACAGGAATGCTCCCTTATTCCGCAAAAGGGCCACCGTTGTCAATTCATGTCTCGTCGAACCGCCCCGACCCCGCCGCGGCGGCTATCGAATACTGACCGCCAGCAAATTTTCTGTGGCAGCGCACTAACGCGAGCCGGTCTTGCGAAAATCCCTCCAAGGCGCATCCATAAAGGCTCCGCATACCCATGTTCAGGTAAAGCCTGAGCGTTCTGCCGCGCTCGTGCTGCAACGCCACATCGAAACTTCCCAAGGCGAGTCCTGGAATGGTTGACAACGTTGTCATTTTGAACACAGACTCCGCCTCCATCAGCCCGGCGCCGGCCCGCATGTGTTCGCGCCACCACCGGGAGCACGCTGATCATGGGAGAGCACGCAGTGAGGGAAGCCGCCAGCCAGCACCATGCAGCGTCGCCATCGGACATGGCGGCCGGCGGGCGTCCGACAGCGCAGGGTCCGGCGGAGCCGACGCGCGGGGCGAACCAGCCGTTCCTTGCCGCCGATATCGGCGGGACGCATGCGCGCATCGGCCTGGTCAGCGCCAGGGGCGACGATGGGCGGCCGGTCAGGGTGTTGCACTTCCATCGCTACCGGTGTGCCGACTGGCCCGGCCTCAGCGCGATGCTGCAGGATTTCGTGGCGCAGCTGGCACACACGTCCCATGCCGCGGTGGCCCTTGGCATTCGCGAGTGCGCGGTGGCTTGCGCCGGTTACGTCCTGGACGATGCGATCGTCAACGGCAACCTGCCCTGGTCGGTATCGATCCGCGGCATCCGCGAGGGCCTGAAGCTGCAGCGCCTTGCGGTGATCAACGATTTCGAGGCGGTCGCTTACGCCACCCAGTTCATCGACCCCGCCGAGACCCGCGTCATCATCGACGCGCCGGCTCCGGCGGCCGGCCCGGTGCTGGTGATGGGCCCGGGCACGGGCTTGGGTTCGGCCGTGCTGTTGCCGGGACCCTCGCAACGCGCCCAGGTGCTGGCCACCGAGGCCGGGCAGATTTCGCTGGCGCCGGGCAATGCGCGCGAGATCGAGATACTGCGCCTGTTGCTGCGCGAGCACAGCCATGTCTCGTTCGAGGACGCCCTGTCCGGCCCGGGCCTGCTCAAGCTCTATCACGCGCTGAGCGAGTTGCATGACAGTCCGGTGCGCTGGCTGACGCCTGTCGAGGTCACCGGGGCGGCGCTGGAAAGCAGGGATCCCGTCGCCCGCGAGGTACTGGAAATCTTCTGTGGCCTGCTCGGCAGTTTCGTCGGCGACCTGGCGCTGTTGTACGGCGCCCGTGCCATCTATCTGGCTGGCGGGATCCTGCCGCAGATTCACGACTTCCTGCTGGCCAGCACGTTTGCCGAGCGTTACTTCAACAAGGGCGTGATGTGCGCCTGGCTGCAACAGGTTCCGGTTCGACTGATCGAGCACGGCCAGCTCGGTGTGATTGGCGCCGCCGGCTGGTTTCTGGACGAACAGCGCGACGAGAGGGAAGCCACATGACATGAGCCCGATCCCGCAACGCCGCGCCAACCCAACCACCACCACCGACCATCCGCCAGGCACCAGCAGGCATCACCAGTTCAATGCTGTCGACCCGTCGGTCCTGATTCGAGCCAACCTCTCAAGGGGAGGAACATCATGAACTACCGCAAGACATTGCTCGCCGCCAGCATCATCACCAGCCTGTGCATGTCCGGTGCGATCTACGCGCAGGACAGCAACCAGACCGACTCCACCCAGGCGCAACAGAACGCCGCCAGGAAGGCCCAGGAGATCAAGAACGCCAAGACGCTCAACACGGTGGTCGTCACCGGCATCCGCGAGAGCGAGGCGATGTCGCTGGACACCAAGCGCGATGCCAGCTCGCATGTCGAGGTGGTCTCGGCGGTGGACATCGGCAAACTGCCGGCCAAGAACATCGCCGATACCATCGCCCAGTTGCCGGGCGTGAACATCGCCGACGCCGCCGGTGCGGAGGGTGGCTTCGACGAAGCCGATCGCGCCAGCATTCGCGGCAGCGCGCCGTCGCTCACCCTCACCACGCTCAACGGCCACGCCCTCGCTTCGGGCGACTGGTTCGTGGTCGGCGGCGGCGGTACGCGCAGCGTGAGCTACTCCATGCTGCCTTCCGAAATCGTCAGCCAGGTGGTCGTGCACAAGACCTCCGAAGCGAAGCTGCTCGAAGGCGGCGCCGCGGGTTCGATCGACATCCTCACGCGCAAGCCGCTGGAGTTCGGCAAGCCGTTTTCGGCCGAGGCCAGCGTGGGCGGCGTCTACTCCGAGCTGCCCAGCAAGACCAAGCCGCAGTTCAACGGCCTGGTCAACTGGAAGAACAGCGACAACACCTTCGGCGTGATGCTGCAGGGCTTCTACGAGGAACGCAGCCTGCAGCGCGACGGCCAGGAAATGCTCGGCTACTCGTATATCCCGACCGGCTCGGCGGTGGCCACCCAGTTGGGCCTCGGCCCCGCCACGGCCGGCAGCGCCAGCACCGGCGTGTTCTATCCCAACCTGCCCGGTGCCGCGTTGTTCACGCAGGAGCGCAAGCGCAAGGGTGGCTCGATCGATCTGGAGTGGAAACCCCTCGACAACCTCACGCTGAACCTTGATGGCTTCTATTCGAAGATGGATGCCACCGATTACAACCGCAACTACATGCTGCGCACGCGCGATCGACTGCCGGGCGATACGCTGACCAGTTACACGATCCAGGGCAATATCCTCACCGCTGCGGGGATCGCGGCGCAGCCCGGAGTTTCGCAGGGCATCTACGACATGATCTCGCGCCCGGGCGAGAGCGAATCCAGCCAGTACTTCACACTCGATGCAGACTGGCAGGCCACCAGCAATCTCGGCTTCAAGTTCCAGGCGGGTACCACCAAGGGCACCGGCAACACGCCGACGCAGGACGTGATGGAGATGGATACGGGGTTTGGCGAGCCCGCCAGCTACGCCCTGAATGGCCTGGGCAAGCCGGCCAACTGGACGCTGGGGGGGACCAACAACGCGTTCGATACAACGACGGCCGGCCTCGACTGGATCTTCGGTGAGCAGAACATCCATGTGGTCGACAAGGAGCACTGGTTCCAGGCCGACGGTGAATTCGACTTCGACGACGCGGGCGTGCTTTCCTCGCTGCAGTTTGGCGCGCGTTTCGCCAGGCATACGCACGACAGCCCGACGGATATCGCGCAGGGCCCCAACTTCGCGACAGCCGTGCAGTTCGGCGCCAATTCCACCATCTACCCTGCCGCCGGCGGCAACTATCCGGGCAGCTTCGCCAGCGATCTTGGCGTGGGCCAGATGCCGTCGAACATCTGGTTCTGGACGCCGGCCCAGTTGAGCGCCTTGAATGCGGCGTATGCCAACCGGGCGGTGACCGGCGACACCAGCTCGCGCTTCTACCCGAACGGCGTGTACTCGATGACGGAGAGCAACCGTGCGGCCTATCTCCAGGCGAATTTCTCCGGCAGCAACTGGGGCGGCAACTTCGGCCTGCGCTATGTCTCCACCGACGAGAACGTCGGCTACACCAGTCCCTCGATCGTGGAATCCAGCTATACCGGCCCGTACCTCAACTCGGCCTTCTACCCCGCCGGCTGGTACTACAACCATTACAAGCATCATTACGGCAAGCTGCTGCCGAGCTTCAACCTCAGGGTCAATCTGAATGACGACGGCACGGTGCTGGCGCGCTTCGCCGCCTCGCAGACCCTGACCCGCCAGGACTACGGCCAGTCGGCCGGCTTCCTGAGCCTGAACGACCCGCAGACCCAGGCGGCGATGGGTTCCGGCAGCGGCCCCAACCCGTATCTGAAGCCGCTCATCTCGACCAACTTCGATGCGTCGCTGGAGTGGTACTTCGCCCCGCGCGGGCTGCTCTCGGCCAGCGTGTACTCGATGGACATGCACGACTACTACGACTACGGCGCGGTCACCCGTACCTACCTCAACAACCTGCTGACCTACAACAAGGGGACCAACCCCTCGGGGACGCCGATCTACAGCAACTACCTGGTCAGCATTCCGGTCAACGTCAACGGTACCCTCAAGGGCGTGGAGCTGAACTACGTCCAGCCGATCGGCGATCACTTCGGCACCAGCCTCAACTACACGTACAGCAACGGCCACTCGTCGGGCGGCACCTACCTCTACAACCCCGATGGCACGCTGGCGAACAACGTGGCGGCACCCAGTCGTCCCCTGTTCGGCACCTCCAGGAGCACGGCCAACGCGTCTGCCTTCTACGAAGACAGCCACTGGAACGCGCGCATCAACTACACCTATCGCTCCGCGTTCTACGACGGCATGATGGCCAACTCCGGTGCGGGCATGCCGCTGCTGCCTTACTGGCAGACGGGGCAGGGCTACCTGTCGTTCTCGGCCGGCTACAAGCTCAACGACCACGTGAGCTTCTCGTTCGACGCCATGAACCTCAACAACCCGACCCTGCGTTACTACATCAAGGGCTCGCAGGCGGGCCTTGGCTTCGCCCAGGCACCCGAGGCCTTCTACACCAACGGTCGCCAGTACTACTTCAACGTGAACTTCAAGCTCTGACCGACGGCTGTATCCACGCGGGCCACGGACGGCCCGCCCTCTCCCCTGACGGGCCCGTGGTTGTTTGCGGGCCCGTTTTTTTCTTCCGCATCGCCGTGTTGCGCATGGCATGCTGGATCATCCGCGCCGGAGAACGTCGATGACCTGCCGCCCACTGTTCGCCGTCTGCGCCTGCCTGCTGCTTGGCGTGCTGCCCTCATTGCGCGCCGCGCCGGCCGTCGCGCCGCCCGCGCTGATTCCACAGCCTGCACAGGTGACGATGGCGGAAGGTGGCTTTCGGGTCGATGCGCGAACTCCTCTTGTCGTCATCGACCATGCCGCCGCGACGCGGCGCACGGCCGGCTATCTGGCCGACCTGCTGGCACGCACCCGTGGCCTGCGCCTGCGCGTGACGTCCAGCGAGGTTGAGTCACCCGCCATCGTGCTGCAGCGTGATCCGCAGGCGCCGGTGACACAGGCCGGAGGCTACACACTCGACGTGACTTCCCGTGGTATTCGCATCCGCGCAAGCGACGATGCCGGCCTGTTCCACGGCGCGATCACGTTGTGGCAGTTGCTGACGCCCGATGCACGGTCCGGCGCCGTGGACGTGCCCGCCCTGCATATCCGCGACTGGCCCCGCTTCAGCTGGCGCGGCCTGATGCTCGATTCCGCGCGGCATTTCCAGAGCGTGGCCGAGATCGAGACGCTGCTGGACCAGATGGCGCAGCACAAGCTCAACACCTTCCACTGGCACCTCACCGACGACCAGGGCTGGCGCATCGAGATCAAGCGCTACCCCGAGCTCACCCGCCTTGGCGCCTGGCGCACGCCGCCGGATGCCGGGCATGACGGCGAGCCGCTGCGTTATGGCGGCTTCTACACCCAGGAGCAGATCCGCCAGATCGTCGCGTATGCCGCCGCGCGCTACATCACGGTGGTGCCGGAGATCGACATGCCCGGCCACGCCCAGGCGGCCGTGGCTTCCTACCCGCGGCTCGGCGTTACCGGCAAACGCCCGCCGGTCTCGGTCGACTGGGGCGTCAACCCGTATCTGTACAACGTCGACGATGACACCTTCACCTTCCTCGACCACGTGCTCGACGAGGTGATGGCGCTGTTCCCGTCGAAGGTCATCCACGTCGGCGGCGACGAGGCGATCAAGGACCAGTGGCAGGCCTCGCCGGCGGTGCAGGCGAAGATGCATGCGCTCGGTCTGAAGGATGAGAACGCGCTGCAGGGCTGGTTCATCGGACGCATCGGCGCTTACCTCGAACAGCATGGCCGCCGGCTGATCGGCTGGGACGAGATCCTCGATGGCGGCAAGCTGCCGGCCGATGCGGCCGTGATGTCATGGCGCGGCAGCAAGGGCGCCATCACTGCCGCGCAGGCAGGCCACGACGTGGTGCTGTCGCCTGCGCCGCAGCTGTACTTCGACCAGTTGCAGAGCGCCAACCTCGACGAGACCGCCGGCCGCATTCCGGCGCAGGACCTGGCCAGCGTCTATGCGTTCGAGCCGGTGCCGAAGGAACTCGATGCGGCCCAGGCCAAACACGTGCTTGGCGCGCAGGCGAACGTATGGACCGAGCACATGCCGACGATGAAACACGTCCAGCACGCGGTGTTCCCGCGCCTGGACGCGCTGAGCGAGGTGGATTGGTCACCGGCCTCGACGCGCGACTGGAAAAGTTTCCTGGCCCGGCTCCCCGCGCAGTTTGCACGCTATCGCGTCCAGGGCATCGATTACGCCGACAGCGCCTTTGCGCCGCAGATCACGGTGGATCGGGACACCGCGCTGCGCGGCGGTCCGGTGCGGGTGACGCTTGCCGATCAGGTGAATGCGGGCGCCATCCATTACACCGTGGACGGCAGCGCGCCGACCCGCACGTCGCCGCTGTATCAGGCCCCGTTCATGGTGAAAATGCCGACCACCGTGCGCGCGCTGACCCTGGCCGCCGATGGCAGTGAACTGGCCACGCCGCGCCAGCGCGTGCTGGACCATGCCGGCCTGTTGACGGTGACCGGCAACGCGATGCCGAATTGTCCGGGCAGCGACTTCCGCCTGCGGGTGCAGCCGATGCCGGATGCCAGCTCGCTGGCGCCCGTCTACAGCATCAACGTGTTCGACAGTTGCCAGTTGTACCCGGCCACGCCGCTGAATGGGCTGGGCTCGATCCACGTCGAGGCGGTGCGGCTGGAGCGCAACTACGCGCTGGCGCACGATCAGAAACTGGTGGTGTCGCGGCCGCACGCCACGCCGTTCGGCGAACTGGTGGTGCACCGGGACACCTGCGACGGGCCGCAGCTGGCCAGCATGCCGCTGCCTGATCCGGCGCACTCCGTGCGCCGCTTCAAGCTCACCGCATCGCTGCCGGCGCAGCGCGGGAAACATGCGTTGTGCCTGCTCTACACCGCGCCGATCGACGGCCCGTTGTACGCGCTGGACAGTGTGTCGCTCAAATGATGAAGGTGCGCGCTCGACACGGCGCGCGGGCCAGTCGCTTCGCGTGCAGTGGTAAAGTGGACCGTGTCGTTGTGGTGTCCTTCAGCACTTGATGCCTGGACTCCGTGGGCGCGATGACAGGGATGGCGCCGCCGTCGGTTATTCCGGGCTTGTCAGCGGTGCCGACGCAGGAACCTGAGCAGCATCGCCATCAGCAGCACGCCCAAGACCACGCCGATGCCGGCGCCCCACAACGCACCGATATCGCCGGCGAGCAGATAGCCGATGCCGGCTCCCAGCGGAAACAGCAACAGGATCGGCAGGCATCCCACGGTGTCAGCGCGCCATCGGCGCCGCTGATGGCGACGGCGCGGGCGCATGGCGCAGCAGTACCTGCCGTGCCTGCTGCAGTTCCGCCGCCGACAGCTCGATCAACGGCGTGACCTCGCCACTGATCAGGGCCGCGATCGATATTCCGTCGCGGTACAGCACCCGCGAACCGGCCAGCGCCGGCACCTTGTCGCCGGTCAGCACGGTGCCGACCAGGTTCAGCGGATCGCAGCCGCTGACGCAGACCAGCTCGCCGTCGTCGGGGCGCGAACGCACTGCGCGCAGCGGCGCGATCGCCTCGGGCAGCGCAAACTGTTCGCCGACCAGGCCCTCCACGAACCGACCGCCGCGGATTTCGCCACGCGCCTCCAGCCGTCGATACACGCGCGACAGCTCACGCCACGGCGGCAACCACGGCGCCTCGCGCTCCAGCAACTTCCAGAACACCACGCCGTAGCGGCGCAGCAGAGCACGGGCAACGTGTTCTGCTTCCGCTTCATTCGAATCAAAGCGGCGCGAAGCGCCACGTTCGCCTCCTCTCCCCCCTGGGGAGAGGATTGAGGTGAGGGGTTGCTCTTGCCGCGAACCTTCATCTGGGTTCCCGGCGATCAGCTGCCCCTCGTCCGACCCCTTCCGGGAATCGCGCGTCAGCGACCAGCGTCCCGCATCCTCGATGCCGCCGAGCTGGTGTCGGCGCAAGCGGCGGTGGCGTCCGCCGTTGCGTTTGGCCGCCGGCAGCAGCAGGGCGCGCAGACCGGCAAAACTGTCGGCACTGACCCGGCCGGCGGCGGCCAGCTCGCCCAAGGCATCCTCCAGTTCGGTGCGCAGCAGACGCGCGGCGTCCAGCAGTTCGTCGAAGAACAGGGCGCCATGCGTCCGCAGCACGTCGGCAACGGCTTCGGCGCGCGAGGAAAGTAGCGCTGGATGCGCTTGCTCGGTACTCGCGACAGACGTCCAGACGGCCATCTCGCGGCGTGGCAGCAGCACGATCGGTGTGGTCCGCAATGGTCCGCCGCCACCGCTGCCGGCGCGCAGGCGCTTCCAGCTGATCCGGCCGGCGCGACACAGCTCGTCCAGCCAGTTGATGGAGTAATCCTCTACCCGCAGCGGCAGCAGCTCTGACTCCCACGCCCCGGCGGCCGCTTCGTAACCCTCCAGTTGCGACAGCGTGGCGCTCAGTGCGTCCGGGCCGCTCAGGCGGGTGGTGGCGGACACATGTTGCCAGTCGAACAGGAAGCGCATCAGCTGTCGCCGGCTGACCGGTTCGATCTCGCGCCGCAATCGGCCGAGGGTATAGCGATGGATGCGCGCCAGCAGGTGACGCTCGCACCATTCGTTGTCCGTGGCCTCGGCGCTGAAGCGCCCCTGCATCACATAGCCTTCGGACTGCAGGCGCAGCAATGCCTGCTCCACCTCGGCGGCAGCGACGCCCAGGGTTGGCGTCAGCTCGGCAATGGTCACCGGGCCAAGCCCGCCCAGGCGGCGGCGCACCAATTCCAGCAGGGCGTCTTCGCGCGTCCACGGTCGCGCGGCATATTCGGCCGGCGCGTCGATCGGCGGCTGCATCGATGCAGCGGAATGCAACTCCTGCCACAGCGGCAACTGCTCGGCCGACGTCCAGATGGCAAGGTTTGCAGGAGCGCACCCTGTGCGCGATTGCTCTT
Source organism: uncultured Gammaproteobacteria bacterium (assembly GCA_963771235.1). Taxonomy (GTDB): domain Bacteria; phylum Pseudomonadota; class Gammaproteobacteria; order Xanthomonadales; family Rhodanobacteraceae; genus Rhodanobacter. Next base: position 95,378 of record CAVYSP010000001.1, read on the forward strand.
CGTTGGCCGGAGAAAGAGCATCGCGCACAGGGTGCGCTCCTACACGGAGCATGGTGGCGCGGGCGGCGGTCGCCAGTGCCTGCAGCCATGTGTTCCAGGGCGGGTTGGCGCTCACTTCCTCGGCGGTGACGAAGCCGAGCAGGGTCAGCGCCTCGTGCATTTCGTCGGTGTCGCGTACCTGCGGCCACGCTTCCTCGCGCACCGCCGCGATCGCGGCGCCATCCAGCCGACCCAGGTCGTCGGCGCTGCCGGCGCCCGTCAACCCCCGCGCCTGCACCGCGCGAGTGCGCCGTTCCTCGAGTGGCGCGTCATCGAGGAAGGCATACGGCGCGGCGTTCAACACTTCGGCCGCGAACGGGCTGGGTGCGGCCAGGTCACGCGCCACGATCGCAATGCGACCGGCTTCGAGATTGCGCAGGATCCGCAGCAGGCCATCCAGGTCCATCGCTTCGCGCAGACAGTCGTGCATGGTCTGCTTGACCAGCGGGTGATCGGGTATTTCGCGTTCGCCCACGATGTTCTCGAGGCAGGCGACCTGATCGGGGAACACCGCGGCGAGCAGATCCTCGCTCTTCATCCGTTGCAGCGGCGGCGGCGTCTTCTTGCCGCCGGTAAAGCGCGGCAACGCCAGGGCAGTCACCGCGTTCCAGCGCCAGCGCGCCGGGAACAGCGGCGCGTCAAGCAAGGCTTGGGTCAGGACCTGTTCGGCGCTGTTGGAATGGAGATAATGCGCGACTTCCTCCAGCGGAAAACTGTGGCTGGTCGACAGCGACAGCACGATCGCATCCTCGGTGGCGGCCGCCTGCAGCTCGAAATTGAACTGGCGGCAGAAGCGCTTGCGCAGCGCCAGCCCCCACGCGCGATTGATGCGGCTGCCCCAGGGTGTGTGGATCACCAGCTGGGTGCCGCCGGATTCGTCGAAGAAACGCTCCAGTACCAGCGTGTGCTGGCTGGGCAGCACGCCGAGTGCGGCCTTGGTCCGGGCGAGGTAGTCGACGAGTTGTTGTGCGGCGGCGTCGGCAAGGCCGAGTTCTTCGCGAAGCCAGGTCGACGCGCGGGCGTTGCTTCCTCTCCCTTCGGGAAGGATTGAGGGAGAGGGTTCGGGCGTGCATGTCGGCGCACCGACTCGCCCACCTCTCCCGCAGGGACATGGGCTCAAGCCGAACGGAGATTCCTCGCGCAGGCGCGACACGCCGAACGACAGCTCGTTGCTGCGCCCCGGTGCCTCGCCCAGCCAGAACGGAATGCTTGGCGGCGCGCCGCGCGCATCCTCCACCCGCAGGCGATCACGCTCGACCCGCTGGATGCGGTAGCTGGCGTTGCCGAGCTGAAAGATGTCGCCGGCCATGCTCTCGACCGCGAAATCCTCGTTGACCGTGCCCACGATGATCGCCTGCGGTTCCAGCACGACCTTGTAGTCGGCGGTATCGGGGATGGTGCCGCCCGAGGTCAGGGCGACCAGCCGGGCGCTGCGCCGCGCGCGCAACTGGCCGTGCACGGCGTCCCGGTGGATGTATGCCGCACGCGGGCCGCGGCGGGTAGTGAAACCCTCGGCCAGCATGCGCACCACGGCGTCGAAATCGGCGCGCGCAAGATCCCGATACGGGTAGGCGCCGCGCACCAGCGCAAAAAGCGCGTCCTCGCTCCACTCGGCGCAGGCGACCTCGGCGACGATCTGCTGGGCCAGCACGTCGAGCGGCTGCGGCGGCACGATCAGCGCATCCAGTTCGCCGCGACGCACGCAATCGAGCAAGGCCGTGCATTCGACCAGGTCGTCGCGGGTGGTCGGGAACAAGCGCGCCTTGGGCGTGCCGTCGATGCTGTGCCCGGAGCGTCCGGCGCGTTGCAGGAACGCGGCGATCGAGCGCGGCGAACCGAGCTGACAGACGAGGTCCACCTCGCCGATATCGATACCCAGCTCCAGCGAGGCGGTGGCTACGAGCACGGTCAGTTCGCCGCGTTTGAGCCGCTGCTCGGCATCCAGCCGCAGTTCCTTCGAAAGGCTGCCGTGGTGCGCGGCCACGCGTTCCTTGCCCAGGCGCTCGGACAGGTGACGCGCGGCGCGTTCGGCCATCCGCCGCGTGTTGACGAAGACCAGGGTGGTGCGGTGCGCCTGCGCCAGTTCGGCCAGGCGGTTGTACACCAGCGCCCAGCAGTCGTTCGACATCACTGCTTCCAGCGATACCGGCGGGACCTCGATGGCGAGGTCGCGGGGGCGGGTGTGGCCGGTATTTATGATAGCGACGTCGCTTTTCGCGTTCGCTTCCTCTCCCTCTGGGGGACGATGCATGGATGTAGGAGGTAGAGCAATGCAGGGAGCGATTGCCGAGGATTGAGGCGAGGGGCGGGTGCTCGCGGGGATGTCACATTTGCCAGCCGCTTTGGCGTGGCTCCGGCGACCCGCACCCTCATCCGCCCTGCGGGCACCTTCCCCGGAGGGAGAAGGGAATGCTGAGCGCCGACCAGGAAGTCGGCGATTCTCTCGATGGGCTTCTGCGTCGCCGACAGCCCGATCCGCAACAGCCGTCGCTGACACAGCGCCTCCAGCCGCTGCAGCGACAGCGCCAGGTGCGAGCCGCGCTTGCTGCCGGCGACGGCGTGGATTTCGTCCACGATCACCGTGCGAATGTCGCCCAGCATCGCGCGTCCGGAGGCGGAACCGAGCAGCACGTACAGCGATTCGGGCGTGGTCACCAGGATGTGCGGCGATCGCTTGCGCAGCAGGTTGCGCTCGGCCTGCGGGGTATCGCCGGTGCGCACGGCCGTGCGGATCGCCACGTCGGGCAGGCCAAGCTTGCCGAGCTCGGCGCGGATGCCTTCCAGCGGCGCTTCCAGATTGAGGTGGATGTCGTTCGAGAGCGCCTTCAGCGGCGAGACGTACACCACGCTGGTGGCATCGGACAGGGCGCCGTCGTGGGCCACGCCTTCTCGCACGAGCGTGTCGATCGCCGCGAGGAAGGCAGTCAGCGTCTTGCCTGAACCGGTCGGCGCGGCAACCAGGGTGTGCTGGCCGGTGCCGATCGTCGGCCACGCGGCCGCCTGCGCCGCGGTCGGCGCGGGAAATCGCTGCCGAAACCAGGCGGCAACGGCCGGGTGGAAGGCGTCGAGCGGGGACGGTGCCGATGGCATCGGTAACGAGGCTCCGGGCGTGGAAGGGGACCACCGATCGTACATTCATGGGGTTTTTTTCGCGTGAGTTCAAGCAGGTGCGCGAGCGTGCAGGCCGTGATGGGCCATGTCATCATGCCTGCCCGATCGTCGTGTATCGGCTTGTCCCGATAGCCTGGCGGCGATCTTCAGCGAAGGAAGCATATGCGCGTGAGGAATGGGTTTTTTCGCGGAACCGACGTATTTCGATCCACTGCCTGGCGGTGCCTGTTGCTGCTCGGTGCGGGCTTGGCGGGGATCGCCGCGGCGCACGCCGCCACCCTCGATCCTGCGGTGCTGCCGCGGATCGAGGCCGCCACGTTCGAAGTGGTGCAGGCCAAGCCGACCGTCGATCCGCTGACTTACGAGAAGCCGCTGCCGCTGGACCTGCTGCCGTACCAGGAGCGCACCGACAAATACCATTCCATCGGCACCGCTTTTGCGATCGGGCCGAACCGCTACGTCACCGCCGGCCACGTGTTGCTCGCGGGCGTGGGCAGTCTGTGGGGTCCGATCGAGCTGCGTGATGCCAAGGGCAAGGTGTATGCGATCGACAAGATCGAGAAATTCTCGCTGCGCAAGGATTTCGTGGTGTTCTCGCTGGCCACCCAACCCAAGGACGCGGCAACGTTGCCGGTCGACGCCAAGCCAACCTTGAACACTGTGGTCTATGCGGTGGGCAACGCCCTGGGTACCGGTGTGGTGACGCGCGACGGGCTGTACACCTCGGACACGCCCGAGCAGCAGGATGGCCAATGGAAGTGGCTGCGTTTCTCCGCCGCCGCCTCGCCCGGCAACAGTGGCGGACCACTGCTGGACCAGGATGGCAAGGTGATCGGCGTGGTGCTGATGAAGTCGGCCAACGAGAACCTCAACTATGCGCTGCCGATCAGCGAGGTGTTGAACGCGCCGGAGCACCTGGCGGTGATCAACGAGCGCCTGCCCTACCAGTTCGCGGTGTTCGACACGACATTGAGCAATATCTTCAAGACGCAGTTCGCCTTGCCGGCGAGTCTGGCGAGTTTCAATGCGAGTTTCCTGGGCGCGCGCAATGCCTACGCCGACAGCCAGCTCAAGGCCTTGCTGGCGCAGGAATCGGAGCGGTTGTTCCCGCGTGGGGCTGGCGCCAGCCGCCTGCTGCACTCGGTGCCGCAGCTGGACAGCTTTCCCCGCCTGATCGTGCGCAACAGCAATGGCGACTGGGGCCTGTCAGCCCGGCTCGGTCCACGCACGCCGCTGGCGGGCAACGGCTACATCGCCGTCGGCGAGGCCGGGCACAGTTTGCTGTTTCACCTGCGCAAGCCTGACAACGTCTCTTCGCAGCGGCTCTACCAGGATCCGGCGCAGCTGATCGACATGGTGGCGAAGACCGGCTTCCTGCGTCGCACCGTGGGTACCGAGCGGGTCAGGATCACCGGATTTGGCAAACCGGACCAGGACACCATCTATACCGACGCCTGGCAGCGGCACTGGCAGGTCCGCGTGTGGCCGGTGCCGTATGCCAACGGAATGATCGTCAGCTTTTCGCTGCCGGTGCCGGACGGTTACGCCACCTTGCTGCAACTGGTCCCGCCCGCCAGCGTGCACGACCACATGATCGACATGCGTGCGCTCACCGATTTCGTGCAGGTGGCCTACGACGGCACGCTGGCGCAGTGGCGCGACTACCTGGGCCAGACCGCGCTGCTGCCGGCGGTGCTTCATGACATCCACGTCGATGCCGACTATGGCCGGCGCTTCAGTTACACCTCGCCGCGGCTGGACTTCAGCTACGGCCCCAGCGCGCAGCCGATTACCGCGAACAGCACGCTGACCCTGGGCATGGGCTACTTCAGCGACCACGACAAGGTGGTCTGGGATGTGGGCGACGTGCGGATCAAAGCGGATGCCAGCGATCCGTACCGCATCAATCTTGAGCGCCACGTGCAGCCCCCCGCTGATCTCGATGACGCTTTCCAGAACGCGTGGCGCAAGCTCGTGCAGGGGAATTATCCATTCGACGGGAAGCCCCACAGCGTGGGCGGCGAGATGCGCGCGGCCAAGGCGCTGCCGCTGGTGGCGGGCGCTGCGCCGGACGTGCGCTATAGCGTGTTCTACGGAGTGGAGGATAGTTCCCCACCAGCCTCGGTCAAAACCAGGTTCGATCAATTGATGAAGGATGTGCACGTGCACGAGCGCTGAGAGGTTGTGATTTTTCAACCTCTCAGGCCGGCCAGGGATGGCCGGTCGCGAGTCAGTCACGCAAGTGGCTGATTCGCGTGAGCGAGTCCGGACAAATCCGCCAGGAGCGGATTTGAACAGCCGCAGGCTGCATGCCAAGGATGGCATGCATACAGGTGCCGGACTTGCGATAGAAGAAAACCACAGGAGTGGTTTTTTTCACAGGCCCTGAGTGCTGGCCGGGATCAGCGGTTTTCCTGTCGCATGTGAACATGGCCACGCACGTGCATCCTTTCATCGCCGGTCGGCTGGCGTGGCCCGGATACCGCAACGGAGAGTGAGGGGTGGATCAACCCAAGCAGACGACAAGACCTGCCGCCGAGGCGGACGGAGCTGCATCCACCGGTTGGGTGACCATGTCCGATGGACAGTCATTGTTCCTGCGTGACTGGCCCCGCGCGCATGCGCGGGGCGCCGTGCTGATCGTGCATGGCCTGGGCGAGCATAGTGGCCGCTACGCGCGGCTGGCATCCTGGTTCAATCAGCGTGGCTACGCCGTGCGCAGCTACGATCAGCGCGGGCACGGCCAGTCGGCCGGGCAGCGCGGCGCGCTGCGGCACCGTGACGACCTGCTGACGGACCTGGCAGCCGTGTATGCCCACTACGCCGCCACCCTGGCGCAGCCGCCGCTGTTGCTTGGCCACAGCATGGGCGGCGTGGTGGCCTTGCGCGCCGTCCTGGAAGGCAGGGTCATGCCGCCGGCGCTGGCGCTGTCGTCGCCGGCGCTGCGCAGCCGGGAGTCGCGGCGGATGATCGGGTTCGCGTCCGTGCTGAGCCACCTCGTGCCCCGCCTGCCACTCCGCAACGGGTTGGATGCCGGCAAACTGTCGCATGATCCGCAGGTGCAAGCCGATTACCTGGGCGATCCGTTGCGGCATGGCTGGATTACTCCGCGGCTGGCCGATTTCATTTTCAAAGCCGGCGCCGCGTGCATCGCCGATGCCACCCGGTTGCCGGTGCCGACCCTGCTGCTGGTGGCCGATGGCGACGAGCTGGTCGACCCCGCCGGTAGCCGCGCGTTCGCCAGGACCGCCGCCGTCTCCGGGCAATTGACCACGCGCTTTTTCTCCACGCTCTACCACGAGTTGTTCAACGAGGCCGAGCCCGGTCGCAGCCAGGTGCTGATGCAGCTGGGCGACTGGCTGGGGCGGCAGTTGCGTCATTGATGTGCGTATGCGCGCGGCCGATTCGTGCCACCTGCGTGCCATGAATGACGGCGATACTTCGAGTCAAACCCAGGGAGAGGCCCGCATGTCCGGACCATCATTTGCTCGCGCGTTGCGTTTGCTGCCCGTCATGCTGTTCGTCCTGCTGCTGGTCGCCTGCGGGCGCAGTCACGATGGCCACCCGCCGGTCGTACAGGGCGCGCCTGCCTCCGCGAGCTCGGCCACACATCCGGCCGGCAAGGCGGAATTCGCGCTGGTGTCTGCCAGCTCCACCAGCGCCGACTCGCGCACGGCGCTGACCCTGCGCTTCAACGCCGCACTGGCCTCGGCACAAACTTTCGACGACTTGATCGCGGTGACCGGCCCGAAGGGCGAGGTCGTGAGCGGCAGCTGGAGCTTGCAGCAGGACAGCAAGACGTTGAGTTTTCCGTTCGTGCAGGCCAACACGCACTACGTGGTCGAGTTGAAATCCGGCTTGCTGGCGGCCGACGGACGCAGTCTCGGCCATGCCGTGAAGCACGAAGTGTTTTCGGGCAACCTGCCGGCGGCGGTGGGCTTCGCCTCGCACGGCAGCGTGCTGCCGGCGCGCGGCACGCGCGGACTGCCGCTGGTGTCGATGAATGTGCATGACGCCGACGTGGAGTTCTTCCGCGTGCACGACGATGCGCTGTCCGACCTGTTCTGCGCCTATCCGCACAATGGCCATCGCAACAGCTACGAGCTCGACCACGAGGTCAGCTACTACAACGACTGCCTCGAAGGCGGCCAGCGCCGCAGCAAGCTGCCGATCACCCAGATCGCCGATTCGGTCTATGCCAACCACTACACGCTGGGCGGCGAGCCCAATGAGCGCACGGTGACCTATCTGCCGGTGCAGAACATCAAGGAGTTGTCGCAACCGGGCGTGTACATGGCCGTGGTCAAGGCCGGCGGCAGCTTCCAGGGCGGCTACGACACTGCGACCTTCTTCGTCAGCGACCTTGGCCTGCACTTGCGCGTATACCGTGATAACGCGTTGTTGCATGTCGCCTCGCTGCGTGACGGCTCGCCGGTCAGCGGCGTCGATATCGAAATTCGCGACGAGGCAGGGCGCAGCAAGCTCAAGGCCAGCACCGGCGCCGACGGCAATGCGTTGATCGCCTACCAGGTCAAGGCCGCCGACGTGCTGGTGGCGCGCCACGGCAAGGACGTCTCGGTGTTGCCGTTCAACAAGCCGGCGCTCGACGTGTCCAACTTCGACATCAGCGGCCGCAAGCAGGCGCCGTTCGAGGTCTACGCCTGGTCCGGGCGCGATTTGTACCGCCCCGGCGAAACCTTGCGCGTCTCGGCACTGTTGCGTGACTACGACGGCAAGCCGATGAAACCGCAGTCGCTGTTCGTGCGCTTGAAGCAGCCCGACGGCCGCACGCTGGCCGAGCAACAGCTCAAGCCGGGGCACCTCAATTATTTCGAGCTCGTCCAGGCCATTCCTGCCGATGCGCCGACTGGCCTGTGGCAGCTGGAATTCCGTCTCGACCCCGCGGCGAAGGAAACCGTGCAGGCGTTCCCGTTCCACGTCGAGGAGTTCCTGCCCGAGCGGCTGAAGGTCGAGCTGTCCAGCCCACAAAAGCAGCTGGCGCCGGATGAACCGCTGAAGCTCAAGGTCGCCTCCAGCTATCTGTACGGCGCACCGGCCGATGGCAATCGATTTACCGCCAGGCTGCTGGTCGCGCCGGAAGTGCATCCGATCGCGACGATGAAAGATACCTTCTTCGGCAACCCCCTGGTCGACCTGCCCAAGAGCGCCGCCGACGTGGTCGATGCCAGGCTCGATGCGCAAGGCGTGCTGGAACAGGACATTCCGTTGACGGACGACGTGCAAGCCGCTCGCCCCACTGGCCGTGACCGTGTCCGGCAGCGTCTATGAAAGCGGTGGGCGCGCGGTCACCCGGCTGCTCAAGCGCACCTGGTGGCCGGCCGCGGCGCTGGTCGGCGTGCGCCCGTTGTTCGACCCGAAGCAGGGCGCCGAGAGCGAAAGCCCGGTCGGCTTCGAGATCGTGCGTGCGAATGCCGAGGGCAAGCTGGTCGCCGGCAGCCATCTGAAAGTTCGCCTGCAACGCGAGCTGCGCGATTTCTACTGGCTCTACGAGCAGAACGGCGGCTGGAAATCGGACGCCAACCAGCGCCTGCAGTTGATCGACGAGAAGGACGTCGACGTGGCCGCCGGTCAGTCGGCGCGTGTCGAGTTCCCGGTGCAGTGGGGCAGCTACCGGGTCGAGGTGTACGACCCGGCCACGAAACTCACCACGGTGTTTCCGTTCTTCGCCGGCTACAGCTGGGAGGATGAGAACCTGGGCAAGGAGGCGCGCCCGGACAAGGTCAAGCTGCAACTGGACAAGGCGCGTTATCGCGCCGGCGACACCATGAAGGTCACGGTGACGCCGCCGCACGACGGCCCCGGCGTGCTGCTGGTCGAATCCGATCGCCTGCTCTACACCAAGGATATCGAGGCCAAGGCTGGCAGCACGTTCGAGATCCCGGTGACGAAGGACTGGGAACGTCATGATGTCTACGTCACCGCGCTGGTATTTCGGGGCGGCGAGGCAAGCGAACACACCACGCCGGCCCGCGCCATGGGCATCGAATACGTGGCGATGGATCGCAACGACCGGCGTATTCCGCTCAAGCTGGAAGCGCCCACGCTGATGCGCCCCGGCAACCCGCTCGACGTCAACGTGCAGGCGAGCGGGCTGGCCGGGCAGCAGGCGTTCGTCACGCTGTCGGCGGTCGACCAGGGCGTGCTGAACATCACCGACTATCCGGTGCCCGACGCCTGGGCCTGGATGTTCGCCAAGCGCGCGCTGGGCATCGATGCCTATGATCTTTACAGCCGCATCATCGAGGCAATGGACGGGGCCCAGGCCAAGCTGCGCTACGGCGGCGACATGAGCGGCAAGGCCTTGCCCCAGGCGGCCCGGCTCAATCCGAAGGTGCGGATCGTCGATCTGTTCGCCGCCCCGGTGGCGTTCGACGCGCAGGGCAAGGCGACGCTGCATGTCGACGTACCCGATTTCAACGGCAGCCTGCGCCTGGCCGCACTCGCCTATACCGACAGCCGTTACGGCAATGCCGATGGCAATGTCACCGTGCGTGCACCGCTGGTGGTCGAGCCGAGCACGCCGCGCGTGATGGCCGCGGGCGACCGCGCGATGATCAGCCTCGATCTCAAGAACCTCTCCGGCAAGGACGGTACGGCGAAGGTCAGCGTAAAGGGCGGCGGCCTGATCACGGTGGACAAGGCCACGCAAAGCGTGCCACTGAAGGACGGCGCCGGCGCCACCCTGCACATGCCGGTCACCGCGGGCGCGGGCGCGGCAGTGGCGACGGTGGACATCCACGCCGAGCTCAACGATTACCAGGTGGATCGCCACTTCGAATTCGCCGTGCGCCCCGCGTGGCCGGAAACGGTGCGCACCACGCCGCTGGCGCTGGAGGCGGGCAAGCCCGAGCACTTCGGCGCCGAGGCCATTGCCGGCCTGTTGCCGGCCACGGTGCGCGCGCGGCTCACCCTCAGCACCTTGCCGCCACTTCCGTACGGCGCGGCCCTGCGCGGCATCCTCAATTATCCCTATGGCTGCATCGAGCAGACCACCAGCAAGGGTTACGCCGCCTTGATTCTGGACGGCCAGACGGCCAGGGCACTGGGTGGCCCGGTGATGAGCGACGCGGTGCGCAAGGCGGCCGTCGAAAGCGCGCTGTCACGCATCGCCTCGTTCCAGGCCAGCAACGGTCACTTCAGTTTCTGGGGCGGCTCCAGTCCGATCGAGACATTCACCACGCCGTACGTGGTCGATTTCATGCTTGACGCGCGCAACGCCGGTTTCGCGGTGCCGCAGGACGTGCTGCAGAAGGCTTTGCAGCGGCTCAACGACGACCTGCTCGCCGGTGGCCATCCGTATTACGGCTACGAGCACCACGATCACCTGCGTCTCGCCGACGAGGCCTACTCCGGTTTCGTGCTGGCGCGGGTCAACCGGGCGCCGCTGGGCACGTTGCGGGCCATCTTCGACAACGAACGGCAGAAGCTGGTGGGCCCGCTGCCGCTGGTGCACTTCGGCATCGCGTTCAAGCTGATGGGCGACCACGAGCGGGCGCAGCAGGCGATCGCCGAGGCGTTCGCGTGGAACAAGGAACGGCCCTGGTACGTCGGCGATTACGGCTCCGAGCTGCGTGACCTGGCGCTGATGGTCGCGCTCACCCACGACTACGGCATGGCCCGGCCCGAGTACGACGCCAAGCTGGTCGACTGGGCGCGCAATGCCAGCGTCAACGTGCGCGAGCGCCAGCAGCAGGACAGGAACTACCGCTGGTCGTGGTCGTACCTCAGCACGCAGGAGCAGGCGGCGATCGCCCGCGTTGCCGCAGCGTTCGATGCGAAGAGCAACGTTCCGCTGGCCGCAACGATGACCGTGGCCGGCAAGAGCGAAGCGGCGCCAGACAGCCGGGTGTGGAGTCGTGAACTCAGTACCGCCGATCTTGTCGCCGGCGTCAGCGTGCAGCCGACCAGCCCGGCGGCGATTTTCGCCACCCTCGACGTGGCCGGCATCCCGAGCCTGGCGCCGGCGGCGGACGACAGCCAGATCGACGTGCGCCGCAGTTATTTCACCACCGACGGCAAGCCATGGAACGGCACGCAACTGAAGGAGGGCGACACCTTGATCGTCGAACTCGGCATCGAGGCGCGAATGAACATTCCCGATGCCCTGGTCACCGACCTGCTGCCCGGCGGCCTGGAAGTGGAGAACCTCAACCTCGGCGGCGCGCAGCAGTGGGCCGGGGTGGTGATCGACGGCATCAACCTCGATCAGCACGCCTCGGCGGCGGAAACCGTGCATGAGGAATATCGCGACGACCGCTACGCCGCCGCACTCAACCTGCGCCGCGGCGACAAGGCGCGCGTGTTCTATCTGGTGCGGGCGGTGACGCCGGGGACCTACACGGTGCCGCCGCCGCTGGTGGAGGACATGTATCGGCCGGCGATCCGTGGCATCGGCAAGGTCACGCCGGCGAAGATCACCGTGGTCGAACCCTGACGCCCGCCTGTAGGAGCGCACCCTGTGCGCGATGCCTTTCGTCACGTAACGAAGAGCTCGCGCACAGGGTGCGCTCCTACAAAAACCGCATGACTGACCGCATCGATCCGCCCACGCCAACACGCCGTTCCCGCGCGTGGCGCTGGCTGCGTGCCATCGTCATTGCCAGCGCGGTGCTGTTGCTGATCGCCATCGTGCTCGACCGGGTGTTTCCGCTGCACCTGCCCGCGGCCGACAGCGGCAGTACGGTGGTGCTGGCGCGTGACGGGACGCCGCTGCGCGCGTTTGCCGACAGCGACGGCGTCTGGCGCTATCCGACCACGGCGAAGAACGTCTCGCCGCTGTACCTGAGCGCGTTGCTGCATTACGAGGACCGCTGGTTCTACCGCCACCCCGGCGTCAATCCGTATGCGCTGCTGCGCGGGCTGGCCGGCGGCCTCGTGCACGGCCGCATCGTCTCGGGCGGCTCCACGCTGACGATGCAGGTCGCGCGGATCATCGAACCGGGTTCGTCGTCGTTCCGTCCGCACACGTTCCGCGGCAAGCTGGTGCAGATCTTCCGCGCGCTGCAGCTGGAGGCGCACCTGAGCAAGGTGCAGATCCTGGATCTGTACCTCAACCACGCACCGTTCGGCGGACCGATCGAAGGCGTCGAAGCCGCCTCGTGGGCGTATCTGGGCAAACCAGCCAGCCGACTATCGCGGGCCGAGGCGGCGCTGCTGGCGGTGCTGCCGCAGTCGCCCAGCCGCTTGCGGCCGGATCGCCATCCGGCGGCGGCGCGTGCCGCGCGCGACAAGGTGCTGCGGCGCATGCGCGATCTGGGGGTGTGGAGCGCTGCCCAGGTGCGCGATGCGGCGATCGAGCCGGTGGTGGCGCGTTCGCTGCGCGCGCCGCTGTCGGCGGCGCTGCTGGCCGAACGCCTGCATCGGCAATATCCCCGCGAGCGACGCATCGTCAGCACGATCGATGCGAACCTGCAGCGTGCCACCGAGGATCGGGTCTCCGCGTACCTGTCGCGCTTGCCCGCCCACAGCACCGCCGCGTTGATGGTGGTCGACAATGCCACCCTGGAAACGCGCGTCTATCTCGGCACCAGCGATTTCGCCGATGCGCAGCGACACGGCTATATCGACATGGTCAGCGCACCACGTTCCCCCGGTTCCACCCTGAAGCCGTTCCTTTACGGGCTGGCGCTGGATGACGGCTTGATCGATTCGCAAAGCCTGCTGGTCGACGCACCGCAGGATTTCGGCGGCTACCAGCCGGGCAATTTCGACGAGGCGTTCAGCGGCCCGGTCAGCGCGGCCGAGGCCTTGCAGCGCTCGCTCAACGTGCCTGCGGTGGACGTGCTCGATCGGGTGGGCGCGACCCGTTTCGTGGCGCGACTGGCCAATGGCGGCATCGACCTGGGCCTGCCGGCCGGGGCGAAGCCGAATCTGTCGATCATCCTGGGCGGCGCCGCAACGCGGCTGGAGAACCTGGTCGGCGCCTATACCGCGTTTGCCAATGGCGGCATGGCCGGCACGCCGCGCTACACGTCGCAGCAACCGGCCAACCCGCGGCGGCTGTTGTCGCCCGGCGCCGCATGGATCATCCGCGACATCCTGGGCAGCAACCCCGCCGATGTCGAGGGAGCGCCGCTGGCCGGCGCGATCAACCGCCACGCCAATGTGGCCTGGAAAACCGGCACCAGCTACGGCTACCGCGACGCCTGGGCGATCGGCGTCACCGATCGCTGGACGATAGGCGTGTGGATCGGACGCCCCGACGGCACGCCTTCGCCCGGACAGTACGGCGCCGTCACCGCGCTGCCGCTGCTGTTCCAGATCGCCGACATGCTGCCGCAACGCGGGGGCCGCACGCATGCCGCGCAGCCGACCAGCGTACGCTCGACGGATATCTGCTGGCCGCTGGGCGGTTCGGTGGCCACCACGCCGGCGCCGCTGTGTCGCCAGCGCCGCACCGCGTGGGTCCTCGACGACGCGATTCCGCCCACATTCGCCGAACGCGACCTGGGTGCCTGGTCATCCGGCCTGCTCACGCTGCGCGTCAACCAGCGCGGACAGCGGCTGAGTGGCGCCTGCCACGCCGCGCATGAACAGACGATCCGCATCGCACGCTGGCCGGTGCTGGCCACGCCCTGGCTGAGCATCGACGATCGCCGCGCCGCGACGCTGCCGCCGCTCGCCCCCGGCTGCGCGGCCGATTCGCTCGACGTTGCCAGTCCGATCCGGATTGCCGGGCTGAACCCCGGCGTCGTCCTGCGCCGTGCGCCGAACAGCGACCATCCCCTGCGCGTGAGCCTGAACGCCCTCGGCACGCAGGCCCCGGTGCAGTGGCTGCTCAATGGCCGACTGCAAGGCAGCAGTGTGGGCGCGACACCGATCCTGCTCACCCTGCCGCAGGCCGGCGATTACCGCATCACCGCGCTTGCTGACGATGGCGCTTTCGCCACCCTGGCGTTGCACGTCGCGGGTTGAATCGCTGGTTGAGCGCTTCCCTTCCATGGCCGGATCGAGCATGGCTCGGAAAGAGTGGTTGAATCGGCAAGTATCTGGCGAAGGCGCCCATGCTCGGTGCCGTGTCTCGGGCGAGTTCGCGCGCCGACCCGCAGTCGCCTTCAATCAGGCAGCTGCCCGGACTCCTGCGCCGGCCCGGCGCGCACCAACAGGATGTCGCCGGGAACCTCCTGCACGATGCGCCGCGCGCTCCCACCCACCAGCATGTGGAAGGCCAGGCCGCGGCGCAGTGCACCGATCACGGTGAGGTCGGCGCCTTCCTCCAGCACATGGTTCCTCAGCATCATCTCCGGGTGACCGTGTTCGACCACCGGCCGGATCCGTTGCCGCACCGGGTCCGGCAATCGGGCGTCCGCGAGGAAGTTCTCGATGGTGGCCAGTTCCAGTTTGGTGAATTCATCGCGGTGGGCAGCATCGAGCCAGAGCGATTTGTAGGGAATATCCAGCGCATGCATCAGCACGAAGCTGGCCTGCGGAAACCACGTGGTGGCGACATGCAGGCCGTGTCGCGATTCGACCGTGAAATCGGTGCCGACCAGGATCTGCCGATAGGCCGCGCGGGGACGGTTCCTGACCACCAGCAGCGAGGCCGGCGATCTGCGTATCAGGGCTTCGGCGGTCCTGCCCAGGACGCTGTGGCCGGAGCGCCCGTGACTGGCGCCAAGCACGATCAGGTCACCGCCGTCCCGCTTTGCCACGTCGAGGATGACGTCGGCGGGCTTGCCCTCGGCGGCGTGGACGGCGAGCTGGTCGACGTCATGGCCGAGGTCGAGCCGGATCTGTCGTTCGATCGCGGCCACCGTGTCCGGGGGTTGCCGCCACGATGGGGTGTCGTCGGTCGACGGCCAGCTCTCGCCGACATCACGTGGCATGGCATGGACTACCAGCAGCGGTACCTGCCACTCGCCGGCAAGCCGGGCGGCGCGGTCCAGCGCGCGGTCGCAGCCCGCGCTGAGGTCGGTGGCCAGCAGGATTCTGCCGGGGCGGGCGATGTTCATTGTCGGTTGGCTCATGTCGGTCTCCCATCCTGATGAGTGCCGAGACTCAGCTCGTGGAACCCGTTCGTGCTGAGCGTAGCTTGCGTCAGCAAGCGTACGCGGGGAACGGCCATGGATGGCCGTGGTTTTGAGGAGCGAGGAAGTCGAAGCATCTTGATGGCGACGTCCTTCGACTTCGGCGTTACGCGCCTACGCTCAGGGCGAACGGTGGGACTGAGATTGACACTGATCAAGATCTTTGTTGTGTGGTGCTTGCGTGGTCATCGTCGCGCTGGTCGAGTTTTGACCCCGACCATTGCACAATCAGGGTATCCGTGGCGGCTGCACGCGGCATGCAGAAGATTTCCGTGGATCGACACCACCTCTCAATGAGCGCCCGCGACTGATGCCACATCCCGCCGTGCCAAGCCTCATCCTTTGCCTGCCCTTCGCCGCCGGCCTGGTGGTGTTTGCGCTGGGCGGGCGCGGGCGCCGCGCCGCCACGTGGCTGATGACCGGCACCGCGCTGGTTTGCCTGCTGCTGTCGCTGTGGCTGTATCCGGCGATCGCCGACGGTGGTGTGGTGCGCCAGGCGATTCCGTGGGCGCCCTGACTGGGGCTGGACTTGAGTCTGCGCGTGGACGGTTTCAGCTGGCTGTTCATGCTGCTGATCTGCGGCATCGGCATGCTGGTGGGCGTCTACGCCCGCTACTACATGCCGGCGGACGATCCGCTGTCGCGCTTCTTCGCGCTGCTGCTGGCGTTCATGGGCTCGATGCTCGGCATCGTGATGTCCGGCAACGTGATCCAGCTGGTGTTCTTCTGGGAGCTGACCAGCCTGTTCTCGTTCCTGCTGATCGGCTACTGGCACCACGGCGCGTCGGCGCGCGACGGTGCGCGGATGGCGCTGATCGTCACCTCCGGCGGCGGCCTGTGCCTGTTTGCCGGCATGCTGCTGCTGGGGCACATCGTGGGCAGTTACGACCTCGACGTGATCCTCGCCTCCGGCGCGCTGATCCGCGGCCATGCGCTGTACACGCCGACGCTGGTGCTGATCCTGCTCGGCGCGCTGACCAAGAGCGCGCAGTTCCCGTTCCATTTCTGGCTGCCGCAGGCGATGTCGGCGCCGACGCCGGTGTCGGCGTACCTGCATTCGGCGACGATGGTGAAGGCCGGCGTGTTCCTGCTGGTGCGCTTCTGGCCGGTGCTGGCGGGCACCGAGCAATGGTTCTGGATCGTCGGCGGGGCCGGCCTGACCAGCCTGGTGCTGGGCGCGTGGGCGGCGATTTTCCAGCAGGATCTGAAGGGGCTGCTGGCCTATTCGACGATCAGCAACCTGGGCCTGATCACCATGCTGGTCGGGCTGGGCAGCGCGTTTGGCGTGGTCGCGGCGATCTTCCACATCGTCAACCACGCCACGTTCAAGGCCTCGCTGTTCATGGCCGCCGGCGCGGTGGATCACGAGACCGGCACGCGCGACATGCGCCAGCTCGGCGGCCTGCGCCACTTCATGCCGATCACCGCGACGCTGGCGCTGATTGCCGGCGCGGCGATGGCCGGCGTGCCGTTGCTCAACGGCTTCCTGTCCAAGGAAATGTTCTTCGCCGAGACGCTGGCCACGCACGCGGGGCGTTCCTCGACGCGGTGCCGGTGGCGCTGGCGATCGCCGCCAGCGCGTTTGCCGTGACCTATTCGCTGCGCTTCGTGCGTGGCGTGTTCTTCGGCCGCGTGTCCACGCCAGTTGCCGCGCGAGCCGCACGAGCCGCCGCACTGGATGCGCGTGCCGATCGGCCTGCTGGCACTGGCCTGCCTGCTGGTCGGCATCCTGCCGGCCAAGGTGATCGGGCCGTCGCTGCGCGCGGCGGCCAACGCGGTGCTGGGCGCGCAGACGCCGGTCTACAGCCTGGTCATCTGGCACGGCTGGACGCCGCCGCTGCAGATGAGCATCGTCGCCTTCGTCGCCGGCTGCCTGCTGTACGTGGCGTTGCATGCGGTATCTCCGGCGCAGCGAGCGCACGCCGCTGATCGGCTGCGCTGAGCGGCAGGCGCATGTTCGAGCGCGCGCTGGCCGTGCTGGCCGCGGAGCTTGCCGCGCTGGCTGGTCGCCGCTGTCTTTCCGACCCGGCGGCTGCAGCCGCAGCTGCTGCTGATCGTGCTGACCGCGCTTGCTGGCCGGTGGCCTGGCCGCGGCCAGCGCGCCGTTCGCGGTGGCGCCGCGCTGGGCCAGCATCGACCCGGCGTTTGCCTTGCTGTGGCTGCTGGGCGCGGCGTGCGCGATCGGCGCCGCCGCGCAGGCCAAGTTCCACCGACTGGCCGCGCTGGTGCTCACCGGCGGCGCGGGGCTGGTGTCGTGCGTCAGCTTCGTGTGGCTGTCGGCGCCGGATCTGGCCGCCACCCAGCTGCTGGTGGAGGTGGTCACCACGATCCTGATCCTGCTCGGCCTGCGCTGGCTGCCGAAGCGCATCCAGGGCTGTCGCCGGATGGCCCGCTGGCCCGTTTCAAGCGCTATCGGGATGCGCTGATCGCACTGGTCGGTCGGCGCCGGCGTGGCCAGCCTGGCGTATGCGGCGATGATGCATCCGGTCGCCGATTCGATCTCGCGCTTCTTCCTCGAGCACGCCTATGCCGAAGGCGGCGGGCACAACGTGGTGAACGTGATCCTGGTCGATTTCCGCGGCTTCGACACGCTGGGCGAGATCAGCGTGCTGGCGATCGTGGCGCGTGTCGGTGTTCGCGCTGTTGCGGCGTTTCCGGCCGGCGGCCGAGAGCATCGACGCACCGCAGCGCAGCGCCAGCGCTCCGCGCTGGATGCGGCGCAGCCGGACCGTGGCGTCGACCACTCGCTGAGCGATTACCTGACGATCCCCGGCCTGATCATCCAGTTGCTGTCGCCGGTGATCCTGCTGTTCGGCGTGCATCTGTTCCTGCGCGGACACGACCTGCCCGGCGGCGGATTCGCCGCGGGCATCACCGCCTCGGTCGCGCTGATCCTGCTGTACATGGCGCGCGGCGCGCGCTGGGTGGAGGCGCACCTGCGCGTGTTGCCGGTGCGCTGGATCGGCGTGGGCCTGCTGCTGGCGGTCGGCACCGGGCTGGGCTCGCTGGTGTTTGGCCATCCATTCCTGACCTCGCATTTCCAGCATGTCGAGCTGCCGCTGCTCGGGCCGGCTGCCGCTGGCCTCGGCGGTGCTGTTCGACCTTGGCGTGTTCTGCCTGGTGGTCGGCGCCACCACCTTGATGCTGATCGCGCTGGCGCACCAGTCGCTGCGCCGCACCCGCGCCGCGGCGGCGGCCGAAGCGGCGCTTGCAGCGGAGGGCGCGCGCTGATGGAACTGGTACTGGCGATCGCCATCGGCATCCTGATCGCCTGCGGCGTATGGCTGCTGCTGCGGCCGCGCACCTTCCAGGTGATCATCGGGCTGACCCTGATTTCCTACGCGGTGAACCTGTTCATCTTCTCCATCGGCGGCCTGCGCACGGGCGCCGACCCGGTATTGCATGAGGTGGCGGGCGACATCGCGCAATACGCCGATCCGCTGCCGCAGGCGCTGGTGCTGACCGCGATCGTGATTGGTTTTGCCACCACCGCGTTGTTCCTGGTGGTGCTGCTGACCTCGCGCGGGACTGACCGGCAACGATCACGTCGACGGCGCGGACGGCACGCCATGAGCCCGCATCTGATCATCGCCCCGATCCTGCTGCCGCTGCTGGTCGCCGCGCTGCAACTGGTGGCCGGCGAGCGGCGCCGGCGCACCGTGGTGGCGTTGAGCCTGGTCTCGTGCCTGGCGCTGGTGGCGCTGGCGACGGCGCTGTTGCTGGCGGCCGCGCAGCAGGACGCGCTGACGGCGGTGTATCGCATCGGCGACTGGCCGGCGCGCTTCGGCATCGTGCTGGTGGTGGATCGGCTGTCGGCGCTGATGCTGCTGCTGACCGCGGTGGTGGCGCTGGCGACGCTGCCGGCCGCGCTGGGACGCTGGCAGCATCGCGGCAGCTATTTCCAGCCGCTGTTCCAGTTTCTGCTGATGGGCTTGAACGGCGCGTTCCTGACCGGCGACCTGTTCAACCTGTTCGTGTTTTTCGAGGTGCTGCTGGCCGCGTCCTACGGCCTGGCGCTGCATGGCTCGGGCGCGCGCCGGGTCAGTGCCGGGCTGCACTACATCGCCGTCAACCTGGCCGCCTCGATGCTGTTCCTGCTGGGCGTCAGCCTGATCTTCGGGGTCACCGGCACGCTGAACATGGCCGCGCTGGCCGAGTTGATCCCGAGCGTGCCGGCAGCATACCCGAGCGCTGCTGCATGCCGGCGCGGCGATCCTCGGCGTGGCGTTCCTGATCAAGACCGCGATGTGGCCGCTCGGCTTCTGGCTGCCGCGCACCTACGCCGCCGCCGCGCCGGCGGTGGCGGCGATGTTCGCGTTGATGACCAAGGTCGGCATCTACGTGCTGCTGCGGCTGACCCTGCTGTTGTTCGGCGCGCGGTGCGGGCCCGGCCTCCGGCCATTTCGGCAGCGACTGGCTGCTGTGGGGCGGGGTGGCCACGATCATCGCCGGCACCGTCGGCATGCTCGGCGCGCGCGATCTGGGCAAGCTGGCGGGCTACAACGTGGTGATTTCCTCCGGCACCCTGCTCGGCGCGATCGGCCTGCAGCAGACCGGCGGTGACCACCGGCGCGCTGGCCTATCTGGTGATCTCCACGCTGGGCATCGCCGCGTTCTTCCTGGTCGCCGGCCTGCTCACGCCGGAAGGCGACGAGGAGGTCGACGAGGCCTTGCCGCTGGAGCCGTACGACCCGGCGGGCGATAGGCCGCGCGGAGCGACGCATTGTTCGCCGACGAGGACGAGAGCCGGGTGGTGATTCCGGCGCCCGATCGCCACGCTCGGCGTCAGCTTCTTCGCCTGCGCGGTGCTGCTGGCCGGCCTGCCGCCGCTGTCCGGTTTCCTCGCCAAGTTCGCCCTGCTGGCGCCGATGCTCGACGCCACGCCGCGGCCCGGCACGCATGGTGCTGTTCACGCTGATCATCGCGGCCGGCTTCTGCACGGTGATCGCGATGTGCCGCGCCGGCATCCAGATCTTCTGGGCCGAGCCGGAGCGGCGCTTTCCGCAGGCCCGCGTCACCGAGATCAGCGCCATCGTGCTGCTGCTCGGCCTGTGCCTGCTGCTGACCGTGGTGGTGCAGGGCGCCACTGGGCTACCTGGGCGACACCGCGCGCCAACTGCATGCGCCGGCCAAGTACATCCACGGCGTGTTGGCGCCCGTGCCGGAGTCGCAGCCATGATCCGGCGCTGGCTGCCGTATCCGCTGCTGTCCGGCTTGCTGGCGCTGATCTGGCTGGTGCTCAACCAGAGCCTGGCGCCCGGCACGATCGTGCTCGGCGCCGTGCTCGGCATCGTGCTGGCGCGTGCCTACGGCATGCTGCGTCCGCCCAAGGCGCATGTCCGCAACTACCCGCTGCTGGTCCGCCTGCTGTTGCGCGTGATCGTCGACATCGTGCGCTCGAACTTCGCCGTGGCGCGCCTCATCCTGCGCCGCGACAGCCAGGTGCATTCGGGCTTCGTCGCCATCCCGCTGACCCTGACCGACCGCCATGGCCTCGCCGTGCTGGCCTGCATCATCACCTCCACGCCGGGCACGATCTGGGTCAGCTACGACTCCAACCGGAACATCCTGCTGATCCACGTGCTCGACCTGGTCGACGAGCAGGCCGCGATCGACTCGATCAAGCAGCACTACGAACGCCCGCTGCTGGAGATCTTCCAATGAGCCACAGCCTGCTCGCTCGCCGCGATCGTGCTGGCGCAGATCCTGGTGCTGCTCGGCATGGCCTGCTCGCTCATCCGCATGGTGCGCGGCCCGCGCGCGCAGGACCGCGTGCTGGCGCTGGACGCGATGTACGTCAACGCGATGATCCTGCTGCTGACCATCGGCATCCGCACCGGCAGCGTGCTGTACGTCGAGGCCGGCCTGATCATCGCGCTGCTCGGCTTCGCCGGCACGTTCGCGCTGTCGAAATTCCTGATGCGCGGCGAGGTGATCGAATGAGCCATCTCGACGCGCTGCCGCCGTGGGCGGCGATCCTCGTCGCAATGCTCATGCTGCTGGGCGCGCTGTTCGCCTTCATCGGCTCCGTTCGGCCTGCTGCGCCTGAAGAATTTCTACCAGCGCGTGCACGCGCCCGACCCTGGGCACCACCCTGGGCACGTTCTTCATGCTGGCCGCCTCGATCACCTGCTTCTCGGTCCTGCACGGCCGCCCGATCTTCTACGAGATCCTGATCGGCGTGTTCCTCACCCTGACCACGCCGATCACCCTGATGCTGCTGGTGCGCACCGCGCTGCACCGCGACAGCGAGGAAGGCTCCGAATACGTGCCGCGGTCGACGGACGCACGCGAGTAGGGCGCAGCGTGGGCGGCCATGGTTCGACGCAGAGTCGAACGATGCCGGATGGCGATTGGTGGGCCCACCAGGACTTGAACCTGGAACCAGCGGATTATGAGTCCGATGCTCTAACCAATTGAGCTATAGGCCCGTGCAGGCCCGGCAGTTTAACGTAGCGGGCGCGGGCGCACATCGCGTCTGGTTGCATCGCCGGCACCGATGACGAAGAAGCCCCGCACTGGCGGGGCTTCTGGTTTCCACGTTGCGGTGCGTGTTACTCGACGTCGAGGAACGAGCGCAGCTGTTCGGAGCGGCTGGGGTGACGCAGCTTGCGCAGCGCCTTGGCCTCGATCTGGCGGATGCGTTCGCGGGTGACGTCGAACTGCTTGCCGACTTCTTCCAGCGTGTGATCGGTGTTCATGTCGATGCCAAAGCGCATGCGCAGCACCTTCGCCTCGCGCGGGGTGAGGCCGGCGAGCACGTCGCGCACGGTTTCCATCAGGCCGGTCTCGGTGGCCGAGTCGACCGGCGAGCTCGGCGTTGCCGTCCTCGATGAAGTCGCCGAGGTGCGAATCCTCGTCGTCGCCGATCGGGGTTTCCATCGAAATGGGTTCCTTGGCGATCTTCAGCACCTTGCGGATCTTGTCCTCGGGCATTTCCATGGCCTTGGCCAGTTCTTCCGGCGTGGCCTCGCGGCCGAACTGCTGCAGCATCTGGCGGGAAATGCGGTTCAGCTTGTTGATCGTCTCGATCATGTGCACCGGGATGCGGATGGTGCGCGCCTGGTCGGCGATCGAGCGGGTGATCGCCTGGCGGATCCACCAGGTCGCATAGGTCGAGAACTTGTAGCCGCGGCGGTATTCGAACTTGTCGACCGCCTTCATCAGGCCGATGTTGCCTTCCTGGATCAGGTCGAGGAATTGCAGGCCGCGGTTGGTGTACTTCTTGGCGATCGAGATGACCAGGCGCAGGTTGGCCTCGACCATTTCCTTCTTGGCACGGCGGGCCCTGGCTTCGCCGCTGGCCATGGCGCGATTGATGTCCTTGATGTCGATCAGCGGCAGGAACAGCTTGCGCTCGATCGCGGCGAGCTTCTCCTGCTCGGCGTCGATCGCTTCGCGATGCACCTTGATGTTCGGCGACCACTTCTGGCGCTTGCGGCTCAGCTCGGCCACCCACTCGAGGTTGCCCTCGTTGCGCGGGAAGTTCTTGATGAACTCGGCCTTGGGCATCTTCACCTGCTTGACGAAGATGTCCAGCAACACGCGCTCGTGATGACGGATGTTGCCCACCACTTCGCGCAGCTTGCGCACGAAGCCGTCGATCAGCGCACTCGGCAATTTGAGCTTGAGGAATTCCTCGGCCATCTGCCCACGCAGCTTGACGATCTTCTTGTCGGTGATGCTGCTGGCCTTGGGCGCGGCCTTCTGGAACTTGGCGTAATAGTCACGCAGCAACTCGAAGCGACGCTTGACCTCCTCCGGATCCGGGCCGGTCGGGCCAGCCTCTTCCTCTTCTTCAGACTCGGCATCGTCGTCGTCGCCTTCGGATTCCTCATCGAGCCCGAGCTCGGCGGCTTCGGCGGCGGCAGCTTCCTTTTCCTTGCGCGCCAGGTCGGCCGCTTCCTCCAGGTCGAGGAAGCCGGCGAGGATTTCGCTGAGGCGGCGCTTGCCGTCCAGATGCTGGTCGTATTCCTCGAGCAGCAGCTCGATGGTCAGCGGGAAGCTGGCCAGCGCGGTCTGGACCTGGCCAAGGCCTTCCTCGATGCGCTTGGCGATGGCGATCTCGCCCTCGCGGGTCAGCAGCTCGACCGTACCCATTTCGCGCATGTACATGCGCACCGGATCGGTGGTGCGGCCCACTTCCGCATCGACCGCAGACAGCAGGGCCACAGCTTCTTCGGCGGCGGTTTCTTCATCGGCACCGGAGTCGGCCTTGTCGGCCACGGTGTCGCTGTCGGGCGCCGCGTCGTGCACCTCGATGCCCACGCCCTTGAGCACCGCCATGATGTCTTCGATCTGCTCCGGATCGACGACGTCATCGGGCAGGTGGTCGTTGATCTCGGCGTAGGTCAGGTAGCCCTGCTCAAGGCCCTTGGCGATAAGCGCCTTGATTTCCGACTGTTGCTCGTGGGGAGCTTTGCTGTTCATGGATTAGCTGACCAAAAATGGGGTGCAAGAACCGGACATTATAGCGATATGCTGCTTTTTTGACCAGTTTTCAAGGGAAGAATTCCGCGGACCGTGCAGGCAAAAACCGCGCCAAACCGCGGGTGTCGCGCGCATTGCGGGTACCGCAGGTGCCGCACACTGAACGCCGGTCAACCCGTGTCCAGCCAGAAGGTGACCGGGCCGTCGTTGACCAGCCGGATCACCATATGGGCACCGAAGCGGCCGGTTTCCACCCCGGGGTATGCAAGCTTCGCCAGTTCCAGCAGGCGCTCGAACCAGCGCCTTGCGTGTTCGGGCGGCGCCGCGCGGGTAAAGCTTGGACGCATGCCGGAACGGGTATCGGCGGCCAGGGTGAACTGGCTGACCAGCAGCAACCCACCACCGGTATCGCGCAGCGAGCGATTCATCCTGCCGGCCTGGTCGGCGAACACCCGATAGCCGAGCAGGCGCTCCAGCATGCGCTCGGCCTGCGCCTCGCCGTCGTCCGGTTGCACCGCCACCAGGGCCAGCAGGCCGGCGCCGATCGAGCCGATGGTCTCGTTGTCGACTTGGACACTGGCGGAGGTGACTCGCTGGATCAGGGAGATCATTCAGTGGTCGGGGATGGGGAATGGGGAATAGGGAATGGGAAAAGCATAGCGCCCTGCGGCCGATGCCACGCGGGTTGGACGAGCCCCATTCCTTGCGCGCCTGACCATTCCCTGTTCCCCATGCCCTGTTCCCGGCCCCGGTTACACTTTCACGCATGCGTCCTGACATTTACCTGATTTATCTCTGCCTGCGCGTGCTGGCCTTGTTGCCGCTGCGGCTAATCCACGGTATCGGCGCCGGACTTGGCCGATTGGTGCTGTGGCGAGGCGGACGCACGGCGCACCACACGGCAGTGAACCTGGGTATTGCGCGGCCTTCGCTGGACCCGGTGGAGCAGCACGCGCTGCTGCGCCAGGTGATGGCTGAAGGTGGCAAGTCGATGAGTGAGATCGTCAAGGTCTGGGGCGGTGGCGCCGCGCGCGCGCTGGCGCTGGTGCGCGAGGTGCGCGGCGAGGCACTGCTCGACGTCGCGC
Organism: uncultured Gammaproteobacteria bacterium; assembly: GCA_963771235.1. GTDB lineage: Bacteria > Pseudomonadota > Gammaproteobacteria > Xanthomonadales > Rhodanobacteraceae > Rhodanobacter. The sequence goes on from CAVYSP010000001.1 coordinate 120,090, forward strand.
TGGCGCAGGGCAAGGGCGTGATCATCGCCGCGCCGCACCTGGGCTGCTGGGAGCTGTTGAATTACTGGCTGTGCCGCAAGACGCCGATGGCGATCCTGTACCGGCCGCCGCGCATCGCCGCGGTGGAGGCGTTGCTGCGCAAGGTGCGCGGCGCGCTGGCGCCGGAGCAGATCCGCGCCGACGGCGCCGGCGTGCGTGCCTTGTTCAAGCGCCTGGCGGCCGGCGGAGTGGTGGGCATCCTGCCCGATCAGAAGCCGCGGGCAGGCGAGGGGCGGCTGGCGCCGTTCTTCGGTCGCGATGCGTTGACCATGGTGCTGTTGCCGCGACTGGCGGCGCGCACGGGAGCCACCGTGTTGTTCGCGTTCGCCGAGCGCCTGCCGGCGGGGGCCGGTTATCGCATCCACCTGCTGCCGGCGCCGGCTGGCATCGACGATACCGACGCCGCGGTGGCGTGCGCGGCGCTCAATCGTGGCGTGCAGGACTGTGTCGAGCTGGCGTTCACCCAATACCAATGGCAGTACAAACGCTGGTCGGCGCATGGCCTGGTCAGCCCGTACGACGACGAGGGCACGTCGCCCGCACGATGACGAGGACCGTAGGAGCGCACCCTGTGCGCGATGCTTCTGGTCATGCATGACCGAGAGCATCGCGCACAGGGTGCGCTCCTACAGGTTTTTCTTGTCGAGCCGCCGCAGGAACACCGTCATCTCTTTTTCGGCCTGCTTGTCGCCGCGATGGCGGGCTGCGGCAATGCCGCGGCGCCAGGCATCGGCGGCCGCGGCGGGACGGCCTGCCTCGAGGCAGGCCTTGCCCAGCAATTTCCACGCGGCCGAGTAGGCCGGATCGAACGCCAGCGTGCGTTCCAGCTCGATGATCGCCGCCGCGGCCTCGCCTTCGCCCAGCAGCGCGTTGCCCAGCGCATAGCGCAGCAAGGCGCCATCGCGCGGGCCGTCGCATTGCCGGCGCAAGTTGTCGATCAGGGTGCTCATGTCAGCGTGTTCACTGCTGCGCGCGGTTGCGCCCGGCGTCGGCTGAATAGACCTGGGTCGGCTGTGCTGGCTCGGGTGGCGTCAGTCCGGCACGCAGGTCGGCCAGCGAGGTTGCCGGCCAGATGACCACCCAGGAGGAGCGAAACGGCTGCGCCAGCAAGGCATAGCGCAGATCCGCCGCCCTCAACTCGCCCGGGTGCGTCACGATCAACCCATCCGGATGGGCACGCGCGTAGTCCTCGATCGCCTTGTCGCCATACAGCTCGTCGATCGGGCGCGTCAGGCGGCCGGCAAAATGGAACTCGCCTTCATAGTTGCCCTCGTTGGCCAGCGGATGACCGCCCTGCTCGGCGGCGCTCAACAGGCGGGCGGCGGGGCGCAGATCCCAGCGCGGCCAGATCGTCAGCGTGAACAAGGCATTCAGCGCGAACACGCCGACCAACCCAGCCACCGCCAGCCGGCGCAGCTCGCCACGACCGTGCAGCAGCAACAAAACCCCGAGCAGCAGGAAGATCACGCTGAAATAGCGGCTGTAGGGCGCGGTGGCGTGGGCCCAATCCGCGTGCACGAGGTTGTAATCGAGCAGCGTGGGCAGGATGAACAGCAGCACGGCAAACACGATGCCGCCGACACCCAGCGGCCAGGTGCCGAGCCAGCGGGAGCTGGCCAGCGCCGGCCGGCGCTCGCGCAGCATGGCCATCGCCGCGCCCATCAGCAGGGCGCCGCCGGCCAGTTCCGGCAGCAGGTAGTAGAGCTGCTTGCCACTGATCAGCGAGAACACCACGAAGGTCGGTGCGAGCCAGCACAGCACGAAGCGCAATCCGGACTCCAGCGGCCGGCGCAGGCCGGCAACGGCCACCCACATCCGCGGCCAGCCAGTGAACGGGAACAGCAGCACCGGCAGCCACAACACATAGAACCAGAAGGGTTCGGCATGGTTTTGCAGGTCCTTGCCCTGGGCCAGCTGGTCGACCACCCGGCCGGCGGTCTGGGTGAAGAACAACCGTTCGCGATAGGCATCGCCGCCAGCGAACCCGGCAGGCACGGCCCAGGCCAGCAGCATCGCGCCACCGAGCAGCAACGAGGCCACGCCGGCGCCGTACCAGCGCCCGCGATGCTCGCGTGCCCAGTCGCTCCACAGCGGGCCGAGCAGCCATGGGAAGACCACGTGCAACAGCATCACCGGTCCCTTGGTCAACATGCCCAGCCCGAGGCACAGCCCGAACAGCAGCCAGCGCGGTTCCGCGCGGCGGGGCTTGGGCGTCAGGCACAGCAAGGCGGCCAGTGCCCATACCGACAGCAGCACGTCGTACATGATCTGCAGGCCGAACAGGAACGCGTAACCGAACGCCAGCAGCATCCACGGCGCCGCCCTGGACATCCACGGTCGCTGCGGGAACAGGCGCCGGGCCAGCAGCGAGACCAGCACCAGCTGCGGTGCCGCCGATGAGCACTTCCAGCACGCGCGGCCAGATGTCGCTGACCCCGAACGCGAACCAGCCCGCCTGGATCAGCCAGAACAGCAGCGGTGCCTTCTCGCTGTACGGCTGGCCGTTGATGTGCGGCACCAGCCACTGACCGTGACTGAACATGTCCCACGCCACCGCCAGCGTGCGGGTGGAATACAGCGGCATGGGCCCATGCGCGAAAATCGCCAGCAGCGCCACCAGCATCCAGAGTGGCAGCCAGGGCCAGATGGCCCGCAGGTGTTCGGAACGGCTCAGGGGGCTCGACGGCACTTGGCAGGCTCTTGGCGGGGTCGGGAGGATTCTAGCGTGCGCCCGTTCGGCGCATGGCGTCGCGCCGCGGCATCACGCCGGTCCCCAGTAACCGATGCGGCGCCGAAGCTTCAGCTTGCGCCACAGGTTCAGCGGCTTGCGCCGGCGGTTGCGCCCGCCGCGAGCGATGAACGCGTCGATCGCATCGAGCACGCGTTCGCTGGAGCGCCCGTCGCGATAGGGGTGGATCGCGTCGGCGTACGCACGGATGGCCTGCATCAATTCCGGCGGTCGCGCCAGCGCGCGCTCGATGGCGCCCTCGAATTGCGCGGGATCGTCGATGTCGATCAACTGCGGGCCGGGCCGGCGGTTCTTGAACGTCACCACCGGCTTGCCGGTGAGCAGGAATTCGCTGAGCGCGGACGAGGTATCCGAGCACATCATGTCGACCTGCGGGAACAGGTCGAGGATGTTGTCGTTGTCGGCGAACCTGAGGTGGTCGTTCTGCAGCGCCTTGAACTTCGCCGTGGTCTCCGCGTTCATCTTCGGGTGGAAGGTGACGATCCAGCGCCAGCGGCCATCGCGCGAGAGTCGCTTCACCTCCTCGTACAGCGTCTCCGCAGCGCTCCAGGAAGGCGAGAAAGTGGAGTGATACAGGATCACCGGCGGCTGGCGCACCGCCGGCAATGGGCCGGCGATTTCACGCATGAAGGGATCGAGCTTGGGCCAGCCGGTTTCGGTCACGGCAAAGTGGCCAAGCCGGTCCGCCAGCGCCTGGAACGGCGCGGTATCGCGCGGCCCGGTGGTGCAATACAGGTCGAAGAAGCCACGGATGTAGATGTGCCGCGGCTTGCCCGCGTCGAAGCCATGGAACACTTCGACCTTCACGCCAGGGAAGAAATGCGGCAGGTGGTTGCCGGGCGTCAGCACCGCGTCGGGCTTCCATGCACGCACCTCGGCCACACTCAGCAGACGTTCGCCCTCGACCAGGTCCTCCGCGCCGGGCCCATCGAAAAACCAGGCGGTCTCGTCCCCGCGGGCGCGGATGGCGTCCTGCACCGGGCGCAGGATCGCCAGCGTGTAACGCTCGGAACCGTACAGGAGGTAGTGCTTTTTCCGGAGGGGCATGGGTCGCGCTGGGCGATTCGGGGTGGTATTCGGGGTGGCTAGGTTAGCGCGGGCAGGCGCGGGATGGCTGCGTCACCGGTCCAGCTGATGCTTGCGCAGTTGCCCGGCCGCGGCGGCGACCGATCCGGGGTTGTTGACCATTTCGTAGTAGCGCATGCGCTTGTAGAGCGCGTAGCTGGCCGCCGTGTGGGCGATCATGAAACCGCGCCAGCCATCCAGGAAGGCGAGGCGGAACAGGTAATCCTTGAGGAAGGCCAGCGCGAACACGAAGGGCGCCTGCCACATCCGTACCGGTTTGCCCTTGTCCAGCCAGTCGCGGCATTTCAGTTCGGCGTACTGCAGTACCTTGAGTTGCTTGTGCACCAGGGTGGGGTTGTTGGTGTGGTTGAATGCGCCGCGCAGAATCGGGGCGGTGCCCTCGAAGCGCAGCGATTCGTGGACGCGCACGTCGCTCCAGCGCGCCCGCCCGCGGTGGTACAGCCGCGCCATCCGCTCGCCGACGGCAGGGCGATACCAGCGCATCGGTGCGCCCATGTAGATCGTGCTGCGGCGCAACCATGCGGCGGGCGCGGCGCTGGCCATCAGCGCGGGCAGGCGTTGTTGCAGTTCGTCGGCGAGATCGGCGCTGAGATATTCATCCGCATCCAGCACCAGGATCCAGTCATGCGCGCACTGGCCGCTGGCGAAATTGCGCTGCGGTCCGAAACCGAGCCAGTCCTGGTGGATGACCCGCGCGCCGTGCGCTTGCGCGATCGCCACCGTGTCGTCGTCGCTGCCCGAATCGACCACCAGTTTCTCGGCGGCAAAGGGCACGCTGTCAAGGCAACGGGCAATGTTGGCCGCCTCGTTGCGGGTGATGACGGCGAGGGTCAAGGGCAGGCTGGGCATGTCGCGATTCTAGCTGACGGTGCATCCGCTTCCGGCGCGTCGACCCATGCGGCGCTGCAGCGCGCACCCGATCCGCGGACGTTATAGTGTCCGCGCAGGGCGAAGGGCACCTACGGTTGTTTGGCGACGTTTCGGTACATCACTGTTCCGGGAGGAGTGATGGGGCAAGCGGTCAGCACGCGTGCGGCACGGCCGCCGGGGCATCACTCGCGGCGCGCGGCAACCACGCGTGCCGGCGACCCGTGAAGCGCGTCCTCGTCACCGGCGGCGCCGGCTTTCTCGGCTCGCATCTGTGCGACCGCCTGCTGCGCGATGGTCATGACGTGCTGTGCGTCGACAATTTCTTTACCGGCAGCAAGCGCAACGTGATCCACCTGCTCGCGCATCCCCTTTTCGAATTGATGCGGCATGACGTGACCTTTCCGCTGTACGTCGAAGTGGAGCGGATCTTCAATCTGGCCTGCCCGGCATCGCCGGTGCATTACCAGCACGATCCGGTGCAAACCACCAAGACCAGCGTGCATGGTGCGATCAACATGCTGGGCCTGGCCAAGCGGGTGAAGGCGCGCATCCTGCAGGCCTCCACCAGCGAGGTTTATGGCGACCCGGAAGTGCATCCGCAGCTCGAGGAGTACTGGGGCCGGGTCAATCCGATCGGCATCCGCAGCTGCTACGACGAAGGCAAGCGCTGCGCCGAGACGCTGTTCTTCGACTACCACCGCCAGCATGCGCTGGACATCAAGGTGGTACGCATCTTCAACACCTACGGTCCGCGCATGCACCCGAACGATGGCCGCGTGGTGAGCAACTTCATCGTGCAGGCGCTGCGTGGCGAGGACGTCACCATCTACGGCGACGGCAGCCAGACGCGCAGCTTCTGCTACGTCGACGACATGATCGAGGCGCTGGTGCGCATGATGGAATCGGGCCGCGGCTTCACCGGGCCGGTGAACATCGGCAACCCGGTCGAACACACCATGCTGGAACTGGCCGAGAAGGTGATTGCCCTGGTCGGCGGCCATTCGAAACTGGTGTACAGGCCCGCGCCGGCGGACGATCCGCATCGGCGCCAGCCGGATATTGGCGTGGCCCGCGACCAGCTCGGCTGGCAGCCGACGGTCACGCTGGAGGATGGCCTGAAGGAAACCATCCGCTATTTCCGCCATTTGCTGCAGGGAGGCGCGACGCCGTGACCAGCTTCGCGGTGGTCGTCACCAGTTACAACTACCGCAACTTCGTCGACGACGGCGATCGAGTCTGCGCTCGCGCAGACGCGTCCGCCGCTGCAGGTCATTGTGGTCGACGACGGTTCCACCGACGGCACGCCGGCCCATTTGCGCGAGCGTTACGCTGCCGATTCACGGGTGACCTTGCTGTGCGGCGAGAACGCGGGGCAGCTCAGCGCATTCCAGCGGGGCGTCGCCTTGACGCAAGCCGACGTGATCTGTTTCCTGGACGCCGACGATCGCTGGGAGAAGGACTATCTCGCGCAACTCGGCGAACTCTACGACGGGCGCCGTGACGTCGATTTCGTGTTTTCCGATACTCGGCTGTTTGGCGATGAGCAGCGCTGGATGGGCTGGGGCGAGCACTCGCAGGACCTCGGCTTCACCGTCATCAGCACCTACATGATGATGCACTGGTATGGCGCGCCGACCTCGGCCCTGTCGATGCGCAGCCGATGGGCACACCGGGTGCTCGAGTTGCCGGAAAACCTGGCCGACGACTGGCGCTTGTCGGCCGACAATTGCCTGGTCTTTGGTGCGAGTATTCTGGGGGCGCACAAGTACTATTTGCGCACCGGAGCCGTACACTACCGCATCCATGGCAGGAATGGATGGTGGGGAAGGCAGACGGCGACCAGTCGTTATCTCAACCGGTTGCGTTCGCGTTTCCTCATCGGGGTTTACGCCAGAAGTATCGGCCTGGACGAGCGTTGTCTGGAGAGTGTCAAGCACGAGTTTCGCACCAAGCAGGATCCGTCCTGGCGCGAGGCTCGGCGCTACGCGAAGCTGATGCGGTTGCGCCGGGGTTCGTGGCTGGGAAATCTGCAGCGCGCTGCGTCGATTCTGTGGTCGGTCATCCGCCCGCGTCGACGCATGCCGTAAGTACCACGGAACACGGACTGAGCAGGATCACCGTCATGCGCATCAGCGTCGCCGTAATCACCTACAACTGGCCGCAGGCGCTGGAGCTGGTGTTGCGCGCGCTGGCGGTCCAGACCGAGCTGCCGTACGAAGTCATCGTCACTGACGACGGCTCGCGACCGGCCACGCGCGAATTGCTTGCTGCGCCTGGCGCAGCGACTACCCGACGCGGCTGGTGCATCTGTGGCAGCCCGACGATGGCGCGCGGATGAGCCGCGCACGCAACCGCGCGATCGCCGCCGCGCAGGGCGATTACGTCATCCTGCTGGACGGCGACATGGTGGCCGAGCGCCACTTCATCGCCGATCACCGCGCCTTTGCGCGGCACGGGTGTTTCGCCCAGGGTTCGCGCGTGTTGACCGACGCCGCGCTCGGCTGGGCACATGCTGGAACAGCGGCCCGTTCTTCCCGGAGTTTTTCCGCCGCGGCATCGAGCGGCGGCGACATACCCTGCGGCTGCCGCTGCTGGCTCGCCTGTTTGCCCGGCCAGGCACCCGCCAGCGCGGCATCAAGAGCTGCAACATGGGCGTTCTGGCGCGACGACCTGCTGCGCCTCAACGGCTTCAATGAGGCGATGATCGGCTGGGGCCGCGAGGATACCGAGCTGGCCGTGCGTGCATTCCATGCCGGCCTGCTCCGGCGCGACCTGCGCCTCGGCGCGTTGGCGGTGCATCTCTACCATCGCACCCGCAAGCATGCTCGTCGACAATCCCAACGACCGCATCCTGGAGGAGACCCGACGTTGGCGCCTGGTCCGCTGCGAGCACGGCGTGGAGCAGCACCTGGCCGAATTTGCCGAGGCGGCGCCGGATCTTCGTGCACCCTCGCAGTCAGCGGCGCCGCCATCGGTGCGGATCGCCGGGCCGGTGATCGTGCCGAGCAGCCGGCCGTGGCCTGAAACGTCAGCGAGCCAGCTGCAGGCGCTTGGTCTGACCCGTGCTGTTGCAGCCGGCCGATCCGCAGGGCCAGCCCGAGCACCAGGAAGAAGTAGAACGACTGCGGTCATCACCCGGTAGAACACGCTGTCGGTGAATCGCGCACAGCATGTACAGGCCGATCAGCGCCAGCCCGATCGAGGCCGGCAGCGCCACTGTCGTCATCCGGATCCAGCAGCGTGGCGGCATGAAATAGCGCAGCGGCACGAGGAACACCGCCAGCAGCACCAGCAGGCCGGGCACGCCGCCCGGTGGCGGCCGCCTCCAGGTATTCGTTGTGCGGCTGGTTGTAGCGGCCGATGACCGGATTGCTGCGGCCGGCGGCGATCTCCCCGCTGGACGTAGTCGGCGAACTGGCCGATGCCGATGCCGATCAACGGATGTGCGCGAACGCGCGCGCCCGGCGGTGCGCCACATCTCCAGCCGTTCGCGCACGGCACCGCTGGCGTCGTGCCGATGATCGAAAGTGGTCACTTCCGGGGCGATCGCCTCGAAGCGCGCCGCCATCTCGTCGCGCATGCCGAACGTGGCGGTCGCCGGCGATCACGCACACCGCGCCGACCAGCAGCAGGCTTGACCGCCAGTGGCCGGTGCGCCGCGCATGCAGCAGCACCAGCAGCACGAAAATCGGCGCAAAAGCCAGCAACGGGCCGCGGCTCTGGGTCAGCAGCGCGCCATACATGCCAAGCGCCATGGCGAGCGATGTGCAGCAGCCGTTCCCCTCGGCTCGTGCGCGGCGCCCAGGAACTGCGCCAGCGCCACCGCGGAAAGTCCCAGCAGGATGGTGGCCAGCTCGATCGACGCCGAGGCGCCGCCGTTGAGCCCGTACGCGCGATCGATCGCCCAGCACGTGGTGCTGCACGATGCCGCCGCGCCGAGCGCGATCGCGGTCATGCTGAATCCAGCCCAGACCAGGCGCATCTGCAGCGGCAGGCTGAAGCACGGCCGCCATCACCAGAAACAAGCAGGATGTGCGCGGGGCGGTCCAGTGGGCGCCAGCCGAGATGATGGACCAGCACGTTGACGATCACGAACCCCATCATCAGCAGCGCGGCGGCGACCGGCGGCCACGCGGCGCGGAAGCTGGCGCGCGAGTCTGCCGAGCCGATCAGACAGACACGAGCCCGGCAAGAAACAACAGTGCCGGTCGGCAAGGTCTTGAGCCTTGAGTTCGATCGAGAACGACAGCGGCATCAGGGCCACCAGGACGGAGAGCATCCATGGTTGCCAGGGTTTCGAGGTTGCTTGCACGTCGTGGTATTCCATCGGATCTGGCTGGCGCCGTGTGCGACTCGCCGGCGCCCGGCTGTCGAGGCATGGCACGGTCCGGAACTGCTGCAGCCGGTGCCTGATGACAACTCCGGGGTGCGGAACAGTTCGTTCATTCGTCGTCGTCGCCCTGCGCGCGGGGAATACAGCCCGGTAATACCGCGTCCAGCCTGAACATCCACCATTCGCGCCGGTTGGCGTGGCCGACGTAGGTGGCGCGGTGGCGATCCACGCAGGTGCCCATCGCCTCGTCCAGGCTGAAGATCCAGCGCTGCGCTGGATCCTGTCGCAGCCACGCGACGGCCTCGGCATATTGCTGCGGCCACGGTTTCAGGAAGCCGAACTCGGTGACCGGGCCCTGTGCCATCAGCAGGTTCTGCTCCTTCCAGGCCAGCAGGCCGATGGTGGCCTGCGGACCGGCGATGGCGCGCGCCTGCAGCCATCACGTCGCGCGCCGAGCGGTCGCCGTTGAGCATCGGGATAACCCCACAGCCCGTACAGGCCCCACAGCACGCCGGCGAACAGCAGCCAGCCCAGCGGCGCGCGGCGCACGCGGGTGAGTGCCGCGATCACCAGGCCGGCGACGCCGATGGCGAGCCCCAGCCACCAGATCCGCGGATCCAGGCTCTGCTCGATCTTCACCGCCCAGGGCGGATGGCGCAGCAGCGCCAGCGTGGCGCCCAGTGCCAGCAGCGCCGCCAGCAGCACGGTCAGTGCGAACACCGCGAGGCGCACGCCGCGCCGGCGCAGCAGGCCGGGCAGCAGCGGCGCCAGCGCCAGCGCGGCCATCGGCAGCGCCGGCAGGATGTAGACATCGCGCTTGCCCGGGCTGATCGAGAAGAACAGCAGCGATCAGCACGATCCAGCCCAGCGGCAGCAGGAAGCGCGCGTCGCGCCGCTGCAGTCGCCGCCACCACGCCGGCAGCGCCCACGGCAGCAGCAGCGACAGCGGCAGCCAGTCGACCACGATGATGCCGAGGAAATAGAACGGCGAATGCAGGTGTCCGGTTGGCGTGGCATAGCGATGCACGGTCTGCCCGAACAGGATGTTCTGCACGTAGGCGGCGTGCTGCGGGTCGCCGTCGGCATGGGCGACCAGCAGCATCGGCAGCAGCCAGCGCCAGGATCGGCAGCAAAAACATGGCCAGCGCCGCCGGCCCAGCGCCAGCCGCCGGCAGGCCACGCCAGTTGGCGCCAGCGGCCGCGCCGGGCGATCAGCGTAAGGCAACCAGCATCAGCAGCGCGAGCACGCCGACGCCCTTGGTCACCACGCCGACGCCGGCAAAGAAGCAGCCCACCGCGAACCAGCGCCAGGACGGCCCCAGCAGCAGGTGGCGCAGCAGGCCGTAGTTGGCCAGGGTGATCCAGCCCAGCAGCAACGGATCGATCTGCGCGTTGCGCATCTGGTAGGTGAAGTGGATCGTGACCAGCAAGCGTGGCCGCGGCCAGCAGTGCGCTGCGATGGTTCCACAGCCGCCGCGCCAGGTCGTAGACCAGCGCCAGCGCACCCAGCGCCGGCCACCAGCGACGGCAGCAGGAAGGCCACGCGCCAGCTGCGGGTCAGCAGATAGGCCAGCGCCTGCAGCCACATGAACACCGGCGGCTTGTCCGGGTACAGCTCGTGCCCGCGGTGCGGGAACAGCCACTGGCCGTGTTCGACCATCCAGTGCGCGACCAGCGCAAAACGTGGTTCGTCCGACGGCCACGGATCGCGCAGGCCGATGCCCACGCCAAGCAGCAGCAGCGCGAATACCCCGAACAGCAGCAGTTCCCAGCGGGCATCGCGCAGCCACAGCGGGCGCGCGCGGGACAGGGGCACCTGGGACTTCACGGTGTGCGGGGCTTCCGTCAGCGGTGGATCCAGAGTGCCAAGCATAGCCGGCCGGCGCGGCTGTCGATGCGCGACATGCCCATCAGCCCTGCTTCTCGAGACCGCGTAATACATGCCGTCGAGGTCGTCGTCGCCGGGCAGGATCTGCCAGCCGACGGATGCCGCCTGGCCGGCCGGCAGGGTGAACGCCACGGCCCGCGCATCGGCCTGCGCGGCCAGCAACTCGCCGACATGGCCTCGTTCTCCGCGCGCAGCACCGAACAGGTGATGTAGACCAGCCGCCCGCCCGGCGCGAGCAGCGGCCACAGGGCGGCCAGGATGCGCCGCTGCTGCGCCTGCATCGGCGGCGATGTCGCTCTCGCGCCGGTGCAGGCGCACATCCGGGCGACGCCGCAGCACGCCGGTGGCCGAACATGGCGCGTCGAGCAGGATGCGGTCGAACGGCTGGCCGTTCCACCAGCCCTTGGGCGCGCCGGCATCGCCGATCACGATTTTCGCGTTCAGGCGCAGCCGCATCAGGTTCTGGCGGATGCGTTCGGCCCGCGCCGGCTCGAACTCCAGCGCGGTCAGGTCGATATCGGCGCGCTCCAGCAGGTGGCAGGCCTTGCCGCCCGGGCGCGGCGCAGGCATCCAGTACACGCAGGCCATTGCGCAGGTCGGCGAGGTCGGCGGCGACCTGGGCCGCGCCGTCCTGCACCGCGAAATGGCCATCGTCGAAACCGGGCATGCGGGTCACATCCGCGCTGTGCGGCAACACCAGCGCATCGGCCAGCCACGGGTGCGCGATCGCCGCGTAACCGGCGGCTTGCAGTTGCTCGATCAGGGCGGCGCGTTCGCTGCGCTGGCGATTGACCCGCAGCGTCAGCGGCGGCTCGCAGTTGTCGGCGCTCATCACGCGGTCGGCCTGGGCCGGCCAGTCCCGCTCCAGTGCCGCGGCCAGCCAGGCCGGGTGGGCGTGGCGTGTTTGCGGCTTGCCATCGAGCTGCGCCAGCAGGCTTTCGCGTTCGCGCTGCCAGCGGCGCAACACCGCGTTGACCAGGCCAGCCAGTTGCGGGCGCTTGAGCGCTCGCACCGCCTCGACGGTGGCAGCCACGGCGGCGTAGTCCTGCAATTCCAGGATTTCCAGTTGCACCAGCCCCAGCACCAACAGGGCATGCACGGCCGGATCCTTGTGTCGCAGCGGCTTTTCCAGCAGGCCGTCGATCGCTGCGTCGAAGCGCAACCACCAGCGCGCGCCTTCGCTGAGCAGCGCCATCAGCAGGGCGCGATCGCGCGGGTCGGTCAGCTTTGGCGCCGCATGCGCCATCACGTCGCGCAGCGAAGCGCCGCGCAGCGCGACGTCGGCCAAGCCCTTGGCGGCCAGCGCGCGGGTATCGGTTTTCATCGTGGTTGGCGCAAGTCGGGTCGTGCGTTGACGTAATCAGCCGCGCCGATCTGCCTGCCACCCGCACGCTGCACGGCCGTGATGCGCAGCACGCCCTGGCCGCAGGCGACCTCGATACCCTCGCGGCCGGCGGCCAGCACGTGGCCCGGTTCGGCGTGATGATCCCGGGCGATCGCGTGGGCGGCGCGGATTCGCAGCGTCTCGCCGACAATGATGCCCTCGGCCACCGGCCACGGATCGAACGCGCGCACCTGGCGTTCCAGCTCGATCGCGGCGCGGCGGAAATCCAGTTGGGCCTCGGCCTTGTCCAGCTTGTGGGCGTAGGTCACGCCGTCTTCCGGCTGCGGCGCGGCAGGCAGTGACTCGCCCTCCAGGATGCGGCGCAAGCCTTCGGCCAGCAACTCGGCGCCCAGCGCCGCCAGGCGATCATGCAGCGAACCGGCGGTGTCGTCCCGACGGATCGGGGTGCGTCGCTGCAGCAGCACCGGACCGGTATCCAGGCCAGCTTCCATCTGCATCAGGTCGACCCCGGTTTCCTCGTCGCCCGCAAGGATCGCGCGCTGGATCGGCGCCGCGCCGCGCCAGCGTGGCAGCAGGCTCGCATGCACGTTCCAGCATCCCAGGCGCGGGATCGCCAGCACCTTGCGCGGCAGGATCAGGCCGTAGGCCACCACCACCAGCAGGTCCGGCCGGCAGGCGGCCAACGTTTGCTGCACGTCGGCGGATTTCAGCGAGGGCGGTTGTTCGACGGCCACTCCGGCAGCCAGCGCGGCCTGCTTGACCGGGCTGGGCGTGAGCTTGCGTCCGCGCCCGGCCGGGCGATCGGGCTGGGTATAGACGGCCACCACCTCGGCGCCGCTGGCGCGGCAGGCGTCAAAACAGGGGACGGAGAACTCCGGGGTGCCGGCAAAGACCAGTCGCAGAGTCCGGCCAGGCGGGGTGAATTCGTTCAAGCACTGGCCGCCTGCTTGCGTTGCTTGTCCAGCCGCTTGAGCAGCAGGCTACGCTTGAGCGGCGACAGGTAATCGACAAACACCTTGCCGTCCAGGTGGTCCATCTCGTGCTGGATGCATACCGCCAATGGACCCTCGGCCTCGACCACGATTTCCTTGCCCTCGACGTCCTGCGCCTTCACCTTGATGCTCATGGCACGGGTGACATCGGCATACACGCCCGGAAACGACAGGCAACCTTCCTGATAGACCTGCGAGCCCTCCTTTTCGAGGAGCTGCGCGTTGATCAGCGCCAACGGCTGGTTGCGACCCTCGCTCATGTCTGCCACCAGCACGCGCTGGTGCACGTTGACCTGGATCGCCGCCAGGCCCACGCCATTGGCCTCGTACATGGTCTGGAACATGTCGGCCACGAACTGCTTCAGCTTCGCGTCGAACACGGTGACGCTCGCCGCGCGGGTGCGCAGCCGGGGATCGGGGAATTCAAGGATGGAAAGAATGGACATGGCTCACCTCGGCGTCGAAACTGCGGGCGATTTGGTAAAAAGCCACCCCCGACGCGATCTAGAATGTGCATCATTGTACGTCGGCAAGCACACGAGCGCAGACGATTTTTGCCAACCCGCGCCTGTTGCGCGCGTTAACGTTTCGGTTACACTCGACCGAGCACTTGGGGAAGGGGGATTCCCGCCAATGATCAGAAAGACAATCGTGTTGCTGGCCGGCATGCTGGTCACCCTGACTGTGTACGCCGCAGGCGCCCAGCTGCGGGCCAATCATCCCGACAACTACACCGTCCGTCGCGGCGATACCCTGTGGGATATCTCGGCCAAATTCCTCGCCAAGCCCTGGTTGTGGCCGGAAATCTGGCAGGCCAACCCGCAGGTGCGCAATCCCCATCTGATCTACCCCGGCGACGTGCTCAACCTGTCCTTCATCAACGGACCGTCGCTGCGGCTGGAGCCGAGCGTGCATCGCGAAGGCGAGGCGGTCACGGCCATCCCGCTGAGCCAGTTGAAGATGTTCCTCAAGGACATGCGGGTGATGGATTCCCAGGCTGTCAGCTCGGCCCCGTACGTGGTCGGCCTGGAGGAAAACCGCCTGCGGGGTGCGGTCGGGCAGAACATCTATGTGCGTGGCCTGCAGGGCGCGCCGGGCCAGCGCTGGGCGATCGTTCGACCCAGCCACGTGTTCCGCGGCTTCGACCAGGGCACGCCGGCCGATGCCGACCTGGTGGCGCATTCGCTGGACAGCAATGCGGCGATGGTCAAGGCACCCTGGCGCGAGGATTCGCGCAACGACGGCCACTACGGCAAGGGCGACGATCTCGGCGTCGAGGTCAGCGTGATCGGCACCGCCGAGACCCTGCGCACCGGCGATCCGTCCACCTTGCTGCTGCTCGACTCCACCATGGAGATCCGCAGCGGCGATCGCGTCATGCCGATCGAGGACAAGCCGTACGACGCTTACTACTACCCGCATCCGCCCAAGACGGTGCCTGCCGATGCCAAGGTGATCGGTTTCGCCGATGCGCTGGATGCGGCCGGATCGCGCCAGGTGGTGCTGCTGTCGGTCGGTTCCCGCGATGGCGTCGACAACGGCACCACGTTCTCGATTGCCGAGCCGGGCGCGACGATCCACGATGACGTGGCCAGCAACAGCTGGAACCGCGGCGTCGGTGAAACGGTGAAGCTGCCGGACGAGTATGTAGGCCACGTGATGGTGTTTCGCACCTTCGATCGCGTCAGCTACGGCTTGGTGATGGACAGCCTGCGCCCGGTACACATCGGTGGCCGCCTGATCCTGCCGGAATAACCGCCACTGCCGGGACAACGGCGGTTGCCTACAGCACGGCGCGGCCCACACCGCGCCGTTTCTGTTGCTGCCCACTGCGTAAACTGCAGGCCATGTACATGGACGACAACGATCAGCGGCGCGCGTGGCTGGTGGCGCTGCGTACGCCCGGGCCTGGGCCCCGGCGGCCTGCGCGAGCGGCTGGAGGCGGCCCGCGGCGACATCCACGCCGCGCTGGCCGGATTGAAGGCCCATCCGGCGCCACTCGGGGAAGCGGCGCGGGTCTGGCTGGACCAGCCGGACGAGTCTCAAGTGGCTGCCGACCTGGCCTGGCTGGCGGAGCCCGGCCATCGCCTGCTGCGTTGCACCGAGGCGGACTTTCCGCCCCAGCTGGAGAACATTCCCGCAGCCGCCGGCGGCGTTGTTCGTGGTTGGCGATGCCAGCCTGTTGCTGTATCCGCAGGTGGCGATCGTGGGCGCACGCGCGGCCAGCGCGGGCGGCAAGGCCCATGCCCAGGCGTTCGCGCGGGCGCTGGCCGACGCCGGTTTTGCGATCACCAGCGGCATGGCTGACGGCATCGATGGAGCGGCCCATCTGGCGACCCTGGACGCCGGCGCGAAAACCCTGGCGGTGCTGGGCACCGGGGCGGATCGGGTGTACCCGCGCAAACACCATGGACTGGCGCGGCGTATTGCCTCGCATGGCGCGCTGGTCAGCGAGTTTCCGCCCGGCACGACCGCGCGGGCGGACCACTTTCCCCGGCGCAACCGGATCATTTCGGGGCTGGCGCTGGGCACGCTGGTGATCGAGGCCGGCCTTTGTTCTGGGTCGTTGATCACGGCGCGACTGGCCGCCGAACAGGGGCGCGAGGTGTTCGCCCTGCCCGGTTCCATTCATAATCCGCTGGCGCGCGGCTGCCATCGCCTGATCCGCGATGGCGCGCGACTGGTGGAGAATGCGGCGGAAATCGTCGACACGCTGGTGCCGCTGGCGCGTTTGCTGGGCAGCGAGCTGGAGGCGCGCCTGGGTGCTTCGGATGGCGCGGCAACGATGCAGCCCGATGGCGGGAAGGGACCACTTGGCAGATCCTGATTATCGACGACTTTTGACCGAACTTGGTCATGAACCGGCGACGATGGACGATCTTGTGCATGCGCACCGGGCTATCGCACGCCGCGCTTTCCTCGATGTTGCTGATGCTGGAACTCGACGCGCGGGTCGAACGTTTGCCGGGCAATTGCTACCAGTCGCTGGCGGGGGCGCATGCTCCCGGCTGACGCGACGGGCCACCGCCCTCGGCGACCCGTCGAGGACGGGTCACGCTTGACAGCTGCCGCCGCCGCGTGGTTTCAACTATATATATGCCCGGCGCGGAAACGCCGGTGGTTCACTTTCGGATATCCAGCTTCATGGCAAAAAACCTGCTCATCGTCGAATCGCCGGCCAAGGCCAAGACGATCAACAAATATCTCGGCAAGGACTTCCAGGTCCTGGCGTCGTACGGCCATGTGCGCGACTTGAAGCCGAAGGAAGGCGCGGTGGATACCGAGCACGGTTTCGCGATGACCTACGAGGTGATCGAGCGCAACCAGAAACATGTCGAGGCGATCGCCAAGGCCGCCAAACTCGCCGATGACATTTATCTGGCGACCGATCTGGATCGCGAGGGCGAGGCGATCAGCTGGCATATCAGCGAGATCCTCCAGCAGCGCGGCCTGACCAAGGGCAAGCAACTGCATCGGGTGGTGTTCTCCGAGATCACGCCCAAGGCGATCAAGGCCGCGGTGGCGGCGCCGCGCCAGATTTCGTACGACCTGGTCGATGCGCAGCAGGCGCGCCGCGCGCTGGACTACCTGGTCGGCTTCAACCTCTCACCGGTGTTGTGGCGCAAGGTGCAGCGCGGCCTGTCCGCTGGCCGCGTGCAGTCGCCGGCGCTGCGCATGATCGTGGAGCGTGAGGAGGAGATCGAGGCGTTCAAGGCGCGCGAGTACTGGAGCATCGAGGCGCGGCTGAAACATGCCGATGGCGATTTCTCCGCACGGCTGTCGCGGCTCAACGGCAAGAAATTCGAGCAATTCGACCTGACCAGCGAAACGGCGGCGCACGCGGCGCGCGACGCATTGGAGGCGGCCGCGCAGGGTCGCCTCAGCGTCAGCGAAGTCAGCTCCAAGGAACGCAAGCGTCGCCCCGCCGCCCCGTTCATCACCTCTACCCTGCAGCAGGAAGCCGCGCGCAAACTCGGCTTCACCACCAGCCGCACGATGAAGGTGGCGCAGGGTCTGTATGAAGGCGTGGCGCTGGGCAGCGAGGGCAACGTCGGCCTGATCACCTACATGCGTACCGACTCGACCATGCTCGGCGAGGACGCGGTGGCCGAACTGCGCCAGCTGATCGCGCGCGACTTCGGCGGGCAGGCGTTGCCGGATGCGCCGCAAATCTACAAGACCAAGTCGAAGAATGCGCAGGAGGCGCACGAGGCGATCCGCCCGACCTCGGCGATGCACACACCCAAGACCGTGGCGGCCTTTCTCAACGACGACCAGCGCAGGCTGTACGAACTGATCTGGAAGCGCACGGTGGCGTGCCAGATGATCCACGCCACGCTGAATACCGTGTCGGTGGAATTCGCCCTGCCGGATGTGGCCGGTGGCGACGCCTCGTTCCGTGCCACCGGCACCACCGTGGTCGACCCGGGATTCCTGGCCGTCTACGAAGAGGGTAGCGACAGCAAGAAGGCCGACGATGACGATGAGGGCCGCCGGTTGCCACGCTTGGAGAAGGGTGAGGCCGTGCCGCTGGAAAAAATCGCGGCCGATCAGCATTTCACCGAGCCACCGCCGCGTTACTCCGAGGCGAGCCTGGTCAAGGCGCTGGAGGAGCACGGCATCGGCCGGCCCTCCACCTATGCCAGCATCATCCAGGTGTTGCAGAACCGCGAGTACGTGTTCCTCGATAGCCGCCGCTTCAAGCCGAGCGATGTGGGTCGAGCCGTCAGCAATTTTCTCACCCAGCATTTCGCCCAGTACGTCGACTACGATTTCACCGCCAAGCTCGAGGACGAGCTCGACGCGGTCAGTCGTGGCGAGGAGGCGTGGGTGCCGTTGATGGAGCGGTTCTGGCTGCCGTTCAAGCAGCAGGTGGACGAGAAAGCCGAGTCGGTCGATCGCAGCGAAGCGACCGGCGCACGCGAACTGGGCGCCGATCCGAAAACCGGCAAGCCGGTGTTTGTGCGACTGGGTCGGTACGGACCGTATGCCGCCATCGGCGACAAGGACAGCGACGAGAAGCTGCAGTTTGCCTCGTTGCGCCCGGGCCAGAGCATGCACACGATCTCGCTGGCCGAGGCGCTGGAGTTGTTCAAGTTGCCGCGCCAGCTGGGCCAGGCCGAAAACGGTGATGAAGTCAGCGTCGGCATCGGTCGCTTCGGTCCGTTCGTGAAGCAGGGCAGCACCTATGCTTCGCTCAAGCCCGAGGATGATCCGTACACCGTCGAGCTGCCGCGTGCGCTGCAATTGGTGGCCGACAAACTGGAGATGCTGGCCAACCGGGTGATCCGCGATTTTGGCAACGGCGTGCAGGTACTCAACGGTCGCTATGGTGCCTACATCACCGATGGCGAAAAGAATGCGCGGATCCCGAAGGAGCAGGAGCCGAAGGAACTGACCGAGGCGCAGTGCATGGAACTGCTTGCCGCCGCCCCCGTGCGCAAGGGCCGCTTCGGCAAGAAAGCCGCGACGAAGAAGGCGGCCCCGGCAAAAAAGGCGGCGGTGAAGAAGGCCGCGGGCAAGAAAACCGCGGCGCGGAAAGCGCCGGCAAAGAAAGCCGCGGCGAAAAAGACGGCCGCGAAGAAAACCGCCGTAAAGAAGGCTCCGGTGAAGAAGGCCGGCGCTGGCAAAGCCGAGGCCTGAATGCTGGAGCGGTTCAGCCTCGCCCAGCTGGATGCCGCCGCCGCGCTGTTGCGCCGCGGCGGCGTGCTGGCCTATCCCACCGAGGCGGTGTTCGGTCTCGGCTGCGATCCGCATGACCGGACCGCGTTCGAGCGATTGTTCGCACTGAAGCAGCGACCGCCGACGCAAGGCGTGCTGCTGATCGCCGCGGATTTTGGCCAGATCGAGCGTTACATCGACCTCGCCGCGGTGCCTGCGACCGTGCTGCAGCAGGTGCATGCGAGCTGGCCGGGACCGCATACCTGGATCTTCCCGCGCTCGGCGGCGGTGCCGGACTGGGTCGCGGGCAACCACGCCGGTATCGCGCTGCGCGTCACGGCGCACGAGCCGGCTGCTGCACTGTGTCGAGCATTTGGCGGTGCCCTGGTCTCGACCAGCGCCAATCCGCACGAACAGCCGCCGGCACGCGCAGTGGAGCAGGTGGCGGAGTATTTCGGCGACGCGCTGGATGGGCTGCTGGAGGCGCCGCTGGGTGGTCTGCAACGTCCCACCGGAATTCGCGATGCGTTGTCCGGCACTATCATCCGCGCCTGAGCGGCCAGGCTTCAACGGATCGAAGAAATGAAGGCTCCAGACCGTGCATTGGTGATCCGCAGCACGACGCAAGTGGCGATATTCACGCTGGCGTCCATCCTGCTGCGCAACGCTGTGGCGCCATGATGATCGAGATTCGAGGAGACCGCCGCTTGCCTATCGCCCCGGACACCTGCCAGCGCGAGGTATTGCTGCCCTTGCTGGGCATCGCCGACCCGGCACGAGTCGTGGCGTGGCGCCACGACGGACCGGTCAGCGCGGCGCGTTTCCTGGCGCAGGTGCGGGCAACGGCCGACAGCTTGCCCGACGCCCCGGCGGCGGTGAACCTGTGTGAAGATCGCTACGCGTTCACGGTGGCATTCTGCGCCGTCGTGCTGCGCGGCCAGATCAATCTGCTGCCGTCCTCACGTGCGCCGCAGGCAGTCGACGAGGTCATGGCAGCGTGTCCTGGCAGCTACGCCTTGGGCGAGCTGGCGCTGGATCCGGCGCCGCGTGGTTATCGTCAGTTGCCGCCACTGGATGGATACGGCGCGCCTGCGCGACGATTGCAATGGCCGTCCGTTCCCGCCGATCAGGTGGTGGCGATTGGCTACACCTCCGGGTCCACCGGCAAGCCGGGCGCCAACGCGAAGACCTGGGCCAGCTTCTGTGCCAGCACGGCCGGCAATCTGTCGATGCTGCATGCGCTGCTGGATACGCGCCTTGAGGTCGTGGCCACAGTGCCACCGCAGCACATGTACGGGCTGGAGATGTCGGTGCTGTTGCCGCTGCTGGGCGATGTCGGCGTGCATGCGGGGCGCCCGTTCTTCCCGGCCGACGTTGCCGCGGCGCTGGCCGAGGTGCCGGCGCCGCGATTGCTGGTGACCACGCCGGTGCATTTGCGCGCACTGGTCGAATCCGGGGTGGCGCTGCCGCCGTTGGCGGCCATGTTGTCCGCCACCGCGCCGCTGCCGGTTGTGCTGGCGCGGGCCGCCGAACGACGTTTCGGCGCGCCCTTGCTGGAGGTGTTCGGTTCCACCGAGACCTGCGTGTTCGCCACGCGCCGTCCCGCCTGCGACGAGGACTGGGGTTTGTACGACGGTGTCACGCTGCATCCGCAACCTGACGGCACCCTGGTCGACGCGCCGCAACTGGAGCAGCCGGCCAGCCTGGCCGACATCGTCAGCCTGTCCCGCGATGGACGTCGATTCCGCTTGCGCGGAAGGCACGCCGACCTGCTGGAGATCGCCGGCAAACGCGCCTCGCTGGCCGACCTCAACCGTCGTCTGCTGGCCATTCCCGGGGTGCGTGACGGCGTGGTGTTCCAGCTTGATGGCGGCGACGCCCTTGACGTGCACCGGATCGCCGCGCTGGTCGTGGCGCCGGCGCTGGATGAACCCACCATCCTCGATGCGTTGCGCCAGACCATTGATCCGCTGTTTCTGCCGCGCCCGCTGAAATTGGTGCGTGTTCTGCCACGCAACGAGACCGGCAAGCTGCCGCGGGCCGCCTTGCTGGATTTGCTCCACCGCCACCATTGATCGTTCCGCGATCGACCGCTTGTCGCGTCCGCACGGACCGTCTCACGCAACCGTTACACTGAGCAGCTGTGCGGTGCGGTGTCCGGGAGTGCAACGATGAAGGTGTTGGTGATCGGTGGCGGCGGGCGCGAACATGCGTTGGCGTGGAAGCTCAAACAGTCGCCCCGGGTCGACGAGGTGATCGTGGCGCCGGGCAATGCCGGCACGGCGCGGGAGCCCGGCGTGCGCAATGCGGACGTCCGTTCCGATGACATCGATGGCCTGTTGCAACTGGCACGGCATGAGCATGTCGGGCTTACCGTCGTCGGCCCCGAAATGCCACTGGTCGCGGGCGTCGTCGACAGGTTTCGTGCATCCGGCCAACGCATTTTCGGCCCATCGGCCCTCGCCGCGCAGTTGGAGGGTTCCAAGGCGTTTGCCAAGGACTTCCTGCAGCGCCACAACATTCCCAGCGCGCACTACGCGGTGTTCACCGAGCTGAATCCGGCGCTGGCTCATGTGCGCGAGCAGGCCCACCGCAGCGGCGGCGCGCCGATCGTGATCAAGGCCGACGGCCTGGCTGCGGGGAAGGGCGTGGTGGTGGCGCTGACCCTGGCTGATGCCGAACTGGCGCTGCACGACATGCTGGGGGCGCATTGCTTTGGCGACGCCTCGGCGCGCGTGGTGATCGAGGAATTCCTCGAGGGCGAGGAAGCCAGCTACATCGTGATGAGCGACGGCCGCCATGCGCTGCCACTGGCCTCCAGCCAGGATCACAAACGCCGCGACGAAGGCGACCTTGGTCCCAATACTGGCGGCATGGGCGCGTACTCGCCGGCACCGGTGGTCACGCCCGAAGTCGAGCGGCGCATCCTGCAGGAAGTGATCGAACCGAGCTTGCGCGGGATGGCGGCCGAGGGAGCACCGTTCGTCGGTTTCCTGTACGCGGGCTTGATGATCGACCGGCAAGGCGCGCCGAAGGTGATCGAGTTCAACGTGCGCTGCGGCGACCCCGAGACCCAGCCGATCATGCTGCGACTGAAGTCGGACCTGGTCGAACTGATCGATGCCGCACTGGACGGCCGCCTGGAAAGCGTCCGCGCGCAGTGGGATGCGCGCCCGGCGATCGGCGTGGTGATGGCGGCCGCGGGCTATCCGGCGCGCGTGCGCAACGGTGACGTGATCGGCGGGCTGGACGACACCGCGATCGATGGCGTGAAGGTGTTCCATGCGGGCACGGCGCTCGATGCAGACGGCCGCGTGGTGACGGCCGGCGGCCGGGTGCTGACCGTGTGTGCGCTGGGCGACGAACTTGGTGCGGCACGCGAGCGCGCCTACGCCGCCGTCGCGCGACTGCGCTATGACGGGGCGTTTCATCGTCGGGATATCGCGCATCGCGCACTGGAACGACGTGAGGAATGACCCGGCGCATGGCAACGCATGGCACGGGTCGACTTTTCGATGTCACCGCTTTTGCGATATGCTTGCTGGCTTCCGCGCGTGGAGTCGAGGCACTGCAACGCCTGATCGACTACGTGCATGTTCACGTCAATGAGGTTTTTTCGCATGCGCAAGACGGTTTTGTCGCTGGTATCGGTCGCGGCGCTGGCTCTGGCTGGTTGCAACGGTTCCCCTTCGTCGAACCAGGCCGGCGACGGCCACCCGGCGTCCGGGGCCAGCGCGGCGGTGGCCGCGGTTCCCAGTGAGGTCAGCGGCACCATCTCGTTGCGTGCAGGTTCGCCGCAGCCGTCCGACAAGGCAACCCTGGTATTGAACCTGTCCGATGTCTCTTCCAGCGCCGCGGGCTCGGCACCGCTGGCCACGCGGACTTCCCCGGCCGGCACGTTTCCGCAGCCGTTCAAGCTTTCCTTCAACCCCGCCGACGTGAAGCCGAACGACCTTTACGTCGTCCAGGCGATCCTCACCGACGGCGATCGCCATTACGCGATGCCGATCCAGGCGCCGGTGCTGGCCAAGGGCAGCAAGAACGATGGCGTGTCGATCGAGCTGGTTGCGGAGCAGACGCCCGGCGAAAAGTTGCTGGCCGACTTCAAGACGGAGCAGGATCAGCTCGGCGCGATGAAGGTCAGTCACGGCACCAAGCTGGAGAAAGATGCGTCACGCGGCTGGCAGTTGTTCCGCCAGGATGGCCAGGTCAAGTTCATCCGGGAGCTGGTCGAGTACACCAAGGAAGGCTTCACCAGCACCGATTATGCGTACAAGGACGGCAAACCCTGGTTCATCGTGCAGCAGACCAAGCCCAGTCGCGACGGCAAGCCCACGTCCATCGACCGCGCCGGCTGGAGCGACGACGGCACCCTGGTGGTGAAACAGCACCAGGTCGGCAGCGACGTGCAGCCGCTTGACGCGGGCGACGCCGACAAGCTGAAGCAGCAAGCAATGACCATCCTCGGTCTGGCGACGAACGGCAAGAACAAGTAAACGCCGGCGTTTCATCCTTGCCATGCAAAAGGCCGCCGGAGATCCGGCGGCCTTTTTGTGTTGGTGCTGGAGTCGCCCCGGATCACTCCGCGGCGGCCCCGCATTTCAGAGCAGGATCCTGAAGCCCATGTTGATGTTGTTGTAACGCTGGCTGCTGTCACTGAAACGACCCGTGTAACCGACCCAGCTCGATACGCTCGGGGTCAGTTGCGTGGTCAGGCCCACGTTGGCCATGCCCCAGGTCTTGTCCGGCACGTAGCCGGTGAGGGTGAATGACCCGGGCATGCTGGTGAGGCCGGCGGTGACCTCGCTCGGGTCGGCCTTGCTGTCGTGGTTCCAGGACAATTCGACAAACGGTTTCAACACGGCGTTCGAGATCTGGAACTCGCCCTGCATGCGCACGCCGAGCGTGCTGACAAGCGCCTTGCGATGCTGGGTGGCAAACCACATCGCGGTGCCATCGTTGCCCCCTTCCTGGAAGCCGCTGACGCCAATGGTGTGCCATTCGACGTTGGCGTACGGGCCGTATTGCAGCTTGTCCTGGCCGAACCACCAGCCACCGGTAAAGCCCAGGCCGCCGTGCGAGCCGCCGGTGTTGCCGCTCTCGGTACGGGTCACCGGGCCCAGCTGGATGATGCGGTCGACGTCGGTGAAGTGGGCGTGGCCCGCTTCGCCGTACGCGCCAGCGTAGGCGCCACCGGAGTGGTAGGTGACATACGCCAGGGCGGAGATGTCCTGCATCACATAGCCGCCGGCGCCACCGACCACGCCGGCATTGCTGTGGCCCAGGCCCAGGGCCGCACCGATCGAGACGTTGTCGTTGTAGCGCAGGTCGCCGCCAAGCGTCAGGTTGAAGTTGTTGCTGTTGGTCTTGGGCGAGGTGTCGGAGGCATCGAAACTCTGCTGGCTGTAGTTGGCGTGGGCATACATCCGGGTGCCGCTGCCGGAGCCGTCGTTGAGCATTTCATGGCGCACGGTCTGCGTTTGCGTGGTGATCGAGGTCAGCGGAGCCTGGCTGAGCAGGGAGATCTGGCCCGGCGCGGCGATTTCGGACAAAACCGCCTGGGCGAGTATCCGATCCGCGCCCTGGCTGGGATGCACGCCATCGGCGAACAGGTAAGTCTGGTCGGTGCCCGCGGCGTAGGTGTAGGGCAAGCCGGAACCCACCGGTCCGCACACCAGAGAAGTGGAACCCGCGCCGCAGGCAGGGGCGGTGACGTTGCTGAAGCCGTAGGCCGACGGATTGGCAATCAGCTCGTTGAGCAGCGCGAACGCGTTGACCGGGATGACGTTCATGCCACTGGCGCTGAGCTGGCTCAGTCCGATGTTCAACTGGCCGTTGTACAACACCGACAGTTGGGTGGCGCCGGCAGAAGCTGCCGCGCCACCTGCCATGCCCGATGGGGTCTTGCCGATATCAGGCAAGTTGTAAACCACCGCATACCTGGCGCCGGCCGCGTGCAGCGAGCCAAGCAGCCCGAGCTCGGTCTGCGCGGCGGCCAGGGTCCCGGCCGAGAGCACGTCGGGATTGGTCGAGGTGGCGGTCAGATAGAAGATGTCGTTGGCACCGCCCCACACCTGGTAAAGCGCGTGTGCATCCGCCGCGCCGCCGTTGGCGCCCAGATACATCTGCAACTGCTGTGGCAGCATCGGGATCGGACCCGGCTGGGAGTTGTTGATCAGGCCGGCGCCGCCGAAAGCGTAGTCGGTTCCGCCCAGCAACGACGGCGTGACCGGCAGGCCGAGGCCGGTGGCGACCATTTCCGGCGCGGTGAGCCCCGGGTTGGTGGTGAATCGCAGCGGCGGCTGGATCTGTGGGGAGATCGCCAGGGAGAGATTCCCGCCATCGCTGAGGCTGTCGCCAATGATGACGACCTTGCTGAACTGGGAGGCGCTGGCGGCGGTGCTGGACAGCAGCGTGGCGGCGATGGCGCCTGCAAGAAAACGTTTGCGGTGCATGGTTATGTCGAACTCCGGAGGTGGACAGGTCGGGCATCACCGCGCTACGGTAGTCCACCCCATACCGTTGCGCATGCTGCGCTGCATCGCGAATTTTTGTGTTGCCGCACAATGGATTGGCCAGCGCCACGCCGGACCGTGTCCTAGTGTTTCCTGGCCCGCAGCAGCGCGTCCGCGAACGCGCTGTTGGCGGGCGCCGGCGCTGGCTTGGCCGGCGCGGCATTCCGCACGGGCGTACCGTCGCGGCGCCTCTCGCTGGGACCTGTCGAGGGCCGGGTGCGGCTTTGGCCCGGCTCGTCGTCCAGCCGCATCGACAGGCCGATGCGCTGCCGTGGCAGGTCGACTTCCATCACCTTGACCTTGACGATGTCGCCGGCCTTGACCGCGTCGCGCGGATCCTTCACGAAGCTGTGCGACAACGCCGAAACATGGACCAGGCCGTCCTGGTGCACGCCGATGTCGACGAACGCGCCGAACGCGGCCACGTTGGTGACGCGGCCTTCGAGGATCATGCCGGGCCTGAGGTCCTTCACGTCCTCGACGCCTTCGGCGAAGCTGGGTGCGACGAATTCGGGTCGCGGATCGCGGCCGGGCTTTTCCAGCTCCTGCAGGATGTCGCGCACGGTCGGCACGCCGAATTTCTCGTCGGTGAACTGTTCCGGTTTCAGCCCGCGCAGGAAGCCGATGTCGCCGATGATGTTGCGCACCTCGCGGCCGCACTGGGCGATGATCCGCTCGACCACCGGATAGGCTTCCGGATGCACCGCGCTGGCGTCCAGCGGATTGTCGCCGCGCGGACACGCGCAGGAAGCCGGCGCATTGCTCGAAGGCCTTGTCGCCCAGCCGCGGCACTTTCAGCAGCGCCTTGCGGTTGGCGAACGGGCCATGGGCATCGCGGTGCTTCACCACGTTCTCGGCCACGCTGGCGCTGAGGCCGGCCACGCGGGAGAGCAGGGCGGCGGAGGCGGTGTTGACGTCCACGCCGACCGCGTTGACGCAGTCTTCGACGCGGGCATCGAGCGCGCGGGCCAGCTTGATCTGGTTCACGTCGTGCTGGTACTGGCCCACGCCGATCGCCTTCGGCTCGATCTTCACCAGCTCGGCCAGCGGATCCTGCAGGCGGCGCGCGATGGAGACCGCGCCGCGCAGGGTCACGTCGAGTTCGGGGAATTCCTTGGCGGCCAGTTCCGAGGCCGAATACACCGAAGCACCGGCTTCGCTCACCACGATCTTGGCGATCATGTGCGAAGCGTCGGTGCTGGCCAGCTCCTTGATCAGTTCGCCGGCCAGCTTGTCGGTTTCGCGCGAGCCGGTGCCGTTGCCGATCGAGATCAGGTCGACGTGGTGCTGTTTGCACAGCCGGGCCAGGGATGCGCAGCGACTCGTTCCATTGCCGCCGCGGTTCCATGCGGATAGATGGTGTCGGTGGCCAGCAGCTTGCCGGTGGCATCGACCACGGCCACCTTGCAGCCGGTGCGGATGCCGGGATCCAGCCCCATCACGGTCTTCGCGCCGGCCGGGGCGGCCAGCATCAGGTCTTTCAGGTTGTCGCCGAACACGCGGATCGCCTCGTCCTCGGCGCCTTCGCGCACGCGGCCGAACAGATCGAGGGTGAGATGCAGATGCAGCTTCACGCGCCAGGTCAGGCGCACGGTTTCGCGCAGCCATGCATCGGCGGCACGGCCGCGGTTGTGGATATTGGCGTGGGCGGCAACGCGGCCCTCGCCTTCGGCGTGGCCCTGTTCGCTGTCCGCGGCAGGGGCGAGCTCGAGTTCGATCACGCCCTCGTTGCGGGCGCGCATCAAGGCCAGCAGGCGGTGCGAGGGAATCTTGCCGATCGGCTCGACGTGGTCGAAGTAGTCGCGGAATTTCGCGCCTTCGTTCTCCTTGCCTTCGACCACCTTGGCGCGGATCTGCCCCTGCGCCCACAGCCAGTCGCGCAGCTCGCCGACCAGCTGCGCGTCCTCGGCGATCGCCTCCATCAGGATCGCGCGTGCGCCATCGAGCGCGGCGCGCACGTCGGCCACGCCCTTGTCCGCATCGACGAAGGATTCGGCGAACGCTTCGGGCGTCAGCGTGGGATCTTCGCGCAGGCCCAGCGCCAGCGGTTCGAGCCCGGCTTCGCGGGCGATCTGCGCCTTGGTGCGGCGCTTGGGCTTGAACGGCAGGTACAGATCCTCCAGCCGCGCCTTGGTGTCGGCGGCGAGCAGGTCGGCCTTCAACGCATCGCTGAGCTTGCCTTGTTCCTCGATGCTGGCGAGGATCGCCGCGCGGCGCTCTTCCAGTTCGCGCAGGTAACGCAGGCGCTCTTCCAGCAGGCGCAACTGGGTGTCGTCGAGACCGCCGGTGACTTCCTTGCGGTAGCGGGCGATGAACGGCACGGTGGCGCCGCCGTCGAGCAGGTCGACCGCCGCGCGTACCTGTTCGGTTCTGCGCAGCGATGTCGTCGGCAATACGTTGTTCGATACTTTGCATGGAGGCCTTTCGATTCCTGGCGGCGACCATTCGCGCCGGGTGAACGGATCAAGCCGCCGATGATAGCAAGCGAGCCGGCTGCCAGACCGCGGACACGAAAACGGCGCCGCGATGCGACTCGCGGCGCCGTTCCCGGTGGATGCCGAATCAGGCGCTGAACGAATTGCTGGTATCGGGCTTGGTCGAGTTCGCCTTGAACTCGCTGGCGCGGCCGTTGAGCACCAGGGTGCCGGCGATCATGTCGTGCAGGCCTTGCTTGCGCCGGGTCCAGCCGACCATCAGGAAGCCGATGCACAGGATGATCGTGCTGAGGAATTTGGCCAGATAGCGTCCCAGCGCGCGCGGAAAACTGATCCGCGTGCCCGTCCAGATCAGTGACCCGAATCCCGAGCGCCAGCTTGCCCAGCGTGGCCTGCCAGGGCGAGCTTTCGCAGCAGGGCGAAGTACAGCCAGGTGATGACGGCGGTGATGAGCATCGCCGTGCCCATCGTGGTGTAGTAGTGCTCGTAGGCGGCCAGCATCGCGTGCGGATCGCCGGGCGCCGCTAGCATCGCCTGCTTCATCGTCTCCTGCGCGGCATCGCCGCCCATCGCCTTCATGATCAGCAGGTTCGGGATGTACAGGACGATCGCGTCAATGATGTAGGCGGCCACCCGCTTCCAGAATCCGGCGTGGTCCTCCAGCGCGGCGGCGGTGGTCTGCGGCAAGGCCTGCAATGGCGCGGTCGGTGCCGCATACGGATTGCCTGGTGCCGGGCTGCCTGTGGCCGGCACCTCGTCGCGAAACAGCACCGAAAGCGGCTGCCAGTCGGCGAGACCTTCATACCAGGCGAGATCCGCCGGACTGACTTTGCCGCTGCGCAGCCATTCGCGCACGTCGTCTTCTTTGTACGGGCCATGCCGTTCGCCGTCGCGGCCGATCCAGATTTCCATTGCGCGCTCCCCGTGCGGATCAAAGTCCGCATGATGCCACGAGAGCAGCGCGCGTCCGCGAACTGTAGGCCGCGTTTCGGCGTTTCAGGTGCACCAGCAGCAGCGAGATCGCGGCGGGGGTGACGCCGCTGACGCGGGCGGCCTGGCCGAGCGTGGCCGGTTGCGTGCGCTTGAGCTTGAGCAGCACCTCGGCCGACAGGCCGCGCACCCGGTCGTAGTCGAAGTTCGCCGGAATGGCGGTGTGTTCGTGCCGGCGCTGGCGTTCGATTTCCTCGCGCTGGCGCTCCAGGTAGCCGGCGTACTTCACCTGCACCTCGACCTGGGCGGCCACGTCCTCACGCTGCACCGGTGGTCCGAACGCCTCGACGCCGGTCAGCCGGGCGTAATCCAGCTCGGGCCGGCGCAACAGTTCGATCGCGCTGGTCTCGCGACTGACTGCCACGCCAAGCTCGCGCTGTACCGCGTGGCCCAGCGCGTTGTTTGGCGCGGCCTACAGCGTGCCCAGACGCCGCGTTTCGCGTTTCGACCGCATCGCGCTTGGCGCGCAGCGCGTCATAACGCGCCTGCGGCACCACGCCGAGTTCGAAACCCTGCTCGGTCAGGCGCAGGTCGGCATTGTCCTCGCGCAGGTGCAGCCGGTATTCGGCGCGCGAGGTGAACATGCGGTAGGGCTCGATCGTGCCGTTGCTGGTGAGGTCGTCGATCAGCACGCCGATATAGGCCTCGTCGCGACGCGGATACCACGGCGCCTTGCCGTGCACGGCCAGCGCCGCGTTGAGGCCGGCGATCAGTCCCTGCGCGGCGGCCTCCTCGTAGCCGGTGGTGCCGTTGACCTGGCCGGCGAAATACAAGCCGCCGATGGCCTTGGTTTCCAGCCACGGGTGGAGACCGCGCGGATCGAAATAGTCGTACTCGATTGCGTAGCCGGGGCGGGTGATATGGGCGTGTTCGAAGCCGCGGATCGACTGCACCAGCGCGAGCTGCACGTCATAGGGCAGCGAGGTGGAGATGCCGTTCGGATAGATCTCGAACGTGTCCAGCCCTTCCGGCTCGATGAAAATCTGGTGCGAGCTCTTCTCGGCGAAGCGCACCACCTTGTCCTCGATCGACGGGCAGTAACGCGGACCGACGCCCTCGATCTGGCCGGTGTACAGCGGCGAGCGATCCAGCGCGCCACGAATGATCTCGTGGGTGCGCTCGCTGGTGTGGGTGATCCAGCAAGGCTGAGCTGGCGCGGATGCTCGTCGCGCGAGCCGAGATAGGAGAACACCGGCGCCGGCGTGTCGCCAGGCTGCTCCTCCAGGCCGCTGAAATCGATGCTGCGGCTGTCGATGCGCGGTGGCGTGCCGGTCTTCAGGCGGTCGGCGGCCACCGGCAGTTCGCGCAGCCGCTGTGCCAGCGTGGTCGCCGGTGGATCACCCGCGCGGCCACCGGCGTACTGGGCCTGGCCGATGTGGATCTTGCCGGCGAGAAACGTGCCGGCGGTCAGCACCACCGCTGCGCGCGCTGAACGACAGCCCCATCTGGGTCACCACGCCGCCGACGCGGCCACCCTCGATGATCAGGTCGTCCACCGCCTGCTGGAACAGCTCGAGGTTCGGCTGGGTTTCCACGATGTGGCGGATCGCCGCCTTGTACAGTGCGCGATCGGCCTGGCAGCGCGTGGCGCGCACGGCCGGGCCTTTCGATGCATTCAGCGTGCGCCACTGGATGCCGGCGCGGTCGGCCGCATGCGCCATCGCGCCGCCCAGCGCGTCGATCTCCTTGACCAGATGCCCCTTGCCGATGCCGCCGATGGCCGGGTTGCAGCTCATCTGGCCGATCGTCTCGATGCTGTGGGTAAGCAGCAGCGTGCGCGCACCGGCGCGCGCCGCAGCGAGGGCGGCTTCGGTGCCGGCGTGGCCGCCGCCGATCACGATGACGTCGTAGTGGGTCGGGTGACGCATGCGGTAAGCCCTGAGCGCGCAAAAAGTGACAAAACGGGGCGCCATGGTAGCGCCATCACGGGTTCACCGAAGTTTTCGCTGTCCGCTGGCACGGTTCGTGCTGCATCGGTCTTGCACTTTCATGGGCAGACGCTGGCGAGGAACGTGGGCTGAGGTCGAACGGACAGGGGTTCGATCGCGTACCGTGAGAGGAAGCAAGGCGGCACCCCTCGGGGTGCCGTCGTCTTTTGTGGGCCCGGCTCTCCTGAAAGGCAGCGCGGACCCTGAAATGACAAGGCCCCGCGGCTTGTCGGCCGCGGGGCCTTGTGCTGATAGATCTGGCGCCCGGCGGTCTCAGGAACAGGGGGAATCCAGGATGACCGTATTGCCGGGCGCCAGAAACCGGTAAGGGCTGGCGCTTGCCAGCAGTCTACTGCAGCGAGCTTGGGCCCGATAGTCGTCGTCAGCGCGTGAACAGGGGGTGACTGAAAGGTGATTTTGTGTCGGGCCGCGGCAACAGCTGACGTGGGAGCGTCAGTGCCGCGAATCGACAGGGTCTGCAGACTGTGAAGCGAATCACACATTGGCATGGGAGATGCATCTCCCCGATCACCTACCGACATACCAAGGAGTTCGCCATGGACAGAGCTTCGATTTCCAGCCTGTTTATCCGCACCACGAACTGCTGGTCGAAATTGGTGAAGTGGAGATGGCGATGGATCACCTGAACGACTACGACGCGGACGATCGCAACTCGGTGCAGCCCGACCTGGAATCGCGCATGCAGAGCCTGCTCGAAGCACTCGACCATCTGGCCGTCTGAACGAAACGTCCCGCCGGCGCCTGGTGCCATCACCACGCGCGCTCAGGGAGAAGAAATCCTCGTGTTGGCGTCCGGCCCCATCGACGTCCTAGTGGTTCAACACGTTGTCGATGATCTCGGCGAGGTTGCGCGACAAGCCGGCATGCCCGGCCAGTTCCATGATCGCCGCCTGCGCCTGCGCGCGACGCCCCGGCTCCAGCCGTTGCCAGCCGTTGAATGCCGTGGCCAGTCGCGCCGCCAGCTGCGGGTTGAGCGCGTCCAGCGTCGCCAGACGTTCGGTCAGGAAGCGATAACCGGCGCCGTCGAGGCGATGGAATCCGCTCGGGTTGCCGCGCACGAAGGCGCCCAGCAGCGAGTGCACCCGGTTCGGGTTGTGCAGGGTGAAGGCCGGATCCTTCTCCAGCCGCATGCACGCGTGGCAGCGCCGGCTTGCCCGGCGTCTGCGCCTGCACGGCAAACCACTTGTCCAGCGCCAGCGCGTTGCCGGCGTAGCGCTGGCGATAGTCCGCCAGCGCCGCTGTCGCCCTCGAGCCGATGCGCCGCGCACCAGCACGGCCAGCGCGGCAAGCCGATCGGTCATGCCGGGTGCCTCGCGGTATTGGGCCGCGGCCAGCTGGCGCGCCTGGTCGGCGTCGCCCAGCTCCAGCAGTTCCAGTACCCGGCGCTTCAGCCGGCGCCGGGCCTGGCTAGGCGCATCCAGTGCGATCGTGGTGTGGGCGGCCAGCGCATCGATAGCGCTGCCCCAGCGCGTCGGTGCCGAGCCGTTCGGCCAGCTGCCGCTGCAGCGCCTGGCGCAGCACATGGATGCGCTCGCGGGTCGACGGCGCTCTCGCGTTCCGCCAGTTCGATCTCGCCCGGCGGCGTCAGCAGGTCGGCGAGCAGCGCGTCTTCGACGCTGCCGTCGTTGAACAGGTTGCGCCAGCGCGTCGCACCAGGCCTGCAGCGCTTCGCCTGAGGCTGCCGTCACGCAGATCTTCGTAGGCGCGGGTGGCCAGCTGCTGGCCGGCCTCCCAGCGATTGAAGCCGTCGGGGTCGTGCGCCAGCAGCAGGGCCAGCTCGGCCGGCGTGTAGTCGCATTCCAGGATCACCGGCGCGGAAAAGCCGCGCAGCAGGGACGGTACCGGCGCCGCGTCGATGCCGCCGAAGACCAAGCTTTGCGTTCCGCCTGGTCCAGCACCACCACCTGTTCGCGACTATCGCCGGGCGCCGTGCCGTCCAGCCGCAGCGGCAGCATGTCGCCGTCGCTGCGAAAACAGCGCGAGCTTGACCGGGATCGGCAGCGGCGACGCGCGCCTTGCCGGCGCTGCTCGGGTGCGTGCTGGCTCAGCGTCAGCGTGTATTCCCGCCGCGCCGCGTCGTAGTGGCCCTGCGCACGCAGGCGCGGCGTGCCGGCTTGGCCGTACCAGGCCAGGTAGGGCATCAGGTCGGTGTCGTTGGCTTCGCCCAGCGCCGCGAGGAAATCCTCCAGCGTGGCGGCGCGGCCGTCGTTGCGTTCGAAGTAGCGGTCCATGCCGCGGCGAAAGCCGTCCGGCCCGAGTCGGCCGGCCAGCATGCGCACCAGTTCCGCGCCCTTCTCGTACACCGTGG
Organism: uncultured Gammaproteobacteria bacterium; assembly: GCA_963771235.1. Taxonomy (GTDB): domain Bacteria; phylum Pseudomonadota; class Gammaproteobacteria; order Xanthomonadales; family Rhodanobacteraceae; genus Rhodanobacter. The sequence continues at coordinate 153,250 of CAVYSP010000001.1, forward strand.
CGGTGTAGAAATTGTTGATCTCGCTGTACTGCGCCGGGCGCACCGGATGCGCCAGCGGGCCGGCATCCTCGGGAAACTGGGCGCGGCGCAGCAGCGACACATCCTCGATGCGCTTGAGCGAGGCGGAGTTCATGTCGGCCGAGAAGCTCTGCTCGCGGAACACCGTGAGCCCTTCCTTCAAGCGAAGCTGGAACCAGTCGCGGCAGGTCACCCGGTTGCCGCTCCAGTTGTGGAAATACTCGTGCGCGACCACCGCCTCGACGTGGCGGTATTCGTCGTCGGTGCTGGAATCCGGGTCGGCCAGCAGGTACTTCGCGTTGAAGATATTGAGGCCCTTGTTCTCCATCGCGCCCATGTTGAAATCGTGGGTGGCGACGACGTGGAACACGTCCAGGTCGTAGTTGCGGCCGTAGACCTGCTCGTCCCAGCGCATCGCGCGCTCCAGCGCATCCAGCGCGTAATGGCAGCGGTCGATCACGTCCGCCTCGGCCCAGATGTGGAGCTTCACGGCGCGGCCGTCGGCGGTGACGTAGTCGCGGCTCGATCCGCTCCAGCCTGTCCGGCGACCAGGGCGAACAGATAGCTCGGCTTCGGATGCGGATCGACGAATCGGGCCCAGTGCCGGCCGCCTTCCAGTTCGCCGGCGCCGTCGGGATTGCCGCCGGCCAGCAGCACCGGGAAACGCTCGCGATCCGCGCGCAGGGTGACCGTGTAACGCGACAGCACATCGGGCCGGTCGGGGAAGAAGGTGATGTGGCGGAAGCCTTCGGCCTCGCACTGGGTGAGCAGAAAGCCGGTCTCGCGCGGGCCGGAAAGGTACAAGCCTTCCAGCGCGGTGTTGGCGGCCGGGCGTACCCGTACGCGGGTTTCCAGCACGCTGCCGTCGTCGCACGCCATCGACTTCCAGCACGCGGTCGTCGTAGCGCTAGGCGCTGGCGGGCAACTGCTGGCCGTCGAGCACGAGCGACAGCAGTTGCAGGTTCTCGCCATCCAGTCGCAGCGGTGCGCTCTGCGCCTGGATCACGGCGCAGCTGCAGACGGGTGAAAATCTCGCTGGCGTCGATGCCGAGGTCGACCTCCATCTCGACCGTTTCGACACGCCAGGCGGGCGCGCGGTAGTCGCACAACCGGATCAGCGCGGGGCTCGCTTCGGAAACTTCAGACATGGGACACGACTTGGCTTGGGGACGGAAAAGGCTAACATGAGGCTCTTTAACCGCGGGAGAACCCGGTGGCTGCATCAGGCACGACGCGATACGGCGCAGAGCGCGCGAGCCTGGGCAACCAGGCGATCGTGCTGCTGCACGACCAGCGTGCCGGTCGCCGCGTACGTATCGCATTGCACGGCGCGGCCCTGCTGGGTTTCGAGGTGCCGTTTGCCGGCCGTGTGCAGGATCTGGCCGACGGTTACCGCAACGCGGACGAGGTGCGCGCGCGGCCGGGTTCGCGTTTCGCAATCATGGTGCCGTTCGCCGGCCGCATCGCGGACGCGCGTTATCGTTTCGACGGCATCGCGCAGGATCTCGATCCCGGCGTCGTCGGCAGCGAGCGCGCCAGTCGCCACGGCTTCGTGCGCGATGCGGAGTTTGCGATCGATGCGCTGGATGCGCGATGACCAGCGCGCGATGGTCGCGCTGGGTACGACGGCCATCCGCCCGCGACCGGGTTATCCCCACGCGATCGACTTCGGCGTGAGCTTCACGCTGGATGGTGACGGCATCACCCTGGAAGCGCGGATGCGCAACGTCGGCGACCGCCCCGCGCCGTGCTTCTTCGGCTGGCATCCGTACTTCCGCCTGCCCGGCGCCGGCCTGGTCGATGACTGGGAGTTGCAGATTCCCGCGCAGACCCTGATTCGCACCGGCGCCGACCTGATCGCGCTGCCCGGCGCTGCCGCCTATGTGTCGCTGGACGATGCGCCCGCGCTGGATTTTCGCGATGCCTGCCGCGTCGGCGATCGCATGCTCGATCAGGGCTACACCAACCTGGATGCCGATGCCGATGGTCGCATTCGCACGCTTCTGCGCGATCCGGCCAGCGGCATGGCGCTGGCGGTATGGCAGGAGCGCGGGGTGATGCATGCATTCACCGGCGACACGCTTGCGCGCGATGCGCGGCGCGCCATCGCGCTGGAGCCGATGGAATGCATGGCCGATGCGTTCAACCGGCCCGAATGCGCCGCGGCGATCCGGCTGGAGCCGGGCGCCGAACGCCTATTCCGCTGCGGCGTGGAGGTCGGCCGGCGCATGAACGATCCGATGGATGGCCTGCCGGATATCGAGCAGATTCGCGACGCGGCAGCCCGCATCGCGCCGCATGCGCGGATCACGCCGATCATGCGCAGTGCTGCACTGGACGCGTTGAGCGGCGCCGAACTCCATTTCAAGTGCGAGCACCTGCAGCGCGGCGGCGCGTTCAAGTTCCGCGGCGCCTGCAACGCGGTGTGGGCGCTGAGCGAGGCGCAGGCCGCGCATGGCGTGGTCACCCACTCCTCCGGCAACCATGGCAACGCGCTGGCGCTGGCGGCGGCCACTCGTGGCATCACCGCGCACGTGGTGGTGCCCGAAGGCGCGGTACGGGCCAAGGTCGAGGCGATCGAGCGCGCCGGTGCGATCCTGCATCGTTGCGCGCCCACCCAGGCGGCGCGCGAGGCGACGTGTGCCGAGGTGCAGCGCGCGACCGGTGCCGAGCTGGTGCATCCCTACGCCGACGTCCGCGTCATGGCCGGTCAGGGCACGCTGGCGCTGGAACTGCTGCACCAGGCGCCCGGGCTCGATGCGCTGATCACGCCGGTCGGCGGCGGTGGGCTGGCCAGCGGGGTGGCGATCGCGGCGCATGCGCTGAATCCCGAGCTCGCCTTGTTCGGCGCCGAGCCGCAAGGCGCCGACGATGCCGCGCAATCGCTGGCCGCTGCCAAGCGTGTCACCGGCGATCGTGCCGGATACATTGTGCGATGGCCTGCGCGCGCTGATCGGCATCCCCAATCTGGACGCCTTGCGTCAACACCGCGTGCAGGTGATCACCGTCACGGATGCGGAGACCATCGCCGCGATGCAACTGATCTGGACCGAACTGAAACAGGTGGTGGAGGTATCCAGCGCCACCGTGCTGGCGGCGATCCTCAAGCATCCCGAACGCTTCGCCGGTCGTCGTATCGGCCTGGTCCTCACCGGCGGCAACGTCGACCTGCAGGCGTTGCCCTGGTAGGCGGCTCCAGTCGCGTTCAGCCCGCCGCCGCTTCCACGGTGCCGCTCGCATTCAGCGCTGGCGTGATCGTGTTGGTGGCCAGCGGCGCATGGTCGAACGCATGCAGATCCAGTTGGCTGACCGGGATCGGTCGGTAGTCCTCGTCGAACGCCACTTCGCCCGGCTTCCAGCCGGCCGGTCGGCGCACCGCGCCCCAGAAGCGCTTCAGCGCCACCCAGTGCAGGCCGATCAGGCCGTAATTGTTGTCCGCATCGACCATCGGATCGCCCACGCCGGTCGGTCGTGGCGCCATGCCATACAGCGCGGTGCCGAAGATCACGTCCCAGATCGAGAGCACCTGGCCGTAGTTGCAGTGGTGCAGGGTCGGACGTTCCGGGTCGACCAGCATGTGGTGCAGCCGATGGAATTTCGGGATCGACGAAGACGCGCTCGAACACCCGGCCGAAGCCGATCCGCGCGTTGGTGTGCGAGAAATTCTGCACCAGTTCGCCGATCAGCATCAGCCAGGCGAACTGGTCCGGGTCGACGCCGATGGCCAGCCCCACCGTGGCCAGGATCATCGACTGGATGAAGCCGTCGACCAGGCTGCCGCGGTCGTTGGTCCAGCAGCTCATCTGGCGCGTGCTGTGGTGCATGCTGTGCAGCGCCCACCACCACGGAATCGCGTGCTGGGTGCGGTGCATCCAGTAATAGACGAAGTCGTAGACCACGTAATAGGCCGCAAACAGCAGGTACGGGATGCTGGTTGAACCAGGGTATCCAGTGGGTCAGCGCCAGCGGCGAGCCGGTGCTCGAGGTGGCGCTGTCGACACCGCCGAACAGATGGCTGAACGGGGTCAGCACCAGGTAGGTGAACAGCGGGAAGATGCCCAGCAGCATCAGCAAGGTGTAGTTGCGGTCGACCAGGGTGAGCTTGCGGTCGCTCCACGTCTCGGCCGGCCACCAGGTTTCCAGCGGGCGGAAGATCAGGCCGATGATGGCGACCTGCAGGGCGGCGATCAGCAGCGCCGCGGCGATCTCATCGGGATCGCCGGACAGGCCGTTCAGGTGCAACAGGTCGAGCAATGGCACCACGGCATGCGTGGCGAGCCAGCCGACCAGATGAAGCCAGAGCGAAGGAAGATCAAACATTGCCGAGTGTTCGGATTTCGCGAGTGCCTATCATATCGCCGCCGGAATTCGCCCGACTGAATGCCCGCTCAGCCGCGTCGACGCGCACCGATCCCGCTGACCGCAAGCAGGCCCAGCAGCACCAGCACGATGCCGCCCGCCTCCAGCGGCGAGGGCTGCTCATGCAGAATCAGCCACGCCAGCAGCACGCTCAATACCGGCACGCCCAGGCTGGACACGCTGGCCACCGTGGTGGGCAGCCGCTGCAGCACGATCGACCACAACCACCAGGCCAGCGCCGAGGCCAGCACCGCGCTGTACGCCAGGCCGGCGATGAAGGCCAGGTTCCAGTCGATCGGCCGCTGCGGCACGCCGAGCGCGACCAGGCCGAGTGCCACGCCGCCCACCAGCATCTGCCAGGCGGTCAGGTTGAGTACGCCGACGGCGTGGCGGTGGAACAGGCGTTTGCTGAGTACGGTGCCGACGGCCCACGCCAGTCCCGCCCACGATCGCCAGCGTGGTGCTGATGGCGCTGCCCATGGCATGCCAGGGCGCGATGATGCACAGCAATCCGGCGGCCGCCAGCGCCAGCCCCAGCCAATGTCGGGCCGTGGGCTTGTCGCCGAGGATCAGCCACGCCAGCAGCACCGCCCAGAACGGCATGGTGTAGGCGAGCAGGGCGACATGGCCGGCACCGCCATTGAGCAGGGCCCATTGCTCCAGCCCCTGGAACGCCGCGGTCTGGCTCAGCCCGATCAGGATCATCGGTAGCAGCGGTGGCGGGCGCAGCGATTGCCGCGAAAGCAGCAACGCCCCGAACAGCACCGCCGCACCGATCAGATAGCGCAGCGCGGCAAAATCGAACGGGCCGGCATAGGCCAGCACCTGCTTCATCACCACCCAGCTGTAAGCCCACAACACGATGGTGACGAGCAGGGCCAGCACGGGGCCGCGCCGGGTTGGCAAGGAAGGCGACATGAGGCGGGCCGAAAGGAAGGCGCCAAGTGTAGCGGCGCCGGTTACGGTTTGCGGCAGGCCGCGGGCATAATGCCGTGATGAGCAGGAACGCTGAGCCAATTCGCTGCCGCTGGGCTACCGGCAGCGACGCCTTGATGTGCGCCTATCACGACACCGAGTGGGGCGTGCCGCTGCACGACGACCGTGGCCTGTTCGAGTTCCTCTGCCTGGAAGGTGCCCAGGCAGGCTTGTCCTGGCGCACCGTGCTGGCCAAGCGCGAGCATTACCGCAAGGTGTTCCACGACTTCGAGATCGCCCGCGTTGCCGGCATGAGCGATCGCGCGCTGGAAAAACTGCTGCTCGACCCGGGCATCATCCGCAACCGGCTGAAGGTGTTCTCGACCCGCGACAACGCCATCGCCGCGCTCCGGGTGATCGAGGAATTCGGCAGTCTGGACGTCTATCTGTGGTCGTTTGTCGACGGCAAGACCGTGCGCAACCGCTGGCATGAGCAGGGCGAGGTGCCGCCCAGCACCGAAGTATCCGATCGCATGAGCAAGACGCTCAGGAAACGCGGCTTCCGCTTCGTCGGCAGCACCATCTGCTACTCGCTGATGCAGGCGACCGGGATGGTCAACGACCATCTCACCGGGTGTTTTCGCCATCGGGAGTGCGCCGGTGCGGCATCGTCCTGAGCCAGCTTTTTTGCATTTTTCCCAACGACTCAGTCCGCAACCGGTATAGGCCACGCAATCGCCGCATGCAGCAATGCGTCGGCGCCTGCGCCCACGTGCGCCAGGATGTCGGGATAGATGACGCGCTCTTCCTTCTCGTCGTGGCCGTCGAGCAGGCGCAGGAAGCGGCGGCGGCTGATCGGCTGCTCCAGCTCGCCCAAGTACTGGCGCAGCCAGACGTGCTCGAGTTTCAGCCCCGTGACCCAGGCTTCGCGCCCGCCAGCGGCAAGCCATGCCGGAAACAGCAGCTCCTCCTCGATACGCAGGTGCCGTTCCAGCGAGGCGCGCAGCCACGCGTCGCACTGGGAGTCGCCGGCCAGCGCACCGCCCAGGGCCGCCTCGATCACGGCATGATCGCGGCCGAGATAGGCGCGCAGGTCGAACGGCTCGTCGCTGCGCGCCACCAGCACGGTAAAGCCTCCGCGCGACGCTGCCAGCGGATGCCAGAACAACGTGCGCGTATCGCCCGTCGTCGCAGACCACGTGCCGGGATCGAAACGCGCATGCACGATGCGTCGCTCGCCGGCGGGCAGCGCATGCAGCAACGCCGCGAGCGCGGGGGCATCTGCCGCGGTGACGGTGGCGGCATCCTCCAGCAAGGTCGAGCGTAGCGGCTGTGGCGCCTCGGCTTGGCCTTTGACGTCGGCGTAAATCTCCAGTTCGAAGCAACTGTCGGTCGCCATGTGCGCCACGCGCCAGCGGGTGCCGGGTGCGAACCAGTGGTGCTCGCCCTCGCGCAACTCGACGCCAGTCGTTCCGGTGGCGCCGAGGTGCTCGATCGCGAGCGAGTCCGCGGTTATCCAAAGTTTTTCCCAACGATTGATGCGTGGCGCATGCCACTGGCGCAGGCGCTCGGGCAAATTGGCCAGGGTGTAGGCACGTGAGCGGCCCAACAGGCGCGGCTGCTCGGGTTGGTCATGCTGCCCGGTCACCATGTCGGTCCGCGGTGCCGGCCTTGCGTCGACCTCCAATGAAACTGGAAGAGCGTGCTCATAACTTGCCGTGTTCCAGCGGGCGTTCGCGGTGCATCAGCGCCCATTCCGCATGTTCGGCCAATGCCGCTTCACCCAGGGCGCGCAGCACGTCGCGCTGGGCGTCGGGATCGCGCGTGGCGTCGAGCTGGCGCCGCGCGCTGGCGAAGATCCCGCCCATGTAGCGGTACTGCTTGATCAGTTCCTTGTCGGCCTTGCGGTAGGAATAGGACTCGCGCGCGGCGGCGATGATGGCCAATACGCCCATCAAGGCCACCAGCGAGGTCGTGGTGTCGGGGTCCAGCCAGTGGTGAAACAGCGCCAGCAACAGGCTGGCGGTGATCACGAGTGTCAGCAAGGCGCGTTCCAGCCATTGCGTGTGGTGGTGGGCGCGGGTCCGCTGCTCGGCCTTGTACGCGTAGTAGCCAAGTTGTCCGTCACCGCTTGGTTCGCCGATCCATTCGGCGATCACCGTGGCGAGGCCGTCCTTTTCACGGCTCCTGCGGGCGCTCGCCTGGATGACGGCCGCGCGCATCACGTTGCGGATCCAGCCCAGCTCGACATCCTGTTTCTGCATGAAGTTGTCGTGTGCGAAGGCGCCTGGATCGTCGGCACCGACGCCGGCGCGCCGCCAGTAACCCTGCACACGCAGTCCCTCGGCCAGTGCTCGGTAGTCGATATATTTGCGGTGCCACCCGCGCTGCCGCGCCAGCCGCGCCAGGTAAACCCCGGCCGTGAACAACGCGATGAACACGTAGATGGCGTCGCCGACGTAAGGCAGGTCGGTGGGCAGATCCGAATAGCATACGAAGGCGACGCCCATCAGTGCGGCCAGTACGTACAGGCCCCGCATGGCCCGCAACACACGCAGCTGGAAGTGGATGGCCAGCTGGTCTGCGGTGGCGAACAGGCTGTCGAGCGGCGTGCAATCGGCGGGGGCCGAGGAGCCGTCATCAGTGGCCGCGGGCTGCTGGTTGTCGTCGGCATGACGTTTGGCGTCGACGTTGAACTGCTGCATGTTGGTGAACATGCGGCGGAACTCTTCCGGCATGCCGTCCGCGGCCGCCGCGCGGTGTTCCTGGCTGATCCAGTGTGCCTGCAGCGGCTGCAGCGGCGGCGCGGGAATGCTTTCGCGGTCGCCGACTTGCCGTGAGCAGACCAGGTGATACAGCAGGCTTTCGTCGCCGCTGCCCAGCGACACGGAATGCGAATGGCGCCGCTCGATCCAGCCCGGCATGGTGCCATCCAGGTGATAACGCACCACTTGCCCGGTACCGCCGAGCAGGTCCGATTCGCGGCCGTCCCACAGCGCCAGCAGGATGTGGCAATGGCTGGCGACGAACACGCCCGCCTGCGCGTACTGACGGTCTCGCGCCAGGCCCGCGCCGGGTGATCTCCGCATCCGTATTGCCGGGCACCAGCGGCAGTTGCACTACCTCGGCACGCGCGCACAGCGATTCGAACGCCATGCGATCGTCGTCTGCGAAATCCTGCAGGTAGAGCTCGCGCGCCAACGGCAGCGGCGCGATCACGCGCGCGCCTGTTCGCAAGGCCTCTTCGGCAACCAGCTGATCGCCGCCTGCGGCCAGCGAATCCAGCACCACCAGTGGCAGTCCGGGAAATTCCTGCTGCAGTTGCCTGAAGAAATCCCGTACGCGCTCGCGCAGCGGACCGACCTCGCGCGCGGAAAGATTGCGGTGGCCGGTGACGCCGATGACCAGCGGGGTGACGGCGGCGCTCATCGGAGGGTCCCTGGATTGCACATTGCCACCGCCTCGGCTCTCAGCGCGGCTATTTCCGCCCTTGTCGCCCGCTGGCCGCAGGGTACCGGCTTGATCTGACCACGCATCCTGGCCGGCGCCAGCCGGTACGGCCGCGCCGGCAGCGAATCGGTTTCGCAATCGTAGCGGAAGATCCTTGACCCGCGTACGAGTCTGTCAATGGGGCGAGCGGGCACCGTTTGCGCGCCGGGCAGGCGCCGGGAACGGGCGGCTCGACCGCTACCGCCGGGCTCGTGCAGAAGGTATAAGCTGCGCAAGTCGCGATCCGGGGCGGATTCATGTGACACATCCTTCGTCAAGAAAACCGGCCGGTGGCCGTGTCGCGCGACGTCCGTACTGCGCCTTGGGACCCGCTTGTGCGGCGTGCCGCGGCATCCTCACGCGACAGCCCAGCCCACGCAAACCTCCGCGCCCGTTCGACCCCGTGCACTTGTCCGCATTCCTGCCATCGGCACACCCGGGATGTCGGTCGCGGTCACCTCTCCCGATGCTCACGGGCCGCCACGCCCCGGCGCTCCTGCCCTACCTTGCGGTGGAATCAGCATGACTACTCTCCACGCCATCCCGACCCCGGTGCAGGATTTCGACGAGGATGCCTGGGACGACCTGCTCAACTACATCGAGGAACGTCGGGTCATCCCGATCATCGGGCCCGGACCTGCTGCGCGTGCAGACCGACCAGGGCCTGCGTCCGCTGTACGAATGGCTGGCGGAAAAACTCGCCGTGCGACTGTCGGTGGACACCGCCGGGCTGCCGCAGCCGCTCACGCTCAACGACGTGATGTGCTGCTACCTGGGCCAGCGCGGACGCCGCGAGGAAGCCTACACGCGCCTGCGCTCGATCATGCGCGAGGTGAAGTTGCGAGCCGCCGACTGGCGTTGCGCCAACTGGCGCAGATCACCGATTTCGACCTGTTCGTGACCACCACGTTCGATCCGTTGCTGGAAGAGCGCGGTCAACCTGGAACGCTACGGCGGCCAGCCGACGGCCGAGGTCATCGCCTATGCGCCCGAACCGCGTCGCCGACCTGCCGGTCGAGCGCAGCCAGTTGCAGCGCACGGTGGTCTATCACCTGCTTGGCCGGCTGTCCGCGTCGCCGACGTATGTGGTCTCCGACGAGGACATGCTGGAGTTCATCTGCGCGCTGCAGTCCGAGCACCTGACGCCGGAGAAACTCTTCCACGAACTCGAGCACAACCACCTGCTGCTGATCGGCAGCGATTTCTCCAACTGGCTGGCGCGGCTGTTCCTGCGCATGGCCAAGCGCAAGCGGCTGTCCGACCCGCGCGATGTCAGCGAAGTGTTCGCCGACGACCACACCTTGCAGGACGGGCGGCTGGTGGCGTTCCTGCAGCAGGTCAGCGTGCGCACGCGCGTGTATCGGCGGCGCCGAGGCGTTCGTCGCCGAACTGCACCGCGCTGGAGCGCGGCGCCAGCGCCGCAGCGTCGGCGAACGGACCCGGCAGCGCGCCGCAGCGGTTCCTGCCGCCGGCGCGCGAGATGCCGGAGAACGCGATCTTCATCAGCTACGCGCGCGAGGACCTGCCGGCGGTGCAACGCCTCAAGGCGGCGCTGGACGCGGCGGGCTTGACCACCTGGTTCGACCTCGACCGACTGGAAAGCGGCGACGACTACGACCGCAAGATCCGCGCGAACATCGCGCGTTGCAGCTTCTTCGTGCCGGTGGTTTCGGCCACGACCCAGCGCCGCCAGGAAGCCTACTTCCGCCGCGAGTGGAGCTACGCGGTCGACCGCACGCGCAACATGGCCGACGGCGCGGTGTTCATCCTGCCGGTGCTGCATCGACGACACGCCGGAAGCCGAGGCGCTGGTGCCGGAAACCTTCCGGGCCGCTGCACATCGTGCGCTTGCCGGCGGCGAGCCGCCGCCGGAGTTCCTGCATCGCCTGCAGGATCTCTGCAGCGGGAGCCGCGCATGAACGACGACCGACGGCTGCAGCATCCGACGACGCGGTCACGCTCGATCCGGAAAATCCCTGGCTCGGGCCTGTTTTCCTATACCGAGGAGAACCGCGCCTATTTCCACGGCCGCGACGAGGAAACCGCCGAACTCGCGCGGCGCGTGCAGCGCAAGCTGCTGACCGTGCTGTTCGGCCAGTCGGGCCTGGGCAAGACCTCGCTGCTGCGCGCCGGCCTGGTGCCGCGCCTGCGCGCGCGAAGGCTACTGCCCGGTCTACGTGCGCATCGACTACGCGCCGGATTCGCCATCGCCCTCCGAACAGATCAAGCAGGCGATCTTCCAGCGCCACCGCCGCTGCCGGTCACTGGACCCAGCCCGGCGCCGCGGTCGAAGGCGAATCGCTGTGGGAATTCCTGCATCATCGCGGCGACCTGTTGCGCGATGCCGACGGCCACACGCTGATGCCGCTGCTGATCTTCGACCAGTTCGAGGAAATCTTCACGCTGGGCCAGGCCGACGATGCCGGCCGCCTGCGCGCCAGGCAGTTTCTCGAAGACCTCGCCGACCTCGTCGAGAACCGCCCGCCGGCCGCACTGGAAGCGCGCATCGAGGACGACGATGCCGCGGCGGAGCAATTCGATTTCGCGCGCGCCGACTACCGCGTCCTGATCGCGCTGCGCGAGGACTATCTGGCGCACCTGGAAGGCGTCAAAGACATCATGCCGTCGATCACCCAGAACCGCATGCGGCTGGCGCGCATGAACGGCGCGCAGGCGCTGAGCGCGGTGGTCAAGCCGGGCGGCAAGCTGGTCTCGCAGGAAGTCGCCGAATCGATCGTGCGCTTCGTCGCCGGCGGTTCGGAGCTGGTCAATGCGGAAATCGAGCCGTCGCTGCTGAGCCTGGTCTGCCGCGAACTCAACACGGTGCGCCAGGCGCAGGGCCGCGCGGAGATTTCCGCCGACCTGCTGGCCGGTTCGCGCGACACCATCCTGTCAGCGAGTTCTACGAACGCGCGCTGGCCGACCAGCCGGCCGGCGTGCGGCGCGTGATCGAGGACGAACTGCTGACCGAATCCGGTTATCGCGAAAGCCTGGCCGAGGAACGCGTGCTCAAGGCGCTGGCCGCCGCCGGCGCCGCGCCGGATGCGCTGGCGAAGCTGGTCGACCGGCGCCTGCTGCGCATCGAGGAACGCCTCGACATGCGCCGCGTCGAACTGACCCACGACGTGCTGTGCAGCGTGGTGCTGGCCAGCCGCAACCTGCGCCACGACCGCGAGGCGCGCGAGGAAGCCGAACGCCAGCTCGCCGCGCAACAGGAGCGCGAAGCCGCCACCCATCGCGCGCTGGTGCGCGCGCGCATGGTCGCCGAGCGTCTGCGCCGTGCTGATGGTGCTGGCGGTCGCCAGCGCGGTGTTCGGCTGGGTCAACCTGCGTCGCGCGCGCGCCGCCGAGGCCGAGGCGCAGCACTCGCGCAGCGACGCCGAGAAACTGGTCGGCTTCCTGATCGAGGATTTCTACACCGAACTCGCAGCCGACCGGCCGGCTGGAAACCCTGGGCAAGCTGGCGCACATGACCGTGGGCTACTACGACGGCCTGCCGCCGGAACTGGTCACGCCGCAGCACGCAGATCAACCGCGCGATGGCGCTGGTGCGCGAAGGCGCGGCGCAGAACGTCGAGCGGCAACGTGGATGCCGGCGCTACAAGAACTTCGGCGAAGCGCAGGCCGTGTTCGAAAAGCTCCGCGCCGCTGGCGACCACAGCGAAGCCGTCACCTATGGCCTTGCGCTGGCGCTGTACAACCAGGGCAGCAGCGTCGTCGGTGCCACTGGCGCCGGACGCGGCACCGGCGCGCAGTTGCAGCAGGCGGCCGACCTGTTGCGGCCGCTGGTGTATGCGCCTGACCCGTCGCGTCGGGTCAGGCAACTCTACGCGGATACCTTGAATTACCTCAGCCATACCCAGCCGATGGAACCGGCGCGTGGCGACCTGCGAGGAAGCGCGCAAGATCCTGGTCGGCCTGGGCGCGCTGGATCTGACCGACCTTGACGGCGGCTTCGTCCTATGCCGACACCGCCGATTCCGAGGCGCGCCACCTGCTGACGTTGGGCCGGATTGCCGAAGCGCAAAAGCTGGAGCAGACAGGTTTACGATCTGGCCGAGAAGGTGCTGGCGCAGCGTCCCGGCGACCTGCATGCGCTCGAGTGACCGTTCCTGCGCCGCGGAGCTGCTCGGCACCCTCGCCGATCGCCAGCACGAAGACGCGGCGGCCGCCGAATACGCCAACCGCACAGTGCAGGCGGCGAGAAGATGAGGTGCGCTTCAATCCCTCCGACCTGAGCGCGATGGCGACGCTGGACCACCGGCCTGAGACAGGTTGCCGACCTGCCAGTTCGAACGCGGCGAGGTCACCAGCGCGATCGGCACGATGCATTCGCTATTGGCGCTCGAAAACGACAAGCGGCGGCCTTCCAGCCTCGGCCCAATCGTGTGGTTTCAATGGCTTTCTCTCGCGAACCTGCAGGCACAGACCGGCGATTCGGCCGCGGCGGCGCAGTCGCTGAAGAACTTCGTCCGCGACGCTGGCGAAATGGTCGCGCCGCTTGCGGCGGGCGACGCGCGACGCAAGTTGCTGGTGAACCCGGGCCAAGCGCTGGAAGCCACGCTGCAACTGACCGAAGGCGCGTCCCAATCCGCTTTGACCAATGCCAGCGAGGTGATCAATCGCATCGATGCGGTCGAAGGCGCCCCGTGGCATCAATGGCGTTCTGCTGAAAGGCAATTTGCTGGACGGGATGCTCGCCACGGCTGCGATGGCGGCCACTCCGCGTCGGCCACTACACGCAAGCCGAAGCGCTGGCGCGCCGTTGGCTTGCGCTTCCCGGCAACCCGAACTCGGAAGCGGACGCGCGAAACGGCACTTCCCGCGCCCGTTCCGTGCTCGCCAATGCTATCGCGATGCAAGGCCGCAACGACGAAGCGCAGCAAGCCCTTGCAGCCAGCGCTGACGTATTACGAGGGCGAACAAAAGGCCGGCGCCGATGGCACAGTCTTTCGAAACGACTACGCCTACGCTTTGTACGTCAGCGCCATCGCCGCGCCAAGCGATGCGGCGGGGCGCAAGCAGCGGGACGCCGCGCTGAGTCAGGCGGCAGGATTGATCGCCGGCGCGTCGAAGGAAGCGCAACAACTGGCTGAAATGCGCCATACCGCCAGCCTCATCGCCGTCGCTCGCGCGGCGCCTGCCGCCTGACGGCAACGCGCGGCTCGCACCTACGCGTTCGCCGGTCGGGATGGCGTTGAAAACAAGCCCGGTCAGGCTCGTTGGCGTGTGAAGCGCGCTCGCCAGATGCCACGGGCCGCCATTGCCTGGGCATTCCTTTTTGACAACCGGGTGCGCCTTGTACGACCCAGGCGCGCGTGCAAGCGCTTCCTCGGAATCGTTGGCACCGACGCGCGACCGCGGGCGCCCCCGCACTCAATGCGCCAGATCGATGCCGTAGAGTGCGGTCCCGTCGCCGTTGTCCTTCAGCAGGCGGATGTTCGTCAGCCCCGCCGCCTTGGCCACGTCAAGCTTTCCCGCCCGCCCGGTGAACACCACCGGGCCACGCGTCTTCAGCGGCGCGAACGTCCACGACGTGGGCTCCAGGTCGGCCGCGGCCGATCTGCTTCTTGCGCTCGATCCACTGCGCCAGGATCTCGCGCGTGCCATCCGGCGCGGCCAGCACGATGTTGCTGCCGTCCAGGCCGGGGAAATGCCCGCCGCCGCTGGCGCGATAGTTGTTGGTGACGATGATGAACGGTTCGGTCGGCGTGATCGGCTTGCCTTGGTAGGTGAGTGAGGTGATGCGCTGGCCGACCGGCCTGGACACGTCGATGACGTAGTGGATGCCGCCCTGGATCTGGTCGAAGTTGTAGCCGGTGAAGTGGCTGTTGATCAGCGCCTGTTCCCCGGTCTTGTCCGGGTCGATGCGATTGAAGCGCCGCGCGGATTCTTCCAGCCACGCCTTGAGGCCGGCGCCGTCGGTTTTCACCGCGGCGAGCGTGTTGGGATAGAAGTACAGGTCGGCCGCGCTGCGCAGGGTGAGCGGGCCGGCGGCGACATCGGTGTAGTCGTCGGGTCCGCCAAAGCCGGTGCGAAACGCCGCCGCGGCGGAAAGTATCGGCACGTTCGCCAGCTCGGGATGGGTGCGCGGCAGTTCCTTGCGCACGTAGTCGATCTGGGCGGCGTTGACCGGCGCCAGCGCGGTCATGTTGCCTTCGTCGGCGAAGTAGCTGCTCATGTGCACGCTGCTGCTGCCGATCGGCGTGTTGACGTAGGCGACCGCGGCCTGGTGTGCGGATTCCACCAGCGGCGCGATCGCCGGATCGGCCGGCACGCATTCGACAGCTTGCGCGCCCGACTTGCCCGAATGGTCCGGCTTGCGGCAGATCGGGCGCACTTCGCTGTGGGTGTTGTCCAGGTCGACCACCCAGCGGCCGTCCTTGCGATTGAGCACCAGCTCGATCACGCCCAGGTCCTTGCCGAAGAAGCCGCCCATCACCGCTGGCACGTTGCGCACGAAACCCAGGCGCGCGTCCACATCCTTCATGCCGGCGTAGCGCGGGCCAGGGAACTCGGTGTGCGAGTGACCGAGCAGGAGTACGTCGATGCCGGGGACACCGGCGAGGTACCAGCCGGCGTTCTCCATGTTGGCGGTGTAGGGATGGGTATCGAGGCCGCCGTGCAGGATCGCCACGATCAGGTCGGGATGCTGCGCCCGCAATTGGGGCAGGTACTTCTCGGCGGCTTCCACCACGCCGCTGACGGTGACCTTGCCGGCCAGGTTGTGCTGGTCCCACTGCATGATCGGCGGTGGCGTGAAACCGATGATGCCGACGCGCAGTGGCACGCTGATCTCGCTGCCGTCGGCGGTCCACGCCTGGATGGATTTGGTGATGATCGTCCATGGCTTGAAGATCGGTTTGCCATCGCGGGCGCTGAACACGTTCGCCAGCACCAGCGGGTAGTGCGGTCCGGCGCAGCGATTGGCGTGGCCGCCGTCCACGTTCATCGGCGTGCCGGTGACTTGCGACAGGAAGCCCAGGCCGTAGTTGAATTCATGGTTGCCCGGCGTGCCGCCGTCATAGCCGACGGCATCCATCGCCCGGTAGATCGCCAGCTCCTGGTCGCACGCGATCGGCTTCACCAACGCCTGGTAGTCGGCCAGCACGCTGCCCTGGATGGTGTCGCCGCTGTCGAACAGGAAGTTGTTGGGAAATTCCTTGCGTGCGCGCTCGATCAGGGTGGCGGTGCGCTCGAAACCCACGTGGGATCGGGCTTGAGCTTGTAATAGTCGTAGCTGAGCACGTTGGAATGGATGTCGGTGGTTTCCAGGATCGCCACCTTGGCGCGCGCGCCATCGGAGAGCTTGTCTTGCTGCCACGGCAAGCCCGAGCAACCGGTGAGCAGCAGGGCGACGAGCGCCAGCAGGGGCAGGGTGAGGCGAGTGTGGCGTGGAGACATGAGTGGTCCGTCGGCGTGCGCAATCGAGCGGCCAAAATTAGCAGATCGGGGGATGGGTGGAGCGTGTCGTCGAAGGGAGGGACTTCAGCTCGATGATCCTTCTCCCTTCGGGAGAAGGTGGCCGCAGCGCCGGATGAGGGTTCGGGCGAAGCGCGGAGTCACAACGATGCGTTCGACGACAACGGCTCGCTCTGCCCGCACCCTCTCCCCAACCCCTCTCCCGATGGGAGAGGGGCTTGAGCGCGATGGCCCTTCCCCCCGCGGCGACTAACGGAAGGCCCCTGTGGGCGATAAGTTGGCGCGCAAATCTCCTGGGCGTCGATCACACATGGCGGCTGACCCCCTTCCGGATTCCCAACGCCAGTGCAACGACACGGCGGGAAAGCCGCCCGCGCCGCCGCAAGATCGTAAGATGGCGCATCGGTGACATCCGGTCCTGCAGGGGGACTATCCAGCTCATGCGTCGAATCCCATGGCGCCTCGTGCGCGCTCCGGCGGTATGCGCGGGGGCGCTGATCGCGTTCGTCGTTTGCGTGGCACTCACGGCGTGGCAGGAACCGTTGCCGCTGCAGCGCGCCTTCATCGCGGCGCTGATGCTGTGCACGGCGGGCGCGTTGCTGTGCCTGTTCGCGCGGTTCGCCACCGCGTTGCTGGTCGGCGGCGGCTTGTTCCTCGCCCTGAAGTTCATCGCGGTCATGAAGCTGCGCTATCTCGAAGAGCAGTTGATGCCGTCGGACTTCATCTACTACGTGCGCAGCAGCCTGCTCGATACCTTGCGTCACTATCCGCACCTGTATGCGCTGGGCATCGGCGTGCTGCTGCTGGTGCCGCCGCTGCTGTACCTGACGTGGCGCTGGGACTGGCGCGTGCTGGCCGGCTGGCGTCTGCGCTGGGCACTGCCAGTGCGTGGCGCCGGACTCGCGCTCAGCGTGCTGGCGTTCTGGTGGTGCATGCTGCCCGGCGGGCCGTTTGCCCCGGTGCACACGCGCAATACCTGGGAGAAGCTGTCCGATGACGCGCACCTGACCAATTTCTTCGTCAACTTCCGCGACTCCGCCGTGACCATGCCGGCGATGAGCAGCGCGGCGATCGCAGAGCAGGCATGGGGCGCGACGGCACGGGGCACGCCGGCGAGCCGACCGCCGCCGTATCCGGACATCGTGCAGGTGCTGGAGGAAAGCACCTTCGACCCCTCGATCTATACCGATTGCACCGTGCCGGCCTGCCATGTGGCGATGTTCAAGGCCGATGCGCGCACGCGCGGCACCGGCGTGCTGCGCACGCATACGTTTGGCGGCGGTACCTGGGTCAGCGAGTTCGCCGTGCTGACCGGCATGCCGCAGGACATCTTCGGACCCGGCGGCATGTACGCGCCGTACGTGCTGGCACCGCACGTGCGCGACACGCTGCCGCAGGCGCTGCGGCGGCTCGGCTATCTCACCATCGCGATCTATCCCACCGCCGGCAGCTTCATCAATGGCCGCAACGCCTACCAGGCGTACGGCTTCGATCACCTGTACGACGTCAACGAGTTGGGCCTGGAGGAGTGGGAGGAGACCGACCAGCAGATGTTCGACGCGGCCAAACGCGTCTACGACAAGGTGAAGAAGCCGGGCCAGCCGGTGTTCGTGATGATCCTCACCCTGAACCAGCACGGGCCGCACGACGATGATCCGATGACCAGCCTGCCGCCGCCGTTTCGCAACCTGGTGCAGGGACTGCGCCCGGCGGCGGCGTTGAACCTGGATACTTACCTGTCGCGCCTGCACGATTCGGATGTGGCCATGGGCGCCCTGGAGCGCGCTTTTCTCGACCGGTCGCAGCCCACCGTGCTGCTGCACTTCGGCGACCACCAGCCGTCGTTCGACGGCATGATCCGCGATCTGCCGCGCACGCTGGCGCCTGCGCTGCAGCCGTATCGCGACTTCCTCACCTATTACATGATCAAGAGCAATTTCGCCGGACCGCCGCTGCCGCATTACCCGATGCTCGACATCGCGTTCCTGCCCAGCATGGTGCTGCAGGCAGCCGGCTTGCCGCAGGATGCATATTTCACGGCGCTCACCGAGCTGCGCAACCGCTGCCAGGGACGCTACGACGACTGCGCGATGCCCGGCTTGCTCGACTCCTATCACGGCTGGATCTTCGGGCCACTGCACGAGTATCAGTAGGGCGCGAGTTCAGCGGGACGCGGCGGTGGCCGAACGGTGTCCGATCGAGCGGCAGCCAAACGCGTACGCTTGTTGGCGTGACCACCGCGGGCTGATCATTCCGCGTGTCCGCCTTGATCCTCTGTCGGGAAGTTGCCGATGCCGGTTGCCACCCATCTTCGCGAAAAGCCGCTCGCTGCCCACGTGCTGGTGATCGGGCACCGCGGCGCGCCGGCCTGGCGGCCCGAGCACACGCTGGCCTCCTATGCCAGGGCGATCGCCGATGGCGCGGACTTCATCGAGCCGGATCTGGTGATGACCCGGGATGGCGTGCTGGTCGCCCGCCACGAGAACGAGATCGGCGCCACCACCGACGTGGCCGACCATCCGGGCTTTGCTGGCCGAAAGGTCACGAAGCAGATCGATGACCACCTCGTGACCGGCTGGTTCACCGAGGATTTCCTCCTTGCCGAATTGAAAACCTTGCGCGCGCGCGAACGCCTGCCACGACTGCGTGGCACCCGACACGATGGCGAATTCCAGATCCTGACGCTGCAGGAGATCATCGAATTCGTCGCGACAGAGTCGACGCTGGCTGGCCGTCCGGTAGGCATCATTCCGGAGATCAAGCACGGCAGCTATTTCCAGGGCATCGGCTTGCCGATGGAGGACCGGCTGCTGGCGACGCTGGCCGCGCACGCGCACACGCGTACCGCCCCGGTGGAGATCCAGTCGTTCGAGATCGCGAATCTCAAGTACCTGCACGACAGATTGGGCGCCCGTCATCCGAACATCCGCCTGCTGCAATTGCTGGATGCGCCGGATGCGCAACCCTTCGATGTGGCCGCAGCCGGCGGCGATCTGGACTATGCCCGGATGATGACGCCTGACGGATTGCGCGAGATTGCCCGTTATGCCGCGGCAATCGGCCCGGACCTCGGCGCGATCATCCCGCGGACCGCCGACGGTCGCCTCGGTCGACCGACCCGCCTGGTGCGCGGGGCGCATGCGGTCGGACTGGAAGTGCATCCGTATACGTTCCGCCCGGAGAACCAGTTTCTGGCGAAAGACTTCTGGCAAGGCGACGATCCACACACGCTGAATCAAGCGGGGCTGATCGCGCAGATCGAGGCCTATCTGGATGCCGGTATCGATGCGTTCTTCACCGACGATCCGGCGAGTGGGCGTCGCGCTGTGGATGCGCGCTGAGCCGTGTCTGGGTCTTTGACAGATGACTGGAGTCGGTGTCGAAAGCCAGCTATCGAAAGCCCCTCTCCCCGCGGGAGAGGGGTGGAGGAGAGGGTTCGGGCGGAGCGAACTGCGGCAGTGCTTGAGGTTGTGGTGCCGCGCTTCGCCCGTACCCTCATCCGGCGCTCCGCGCCACCTTCTCACCCGCAAGGGGACTCCCGTTGGTCGCCGAAGGGAGAAGGTCAGATTGTCCAGGTTCGAGGCCAGCCAGATCAGGCAAAAAACGCAGGCGTACGGAACGGCTGGAAGGCCGCTATGATCGAGCAATCGTCGCCGCCCCATCCGCCATGATCATCATGCCTTTTGCTACCGCGCCGTCGTCGTGCACCCGTGGGATCGCGATGGCCGCGTTCGGCGCAGGGGAGCATGGGCCCCGCAATTGTAGAGGCGCGCAACCAGGCGGCAGGGCGTGAATACTTCGGAACTCATCATCACCTGGGCGACGCCGTTCTTCTTCGTGCTGATCGCCGTCGAATTCATCGCGGCGCGGCTGCGCGGTCGCCGCGCGTATCGCAGCAACGACAGCATCAACAGCATCGGTCTGGGCGTGATGTCGCAGATTGCCGGGGTGTTCATGAAGCTGCTCACGCTGGGCATCTATGCCTGGTGCGTGCAGCATGTCGCGCTGTTCGCGTTGCCGGCACACAGCCTGTGGGTGTGGGTCAGCGGGCTGCTGTTGTACGACTTGCTGTACTACTGGCTGCACCGGATGGGGCACGAGGTGAACATCCTGTGGGCGGCGCACGTGGTGCACCACCAGAGCGAGGAATACAACCTCTCCACCGCGCTGCGCCAGACCAGTACCGGCGGCCTGCTCGGCTGGATCTTCTACCTGCCGATGGCCGTGCTCGGTTATCCGCTGGAAGTGTTCGTGGTGATCGCGTTGATCGACCTGCTGTACCAGTTCTGGGTGCACACCGAGCAGATCGGCAAGCTGGGCTGGTTCGATCGCGTGTTCTGTTCGCCGTCCAATCACCGTGCGCATCACGCCACCAACGAACGCTACCTCGACCACAATTACGGCGGCATCCTGATCGTGTGGGATCGCCTGTTCGGCAGCTTCGTGGAGGAGGACGACCGCGATCCGCCGGTGTACGGCACCCGCTCGCCACTGCGCAGCTGGAATCCGCTGTGGGCGAACGCCGAGGTGTACTGGGCGGTGGCCGTCGACGCCTGGCACGCACGGCGTTGGCGCGACAAGCTGCAGATCTGGTTCCGTCGCCCCGGCTGGCGCCCGGCCGACGTGGCGGCGCGTTATCCCAAGCCGGCCTACGACATCGCCCGCGCAATCTACAACCCGCCAATGACGCCGGCGCTGGCGATCTACTGCCTGCTGCAGTTCGCCTTGCTGCTGGGCATGGCGACGCACTTCCTGGGGCTGACGGCGCACGCGTCGCTGGGCACCTTGCTGGGCTATGCGCTCTACATGGTGGCCAGCCTGTGCAGCATCGGCGGCGTGATGGAAAGCCGGCGCACGGCGTTCTGGCTGGAAGGCGTGCGCACCCTGTTGACGGCGCTGGTCCCGCTGCTGCTGGGACGCTGGTTCGGCGTGGCTGACCTTGCCGTTTCCTGCGGCGCTGGCGATTGCCGTGGTGTTCGGTGCCAGTACCCTGGCGTTGCCCTGGATCGCGGGCTTGCCGTCCCGCAAGCAGCAGCGACGCGGCGTGGTGATCGGCTGATTTGGATCCACGGCGTTTACCCGAGCCGCTGAGGCATTTCGGCACCCGAGCCGGATGAAAGCCGTAGGAGCGCACCCTGCGCGCGATGCTCTCATCACGTGACGAAAGGACTCGCGCACAGGGTGCGCTCCTACAGGTGGCATTTGCCCACCATGAAAGCCACTTGCCCCGGCGATGCCGTATGGACGTCCATCCTTCCATGACTCCGTGCTATCCGAGGTCATGCGTAGCCAGACATTCCCGACTTGTTATGCTGTGCGCTGATTTCAGTGGGGGCTCCATATGGGTTTCTTCCGTAATTTGATACGCAGCAAGTCCGTCGAGCAATTGCAAGCGGAGGCGGGTGTCAGCAGGGATTTCCGCCGCACGATGGGCGTGTGGCAGCTCACCGCCATCGGCGTGGGCGCGATCGTGGGCGTGGGCGTGTTCGTGTTGGCGCCCAATGAGGCCGCGCTCAACGCGGGCCCCGCCATCATCCTCAGTTTCCTGGTGGCCGGGATCGGCAGCGCCTGCGCGGCGCTTGCCTACGCCGAGTTCGCCGGCATGATCCCGGTGACCGGCAGCGCCTATACCTACGGTTACGCCGTGCTGGGCGAATTGCCTGCCTGGATCATCGGCTGGGATCTGTTGGTGGAGTACGCGCTGATCGTGGGCGTGGTCGCGGCGGGCACGTCGAACTACCTGCAATCGCTGATCGCCCAGATCACCGGCCTGCACCTGCCGGTGTTCCTGCAGGCGGCGTACGACCCGGCGCATCCGGACAGCGGACGCGGCATCAACCTGATCGCGATGCTGGTGGCGCTGGGCGTCGCCGCGTTGCAGGTGGCGCGCACCGAGGTCGGCGCACGCTTCAACACCGTGGTGGTGGTACTCAAGGTGGTCGGCGTGATCATCGTGGTGGTGGTCGGCGCGTTCTACGTGAACACGGCCAACTGGACCCCGTTCATCCCGCCGCTGGTGCATGACGCGGTGGCCACCGGCGGCTCGCGCTACGGCGTGGGCGGCATGCTGGCGGCGGCCAGTATCGTGTTCTTCGCGGTGTTCGGCTACGACACCCTGACCACCGCCGCGGAAGAGTCGAAGAACCCGCAGCGCGACCTGCCGCTGGCGGTGCTGGCCTCGCTGGGCGTGGCGATGGCGATGTACCTGGCCATCTCGCTGGTGCTCACCGGCATGGTGCCGTACAACGGCTGCGTGGATCCCTCGCAGGTGGCTGGCCAGTGCAGCGAGATGATCCTGGCCAGCTCGGCGCCGGTCAGCGCGGTGTTCGCCGCGCGCGACCTGCACTGGGTCAGCGGCATCATCAACATCGCCGCGGTGTGCGGCATCGCCAGCGTGGTGTTCGCGTTCATGCTGGGCGCGGCGCGCATCTGGTTCGCGCTGGCGCGTGACGGCCTGCTGCCGGCCTGGTTCGCCAAGTCGCACCCGAAGTACGGTACGCCGCACCGCCCGACCATCGTGCTCGGCGTGTTCACTGCGCTGGCGGCGGGCCTGCTGCCGATCCGCGAGCTGGCCGAACTGGTGAACATCGGCACCTTGTCGGCGTTCATCGTGATCTGCGCCTCGGTGTTGATCCTGCGCATCCGCCAGCCGGAGCTCGAGCGGCGCTTCCGCACCCCCGCGCTGTGGCTGCTGGCGCCGCTGGGCATCGTGTTCTCGCTGTTCCTGATCATCGGTTGGCCGTGGGTCACCGACGGGCGTTTCCACATGATCGGTGGCCTGGACGTCCTCACCATGTGGCGCTTCGTGATCTGGATGGCGATCGGCCTGGCAATCTACTTCCTGTACGGCATGCGCCATTCGAAGATCGGTCTCGCGCAGAAGCCCTGAAGCCGGCTCACGCCGACGCGAGGGTCGCGACCACCCGATCACGACCCTCGCGCTTGGCCTGGCGCATCGCGTGATCCGCGCGCGCCAGCAGGTTCTCGATACTGTCGCGGCAATCCGGTAGGGAGGTGGCGACCCCGATGCTGGCGCTGAGGTGGCCGCCCGCATGGTGGCTGGCACGCACGGCCAGGCGCAGTTGCTCGGCACGCGCCAGCGCTTGGGCGTGATCGATGCCAGGCAACAGCATTGCGAACTCCTCGCCGCCGATGCGGCCGATCAGCTCGCCCGTGCGGCCCTGCGTGCGCAGGCGCGCCGCCAGTGCGATCAGCGCGGCGTCGCCGGCGGCGTGGCCGTAATCGTCATTGATGCGCTTGAAATGATCGGCATCCAGAAACAGCATCGCCACGACGCGCTGCTGGCTGTGGGCTTCCTGCAGGGCGCGCCGACCCAGGTCGAGAAAACGGTTGCGCAACAGCACGCCGGTCAGTCCGTCGGTTTCCGCACGTTCGCGCAGCAGGCGCTCCAGCTTGAACTGATCGAGCAGGATGCGCGCCATGAACGCGCGCAACACCGTCGCAAGCGACACTGAAACGGCCATGTACACGGCGAACTGCAATGTCTGCGGGCCATTGTCGATGTGCAGCAGCAGGGGCAGCGGACCCAGCGCGCACAGGCCCATGGCGATCAGAAAATCCCAGCGCCCGAACCAGATCACCGACGAGGCCACCGGCAACAACAGGCCGGGCAGCGGCTGGGGCACCGTGGTGGGGAGATTCATGCCGTTGAGGTTGATGCCGACCTCCAGCAACACCACGCAGAGCAGGGCGAGCGCCCGCAGGGCCAGCGGTTCGCGACATCGGCGCGCGGCAACGATCACCAGCAACAGCGGCGGTGTTGGCACGAGCAGCCAGATCAGCTGTTCCGGTGCCGCGCCGAGAAGCCCGCGCGTGACTACGCCAAGCAACCAAGCGCACAGCGCCACGGCCATCAGTGCATGGATCATCGGGCCCATGCGCTGTGCCAGGTAGCGCGTGTACTCGCGGCGCAATGCCGGGTGATCGGGTTGCTGCCAGTGAATGAGCGGAGATGACATGCGGGTGCGGGATACCGATCGTGAATAGCTGTCGTGGCCTCAAGCACGATGGATGCCAAAGCGCGTGCTCAGGCTTGGTGGATCGGGGCGAGCGGGCGTGGCCATGACCTTCGGCAGGGGTTTTACGCTGGCCTTGCGCACTAGCATCGGCAACCTGTCCGGGCATCTGGCATTGCCGCAGGGTCCGCATTCCCGGCTTTTTTCCACCCTCCGCGGGTTTTCTGATGCACGGGCGACGCCCGGCCACCCTCCCGCCTTGCCTTGGAGAACCATTTGAAATTCACCCGTTTCGCCACCGTCCTCGTCGCCGGCGCGTTTGCGCTGATCAGTTTCGGCGCCACTGCCGATGTCCCGGCACCGCAGAATGTGCCGTATCAGGGCAGCCTGAAGATCACGGTGGACGCCACCGACGTGGCGCATCGGATTTTCCGCGTGCATGAGGTGATCCCGGCCCAACCCGGTCCGCTGACCCTGCTGTACCCGCAGTGGATCCCCGGCAACCATTCGCCGACCGGGCCGATCGACAAGATGGCGGGCCTGGTCGTCACCGCCAACGGCAAGCCGCTGACGTGGAAGCGCGACCCGTTGAATGTCTACGCCTTCCAGGTCGAGGTGCCGGCCGGGGCGAGCGAAGTGGAAGCGCAGTTCCAGTACCTGTCGCCGCAGGACCGACGCCAGGGCCGCGTGGTGATGACGCCGGAAATGCTGAACCTGCAATGGAACACGGTGACCTTGTACCCGGCCGGCTACTACGCCCGCCAGATCAACACCGAGCCCAGCGTGAAACTGCCCGCCGGCTGGCAGGCCGGCACCGCGCTGGAAGTCGCATCGCGCGATGGCGACACCATCCATTTCAAGCCGATCGACTACGAAAACCTGGTCGACTCGCCGATCTACGCCGGCAAGTATTTCAAGCGGCTGGACCTGGACCCGGGCGCCAAGGCGCCGGTGCACATGGACATCGTCGCCGATGCGCCGAAGTACCTTGAGGTCAAGCCGGAACAGCTGCAGCTGTTCCGCAACCTGGTGCAGCAGATGTACAAGATGTACGGCACGCATCACTACGACCATTACGATTTCCTGGTCTCGCTCAGCGACAAGATGAGCGGCAACGGACTGGAACACCACCGCTCCAGTGAGGACGGTACCTCGGCCGATTTCTTTACCGAGTGGAAAAAGAACGCGATGGGCCGCGACCTGTTCTCGCACGAGTTCAACCATTCCTGGGATGGCAAGTACCGTCGCGGCGCCGACCTGTACACGCCGAACTACAACGTGCCCATGAGCGACACGCTGTTGTGGGTGTACGAAGGCCAGACCCAGTTCTGGGGCTACGTGATGGCCGCGCGCTCGGGCTTGTGGGATACCGACCAGAGCCATGACATGCTGGCCTTCGTCGCTGCCACCTACGACAAGGGTCGCCCGGGCCTGGCCAGCTGGCGCAACGTGCAGGACACCACCAACGATCCGGTGATCGCGCAGCGCTCTCCACTGCCCTACCGCAACTACCAGGGCAGCGAGGACTATTACTCCGCTGGCCAGCTGATCTGGCTGGACGTTGACGGCAAGCTGCGTGAACTCAGCCACGGCAAGAAGAGCATCGACGACTTCGGCAAGGCCTTCTTCGGCATCAACCCGGGCAAGTGGGACGTCGACACCTACACCTTCGAGGACGTGGTGAAGACCCTCAACGACATCGCCCCGTTCGATTGGGCCGCCTATCTGCACACCCGCCTGGACGGCCACGGCCCGCTGATCGGCGGCATCGCCTCGCACGGCTGGAAGCTGGTCTACACCGACAAGCCTTCCGCCGCGGTCAAGGCGGTGGAAGCGCGTCGCCACTTTGCCGACCTCACCTATTCGCTGGGCCTGTCGATCGGCAAGGACGGCGGCATCGGCGACGTGCTGTGGGACAGCCCCGCCTTCAAGGCCGGCATCTCGCCGGGCATGACCGTGGTCGCCGTCAACGGCCAGGACTACGACGCCGACGACCTCAAGGACGCAGTCACCGCCGCAGCCAAGGACAATAGTCAGGTGATCGAGCTGCTGGTGAAGAATTTCAACGAGTACAAAACCGTGCGCATCGCCTACCACGGCGGCCTGAAATACCCGCACCTGGTCCGCGACAGCAGCAAGCCCGACACCATGACGACGCTGCTCAAGGCACTCTGAGCACAGCGCGGGCGCCGCAGAATCTGTAGGAGCGCACCCTGTGCGCGATGCTCTTCGTGACATCACGAAAGGCATCGCGCACAGGGTGCGCTCCTACAGTCCAGGCAAGCCGGATGCCGACGCGCAACCAACTCGGCTATACTGCCGCTCCCCGCGGTATCGGCCATCGGCCACCGCGCGCGGCCACACAATGCGCCCGTAGCTCAGCTGGATAGAGTATTGCCCTCCGAAGGCAAGGGTCGTGGGTTCGAATCCCGCCGGGCGCACCAGTTCCCTGTGACAGTTCTGTGCCATTCCCGGACTCTCGTGCTCTGGTCATCCCTGCTCGATACGAGCAAAGCACGCCAGGCTCGCCAGCACGGTCTACCGATTGAATCCTTTATTGGCCAACAGCGCTCCGCACCGTACAGTGGGCCATTGTGACGGGCAGGTCTGCCGTCAGATCGCCACAAGATTCAGGGGAAGCATGGGCAGCCAGTTTTTCTGCCTGGGTCAGCCGAGCCAACGCGTGTCGGCAGGGACACCACCCGGCGTCATGGCACGCAGGCAACCATTTTGTTGGCGCGGACAAAATGGTCGGCTGATCCGCGGCAGCCGGACAAGAATTACGCAAAGTGCAACAAATCCCACCCTTTACTATACGCATTCTGCGTAACATGCATACGAAACAGTGTTTTTCTATACATGTTGTGAGCCACGTGGATAGCGTATGCCTCTGACCCGTCTGCTCGACCGGCTAGTTCCCGAGCGCTTTGAGACGCCGCCGATCCTCAAGAAACTCGCTCTGGCCAGCCGCAAGCTGGCCGAATTGAAAGGCGTGGCCGCCTCCATCCCCAACAAGGCATCCTGATCAACACCCTGGGCATGCAGGAGGCCAAGGACAGTTCGGCGATCGAGAACATCGTCACCACCCACGACGAGCTGTTCCGGGACGCCGCCTTCCCGGAAGCCCCGGCTCAACCCGGCCGCCAAGGAGGTGCTGCGCTACCGGCAGGCGCTGCGGCGTGGCTTCGAGCACGTGCGCGCGAAGCGGCTTGCTGACCGACAATCACATCATTGCGATCCAGGCCGAGCTGGAGCGCAACAACGCCGGCTTCCGCAAAGTGCCCGGGACCGTACTGAAGGACCGCGCCGGGCGACTCGTCTACACGCCGCCCAGGACCCGGCCGAGATCGTCGCCCTGATGGGCGACCTGGAGCGGTTCATCAACGACGACGCGCTGTTCGAGGCCGACCCGCTGATCAAGATGGCGCTCATCCACCATCAGTTCGAGACCATTCATCCGTTCTACGATGGCAACGGTCGCACCGGGCGCATCATCAACGTGCTCTATCTCGTCAAGCAGGGCCTGCTGGACATTCCGGTGCTCTACATCAGCCGCTACATCGTGCGCACCAAGGCCGACTACTACCGCCTGCTGCAGGACGGTGCGCGACGACGATGCCTGGGAGGACTGGGTGCTCTACATGCTCGACGGCGGTCGAGCAGACCGCGCGCGAAGGCATTGACCACCATCATCGCGATCAGGGCAGCGCTGCTCGACTACAAGCATCGCATCCGCGCCGGCTACAAGTTCTACAGCCAGGACCTGATCAACAACCTGTTCAGGCATCCGTACACGAAGATCCAGTTCATCCAGCGGGACCTCAAGGTCTCGCGGCTCACGGCGACGAAGTACCTCGACGCACTGCCGAAGGCGGCTTTCTGCGAAAAGCAGAAGATCGGCCGCTCCAACTACTACATCAACCTCGCGCTCAACCCCATCCTCACAGGCGAAGCCATGCAGGGAGGGGAATAAAACCCTCGGCCATCGTTACCCTCAAGCACGGCGAAGCCACGCGCAAGAGCATCCCCACCGCCGAATAACAGTCTGTGATGCAGAAGGGCGAGAGTGCCCCGATACGTGTGGCCTACCGCGTGACATGTATGGCAACGATCGTCCGGCCGATCCCTCACAGCGTCGTGTGGCATTCACCTGGCTTCCGGTACCATCCCCGCCCGCGATGGTGCAAACCCTGCCCGCGCTTGCATGCCCGGTGGTTAGCGACCACTTTTTGTTGGAGCACGATTCATGCTTTCTCGAGAACTTCAGACCTTGCCGAGGATGGAACTCACCGATACCCGGGCCAGTGTGCGCAGCCCGGTCGGTGTGCGTTTTCCGGGGAGTCTTGTGGCTGTGAATTTTTCCGGGAGACCTGCCGCCGCGGGGCATCGGGTGAATTGCACGGCAGCGCGCGCGCGCGGGGGCGACGCGGTCAGCGCACGGTCGCTGCGTGACCGGACGGCAGTCGACGCGAGGATGGGTTAATGGCAAGTATCGTGATTTCGGGCGGGGCTGCGCTCGACGGCGAGGTGTCGATTTCGGGTGCCAAGAATGCGGTGCTGCCGATTCTCGCCTCCTGCCTGCTGGCCGATGAACCGGTCACCATCGGCAACGTGCCGCATCTGCAGGACGTGACCACCACGATGGAGCTGCTCGGCAAGATGGGCGCCGACCTGGTGATGGATGACCATATGCGGGTTCGCATTGATCCGCGTCCCGTCGACCGCTTCTTCGCGCCTTACGAGCTGGTGAAGACGATGCGCGCGGCGATCCTGGTGCTGGGTCCCCTGGTGGCCCGCTACGGCCAGGCGGAGGTGTCGCTGCCCGGTGGCTGCGCGATCGGCTCGCGACCCGTCGACCAGCACATCAAGGGACTGCGGGAACTCGGCGCGACGGTCAGCGTCGAGAACGGCTACATCAAGGCGCACGCGAAGCGACTCAAGGGCGCCTATATCACGATGGACATGGTCACCGTCACCGGTACCGAAAACATCATGATGGCGGCTGTTCTCGCCGAAGGCACCACGGTGATCGACAACGCCGCCGAGGGAGCCCGAAGTGTGCGACCTGGCGTATTGCCTCAACAGCATGGGGGCGAAGATCAGCGGCATCGGGCACCACCAGGCTGGTGATCGACGGCGTCGAGGCGCCTGCATGGCACCGATTACAACGTGCTGCCCGATCGCATCGAGACCGGCACCTTTCTCGTGGCCGGAGCCATCACGGGCGGACGCATACGCGTCAGGCTACACCCGCCCCGACTTGCTGAAATCCGTGCTGTCGAAGCTGGAGGACGCCGGCGCGCACATCAACACCAGCGAGGACACGATCGAACTGGACATGCGCGGAAATCGTCCGCGCGCGGTGGATGTCACCACGGCGCCGTATCCCGCCTTCCCGACGGACATGCAGGCGCAATTCACGGCACTCAACTGTGCCGCGGAGGGAACCGGAATCATCACTGAAACGGTGTTCGAGAATCGCTTCATGCACGTGCAGGAATTGCGGCGACTGGGTGCCGACATCAAGCTGGAAGGCAACACCGCCATCGTGCGTGGCGTGCCGCAGCTGTCCGGTGCCGAACTGATGGCGACGGATCTGCGCGCGGGAGCGTCGCTGGTGCTGGCCGGCCTTGCGGCGAAGGGCGAGACCCGCGTAGGTCGCATTTACCACATCGACCGGGGTTACGAAACATCGAGGCAAAGCTGGTTGGTCTGGGCGCACACATCCGCCGCCTGCCAGACGACCTCGAGGATCCCGTTTCGCACGAGTAATCCGGCGCGTGCGCCTGCCTGCAAAGTGAACGCCGGCGCGAGTGGGCGCCGAGGCCGGGTGGGGGATTTGGCCGGTTCGCGTTCGGCGCGCTTGCTGGCGCTGCCGGTGGCCTGCTCGCGCCGATGTGGTTGCGGTCCATGCGCGATCCTTGCGGGTCACCCGTCTCGTGTGGCGGGTGAAACGATTCGGCACCGTGGCCTTGCACGCGCCGCGTTCCACCAGGTGGAAGTTATACTGCGCGATCACTCTGGATCACGGAACGACCGGGTCAGTACGGTCAATTGAATGCCGGGTTTGCGCATGGACAGGCGCCCCCGGCACTTGTCGGGTCGATATTGTGCATGGGTTGCTGCGGGTCCGCTTGATGGATGACGAATTCCGACCGGCGCCGGAGGCGTCCGCATGACTCGCGACGTCGCCGCGGCCGCATCGTTCATCGCCCGTCTGGTCGGCATTGTCGGCAGGAAACACGTGATCACGGACGAGGTCGGGACGCGTCGTTACCGCAACGGTTTTCGATTCGGCGGTGGCGCGGTAGCGGCGGTGGTTCGACCCGGTTCGCTGGTCGAACAGTGGCGGGTGTTGCAGGCCTGCGTTGAAAACGACCGGATCGTCATTGCCCAGGCGGCCAATACCGGTCTGAACGGTGGCTCGACACCGGACGGTGACGACTATGACCGCGAGGTCGTGATCGTCAACATGATGCGGCTCAACCGCCTGCAGTTGCTGGACGGCGGGCAACAGGTCATCTGCCTGCCCGGGGCAACGCTGGACCAGCTGGAAAAAGCCCTGGCCCCGCTGGGACGGGAGCCGCATTCGGTGATCGGTTCCTCCTGCCTGGGTGCCTCCGTATTCGGCGGCGTCTGCAACAATTCCGGTGGTGCGCTGGTCCGGCGCGGTCCGGCCTATACCGAGCTGTCGATTCACGCCCGCCTCGATGCGGAAGGACGGTTGCAGCTGGTCAATCACCTGGGCGTGGAACTGGGTGACGATCCGGAAACCATCCTGGAAAGACTGGATCGCGGCGACTACGCGCCGCAGGATGTGGCCCATCCCCGGGCGGCGGCTTCCGACCCCGACTATGGGCAGCACGTACGCGAGATCGATGCCGACACGCCAGCGCGATTCAATGCGGACCCGCGTAGACTTTTCGAGGCTTCCGGCTCGGCCGGCAAGTTGATGGTGTTTGCGCTGCGCCTGGACACGTTTCCCAAGGAGACCGGGTCTCAGGTGTTCTACGTGGGCAGCAACGACACCCTGGTATTTGCCGACCTGCGCCGCCGCATCCTGGCAGAATACGAGACGCTGCCGATCTCCTGCGAATACATGCACCGGGAGGCCTTCGACACGGCAGAGCGCTATGGGAAAGATACTTTCCTGATGATCCGCATGCTGGGGACCCGGCGCCTGCCGGGCTTGTTTGCCCTCAAGAACCGCGTCGATGGTTTCTGCGATCGGTTGGGATTCCTGCCACCCAGGATGTCCGACCGACTCCTGCAATGGGCGGGTCAGCTCTTTCCCGCGCACCTGCCTGCGCGGCTCAAGCAGTACCGTGACCGTTATGCGCACCATCTGATCCTCAAGGTATCCGCTGACAGTGTTGAGCAGACTCGAAAGCTGTTGAAAGAGCATTTCAGCCGCTTCGAGGGCGACTATTTCGAATGCACTCCGGAAGAGGGCACCGCGGCTTTCCTGCATCGCTTCGTCACCGCCGGCGCGGCCGTGCGTTACCGCGTCATGCACCGCGATGCGGTGGAAGACATCGTCTCGCTGGATATCGCGCTCAAGCGCAACGAGCGTGAGTGGTTCGAGACGCTGCCGGAGGATATCGATCGGTCGCTGTTGAAAAAGCTCTACTACGGCCACTTCCTGTGTCACGTGCTGCATCAGGATTACATCGTCGCCAAAGGCACGGACGGCATGGCGCTTGAGCACCGCATGTGGGACCTGCTTGATGCCCGTGGAGCGGAATACCCTGCCGAACACAACGTCGGACATCTCTACCGGGCCAAGCCGGCGCTGAAAAATTTTTACCATGAGCTCGACCCCTGCAACGCCTTCAACCCCGGACTCGGCCAGACGAGCAAATGCCGCCACTGGCAATCCGTGGCGACACCGCCGGGGAAGTGATGCCTTCGGACATGGCATGTCCGTGGCAACCGGCCCAGTGGCGCACCGCGTTGCCGTGCAAGCGCATGCTGCGATCAGATGCCATGTCGATGAAAATGGCGGCTACCCCGAGGGCTCCGCACGGTGAGGAATCATGAAACGGGATCGGCGTTGAAACGTTTGAACACGGTGCTTGGGCTGCTTGCGGCCCTGGCCGTGCTGATCGTTTCGGTACCTTGTGTGGGCGCCCAGCCGGCGCCCGGCCATCTACCTGAAACGATGGCAGGCGGCGCCGCCACAACACAGATTGCCGGCTGGAAGATTCAATCCTCGAGCAAGGTCCAGGTGGGCGGACAGGCGGTTTCGCAGCCGGGCTTTCCGACCGGGGGTTGGTATCCGGTCAGTGCACAGGCGACGGTTTTTGCCGGATGGCTTGAGAACGGAAAGTACGCACATGTCTTTGCTGGAACGCGACTGCGCGAAGTCAACGCCGGTCATTTCCGTATCCCGTGGTGGTATCGCGCGGATTTCAGTCTGCCCACATCCAAGCAGGAACGCATACGTTCATCCGGACCAACGGCATCATCCCGTGTGCGGATCTCTGGCTGAATGGCGTCAAGATTGCCGATCACGCGCTTGTCGCCGGGGCATTCGCCGTACACGAGATCGATGTCACGCGGACGGTTCATCCGGGCATCAACACCCTGGCGGTGCGTGTCTACCCGGCTGATCCGGAGCGTGATCTCGTCAGCAGCTGGATCGACTGGAATCCTGCCGCGCCCGACAACAACATGGGCCTGTGGCGTGGCATCGACGTGGTGCGCAGCGGCCCGGTTTCGCTGCACGATCCGCAGGTCACCTCGGAACTCGCGCTGCCGAAACTCGATCGTGCGCGCCTGACCATCAAGGTCGCGCTACGCAATGAAGACGACCGCGGCCACGAGGCGACCGTAAGCGGCCAGGTGGCCGATATCCGCCTGGAGCGGCATGTTTACCTCAAGCCGCACCAGACCCGCATGCTGACTTTCGACTCCGCCACGACGCCTGCGCTCGACCTGGATCACCCCGAGGTCTGGTGGCCCGCCGGCATGGGCGCGCACCCGTTGTACACGTTGACCCTGACGGCGCAGGTCGACGGCACGGTCTCCGATCACGCGCAAACGACGTTCGGCATCCGGCAGATGGGTTCACGGCTCACCAAACAGGGTTATCGGCAGTTTGTCGTCAATGGCATGCCGATCCTGATTCGTGGTGCCGGCTGGGCGCCAGACATGTTCTTGCGCGATCAACCCGAACGCCTTGCCGACGAATTTGCCTATGTGCGCGACCTGGGCCTGAATGCGATTCGTACCGAGGGCAAGCTCGAAAGACAGGATTTCTATGATCTGGCCGACCGCAACGGCATCATGATCCTGGCCGGCTGGGAGTGTTGCGACAAATGGGAGGCTTGGGCCAAAACGGGGGGCGAGCCGTGGGATGCCCATGATTTGCAGGTCGCCCACGCCTCGATGGCGAGTGAAGCAAAGCTCTTGCGCAACCACCCCTCGGTCATCGCCTTTCTGATCGGTAGCGACAATGCGCCGCCAACGGATATTGCCAACAGCTATGTGAGCGCGTTGAAGGACGCGGGCTGGCCAGATGCGATCATCTCCGCCGCCTCGGCCCAGGCGACGGCAGCGGCAGGGCCCTCCGGCATGAAGATGTCCGGTCCCTACGCCTGGGTGCCTCCGGCTTACTGGTATGGCGACCAGCGTGGAGCCGCGTTCGGTTTCAATTCCGAAACCGGCGCCGGTTTCGACATTCCGCGGCTTGCGAGCCTCAGGAAGATGCTCACGCCCACGGCGCTGGAGGCTTTATGGAAGGACCCGGACTTTCGACAGTTTCACGTGGGGGCAGCCTGGTCGCCGCTCGCGAGCATGAAGCGTTTCGACGCGGCGCTCGCACACCGTTACGGCGCACCCCGCAGCCTAGCCGATTATGTCGAGAAGGCGCAGCTTGCCGATTACGCGGCAACGCGGGCCCAGTTCGAAGCCTACGATGCGCGCATGGATGACGCGCGACCGGCGACCGGCGTGATCTACTGGATGCTCAACAATGCGTGGCCGTCGCTGCACTGGCATCTCATCAACCATGACCTCAACCCGGCCGGTGCCTATTTCGGGGCCAAGAAGGCGAACGAGCCGCTGCACATCCAGTACTCGTACGACAGCCGGGCCATCGTGGCGGTGAACCACGCCCGTTCGGCGGCGACGGACTTGCACGTGCGCATCCGGGTTCGTGATCTCGACGGCAAGCTGCGCTACGACCAGCGGCTGGCGAACGTCGATCTGCCGGCCAATCATGCGGTCAAGCTCGCCACCATCCCGCCGCTGGCGACTCTGTCCCCTGTCTATTTCGTTGAGCTCGATCTGGCCAGCGCGGGTGACCGCGAAGTGAGCCGCAACGTGTACTGGCTTTCGACCCACCCGGATCAGCTCGACTGGGCGCACTCGACCGGGTACGTGACGCCGGTCAGCAGCTACGCGGATTTCGCGGCACTTGCCAACCTGCAGGGTGCGAACGTGCAGGTGCGCGCCTCGACCCGCAGCGACGGGGTGGATGATGTCACCCGAGTCGTTCTCACCAACCCGTCGCAGTCGGGTTCCGTGGCATTCTTCCAACACCTTTCCTTGCGTCGTGACAAGGACGGGACACCGATCCTGCCGGTGACCTGGAGCGACAACGACGTCACCCTCTGGCCGGGGGAGTCGGCCACGCTGGTTGCAAGCTACCGTGAAAAAACGCTGGGCAAAGCCGTGCCGGTGGTTCATTTGAAAGCCTGGAACGCGGCGGCGAGCGATGTCCCGGCACCTGTTGAAGGAGCACAACCTTGATTCACGGAAAATGGCTTTCCTGCCTGGGCTTGTTGGCCAGCGTTGCCGTCATGACCGCATCGTCGGCGTGGGGGCAGGACACCCCGCAATCACAACCCCAGCTCGATTTGATGCCCTGGCCGGCACATATCCATGTCGAAAGCGGCAGCTACCTTCTCGACCGCAACTTCAGCATTTCGGTCCTCGGTCATGCGTCGCAACGTCTCTACGATGGCGCCACACGGTTGCTGTGTCAGCTCCAGGATCGCACGGGTTTTTCGTTCGACCAGCATGCTGTCACCACAGACGATCGGGATCCGCATGCGGCGCTGGTCATCCGGGTCGGTCGGCCAGGTCACGTCAGGCCTGGTGAGGATGAGTCCTATACCTTGCGCGTGCGGTCAGACGGCGCAGTCATCACTGCCACGAACGGCATTGGCGCATTGCGCGGGATGCAGACATTCCGGCAATTGGTGCAGATGGATGGGGCGGGGTTCCACGTCCCTGACGTTGAAATCAAGGATCATCCGCGCTTCGAGTGGCGCGGCCTGATGATCGATGTTGCACGCCATTTCGAACCGGTCGATGTCATCGAGCGGAACCTGCGCGGCATGGCCGCCGTCAAGATGAATGTCCTGCACCTGCATCTGAGCGACAACCAGGGCTTTCGCGTGCAGAGCCATGTTTTCCCCAAGCTGACGGAACTCGGCTCGCGCGGGGAGTACTACACGCAGCGGCAGGTCAGGGCGATCATTCAATACGCGGACGATCGCGGCATCACGGTCGTGCCCGAGTTCGATGTGCCCGCCCATGCCGTCAGCTGGTTCGTCGGCTACCCGCAATATGCCAGCGCGCCGGGGCCATACACCTTGAGGGACACGTTCGGCGGCTCGAACCCGGCCTTCGACCCCAGCAATCCCGCGACCTATGAATTCCTGGGGGCGTTCTTCAAGGAAATGGCCGGCCTCTTTCCCGGGCCTTATCTGCATATCGGTGGCGACGAGAATATCGGGACGCAGTGGGACAGCAATCCATACATTCAGGCGTACATGCAACCAGCCATCAAAAACAACAGCGAGCTGCAGGCACAGTTCACCAACAAGCTTTCCGCCATGATCACTGCCGATGGCAAACACGCGATCGGTTGGGATGAAATCCTGCAGCCGGGCGTGTCGGAGGATGCGGTGATTCAGGTGTGGCGCGGCAAAGAGGATTTGTACAAGGCTGCGCGCGAAGGTCATCCGGCTGTTCTGTCCAGTGGTTATTACCTGGACATGCTGCACCCGACGGCGGTGTATTACGCGAACGACCCGATTCCGGACGATGTTCACCTCGCGCGCAAGGTCAGAGCGAACATCCTGGGCGGCGAGGCTGCCATGTGGAGCGAACTCGTCGACCCCACCACCATCGACTCACGCATATGGCCATCCACCGCGGCGATCGCGGAACGGCTCTGGTCGCCGGCCGATGTGAAGGACGTGGCGTCCATGTACCGACGCCTGTACGTGCTCAACCTGCAGCTCGAAGGGGAGGGACTGACGCAGATCAAGAACCAGACGATGCTGTTGCGCCAGCTTGCGGGTAGCTACGATATCGGCCCGCTCAAGGTTCTGGTGAACGCGATCTCGCCTGTGCAGGGCTACGTGCGACTGCGTACTCTGCTGGATACCGGGCACTACACGATCTATTCGCCGTTGACATCGATTGCCGATGCGGCGACGGCCGATCCATGGACGGCCATAAGATTCCAGGGATGGGTCGAGGAATTTTCCCGCCATCCCGATCCGGAACTGGAACAGAAGATTCGGAGCCAGCTGAACTCATGGCACCAGAATAGTGCCGCCCTGAATGATCTGATGAGCCGATCGCCGCGCCTGCAGTCAGTGCAGCCATTGGCGCACTCACTGGCGGGACTCTCGCAGATCGGCCTGCAGGCCCTGGATTATTACGACAACGTGGAACGCCCGCCGTACGACTGGGTGAGGAACACGACTACGGCGTTTGTCGATGCGCGCCACACGGTCGCACAAGTCAATTTGCGTGTCGTCGATCCGATCGAGCGGCTGGTCGTGCTTGCCGAGAAAAAGGCAGACCACGTCGGCAAGCAAACGAAGGCGGATCCCGTCGGGCATCGGGCGGCGGCGAGCGGAGTTGTTGAATAGTTGTTGTTGGTCCTTCTCACCCACAAGGGGACTCCCAAGGTCGCCTCCGGGAGAAGGTGGCGCGAAGCGCCGGATGAGGGTTCGAGCGGAGCGTGTAGTTACCAATCTTGAATCCTGCGTCAGTACGCTTCGCCCGAACCCTCTCCCCCCACCCCTCTCACCCGCAAGGGGACTCCCAAGGTCGCCGAGGGGAGAGGGGCTTCTGACAGCTGAGGTTCGAGGCTAATCCGGTGGTGGGTGGTCTGAACACCTGCGGCCAATTCGATGGCACGCCCGAGCGACGTTGCCAAGAACGCCTCCAGACGCAAGCACTCGTGACGGGAGAACTTCCTCTCCCTTTCACTTACGACCCGGCTACCGCGTCCCGTACCCGGCCCCCCACCAGATCCAGCCGTCGTTTCGCTTCGCTGACACTGCAGTTGGCCAGCAGCGCCACCACCGCAGTCTTGAGGCTTCCATCGGCGTCGCTCAAGGTGCGGGCTGCGGTGTCCTCATCGGCGTTCGTGATGCGCTGGATCATGCGCAGCGCGCGCCTGCGAAGTTTCAGATTGCTGGCGTGCATGTCGATCATGTACGGCCCGTAGGTCTTGCCCAGGCGCACCATGACCGCCGTGGACAGCGTGCTGAGCGCGATCTTCTGGGCCGTGCCGGCGCTGAGCCGGGTTGATCCCGCAATCACCTCGGGCCCGGTCAACAGTTCGACTGCGTGCGCGGCCACACCGGCCATGGGACTGCCAGCGTTGTTGACGATGGCGACCGTGGGTACCCCGAGATCGCGGGCATGGCGCAAGGCGCCGACAACGTAAGCCGTGCGTCCGGATGCCGCGATGCCGACCACCACGTCGTCGGCGGTCAAACCCTGCGCACGCAACGCGTCGGCGCCCGCGTCAGCATCGTCTTCGGCGCCTTCGATGGCGCGCGTATTGGCGGTCTCTCCGCCAGCCATCAGGGCAACCACGGTGTCCGGCGATGAACCGAACGTCGGTGGACACTCGGCGGCATCGAGTACCGCCAGCCTTCCCGAGGTCCCGGCACCGACGTAAAACAGGCGACCACCCTTCGCCAGCTGCACCGCCACGACATCAGCCGCCGCCGCAAGCTGTGGCACCGCGGCCTGTGCTGCCGCCAGCGCGCTCGCCTGGCCTTCGACCAGGATGCGGACGATTTCGGATGTGGAGCGGCAATCGAGATCGCCCAGGTCGGGACGTGCCGCTTCGGTCGCCAGTGCATCCAGCGTAGCAAGATCGTTCTTGTCCGGGCTCTGCGATGCATCTGTCATTCGGGTCACGCGTGATCTCCTTCACTAGTGGCGAGGCTATGGCCAAACCTGACGACACCCTGGTCGACCCGCACCATCCAGGGCTCGTGGATGCCATGGTCATGGGTCGCCAGCCACCGCGCCCCGTCGCTTGACGTGCCTTTCGCCGGGCGTACCTGCAATCCTGCTTCACTATGGCTGAGCGCCTCAAGCAGCGGGTCCAGCAGTACGGCGCCCATCTTTGTAAGCCCACCCAGGATGACCACGGGAACCAGGCTTGCCTCATCCAAAACGGCAGCGCCGGCAATGACGGAGTC
Source organism: uncultured Gammaproteobacteria bacterium (assembly GCA_963771235.1). Lineage (GTDB taxonomy): Bacteria > Pseudomonadota > Gammaproteobacteria > Xanthomonadales > Rhodanobacteraceae > Rhodanobacter. Next base: position 191,900 of record CAVYSP010000001.1, read on the forward strand.
CGCCAATGCCATGGCGGCATCACGCAGCAATTGCGTTGCCACCTCGTCCCCCTGCCGGGCCGCTTCTGCGACGGCGGGTGCGAAGGCCGCAACGGTGCGGGCCGGATTTGGATCCGCACTGAGCCGGACCGCGAGAGTGCCCACCGCGCCAAACTGCGCCTGGGCGGCCGCCTGCAACCGGGTTGACGGGCCGCGACCGTCGTACGCACGGGCGGCCGCGCGCAGACCTGCGCGACCGAGCCATGCACCACTGCCTTCGTCGCCGAGCCAGGGTCCCCAACCGTCCACACGCTGGAATTGCCCTGTTGCGCCAATGGCAACAACAACGGCACCCGTGCCTGCCGCGAGCACGACGCCAGGGGCCCCGGCCAGTGCGCCGGCGTGCGAAGTGATGGCATCGCTGGTCACCGCAACGGCGCCGGACGGGATGGAGACAACCAGTTTTTGCGCGAGCTGGCGCGCACGCTCGGGATCCACCAAAGCACCCGGCGCGCCGATGCAGCTGCGATCCACCGCCAGTACGCCCATGCGAGTCAACAACGGCGCGACCACAGCCATGATGGCTTGTTCGGCGACTTCCGGTCCGTTCGCGGCGGTGAGCCCCACACTGCCCTCGCCGTTCGCCGAAGCCAGCGGGTGTCCGCTTTCGTCAGCCCACACGGTGGCGCGACAGCCTGTTCTCCCGAGATCCACAGCCAGCACGATCGACAATTCGACGCTCCTCCAAGCTAACGTTCAGTACCGACCGGCAAGAAAGCGCGCGAACTTCGCCGTTCCGCCTGGCTAATATCCGCGCCGCGACCAACCGGTCTTGCTGGTGTCCCAGGCAGCAACGCTCTGGCCGTCCACCTCGACGTCGTGCACATACCAGCCGCGCCCGTTGACCTCGAAAGCGGACCCGTAGGAAACCGCCCGGTAAACGAACCGGACGTAATGCGTGGAAGCCGGCAAGGCATAGGTTTCCTTTTGCCAGCCTTCGCTGGAGCCGCTCAACTGTCCCAAGGTTTCCCAACGCTTGCCATCTGGCGACGCTTCGACGATACCGCGATCATCACTCGGCTCGGTCCGGTACCAGGTCTGGAACGACAACGTGCCTTTGCTCGGGACATCGACGTGGGCAGTCAACTTGCGGTTGAGGAAATTGCCATACCCGGCGAACCAGGCGTCACCGCCGCCCGGAATGGCAACCGGAATGGAAGCCGCCACATCCGTATTGACCTGCCGTATCGCGGTGACGACCGACGCGCCGATGCGGGTCGGATGCACGCGATTCGTCAACAGGATCGCCGCGACGTCATTGCGTTTGTCGAGCGTGATCATGGTCCCGGTATAGCCCTCATGACCGATCGTGTCCGGGCCCGTCAGCGCACCCATGAGATATCCGCGATTGATGGACCAGCCGAGCCCGGTCGAGTCGCCGGGAAACTTCGCGTCCCAGTCCGTTTCGATCAATTCGATGGCGCGCTTCGACAGGATCGGTTTGCCGTCGTAGGTCCCATCATCCAGCATCATCTGGCCGAAGACTGCCAGATCGTGCGCATCGCTGAACAAGCCGGCATGGCCGGCCACGCCGCTCAGTGCCCAGGCATTGCCGTCCTCCACCTGTCCCCACAGCAGACCGCGGTCGTTCCACGGCTGGTATTCACTCGCTGCAATGCGCGGCTTGAGGCTGGCCGGCGGGTTGTACATGGTGCTGCTCATGCGTAGTGGCGCTGAAATGTGCTGGCGGACGAACTCGTCTTCCCGCTCGCCGCTGATTTTCTCGATCAATGCACCGAGGGTGATGAAGTTGCTGTCGCTGTAGATGTAATGCGTCTTGGGCGGGTAGTCGAGCGGCAGCTGCAACACGTAGTCGATCCTGTCCTGGCGCCCTCCCGGGATATCGAAGAGCGGGGTCGACGGGTCCGGCCCGAGGCCGGACGTGTGCGTCAGCAGTTCACGAACCGTGACGGCATCTTTCCCGTTGACGCCAAATTTTGGCAGGTACTTCGCGACGGGGGCGTCGAGGTCGATCTTTCCCTCGTCCCACAACTGCATGACCGCCGTGGCAGTAAACAACTTGGTGACCGAGGCCAGGTCGAAGATGGTGTTCTTGTCCATCGGCACGGGATGAGCCATCTCGTCGAAGCTTGCGTTGGTATAGACCGCCGCGTAGCCGTAGGCCTTCCACTTGGCGATGACGCCGCGCCGCGCCACCAGTACCACGGCGCCAGGAGCCACCCGCCTGGCCAGCATGCGATTGATCGAGTCATCCATGTGTTCCAGTGGTGCATCGATCAAACCCGCCTCCTGCGGTGATCCCGGGTGCAAGACGGTGGCGCAGGGACACCCCGGGTGGTCCCATGGATACGGAGTCGGGGAGGCGACCGCCGCCGCGCCAGCCAGTGCTCCCGCCCATGGCACTGTCGCGAGAGCGAAGGCGAGCAGCGACTTGCTGGCGCCGCGGATGAGCGGACCGCCGATCATCGCGTTGCTCCACGGCGGACAAAACTGGTTTGCAGGGTATGCATTCGACCTACCTTGGACAGCACCTGGAGCTGAAAGGCTCCTTGGTGAAAACGAAGCAACAAGAACGGCAATTCTTTCAAGGTCGTCATTCCCGCGAAGCGCCTTTCAACAGCCGACCACCAGCACACGTCCGAAGCTGCCGAGCATAGTCACAAGCAAACGCAAGCCGCCAATGAAAAGACGGGCGGCTGGCATAACCGATGGTTGTGGCCGTGGCCTCTGCCACCGCGCGGCAACACCTTCAGGCCGGCGTGAGCATCCGTCCGGCGAGCTGGCGTATCAGGCCAAGGAAACGCTTCTGCACCGGACTCAACGGATTGTCCGGCCGATAAAGCGCATACAACTCGACGTTGAGACGCGGTTTCAGCGGACGTCGTTGCACGTCCCCCATGCCGCCACAGCGCGCCGTGAACGGATCAACCAGCGCCAGGCCTTCTCCCTGGGCGACCAGCGAATGAGCAAGCTGGTAGGTCTGCACCTGGATCGGAATCGTGGAGGCGGATCGATCCGAGACAGGTGGCTCTGCAGCATGTTGCCCAACGCGTCCCGTACTGTTATCCCGATCAGCGGCTGACTGGCCAGCGCACTGATCGGCAACGGTTTGCCAAGTCCGCTTCAGGCCACCAGCCCGGTGGCGCGATCGCCATGATCTGGCCGCGGCACAGTGGCTCCTGGCGCAGGTTTTGATAGTCCGCGTTCTGCAACGTCAGGCCAATGTCGACATCGTGGAGCATCAGCGACTCGCGCATCACCACCGAGTGCTGGGTGAACAGCTCGATGGCCGTGTCCGGACAGGTCTTGCGCAACTGCACGATCGCATCGGGTAGCAATGCCTGGGCAAGCGCCGGCGTGCAGGTTACCCGCAGCGGATGACTCGCCGGCCGATCCACGTTCGTGGTGAGGCGCTGCAGGTCCTGCAGCTCCTGCATGATCTTCTCGATGCGCGGACGCAACAGCAGTGCCTGCTGGGTCGGCTGCAGGCGCCCGCGTACCCTGCTGAAAAGCGCAAAGCCGAGTTGATCTTCGGCATGCTGCAAGGCCTTGCTGGCAGCCGGCTGTGAAATGCTCAGCAGCTTTGCCGCTCCGGTCAGGCTGCCGGTGGTCAGGACGGCATGAAACAGTTCGATGTAACGCAGACGCATGTCGAGATTTCCTGCCCTGTGGCCACGGTGATCGCGCTGCCCGGGTTCATTTCGCGCCATCGCCAGCCGACGACGGTCGCCGCATGTTCCCATCGTGCGTCGGATAAAGCCGGGATGTCCACAACCCCCAGTTATGCCAAGTACATACCTTTTCATTGGCGGCCCACGGCAGTCGGTGATTATCCTCCACCGGTGTCGTGGGAGATTGCGAAATGCCTGGGGGAACCAACATCTGATGTCCAACCATGCCGATGCGCTGCAATCTTCCCACTGGGGACCGCCATACCTGCTTTACCTGGGTAGCGCGGCCGACGATCTGGCCATCAAGACGGCGAGAGGACTGGCCTATTGGCGCCCCGACTGGTGCGTGGGCCAGTATCGCCGCCGCGAATGCCGCGCGACGCTCGGCCTGCGCGACATGGACATGGTCCAGGCCAAGGCGCGAAGGCGCGGACACCATGGTGATCGGCGTCGCCAACGCCGGCGGTTCGATGTCACCGGAGATCGTCGCCGATACCATCGCGGCACTGGACGCCGGCCTCAACGTCGTGGCCGGCCTGCACAGAAACTGCGCGAGAATCCGGACATCGTCGCTGCCGCCCAACGCAACGGCCGCGTGCTGTTTGATGCGCGCGACCCCATGCCGAGCATTCCGGTCGGCAACGGCCGCCCGCGGGCGGGCCGGCGGCTGCTTACCGTGGGACCGGACTGCTCGGTCGGCAAGATGTACACCACGCTGGCGATCGAACGCAGCCTTGCGCCAGCGCGGCCTGGCGGCGGATTTTCGCGCCACCGGGCAAACCGGTATTTTCATCGCGGGCGGCGGCGTGCCGATCGATTCGGTCATCGCCGATTTCATCTCTGGCGCCACCGAACAGCTTTCGCCCGCGCGCCTCGATGGCGGATGGGATCTCATCGAGGGCCAGGGCTCGCTGTTTCACCCCTCTTACGCCGGCGTGTCGCTCGGCTTGCTGCATGGCGCGCAACCCGATGCACTGGTGTTGTGCCACGAACCGACGCGGCAGCACATGCGCGGGCTGGCCGATTACCCGTTGCCCGACCTGAAACTCTGCCTGCAAGCAAATCTCGCTGCCGCACGGCTGACCAACCCGTCGGTCAAGGCCGTCGGCGTCGCACTCAACACCTCGGGCCTGTCCAGACCAGCCGCCGCAGAAGCTTGCCGACGAGATCAGCGATCTGCTCGGGCTGCCCTGCCAGGACCCGGTCACCATGGGGTCGATGCCATCGTGGACAACCTGCTCACATGCTTGCGCGAGCTGAGCGTCGCGCATCGCAGCTTTCCGCTGCGAGCGCCCTTCCGCATCTCCCGCGGGGTCAAACGCGCGGCTGACGTCGTGACGGTCGAGCTGCGCCAGTCCGGCAAGAGCGGCCGTGGCGAATCGGTTCCCTACGGCCGCTATGGCGAGTCCGTGACGTCGGTGATGAGTGAAATGGAGGCACTGCGCGGCCAACTCGCTGCCGGCATGGGCCGCGACGAATTGCAGGCGCAGCTTCCACCGGGCGCTGCGAGCAATGCGCTGGACGCGGCCTTGTGGGATCTCGAAGCGCAGCTGAGTGGCGTGCCCGTGTGGGCACAATTGGCGCGCCCGCGGCCGGCCCCGCTGGCGAGCGCGTTGACCATCGGCATCGACACGCCGACGCGCATGGGTGAAGCGGCGCGCGCCTTCCGGGCGCCGAACTGCATCAAGATCAAGGTCGATGCCGACGACCCGGCTGCGCGGATCGAGGCCGTGCGTCGCGCCGCACCGCTTGCGCGCATCTCATCGTCGACCCGAACGAGAGCTGGAACATCGACATCTTGCGCGCCATGCAGCCCGTACTGACGCAGTCGCGCGTCGATCTGCTGGAACAACCACTGCCAGCCGACGCCGATGATGCCTTGCTGGGTTTTGCCAGCAGCATTCCCATCTGCGCCGATGAGTCCTGCCATGTGACGTCGGATCTCCCACGGCTGCGCGGTCGCTACCAGGCGGTCAACATCAAGCTGGACAAGACCGGCGGGCTGACCGAGGCATGGCGTCTGCTGTGCGCGGCGCGCGCGGGCGGTTTCGGGATCATGGTGGGCTGCATGGTGTGTTCCTCGCTGGGTATCGCCCCGGCGTGGGAAGTCGCGCGTCACGCGACGTTCGTCGATCTGGATGGCCCGCTCTGGCTGGTCGACGACTATCCCGGCGGCGTGCGCCTGGACAGAGGGTTGCTGCAGCCTCCTGCGCCGGGGTTCTGGGGTGGATGACGACGAGGTCGTTGGACCCGGGCGAGGCCACCATCACCGAGCAGAAGGTCTTGCGATGCGTTGATGGAGCCAATCAGCAGTTCGCGGCCGTCGGTATTGCCGGTCACGGCCGTTACGCCGAGACTCGATAAACGCCAGACCTTTGAGGATAGACCGCTGGCGCGCAGCCAGCGTTGCACCGGGAAAGCATATGAAACGCATCGCTGCATCCACCCTGCTGGCCTTGGCGCTGGCGTTTTGTGCGACCGCCGTGCAGGCGGCGACATCGAAACCGGCGCAGGACGCCGACTACGATCGCCTGGTCCATGCCGTGATCGCACATTACGAGCTGCCGGGTGTCGCCGTCGGCGTGATCGACCACGGCAAGATCATCTACAAGCGGACATACGGGACACAGCCTTCGGGCAAGCCCATCGATGCCGACACGCTGTTCGAACTGGGCTCCACCACCAAGGCCATGACCGTGACCTTGCTCGCGCGCCTGGCCGAGCAGAACAAGTTCCGATGGGACGACCCGGTGACGAAGTACCTGCCCTCGTTCGGCATGAGCGATCCGTGGGTAACCAGGAACATGCAGGTAGGCGACCTGGTGTCGCATCACAGCGGCCTGCACGAATTTGCCGGCGATCTGATGCTGTGGCCCCACCCCAGCCGATTCACGCCGCAGGACGTGGTCAAGGGTGTGCGTTATCTGAAGCCGGTTTACAGCTTTCGAGCCGGTTACTCGTACGACAACGTCCTGTTCGTCGTGGCCGGGCAGGTCGCCGCGGCGGTAGGTGGCGCGCCGTACGCGGAACTCCTGCGCAGCAATGTATTCGAGCCGCTGGGCATGAGTCGCTGCCAGGTGGGAACCTGGGACCGCGAAAAAGTCGGCAACGTGGCGCGCCCACACGTGTTGCGTCATGGCCATTACGCGGCGATCTCCGCGCGCGGGGCGACGCGCGAAGCGACGGTCATGGACGCCGCCGGTGGCGCGAGCTGCAGTTTGAACGACATGATGATCTGGGCGAAAAACTGGCTGGCGCCGACACCGCAACAACTGCATTGGTTGTCTCCAGCGCAGCGCCAGAAAGAGTGGATGCCATATACGCCAGTACCCGTGTCGAAACGGCGGCGGGCATGGAACGACACACAATTCGTGGCCAATGCCCACGGCTGGTTCATTTCCGACGCCGACGGCGAGACGACGGTGTGGCACACCGGCGTGCTGGAAGGCATGCGCGCGGCGATCGTGCTGCTGCCGCACCGCAAGAGCGGCTTCGTGGTCCTGATCAACGGCGGTGCGGATGATGCGCTCACCGTACTCGACGAGGTTCTGCTGAAGCACTTCACCGCGCCAGGCGATGCCCGGTCGGTGGCCAGCTATGCCGACGCGTTGGCGCGCGACGAGGCGCGGGACGAAGTGCCTGTGCCCGATACTTCTTCGCGCCAGCCGGCGACGTCGGCGGACCTGAAGGCGCAGCTCGGTGTGTGGCAGGACCCATGGTTCGGCAAAGTGACGATGTGTTCGCAAGGTGACGCGGTGCGCTTTGCATCGCAAATGTCACCGCAGCTGAGCGGGCAGGTCATGCGCGTGGGCAAGCAGTACCTGGTGCAATGGGCGCACGGTGATCCCGACGCCTGGTTGCTCTTTTCTCCTCAGGCTGGCGGCACACTGCATCTGTCCCTGGTCGATTCCAATGCCGATGCAAGCTCCGATTTCAGAGATCTCGCCTTCACCCGTGAAGGAAATTGTCCATGAATCTCCGACGCACGCGGGAACTTGTCCGGATGCGCGCACTGGTCGCCCTCGCGTTGGCGATGGTGACCACAGTCGCGTGCGCACAGGCGACCGAACCGTTAAGCGCTGCGCAACGCGAAACGGTCGTCGATGCATTGATGAGCCGTTACAGCGGAGAGGCGCCCGGCGCGTCGCTGCTGGTCATCAAGGACGGCAAGGTCGTGATTGGACGCGGCTATGGCTACGCCGATCTGGCAAAACACGGCAAGACCACACCGGCCACCAACTACCGGCTGGCGTCGGTGACCAAACAATTCACCGCCGCGTCCATCCTGCTGTTGAACCAGGACGGCAAGCTGCAGCTGAGCGATCCGATCCGCAAGTGGCTGCCGCAGCTCCCAGCCAGCGATGCCGCGATCACCATCGAAAACCTGCTCGACCACACCAGCGGCCTGCTCGATTACGAGAACCTGATTCCGCCCGATACCAAGGGTCAGATCGATGATGCCGACGTCTTGCGCATGATCGCCTCCCAGCACCGACTCTACTTCGCCCCCGGCAGCGCCCACCGCTACAACAACGGCGGCTATGTGTTGCTGGGCCTGATCGTCGAACATGCCTCAGGCATGGACCTGGCCGACTTCATGCACGAGCGCATCTTCAAGCCGCTGGGCATGACCCACACGCTGATGTACGAGCACCACCGCGGCCCGCAGGTGACCCATCGCGCCTGGGGTTACAGTCATGTCGGCAACACCTGGAAACTGACCGACCAGGACACCACCAGCGCCACGCGCGGCGATGGTGGCATCTACACGTCGATTGATGACATGGCCAAGTGGGATGCGGCACTGTATGACAACCGTTTGCTCAGCGACGCGTCGCGGCAGCTGGCCTTCACCGCACACGAGCCCACGGACGACCCCGACTTCAGCTACGGCTTCGGCTGGCGCATCGGCGGCGACAGCCTGTGGCATTCCGGCGAGAGCATGGGCTTTCGCAACGTCATCGTGCGCTGGCCGAAACAGCATGTCACCGTGGTCATCCTCAGCAACCGCAACCACGGCAGGCCGTATCCCCTGGCCGTGACCATTGGGCATTTGTACTTGCCGCAAAACGCCAGCGATCTGCCCAATGCCGGCACAGTGGCTGACCAGAGTCTCCAACGAAATTGATCACGGTCGGCGACCGCGCTGACCCTTGCCGCCAAGGTGTGACCTATATTTCCCGGCATCGGATCTGACCGCCATCTTCGGCAGGACTGGTGGCGCCGGGTGGGCGCGCTGACTCGTGGAGTCGGTCGGCTGCATCCGGGCAAAAGCGGACCCATATCCCTAGCCGGTTTCCGCCACCAACACTGAATAGTGATCAGGGTCCACGCGGTCCAACGCCTGCATGACGCGCCCTACCATTTCTCGCGACACTGCCGGGAAGTCGGAGAACTCCAGCAGGCGAAGCGTCGATGCACTATGCGACCCCTCGTCCACGTACCTTGCGATCGTGCATCGCTCCACTTCGTCGTCGAATAACATATCAAGCTTGGTCTGATAGCCCTCGGGTGTGGGCCGCCGGAAGCCTAGATACATCTCCAAGAATCGTCTGAGCAAGTTCGGACAACTCAGGTATCTTCCCGGTAATCTACCGCAGTGCACCCTGTCGCCGCGCCCATCACACCGATCCAAGCACCGACCGCCATGGGTCGTTCATCGCCCAATCGCAGCATTGGTGCACGCTGGCAGGCTCCGCCAACTCGGTAGGAGTCCGCAATGAGCACGAACGACACATCCCTCCAACGCCACGCCCTGGAACACCGCGTCGACACGAGACGCCATTTCCGCGTGGATTAAACAAGCCGAGCTTCAATCCAACGCCTATCTGTTTCCAAGGCGTATCCACAAGTCGGACCACCTATCGACGCGGCAGTACGCGCGAATCGTGAATGCGTGGATCGCAGAAATCGGGTTGGACGTTGCAGCGTACGGTACGCACACGATGCGCCGTACAAAGGCTACTTTGATCTACCGACGCACCAAGAACCTACGTGCGGTGCAACCACTCCTTGGACATATCAAGCTCGAAAGCACAGTGCGTTACCTAGGTATCGAGGTGGAGGATGCTCTTGAGATCGCAGAGCAGACTGAAGTCTGATCGGAGGATCTGCTGGCCGGATAGCGCCACGTGACACGGTCGGTATCCGGCCGAAAGTTGCCGGTCGCAGCCTGAGTCGGGTTGCTTCATGGCAGACGTTGGAGATTCACTTGCCACGACGTGTTGCCGACATCGGTCGTCTTGGAAGTGTCCGCGTTCACGGAGTAAAACCCCTTCTCCGGATATCCGGAAACAGGGGCAAGACCAGTTGAAGAATGAACGGACACGACAGATGGCATGGCACCGGAACGACTTCCGTGGCATGGTTCGCGGTCGCAGCGAAAACCCAAGGGTTCGTCGGCGTGCGAGCCACTCATCCGTCGTCGAGTAATAGATGCACGGTCGGTCCTTCAACCCGACCCCGGTTAAGTACAGGAAATGACCCAACGAGCGCATCGAGACCAAACCCTCTTTTGCCGGCCAACCCATCTTCCCGGAGTTGAGCTCATCCACGCGTCATACAAGAACCGCACGTTTCCACTGCACGCGCATCCTGAGTATGTCGTAGGCATCTTGACGGGAGGCAGGCAGATCCTTCGTGTCGAAGACGAGGACCACCTCATTGAAACGGGCGATGTATTGCGTCTTCATCCGCGTGAGGCGCATGCCAATCGATGCGTGGGATCGGAAGTGCTTTCCTACCGCGTTTTCTATCTTCCAGAGCAGGCGGTTTCGGTCTTTCTCCAAGACGGTGCAAGGGAATCACGGATTTCATTTCCAAGCCCGAAAGCTGCTGACGAGGTTCTCGCATGTGTGCTTCTCAATGCGCACAGGGCGCTTTGGTCGACCGCGGTCGGCAAGCTCGAGCAGGAAGCCGTGATGATGAAGCTGGTCCATGCTGTCGCGTCAGATGACGGCGAGGAACCCGCTGATGCGGCGCTCCCGTCGGCGCACGATGCAGTCACTCGCGCTCGCAATTTCATCGACGAACACTTCCGTGCCGACTTCGGGCTGGAGGAGTTAGCGGCGGCTTGCGGCTTGAGCGTCTACCGCGTAGCTCACCTTTTTCGGGGTGACGTGGGGCTCAGCCCCATTGCATACAGGAATCAACGGCGAATTTTCGAATCCCGCGCGCAGCTGTTGCAGGGAAGGCCGATCGCCGAGGTGGCACTCGACATGGGCTATTACGATCAAAGTCATTTCACCCGCCACTTCCAGCGCGTTCTGGGCGTGTCACCGGCAAAGTACGTCCAGCAATAACATCCAAGCCGGAAGCACCCGTCATGCCATAGGATCCTGACCTGACGCCGCCGTTCGACCACCTTCGGATGCGGCCAATCCACAGTCCAGGAAGTCCCATGGCGCTTCAAACCATCTCTCTTTCCCTGACGACGCTTCAGTACCGCAATGTTGTTGCTCCCACTTGGTGCCGGTCTCAGCGGGATTGCGGGTGCTGCGGGAAAAGGGGGTGCCGGCAACGCGACGACGAACTCGGCCGCCGGCGACGTGCCGACGACGTGGGATCTGACCGATCTGTTTCCCACCGTTTCCGCCTGGAACAGGGAGGACGAGGCGATCAAGGCACTCCTCCCGTCTCTGGCGCCCACCAGCGTCGGGCTAAACAGTGCCGCCACGCTGCTCGCTACCTTGAACCGGCAGGATGCGGTCACACTGCGGGTCATGCGCCTCCAGGTCTATGCGTATCTCAAGTCGAGCGAGGATGTTCGGATCGCCGACAATGCGCAGCGAGAGAGCCGCGCCGGTGCATTGGTAGCGCGCGTAAACGAGGCGATGGCATGGTTCAACCGGGCCGTTCTCGACCTCGGCGAGAAGAGCGTTTCTGCGATGCTTTCAGAAAACGACGGCCTGAAAATCTACCGTTACCCCTTGATGTCGATCATCCGCCGCGCGTCTCACACGCTCGACGCAAAAGGCGAAGCTCTGCTGGCGTCATCGCAGGCCTTGCTTGCAGCGCCGCAACGCACGCGCCAGACACTGCTTTTGTCCGACATCGACTTTCCCGACATCGAGCTTCCGGGCGGCAAGACAAGACTCAATCCCGCCAGCTACAGCACGGTGATGACAACCGCCGGGCGCTCTGACCGCGCGAAGGCCTACGATCTGTTCGCCACGTCCATTCATCGTTATGAGCGCACGCTTGGGGACATCCTTGCCACCAAAGTCAGCGGCAACGCCTTCCTCTCGAAGGCACGCGGATATCCGAGTTCACTTGCCGCCAGCCTTGATGCTTCCAATACGCCATGTGCCGTCTACGACACGCTGCTGCGCGAGGTCAAGGCACGGATGCCCCTGCACCACCGTTATCTTGACGTCAAACGCCGACTGCTCGGCGTCGATCGCCTGGCTACCTGGGACATCAACGCGCCGGCGGTGTCGCTGGATCGCAAATGGAGCATGGCGGAGGCGCGAGAAACGACCTTGCGCGCGGTAGCGCCGCTTGGGCCGGAGTATGGCAGGGAGTTCGCGGCCAACACGTTGAAGCGCTGGGCCGATGCCACGCCGCGCGATGGCAAGCGCGGCGGTGGCTTCGTGATCGGGCAGGCCTACACACACCCTTACGTGATGCTCAATTACCACGGCGACTTCGATAGTCTTTCGACCTACGCGCATGAGTGGGGGCATGCCATGCACAGCTGGCTCGCGCGAGCGCAACCGCACCCGCTTTACAACTTTCCCACGTTCGTCGCCGAGATTCCCTCCAAACTCAACGAGCTGCTTTTACTGGAATATCTTTCCGCCAACGCAAAAACGCGAGAGGAAAAGGTGTTCTATCTTGACCGCGTCTGCGAACAATATCGCGGCACCCTGTTCATCCAGTCGCTGTTTGCCGAATTCGAGCTCGCGATCAATACCGCCGCCGAGGCAGATGCCCCGCCGTCCGGACCGCAGATGAGCGAAATGTATGGAAAGCTGCTGGCGGAGTACTACGGGCCGAAGGTTCAGATGCACCGGTACAGCAACGTGATGTGGGCAACGGTGCTGCACTTTTACCTGGACTTTTACGTTTTCCAGTACGCCACCTGCCTGACCGCCGCCACTGCACTGCTTGACGGCATCCATAACGAAGGCAATTCGGCGCGTGAGCGCTATCTCGGCATGTTGCGTGCGGGCAATTCGGATGATGCGTACAAGCTCATTGCGAAGGCGGGTGTCGATCTGGCCACGCCAAAGCCTTTTCGACGCGCGCTCGATCGGTTTGAACGGGCGGTAGCGGAGCTTGAGGCGTTGATATGACGAGAGGCGGGATGAGAACGAGTTGAAACGCACAAGAACACAGCGCTGACAAGTGACACAGAATTTGCATCAGGCATTTACGTAACCCCGATGTATGCACTCCGACCGCACGCGATGGCGTAGATGAAATGTTTGCCTACTGCCTCGCTCACCCTTTCTTGCCAGGTTGTCGAGAAAAACCGCTTGACGGTCGTTTTACCTTTTACGAAAGATGCATTCAGATCTTCATTTCTCGCCTTCAGGTTATCCGTGGCATCTCTGCAGAACAACCAGGCTGCCTCCTGTCGCTGGGCGACGTTGAAACCGTGGTAGTTCCAACGTACCGCCAAGCGCGGGAGGCGGCGACATGAGTCGTCAGAGTGCACCTTCTCCATGGCAGAATTGGAAAGTCGAGTCTGACCCCGGGTTTGCAGGCATAGACGTGGCGGATATCTTTCTCAGCTACAAGCGGGAGGACCGGGCCCGGGCCGGCCAGGTCGTCGCCGCGCTGCGCAAGAGCGGCCGGACGGTGTGGTGGGACGAAGGCCTGACCCCGCGCCAGGCCTGGGATGCGACGATCGAGCAGGAGATCGCGGCGGCCGCCAGCGTCATCGTCCTGTGGTCGACGCGCTCGGTCGCGTCCGACTGGGTCCGCAGCGAAGCGCATTACGCGCAGAACCATGCCAAGCTGGTGCCGGTCCTGATCGAACCGTGCACCGTCCCGCTGGCCTTCATGCTGAAACAGGCGATCGACCTGTCGCACTGGCGCGGCTCGCCGAGCGACCCGGCGTGGCGCAAGCTGATCGAATGGCTGGATGCGCAGAGCCCCGCGACCGAGTCGCCGCAGTTGCGCGACCACCGCGCTCGCCGGCCCGGCTGGCTGGGTCGACGGACGGCGATCATTGCCGCGTTGGCCATCGCCGTGTTGCTGGCCGGATTTTTCGTCTATCGGTCGAAGGCCGGTCACGGCGGCGCGTCGAGCATCCGTGTCGACGCATTCGATACGCTGCCCGGCGACCAGGTGGCGGCGTCCTTCTCGCAGGGCTTTGCCGCCGATCTCGCGCAAATCGTCACATCCGGTGGCTCGAGGTTGCGGATATTCGATGGGAGCGGCCATGCCGGCACCGCTGCCACCTCCGAATTCACCCTGGACGGCAGCGTCCGCAGCGAGGCAGGCAAGCTGCACGCCACGCTGACGCTGAACTCGGCGGCGGACGGCGCGATCATCTGGTCGACCCGCCTGACGCGGCCGATCGCCGAGGCCGACGCCATGCATCATGAGGCCGAGGTGCGCATGGGCACGGTGTTCGTCTGCGCACTCGACGAGACCACGCGCGACCGCTCGATCGTCAGCCTCGACGCGCTCAAGGTCTATCTGCAAGCTTGTGAGGCGCTGTCGAGCCCCGACGCCATGTTTACCCGCAAGCTCCTGCGTGACGTTACCGCGCTGGCTCCCGATTTCGCGCAGGGCTGGGCCGTGCTCGCCGCGGTGAGCGCCTCCATCGCCGGGGACGGAGGCGACGACGTGCCGGCCGCGCGCAACGAAGCGCTGGATGCCGCGGCTCGCGCGCTCGCGATCGATCCACGCAATGCGACCGCCTGGGTGGCACGCGGCATGACCAGGACGAAGATCGGCGAATGGTCGGCGGCGCAGGCCGATCTGGCCAAAGCGCTGGCATTCAACCCCGACGATTCTCTCGGCAACTACTTCTACGCCTCCAACCTCATCAACGTCGGCCGCACCAGCGAGGCGCTCGACTATGCGATGCGCGGGGCCAATTCGGGGCCGCAATTCTGGCCCAAGACACTCTTGGTCATTTACACGCTGGCAAACCTCGATCGCGTCGACGAGGCGCAGGCGATGCTGGCCACCGCATTGAAAACATGGCCCGACAACGATCGGTTCAAGGATTTCGCGGTGAGGTTGGCGGCGCACTACGCCGACTCGACAAAAGCCGCCGCGACCTTCGACAATCCCGCACTCGGAGCTGGAAAAAATCCGACTCGTCTGCAAATGTTCCGGCTTGAGGCAGAAGCCAGGGCGCATCCGTCGCCGGCCACCAGCGACGCGGCAGCCGCTGCGATCAGGGCGTTTTTCATTGGCCCGGACAATGCTTTCAACGCGGCGGTCAACTTCATGGCGATCGGCCGCATCGACGATGCCTATGCCAGCCTTGGCGGGATGCAGACACCTCTGCGCAAAGGGCCCTACGTCGATGACTCCGCGCGCTTCTTCGCACCCTACGCTGCAAAGTTTCGCGCCGATCCGCGCTTCATGCCACTGGCCGCGAAGCTCGGACTCGTCGCGACCTGGAAGGCGACGAAGTGGCCGGATTTCTGCACCGCGCGCGATGCGCCTTATGACTGCCGTGCCGTGGCGGAGAAGCTGGCGCACTAGCCGGCGGGCGGGCTG
>CAVYSP010000002.1:0-329744 GCA_963771235.1 uncultured Gammaproteobacteria bacterium
GACATCAGGGATGTCGTCGCGGTGACCGACGAGCAGCGCCGCGTCGCCGAGGCGAGCCAGGCGCCGCTCGATCTCGAGGCGGGACGGGCCATTGCCGAGGACGACCAGGCGCAGGTTCGGGAATCGCTCGCGCAGGTTCTCGACCGCGTCGGCCGCCACGTCGTGGCCCTTGCCCTCCCGCAACACGGTGAGCATCGTCAGCACGAGGTCGTCCGGCGCCACCCCGAGTTGGGCGCGCACGGCCGCCCGGCGCCAGGACGCACGCCGTCCGCGATCCCGTTGCGCAGCGTCACGACGTGCTCCGCCACGTCCCAACCGGATGCGACGTAGAGTTCGCGGGCGGCATCGGAGACGGCGATCACTCGGTCCGCACGACGGCGTGCCGCGGCCATCAACTGCGTCTTGACGGCGTCGCGACCGGTGTGCTCCCAGTTCATCACATGGATGGTCGAGACCACCGGCACGCCGAGCAAGCGGGCGGCCGTGCCGCCGACGAGATCGGCATAGCCGAGGTGCGTGTGCAGGATGTGGGTCGAAGCCCGCGGATGAGTCGCATGACCCGCCCCAGCCCGCGCGGGTCGTGCAGCCGGGTTCCACGCACGTGTACAGGGCGAAGGCCGCGCTGGATCAGGCGGTCTCTCGCCGGGCTTCCATCGATGTCCTTCAGGAATGCGACGTGCAGCTCGAGACCGGCTGCAGGGGCTCCCGCGACGAGATCGGAGAGGAGCATCTCGGCGCCTCCCCAAGTCAACGTGTCGATGAGCGCCAAGACCCTCACAACGCCGAGCGAGGATACGGGTTGACCGGCGAGCCTCAGGGCCTCAGCACGTGCGCTCCGCGACGCAGGGGTCGATGACGCGGAGATAGGAGGTCAGTCGACGCCGTCGCGGAGGTTCAGCACGTACGCGTCGTCGGGGACGAAGAACGCGACGCCGGCCAGCTGCTCGGAGATCGACAGCCACTCGTCGGGGTAGCCGAAGCTGGTGTAGGTGGTGCCGCCTTCCCGCTGGATGGCCCAGCTGCCGCCGGTGTCACCGACGTACATGCCGTAGTGGGCCATGGCGCGCAGGATGGCGTTCTTCCACGTAGGCACGTCGAGCGCGTCGATCTGCGCGTCGGTGAGGTCGAGCTGGAAGCGGGTCCCCTGGTTGGGGGCGTCGGTGTCGGACAGGCCGATCGCCGAGCAGGGCAGCCCGCCCTTCGTGGCGGGGTAGACGGCGCGGCCGGAGTCGCATTTGACCGTCATGAAGAGGGCGTGGTTGATCTGGGCGGCGGCGAGCTCTTCGGCGCGGATCTCGCCGGCCATCGTGCCGTACTGGGCGGCGACGGCGTCGGAGCCGCGGCCGTCGCCGTCGATCCGGGTCTTGCCGCCCCAGCCGATGTTGATCGTGCCATCGACCGGGATCTCCGGTGCCGCCGAGAAGTCGTATTCGGTATTCGTGGCCTGGTCGACGACGGTCATGTGGTTGTCGTAGCTCTCGTCGCCGTTGTAGCTGCCGGCGGCGGGAGTGGCACCGGCGGACGCGGACCTGCGCGCCTTCGATGGCGCAGGTGCCCCAGGCCTCGGTGCAGTGCACCGTCACCAGCGGATCGCTCGGCTGCGACCAGAAGCGTCGGATGCGCCCAGTCACCGTCTCCGCCTGCGCGCCTGGTACTCAGGTGCTGGAGCGACCCGAACTCGAGCAGCCGTTGCACCATCGGCTCCGAATCGGGATCGACGCGCGGCGACGCGGGGAGCTCCTGGTTGAACGGGCTGTCGTCGGAATACGGGCGCCAGCAGGGCCCCGGCCAGTTGCCGACGCCGAAGCTTCCGTAGCCACAACCCTCGACGGAGGACTGGGCGAGGGCGGGCTGGGCCGCTGCGGTGGGCCCTGCTGCCATGATCAGGCCCGCGAGCAGGGACAGCCAGGGGCTTCGACCCCCGCGTCTGCGGTTTGCCTCAACCGCGCGGCTGGAACGTTCCGGCGGGATCCGTACATGCTACAGCGTCGGTCTGGATACCGGTGCGCCAAATCGCGCCTCGCCCTCCGACCGTGAGGCCTGAGGGCGATGGCAAAGCGACGTGTGGTGTGATCAGCAGGTGCGCTGCGCGACGCAGGGGTCGATGACGCGGAGATAGCGTGCCCAGTCGATGCCGTCACGGACGTTGAACACGTACGAGTCGTCGGGGGCGTAGTACGGGATGCCGAGCTGCTTGGCGAGCGTCGCCCATTTGTCTGTGACACCGAAGCTGGTGTAGGTGGTGCCGCCTTCTCGCTGGATGGCCCAGCTGCCGCCGGTGTCACCGACGTACATGCCGTAGTGGGCCATGGCGCGCAGGATGGCCTTCTTCCACGTCGGGACGCCGAGCGCGTCGATCTGCGCGTCGGTGAGGTCGAGCTGGAAGCGGGTGCCCTGGTTGGGGGCGTTGGTGTTGGAGAGGCCGATGGCCGAGCAGGCTCGTGCGCCCTTCGTGGCGGGGTAGACGGCGCGGCCGGAGTCGCACTTGACGACCAGGAAGAGCGCGTGGTTGATGGCGTGGCGGCGAGCTCTTCGGCGCGCATCTTGCTGGCGATCGCGCCGTACTGCGCGGCGACGGCGTCGGAGCCGCGGCCGTCGCCGTCGATCCGGGTCTTGCCGCCCCAGCCGATGTTGACCCTGCCGTTGGCCGGCTTCTGAGCGTGCCAGAAGTCGTATTCGGTGTTGGTGGCCTGGTCGACGACGGTCATGTGGTTGTCGTAGCTCTCGTCGCCGAAGTCTTGAAGCCGCCGGCGGCGGGAGTGGCACCGGCGGGGATGCGGACCTGCGCGCCTTCGACGGCGCAGGTGCCCCAGGCCTCGGTGCAGTGCACCGTCACCAGCGGATCGCTCGGCTGCGACCAGAACGTCGGATGCGCCCAGTCAGTGCTGGTGTTGGCGTCCTCCTGGCACCCATGTTCTGCAGGCTGCCGAAGCCGGTGAGGCGGCTCACGATCGCGGCCGAGTTCGGATCGACCTGCGGCGAGGACGAGAGCTGCTGGTTGAACGGGCTCGAGTCGGCGTAGGGACGCCAGCAGGCGCTCGGCCAGTTGCCGACGCCGAACGAGCCGTAGCCCGTGCTCCAGGACCCGCACCCGGTCGCCGGGGGTGGCGTCGGCGTCGCCGTGGGGGAGGGAGTGGGAGTGGGGGTGGGCGTCGGATCGGCGCCGGATACCGGAAGGGGACGTGTTGAGCTGCACGTAGGCCGCGCGGACGTTCGCGCAGCCCGCTCCGGCGATGAATCGCAGGGTCAGGCCGTTGACCGCGGCCGGGGTGCTCGGCGCGATGGCGATCGAGCGCCACGCGAACCCCGCGCCGGCCGGACGTACGTGCCGAGCGTGACGCCCGCGGCGCGCGCTTCGACCTTGATCGTGACGCCTGCCGCCGCGTTGGCGTAGAACCACGCCTGGCTGGCGGCCGGAGTCTCGCTCGACAGCGTCCGGTCACTGATCGCGACCTCGGCGATCTTGCCGGCGCTGCAGGAGTAGATGTAGTCGGCGCCGGTCGGCGCGTCGGACGTGCCGAGCGCGTCATCGAGCGCGGCGGCGGCACCACCGCTCGGCACGGCGCTCCATTGCGTGGAGACGTCGGCGTTGGGACGGAGCGTGTAGCTCGCGCCGGCGTTCGCGGCCGTGGCGGTGCTCGCCACGACCGCGATCGCCGCTCCGCTCAAGAGCCGGCGTACCCGATATCCGTCACTTCGGGGAGCGATTCGGGCATCGGAATAGGTTCCCTTCCGGCCGCGCGGACGCGACCTTCCGAAGGTGTTGAAGCATGGGTGGACCCCCCATCGAGCAGCCCGACCGTCGCTCCCCCTTGACCAGGCAGCAAGGAGCCGCCAAAGAGAGCAAGGACTGCGGTTTGGTTTTGCCACCCTATCGACGAATGTGTCCGATTCGTGGCCGGTAATTAGCCCCGGACGCGTCGCACCGGAAGCCGGTCATGTGCACGGACCGGTAGCTGGTAAATCGTTGCCGGATGGGCTCGGAGGGCCCGAGGGAACGAGCGGCGATCAGCGCGAGCGACGGGTTCGCCGACGCTCGCTCAGCGGCATGCGGGCGCGCCTCACCTCCCCCGTATGGGGGAGGTCGAGCCGCACGCGCTCTGCGGGGTTGATCTCAGGGTTCCGGCGGCAGCGCCCGCAGCGCCCACAGCTCGAAGGCGAGCTGCTCGACCATCGGCTGGTCGTCCTCGGCCTCGACGCAGCATCGCGAGGCTCGCCTCGTAGTGCTCGAGCTTGAGCCGGTTCTGCGGTCCGCGAGCACGGACGGGTCGATGCGCGGCCTGGGAGCGCAGCTCGCGCGTCTTGGCGATCTTGTCCGCCGCGTAGACGGCCCGCGCGGCGATCCCGCCGGCCCGCGCCCGCTCGCGCAGCGCCGCCTTGCGCGCGCCGTAGTCCTCGATCGACGGGTCCTCGCTGACCGCGGCGACGATCGCGGCCACCCGCGCACCGAAGCGCGACGCGACGTCCTCGACCGTCGCGGCGGTGTTCTCGACGACGTCGTGCAGGATGCCGGCGGCGATCACCTCGTCGTCGAAGCCGCGGCCGTTGAGCAGCGCGGCGACCTCGAGCGGGTGCAGGACGAACGGGCGCGCGATCGAGCGCGCGGCGCTGGTCGGCGTGCATGCGAGCGGCCCACGCCACGGCCTCGCGGACCACCGGGCGACCGTCCGCGAAGGGCGGCTGGAGCATGCCCAGGACGCTAGCGACCCCGCGACCGATCGGCGATCGCGGTAACAAGTTCTACTCACGCGGTCGCGCGCGTAGGCGACGAGCCGCTGCGGCGCGCGGATCCGCCCGCCGTGCGGACGCGGCACCGCGACCGGGTCGACGCTCGCCCGCGCGCGCGAACCACACCCACGCCGCGACGCCGGCGAGCAGCGCCGCCGCGCGCGCCCGCGACCAGCCCGGCGCGCGGCCCGGCCGCACCCGCCAGCCAGCCGACCAGCGGCGCGCCGATCGGCGTCGAGCCGAGGAAGACGATGCTGTAGAGCGCCATCACCCGCCCGCGCATCGCCGGCTCGACCGCGATCTGCAGGGACGAGTTCACCCCGGCCGCGAACGTCACCGACGCCGCGCCGAGCGGGACCAGCGCGAGGATCTGCAGCTCCAAGCGTCGGCGCCGCGGCGGCGAGCAGCATCGCGACGCCGAACAGCAGCGAGGAGCCGATCAGCAGCTTGGGGGAGACGCGCCCGCGCGCGCCCGCGGCCAGCGCGCCGCCGACCGAGCCGACGCCCATCGCCGCGGTCAGCAGCGCGTAGGTCGTCGCGGTGCCGTGCCAGGTGAAGTCGGCCAGCAGCGGCAGCAGGACCTGGAAGTTGAAGGAGATCGTCCCGACCAGGGCCATCATCAGCAGCGGGATCAGCAGCTCGGGCGTCCGCGCGCACGTAGCGCAGGGCGGAGCGCACCTCGCCGGGCTTGCGGGTCGGCCGGCTTGGGCGTCTGCAGGTCCGTGGTGTCCATCGTCCGCAGCGCGATGAGCATCGCCAGGAACGAGAAGGCGTTGACCAGGAAGCACGGCGCGATGCCGATCAGCGCGATGATCGTGCCGGCCAGCGCCGGGCCGATGATGCGCGAGCTGTGCACGACGACGCAGTTCAGAGCGACCGCGTTGACGACGCGGTCGCGCGCCGACGATCTCGACCACGAAGGACTGGCGCGACGGGTTGTCGATCGCCAGCACGCCGCCGCGCACGAGCACGAGCGCGAGCACCATCCACGGCTGCGCGGCGCCGCTCGCCGCCAGCGCGAACAGCGTCAGCGCCGGCACCATCAGCGAGAGCTGCGTGTAGGTCAGCACCCGCCGCTTGGGCAGCCGGTCGGCGAGCAGGCCGCCCCAGGCGCCGAACAGCAGGATCGGGAGGAACTGCAGGCCGGCGGTGAGGCCGACCAGGCTGCCGGAGCCGGTGAGCTTGACCATCAGCCACATCTCGCCGACGGTCTGCATCCAGTTGCCGGTGATCGAGACGATCTGGCCGGCGAAGTACTTGCGGTAGTTCGGGACCTTGAGGGAGGAGAACGTGCGCGCGATCGCGGGGCTCACTCGGCACCCTCCTCGAGCACACGCTCGAGGATGCCGGCGGCGCGGTCCAGCGCGGCGAGGTCCTCGGGGCTCAGGCGATCGAGGCGCTGAGCCAGGTACGCGTCCTTGCGATCGCGCACGGACGCGAGCAGGTCGGTGCCGGCGGCGGTCGTCGAGACGAGGCTCGAGCGGCGGTCGGCGGGATCGGCGGTGCGGGCGATCAGCCCCGCCTCCTCCAGCCGCGCGAGCACGCGCGTGGCGGTGGGGCGCTGGATCTTCTCGCGCGCGGCGAGCTCGGACGGGGTCAGCGGCCCGTGGCAGGCGATCGTGTTCAGCGCGGCGCCCTGCGTCGGGCTGAGGTCTCCGCCGGCCTGCTGGCGCATGCGCCGCGCGAGCCGGGCGATCACCGGGCGCAGGCGATGGGCGAGATCGGTCGTGGAGATGGTTTGCATTGCTAATTAGCTTAGCGAACGATTTTCGGCTGCCACGATCAGCGGCCATGTCGCCGCTGCTCGCCGTCCCGAACATCTCCGAAGGCCGCGATCAGGACGCCATCTCGGCGATCGCGAAGGCGTTCGGGTCCGGGCTGATCTACGACTCCTCCGACTGGGACCACCACCGCGCCGTCTACACGCTCATCGGGCGAGCCGGGGCAGCTGCACGAGGCGGTGCTCAACGGCGCGCGGGAGGCGATCGAGCGGATCGACCTCACCACGCACGCGGGCCTGCACCCGCGCGTGGGCGTCGTCGACGTCGCCCCGATCGTCTATCTCGACGAGGACGCAGCGCGGCGCCGCCTGCGCCGAGGCGCTGGTGCTGGCCGAGGAGCTCGGCCGCCTCGGCATCCCCGTCTATCTCTACGGCGAGCTCGGCGGCGGGCGCACGCGCGCGGAGCTGCGCCGGCCGGGCGGGCTGGACGGCATCGACCCCGACTTCGGCCCGCGCGAGCCATCCCACGGCCGGCGCCACGCTCGTCGCCGCGCGGCCGCCGCTGGTCGCGTTCAACGTCCTGATCGACGCCGAGCCTGGAGATCGCGAAGGAGATCGCGCGCCGCCTGCGCGCGGAGCTCGACGTCCGCGCGCTCGGCCTCCAGCTCACCGACGGCGTCCAGGTCTCGACCAACATCGAGGACCACACGCGCGTGACCGCCGCCGAAGTGGTCGCGGCGGTCCGCGCGCACGCGACGGTCACCGGCGCCGAGCTCGTCGCGCCCGCCCCGCGCGCGGCGCTCGTCGACTTCCCCGAAGACGTGCCGCTGCGAGGCCCGAAACCGCTCGAAGATCATCTACTCTCGTAGGGGAAATGGCCCAGACGAAGCGCAAGAAGCGGACGACGAAGCACCGCGGCAACGCCGCCGGTTCCATCGAGGCACGCGGCCGCACCGGCCGCAAGCCCACCGCGGAGGAGCAGAAGAAGGCGGGCCGCCAGACCGCGCGCGACAAGCGGATCAGCCAAGCCGCCGATCGTGGAACAGCGCCGCGCTGAAGGCCGGCGCGATGGCCGTGCTGCTGTTCGTGCTCACGCAGGTCGGCATCCTCGGCAACGACACCAGCATCCAGCAGGGCCTGTTCCTGTCGCTGCTGGCGCTCGTGATCTACACGCCGCTCGCGTACACGACCGACAAGTGGGTCTACGCGCGCATGCTCAAGCGCACGGGCAGACCCCGGCCGCGAAGAAGTAGCCGATGGAGGCGCGCTGGCTGACGGTCGGGCCGGTCCAGGAGAACACCTGGATCGCCCGCCAGGATGGCGCCGAGAAGGCGCTGCTTGATCGATCCGGGCGACGAGCCGGACACGCTGACGACCGCGCTGGAGGAGCTCGGCGCGACGGTCGAGGCGATCCTCATCACCCACTGCCACTTCGACCACGTCGGCGCGGTCGCCGAGATGGCGCGCCGCACCGGCGCCCCGGTCTACTGCCCCGAGGGCGAGGTCTTCATCCTCGAGGACATCAACGACTACATGCGGTTCCCGGGCTTCGGGCCGTTCGAGTCCTACTCGCCCGAGAAGACGGTCAGCGACGGCGACAAGCTGCAGCTCGCGGGCTTCGAGATCGACGTCATCGGCACGCCCGGCCACAGCCCCGACCACGTGACGTACTCGATCGCCGCCGAGAAGGCGATCTTCTCCGGCGACGTGCTCTTCCAGGGCTCGGTCGGCCGCACCGACCTGCCCGGGCTGCCGATCACGCAGACGCTGATGCGACTCGATCGCGACGCCTGCTCGACACGCTCCCGGACGAGACCGGCGTGCTGCCCGGCCACATGGGGCCGACGACGCTCGGCGCCGAGCGCGCGAGCAACCCGTTCCTGCGCGAACTCGCCCACCGGTGAGTAAGAAGATCCAGGCGCCGCGCGGCACGTATGACGTGCTGCCCTCACTGGCGGACGAGCGCGCCCGCCTCGAGCACACCGCCGCCAAGCTCCTCGGCGCGCGCCGGCTACGGCCGGATCGAGACGCCGACCTTCGAGGCCACGCACCTCTTCAGCCGCACGGTGGGGGAGGCGACGGACGTCGTCCAGAAGGAGATGTACACGCTCCAGGACGGCAGCGGCGACAGCCTGACGCTGCGCCCGGAGGGCACCGCGCCGGTCGTCCGCGCCTACCTCGAGCACGGCATGCACAAGGAGCCGCAGCCGGTGAAGCTCTGGTACCTGTCGCAGTTCTTCCGCTACGAGCGCCCGCAGGCCGGCCGCTTCCGCCAGTTCTGGCAGATCGGCGCCGAGGCGATCGGGTCGGCCGACCCGGCGGTCGACGCGGAGGTCATCCTGCTGCTGGCCGAGATGCTGGAGGCGATCGGGCGCGCGCGACGTCCACCTCGTGCTCGCCAGCCTCGGCCAGCCGGAGTCGCGCGCGGCGTACCGCGAGGAGCTGATCGCGTACCTGCGGGCGAACGAGGATCAGCTCAGCCGCGAGGTGATCGACCGGATCGACCTCAACCCGCTGCGCGCCTTCGACGCCAAGCACGAGCCCACGCAGCGCGTGATGGCCAAGGCGCCGCGGCTGATCGACCGGCTGCCGCAGGAGGACCTCGACCACTTCGCCGAGGTCCAGGACCTGCTGCGCGCCGCGGATCTGTCCTACACGGTCGACACGACGCTCGTGCGCGGCCTGGACTACTACACGCGCACGCTCTTCGAGTTCCAGTCGGGTGCGCTGGAGGCGGCGCAGAACACGCTCGGGCGGCGGCGGGCGCTACGACGGCCTGGCCGAGGCGATCGGCGGGCCGCCGACGCCCGGCATCGGCTGGGCGGCCGGGCGTCGAGCGGATGCTGATGGCCTCCACGCAGCCGCCGCCGGTCGAGCTGCCCGTCGAGCTCTACGTCGCCTACGAGCCGGGGCACAAGGAGGCGGCGTTCACGCTCGCCGCCGACGCCCGCCGCGCCGGCCACACGGCAAGACTCGAACTCGCCGGGCGCAGCCTCAAGGGCCAGCTCAAGCAGGCGTCGCGCATCCGCGCTCGCTACGTTGCCATCTTCGGCGACGAAGGCGTCCAGCTTCGCGATCGCGACGGCGGTGAGGACAAGCTCGTCGCGCCCGAGTCCGTCATGCACCACATCAGGGGACAGTTTTGAGACCACCACGCGCGAACCCGTACCGCGACGCCTGGGCCGGTGAGCTCGACGCCGCGACGCGTCGGCGAGAACGTGCGCGTGGCCGGCTGGGTCCACCGCCGGCGCGACCACGGCGGCGTCATCTTCATCGACCTGCGCGACCGCTCCGGGCATCGTGCAGCTCGACCTTCCATCCCGAGTCGCCGCGGCGTTCGCGCTGGCCGAGCGCGCTGCGGCCCGAGCACGTGCTGTACCGCCGCCGGCGAGGTCGTCCGCCGCGACGAGCGCAACGTCAACCCGAACCTCAAGACGGGCGAGATCGAGCTCGTCGGTCGAGCGACGCCGAGCACCTCGCCGAGTCGCTGACGCCGCCGTTCGCGATCGACGAGGACGGCCCGGTGGACGAGATGATCCGCCTGCGCAACCGGATGCTCGACCTGCGCCGCGAGAACATGCGCGACGCGATGGTCATGCGCCACACGACCAACCGGGCGATCCGCGACTACCTCAACGCGAACGACTTCCTCGAGATCGAGACGCCGATCCTGACGCGCTCGACGCCCGAGGGCGCGCGCGACTTCCTCGTGCCCGTCGCGACTGAGCCCGGGCGCGTTTTACGCCTTGCCGCAGTCGCCCCAATTGTTCAAACAGCTTTTGATGATGTCGCGGCTACGAGCGCTACTACCAGATCGCGCGCTGCTTCCGCGACGAGGATCTGCGCGCCGACCGCCAGCCCGAGTTCACCCAGCTGGACCTCGAGATGGGCTTCGTCGAGGAGGAGGACGTCCTCTCGACGATCGAGGGTCTGCTCACCCGCGTCTTCGAGGCCGCGGGCTTCCCGGCGCCGCCCGCGCCGTGGCGGCGGATGGGCTACGACGAGGCGATGCTCAAGTACGGCTCCGACAAGCCGGACCTGCGCTTCGCGCTGGAGATCGCCGACCTCGGCGGACGCCGTCGAGGACACCGAGTTCCGGGTCTTCAAGGGCGTGCTCGAGGGCGGCGGCGTCGTCCGCGGCTTCAACGCGGGCGCGCGTGAGGCCACGCGCGCGGTCGCCGACCAGCTGACCGAGGTCGTCAAGCGCTACGGCGCCGGCGGGCTCGTGTGGGCGGTCGTGCAGGAGGACGGCACGTGGCGCTCGCCCGCCGCGAAGGCGCTCAGCGACGCCGACCGCGCGCGCGATCGAGGGCGTGCTGCAGGCCAAGGCCGGCGACCTGCTGCTGATCGTCGCCGACGCCAACCCGAACGTCGCGGCCGTCTCGCTCGGCGAGCTGCGCCTGGAGATCGCGCGCCGCTACGACCTGATCCCCGAGGGCCGCCACGAGCTGCTGTGGGTCGTCGACTTCCCGATGTTCGAGTGGAACGCCGGCGAGCAGCGCTGGGACGCGCTGCACCACCCGTTCACGGCGCCGCTGGGCTCGTTCGAGGACCCGGGCTCGCTGCGCTCGCGCGCCTACGACATCGTGCTCGACGGCTCCGAGATCGGCGGCGGGTCGATCCGTATCAACCGCCCCGAGGTCCAGCAGCAGGTCTTCACCGCGCTCGGGATCTCCGAGGAGGAGGCCGAGTCGCGCTTCGGGTTCCTGCTGGAGGCGCTCAAGTACGGCGCGCCGCCGCACGGCGGGCTCGCGCTCGGCATCGACCGGATCGTGGCGATCCTCGCCGAACCGCGACTCGATCCGCGACGTGATCGCCTTCCCGAAGACGGCCTCGGGCTCGGACCCGCTCACCGGCGCGCCGGCCGCGGTGGACGCGGCGCAGCTCGCCGAGGTGGGCGTGCGGCTGACGGTTCCGCCTCCGGCCTAGACCCCATGTGACTCAACCTCGGGCTGGGAGATGCCGATTGACTGGTTCGTGAGCCAGATCTCCCAGCCCGTCCGCATCATTCTCATCGGCGCCGTCGTGTTCCTTGCTGCCTGGTTCACGCTCCTGCGTCCGAAGGGCGAGCCGACCGTGCCGCCGCGTCGACGACGTCCACCACCACCACCGCGCCGCCGGCCGTCGACGCCGCAGACCGGCCTCGGCAGGGCCGTCGACGCGGCCAAGAAGGTCGCCGGCAAGGCCGCCGCGACGACCGCCAGCCCGCCGCCGCCGCCGCGGCCGACCGCGCACCGCAGGCGACGACGTCCGCGCCGGACGTCAAGGCCGCAGCCCGCCGCGATCGCCGCCGTCCCGGCCGAGGCGCTCGCCAAGCTTCCCAAGGACGTCGCCGGCGCGCTGAAGGCGCGCAAGGTGCTCGTCCTCGGCGTGCTCGTCCGAGGACGCCAAGCCGTGGCGCCCGCGTCGCCGACGACGACCGCTACGTCCGCAACGCGCTGAAGAAGACCAACCGCTACGACGGCCAGGTGGTCGTCAAGCGCGTCGCGCTCGACAAGCTCTCCACCTACGGCTCGCTGGTCAACGACCTCGGCGTCAGCCAGAGCCCGAGCGTCGTCGTCATCGACCGCGACCTCAAGGGCACGGTCCTCACCGGCTACGTCGACACGGTCGCGATCAACCAGGTGATCGCCGACGCGCGCCACGAACAGCATCCACCCGAACGTCACGGACGCCTACCTGCGCGACGTCAACGCGCTGCTGCACGCGACTCGACACGCGCGTCGACTCGCTGGTCGCACCCGACGGTCGCGGGCCAGCAGCCGCGCTGATCGCCGTCCTACAAGCGCGCTGCTGGCGATCGTCGCCCGACTACCGCCGCGGCGTCAAGCGCCTCGCCGCGCCGGCGAAGTTCAAGGCGCTTCAAGACCGCGTTCCTGAAGGTCATGGCCAACGAGCGACAAGCGCTTCGGCGCCGCCGTCAAGGCCGGCAAGACCAAGACGACCACGCGACGACTCGCCGGCCGAACGCGCTCATCGACCGACAAGCTCTGGCGCGCCGTTCGACAAGCAGGCCAACGCCGTCGGCGCGCACCTCCTGCGCCATCAACCGCGCCAAATAGAATCTGGCGGTCGATGGACCGCGAGCGCTTCACTGAACACCTCGCCGCGCCCACTGGGCGCGGCGTCGTGCTTTCCGGGGGCTTCGACGGGCACGCCGGCGGCGCGCTCTGCGGCGACCTGGTCCGCGTCTCCGTGCGCGTGGCGGGCGATCGCGTGGTCGAGGCCGGCTTCGACGCCGCGGGCTGCGGCGCGCTGACCGCGGCGGGCCAGCGCGGCCGTGACGCTGGTCTCGGGCGAGCTGCTGCTCGACGCCGGGCGGGTCGGGACGCGCGAGATCGCCGAGGAGCTCGGCGGGCTCTCGCCGGGCAAGCTGCACGCCGCCGACCTGGTCGCGGACGCGCTGCACCGCGCGCTGGGCGCCGCCTGCATCGACGCCGCGGTGCCGTTCGACGCCGCGCCGCACGCTGGTGGCGATGAGCGGCGGCGTGGACTCCGCGGTCGCCGGCGCTGCTGGTCTCCCGCGCCGGGCGCGACGCGGTCGCGGTGACGGTCGAGCTCTGGCGCGACGAGGAGAACGACGCCGAGGCGTCCTGCTGCTCGGCGGACGCGGTCCGGCTCGCCCGCTCGGTCGCGCACCGGATGGGCATGCCGCACTTCACGCTCGATCTGCGCGACGGAGTTCCGCGCGGGCGTCGTCGAGCCGTTCCTGACCGGCTACGCGGCGGGGGAGACGCCGAACCCGTGCGTCGGCTGCAACGGCCACGTGCGGCTCGACGCGATGCTCGACCTCGCCGACGCGGCTCGGCGCCGCCGACCTGGCCACCGGCCACTACGCGCGGGTCACGTCCGACGGGCTGCTGCGCGTCGCCGCCGACCCGGCCAAGGACCAGACCTACATGCTCTCCGCGCTGGCGCCGGCGTCGATCGCGCGGATGCGCTTCCCGCTGGCCGAGCTGACCAAGCCGGAGGTGCGCGCGCTGGCGTCCGAGGCCGAGCTGCCGGTCGCCAGCCGGGCCGAGTCCCAGGACCTCTGCTTCCTGGCCGGCACGGGCAAGGCGCGCTTCCTGCAGCGCCACGCGGGCCTCGAGGACGCGCCCGGGGGAGATCGTGTCCGCGGCGGGCGACGTCCTCGGCGCCCACGACGGCTTCCACCACTTCACCGTCGGCCAGCGCAAGGGGCTGGGCGTGGCGGCGCGTCGAGCCGCTCTACGTGCTGCGGACCGAGGCGCGGGCGAACCGCGTCGTCGTCGGCTCCCGCGACCGAGCTGGCGGTCGACGCGTGCGCCGTGCGCGGCGCCCGCCTGCACCGCCCGGGCGACGAGGTCGACGCCGTCCGGCTGCGCTACCACTCGCGCGCAGTCCCCTGCCGCGTGGCCGGATCCCCGGCCGCGGGGACCCATCGCGAACTCGAGCTGGAACTCGCAGAACCCTTCTACGGCGCGGCTCCGGGGCAGTCCGCGTGCCTACTTCGCGGCGACGTCATCGTCGGGTGGGCCACAATCATCCAGATGACTCGCGAAGAAATGCTCCGATTCTCTACAAGACGACGTCGACGCCTGGCCCGAATCCGTGAAGGCCGCCGGCGTCAAGAACGCGGCCGGTTCGGCGTTCCGTCCGGTGGCCCGCAACAACGAGATCCTGCGCACGCCGGAGGACCCCGAGGCGACGTACGCCTACATGATCGCCGCGTGGGAGACCGACGGGCGCCGAGGAGGGCTCCAACGGCTGGGTGCGGATCATCGAGCAGGCCGGCCCGGAGTTCACCTGGGAGTACTTCATGGCCGACCCGGACAAGCCGTACGCGTCGCTCTTCGAGGAGCAGCGCCCGCGCGTCCAGGCGGCGCTCGAGAACCATCGAGTCGACCGCCGTCTGGGCGGAGAAGGTGCGCGTGAACCAGGAGGCCGACGACGCGCAGAACGAGCGCATCCGCCGGATCCAGGACGAGATGCGCAGCGGCAAGCGGAGCCGCCTGCGGATGTACGTCAGCGCGTGGCCAGGTGCCACGCGGCGACGGAGGCGGCGTCGCGGATCTCGTTGGCGCGCGATCATCCGCTCGACCTCGGCGACGCGCGAAGCGGCGGGCGATCAGGCCCTGCTCGGTGTGCTCGAGCGCGCGCTCGCCCTCGGTCGAGGTCCGACGCGCGCCAGACGTCGACCGGCTGGTTGGAGATCCCGTAGGCGAAGTACAGCCGGCCGAGCGGCTCCAGCGCGCCGGCCCGCAGGCCGGTCTCCTCGGCCAGCTCGCCGCGCGCGAGCGCCTCCGGCGGACTCCGGCGCGGCGTCCTCCCACGAGCCCTGCGGGAACTCCCAGAAGCGCTCGCCGACCGGGTGGCGGTACTGCTGCGACCAGCCAGACGTGGTCGTCGTCGAGCGGCACGATCGATCGCCGACGGCGGCTTCTCGATCCAGCCGTAGAGGCCCGGCGTGCCGTCCGGGAGCTCGGTGAGGTCCTCGTGGACGCGCATCCAGCGGTTCTCGTAGACGACTCGGGTCGAGGTGACTCGCATCGCGCGCGGCAGCCTAGACTCAGGCGCGTGACATCCGACGAGATCCGCGACCGCTTCCTGAGCTTCTTCGAGAGCCGCGACCACAAGCGCCTGCCCTCCGGTTCGCTCGTGCCCGCCGAGCACGATCCGTCGGTGCTGCTCACCACCGCGGGCATGCACCCGCTCAAGCCGTACTTCCAGGGCCGCGAGAAGCCGCCGCACCACCGGCTCACGAGCTGCCAGAAGTGCTTCCGCACGCCGGACATCGACCAGGTCGGGCCTGACCACGCGCCACCTGACGTTCTTCGAGATGCTCGGCAACTTCTCGATGGGCGACTACTTCAAGGAGGGCGCGATCGAGTTCGCGTGGGAGCTGTCGCTCGAGGGCTTCGGCTTCAACCCGGACGACATCTGGGTCACGGTCTTCGAGGGCGACGAGGAGCTCGGCCTCGGCCCGGACGAGGAGGCGATCGACGCGTGGCTGGCGATCGGCGTCCCGCGCGAGCGGATCGTCGAGTGCCCGCGCTCGGAGAACTTCTGGCAGGCCGGCCCGACCGGTCCGTGCGGCCCGTGCAGCGAGCTCTACCTCGACCGCGGGCTCGACGTTCGGCAAGGAGGACGACCTTCCGGGCGGCGAGAACGAGCGCTTCCTGGAGTACTGGAACCTCGTCTTCATGCAGTTCGAGCAGAACCCGGTCAACACGCTGACGCCGCTGCCGGCGCAGAACATCGACACCGGCCTCGGCCTCAACCGCCTCGCGCGCGATCCTGCAGGGCGTCACAGTCGGTCTTCGACACCGACCAGTTCATCCCGCTGATCGAGCTGGGCGAGGAGCTCTCGCGGCAAGGCGCGCGGGCTCGACGCGACGACGTCGACCGCGCGCTGCGCGTCCTCGCCGACCACACGCGCGGCATGTCGCTTCCTGATCGCCGACGGCGTCGTCCCGTCCAACGAGGACCGCGGCTACGTGCTGCGCCGCCTGATGCGCCGCGCGATCGTCCAGGGCCGCCGGATCGGCATCGAGCCCGGGTTCCTGCCCGCGCTACGCGCGAGGTCGTCCGCGAGACGATGGGCGCGCACTACGCCGAGCTGCTCGAGCAGGCCGACACGGTCGACATGTGGCTGCGCACCGAGGAGGAGGCGTTCAACCGCACGCTCGAGTCCGGGCCTGAAGATGCTCGACGACGTGATCGCGCGGGCCGCCGCGAACGGCGAGGAGGGCATCGGCGCCGACGAGGCCTTCAAGCTGCACGACACGTTCGGGTTCCCGTTCGACCTGACGCTCGAGCTCGCCGCCGAGCGCGGCCTGGGCGTGGACGAGCAGGGCTTCGAGTCCCTGATGGAGGAGCAGCGGGTCCGGGCGCGCGCGTCGCGCCGGCCGCGAGGGCGGGGAGGACGCGCGCGAGAAGCTGCGCACGTTCGCCGTCCGGCGCGGGCGCGCCGTCGGTCTTCACCGGCTACGAGACGACCGAGCAGGCGACGGCGGTCGCCGGCGTCGTCGCGTCGAGAACGGCCGCATGCTGGCCAAGCTCGTCGAGTCGCCGTTCTACGCCACCGGCGGCGGCCAGGTCCACGACGGCGGCGTGATCGAGTGCGAGGACGGCGGCTGCAGCGCGCAAGGTCGTCGACGTCGTCCGGCTCGGCGACGACCAGGCGCTCGTGCTCGAGCCGCTGACCGGCGAGCTGCACGACGGCGAGCGGGTGTTCGCGCGCGTCGACCGGCACGCCCGCCGCGCGACCGAGTGCAACCACACCGCCACGCACCTCCTGCACGCCGCGCTGCGCGAGCGCCTCGGCACCCACGTGCGCCAGGCGGGCTCCTACGTCGGCCCGGACAAGCTGCGCTTCGACTTCACCCACGGCGCGCCGCTGAGCGACGAGGACCGCGCGCTGGGTCGAGGACCGCGTCAACGAGATGATCCTCGAGAACCAGCCCGTGCGCGCGCTGACGACGACGCTCGACGAGGCGCAAGTCGCTCGGCGCGATGGCGCTGTTCGGCGAGAAGTACGGCGACGTCGTGCGGATGGTCGAGGTCGGCGGCGGCGACTGGTCGCGCGAGCTGTGCGGCGGCACCCACGTGCGCGCCACGGCCGAGATCGGCGTCTTCAAGATCACGCAGGAGACCTCCAGCGCCGCCAACGTGCGCCGGATCGAGGCGATCACCGGGCCGCTGGGCATCGAGCTGCTGCGCAAGCACGACCGCGTCCTGCACGACGCGGCGGTCGCCCTGCGCACCCAGCCGGACGCGGTCGCCGACGTCGCGGCGGCGGCGGTCAAGAAGCGCCGCGAGCTCGAGAAGCAGCTCGAGTCCGGCGCGCGCGGCGGCGGTCGACGCCAAGCCGGCCGAGATCGTCGACATCGACGGCATCCGCGCGGTGTTCGAGATCCGCGACGTGCCGAACCCGAAGGCGCTGCCGGACCTGGCGGACCGGCTCGAAGAACGAGCTCGGCGATCCCGCCGTGGTCGTCCTCGGCGCGCCCGGGCGAGGGCCGCGCGTCGCTGCTCGTGGCGGTCACGCCGGGCGCGATCGAGCGCGGCGTCAAGGCCGGCGCGGTCGTCAAGGTCGCGGCGGCGGCGGTCGGCGGCGGCGGCGGCGGGCGCGACAACATGGCCCAGGCGGGCGGCAAGGACCCGGCCAAGCTGCCGGACGCCCTGGCCGCGGCGCGCGCGGAGATCGAGCGCGCGCTTGCGGGCTGAGTGCGCGTCGTCGCGCTCGACTACGGGTCGGCGCGCTGCGGCGTCGCGGTCAGCGATCCCACAGGGACGCTCGCGACGCCGCGCGACCCCGTGCTGCGGCCCGGCGACCAAGAAGGGCTTCGCGGCGCTGAAGGCGGCGATCGCGCGAGCTCGAGGCCGAGCGGGTCGTCGTCGGGCTGCCGCTGTCGCTCTCCGGCGCGCGATTCCGCGCAGACGATCGAGGTGCGCGAGTTCGCCGAGCGGCTGGCCCGCGCGATCGCCGTGCCGGTCGAGCTCTACGACGAGCGCTTCACCACGTCGCTGGCGCTGCAGGCGGGCGGAACAGCATCGCTCGACTCGCGTGCGGCGGCAACCCTATTGGACGAATGGCTACGCCTGCCGATTAGAGAGGAGAACCCGCCTCAAGCCCTGACCCTCCGGAGACCCCCTCGATGAACCCCCTGACCAACCCGCCATCCAACACGGCCGATGCCGTGATGGCGGAAGCGGCGGGGCCGGTCGACGCGCTCGACGCGATCCTGCGCCAGATCGTCAACGGGTACTTCGTCCTCACCGACGGCCAGGGGTCGGTCTCCAAGTGGTCCGAGCCGGCCGAGCTGCTCTTCGACCAGCCGTCGGAGGACATCCTCGGCCAGAACTTCTTCGCGACGCTGATCGGCGGCACGCTGCCGCCCGCGGGCCAGGCGTGGCGCGAGTTCCTCGACCTCGGCGAGCCGCCGCGCGTCCCCGGCACGGTCCAGCTCGTCGGCCGCCGCGGCGACGGCGACGAGTTCCCGATGGAGGCCGTCTTCGTCCCGGTCAAGCTCGACGAGGGCTTCGACTTCTCGCTCTTCCTCGAGGACCTGTCCTTCGAGCTGCCGCATGAACCTGATGCTGCTGCGCATGCGCCAGCAGCACCCGGTCGTCGTCCGCGCGCTCAAGCCAGGCGATCGAGCCCGAGGTCCAGCCGTGGGAGGGCTGGCGCACCGCCGGCACGCTCGTCGTCTTCCGCCCGCTGCAGGCGACCCCGTGGGTCGAGGCCGAGCTCGCCCGCCGCGAGGCCGAGCGCGCGCTCGCCGACGCCGAGGCCGAGGAGCGCCTGACGCACACCGACCCGGGCATCCAGGGCGACTTCCGCGACCTCGACGACGCCGCCGCGGTCGTCGCGCGCCTGCTCAGCGCCGTCGAGCGCATCGACGAGCTCGAGCGCGTCGCCGGCGGCCTGCCCGCCCAGCTCGACGAGGCCCGCCGCGAGGCCGAGCCCGCGCGCGCCGCGGCCGAGCGCGCCGCCGACGCGCTGCGCGGCGAGCTCCAGCGCGCGCTGGCCGGCGTGCCGTCCGAGCTCGACCGCCACGAGCAGCTCGCCCGCCTCGAGCGGCTCGAGCGCGCGCAGCACGACGATCGGCCGCCGGCGCTGGCCAACGCCGAGGCCGCCGCGCCCGGCTCGCCGCCCGCCTCGACCAGCTCGAGCGCGACCGCGCCTCCGCCGAGGCGCGGCCGACGCGCCGCCTGGCCGAGGCCGTCGCGGCCGCCGAGGCGCGCGCCGCCGAGGCGATCGCCGAGTCCGCCCGCCGCTTCGAGCCCGCCTCGGCGGCGCCGACATCTCCGCCCAGCTCGAGGAGGTGCGCGCCGAGCACGAGGAGGCCGCGCAGGCCGCCCGCGCCGAGCTCGCCGCGACCTCGAGCGGCTGGAGCGCGACCGTGAGCGCGAGCGCGAGGCCTCCCGCGCCGAGCTCGCCGCCGCGCTGGAGCGCGTCGAGCAGGTCCAGCGCGGCGCCGACGCCGTCCGCGAGCAGCTCTCCGCCGTCACCGTCGAGCGCGCCGCCGCCCAGGGCCTGGCCGGCGACGACCGCCGCCGCCTGGACGACCTCCGCGCGACGCCGAGGCGCTGCGCGCCCGCGTCGAGGCGATGCGCGAGCAGGACCTCGCGGGTGAGCTCGCGTCGCTGCGCGAGGTCGTCGAGCGCCACGAGGCGCGTGGCGCCGAGGTCGCCGCGCTGCGCGAGGACGTCGCGCGACTGCGTCCGCCCTCGGGGACGTCGCCGCGCTGCGTGAGGCCGTCGCGCGCCACGAGTCCGCCGCCGGCGACACCGTCGCGCGCCACGAGGCGCTGTCGGCGATGGTCGCGGCGCTGCGCGACGCCGTCGCGCGCCAGGACGCGACGCCGCCGAGCTCGGCGCTCCGCGGTGGCCGACGTCGCCGCGCTGCGCGAGTCGCTGCGCGCGCCAGGAGGCACGCCGCCGGCCGAGGTCGCTTCGCTGCGCGAGGCGCTTCGAGCGCCACGAGGCCGCGACCGCGGACCTCGCCGCCGCGTCCGACGTCGCCGCGCTGCGCGAGCTCGTCGAGCGCAACCAGGCCGCCGCGGGCGACATCGCCGACGCTGCGCGAGGCGGTCGCCCGCCACGAGGCCGCCGCGGGCGACACCGCCGCGCGCCACGACGCGCTGTCCGGGATGGTCGCCGCGCTGCGCGAGGCCGTCGCGGGTCGCGGCGCCGCCGCGGACGAAGTGGCCGCGCTGCGCGAGGCCGTCGCGCGCCAGGAGGCCGCCGACGGCGCGAGTTCGCCGCGTTCCGCGAGGCGCTGGCCGACGTCGCCGAGCTGCGCGAGGCGGTCGCGCGCCACGAGGCCGCGGCGGATGAGATCGTCGCGCTGCGCGAGGCCGTCGCGCGCCACGAGGCCGCGACGGGCGAGATCGCCGCGCTGCGCGAGGCCGCCGGCGACGTCGCCGCGGTCGCGCGAGGCGCGTTGCGCGCCAGGAGGCGGCCGCGGGTGAGATCGCGCGCTGCGCGAGGCGATCGCGCGCCAGGAGGCCGCGACGGATGAGCTCGCCGCGCTGCGGGAGACGGTTGCGCGCCACGAGGCGACCGCGGGCGAGGTCGCGGCGCTTCGCGACGTCGCCGGAGTCGCGCGCACGAGCCGTCGCGACGCCACGAGGCCGCCGCCGGCGAGCTCGCCGCGCTGCGCGAGGCCGTCGCGCGCCATGAGGCCGCCGCGGGCGAGTCGCCGCGCTGCGCGAGGCCGTCGCGCGCCAGGAGGCTGACGCGACGAGGTCGCTGCGCTGCACGAGGCCGTCGCCGCCACGAGGCGAGGCCGCGGAACGACGATCGCCGCGCTGCGCGAGACCGTCGCGCGCCACGAGGCTCCGACGCTGAGTCGCCGCGCTGCGCGACACCGTCGCCCGCCACGAGCGCCGCGCGACGAGTCGCCGCGCTGCGCGAGACCGTCGCGCGCCACGAGGCCGCCGCCGGTGAGATCGCGGGCTGCGCGCGCCACGACGCGTGGCGCGCGAGCTCGCGGGGCTGCGCGAGGCCATCGCGCGCCACGAGGACGCGGCGAGCGAGGTCGCGCAGCAGCGCGAGGCTGCCGCTGCCGAGCTGGCTTCGCTGCGCGAGGCCGTCGCGCGCCACGAGGAGGCGGCCACGAGCTGCCCGCGCTGCGCGACGCGGTCGCGCGCCACGAGTCCTCCGCCGGTGACACCGTCGCCCGCCACGAGGCGCTGTCGGCGATGGTCGCGGCGCTGCGCGAGGCGGTCGAGCGCCAGGAGGCGCGTCGGGCGAGGTCGCCCACGCCTCCGAGCTCGCCGCGCTGCGCG
Source organism: uncultured Gammaproteobacteria bacterium (assembly GCA_963771235.1). Classification (GTDB taxonomy): domain Bacteria; phylum Pseudomonadota; class Gammaproteobacteria; order Xanthomonadales; family Rhodanobacteraceae; genus Rhodanobacter. Next base: position 21,209 of record CAVYSP010000002.1, read on the forward strand.
AGGCCGTCGCCCGCCACGACGAGGCGGCCGCCAAGTCGCCGAGCTGCGCGAGATCGTCGCCCGCAAGACGCCGCGACCGGCCAGATCGCGTCGCTGACCGCGGTCGTCGCGCGCCACGCGTCGCTCGCCGACCAGGTCGCCCAGCTGCACAGCGAGGCGAGCGCCGTCCCGGCCGAGGTCGCCGACCTGCGCCGCGCGCTCGCCGAGCTGCGCGCGCAGCTCAACCAGCAGGAGCAGGTCGCGCGGGCGCGTCGCCGACAGGAGGTCGTCGAACGCGAGGTCCAGACGCCTCGTCGGCGACACCCAGCGCCAGATCGCCGCGCTGCACGCGCGGATCGCCGTCCTCGGCGACGCGAGCCGCGAGTTCGCCGGCGTGCGCGACGAGCTCGCCCGCCGCGACGAGCTCGAGGCGCTCGCCCGCCGGCTCGACGGCACCGTCTCCAACGACGAGCTGGCGCGCTGCACGCCCGCATCGACGCGCTGCCGGCGAGCGACGAGCTCTCCGAGCTGCGCCGCCGCCTCGACGGCCTCGCCGCGCCGCGACGACGTCGCCGAGCTGCACAGCGCCTCGACCTCGCCCACGATTCGCTCGCCGCGCGGATCGAGGACTCGCCTCCGGTGACGAGGTCGCACGAGCTGCGCTCGCGCGTCGAAGGCCTCGCCGGGCGCGACGAAGTCGCCTAGCTGCGCTCGCGGCTCGAAGCGGCCGTCGCCGGCCTCGACGACCTGCGCGGACGCGACGCGTCCCGCGGCGAGCTGGACGAGCTGCGCGGCCGTCTCGACGGTCTCGCGGGCCGTGACGAGGTCGCCGAGCTGCGCTCGCGCCTCGAGGGCCTCGCTTCGCCGACGACGTCGCCGGCCGCGACGAGGTCGATGAACTGCGCGCCCGCCTCGACGGTCTCGCCGCGCGCGATGAGGTCGCCGAGCTCGCAGGTCGCGCCTCGAGAGGTCGTCGCCGTCGCGCGACGACGTCGCCGGCCGGGGCGAGCTCGACGGAGCTGCGCGCGCGCGTCGACGGGCCTCGCCGGCCGCGACGAGGTCGCCGAGCTGCGCGCGCGCCTCGAGGGCCTCGCTTCGCGCGACGACGTCGCCGGCCGGGCGAGCTCGACGAGCTGCGCGCCCGCGTCGAGGGCCTCGCCGGCCGCGACGAGTCGCCGCAGCTGCGTTCGCACCTCGAAGGTCTCGCTTCGCACGACGACGTCGCCGGCCGCAGCGACTCGACGAGCTCGCGCCCGCGTCTTTGCCTCGGCCGGCCAGATGTGTTCTTGCAACCACACCATCAGCGGCAGGTCGTCGGCCAACCCGCGCAGCAAGGTCATCGGGTTGTGCGTGTGGCTGTTGATCAGGCCGGGGATCAGCGCGTGCTCGCCCAGCGCGACGCGCTCTCGCGGTGAATAGGCGGCGCGGGCGTCGGCGATGGGCAGCACCGCGACGATCAGGTCCTTGTCGACCACCACCGCGTGATCTTCCAGCACCACCGCATGCGGTTCGACCGGCACCACCCAGCGCGCTTCGATCAGCAGGTCGACGGGTTGGAGGATGGTCTGGGTCATTGCTCACTCACTATGCAAGGGGTGGATACGAGAAGGGCGGGACACCTGGGTTGTGTCCGCTCCTCACGTCTGAGCGTCACCATTCCGGCAATGGCCGGAAGTGCCTCACAACAGCGAAGCTGGTCATCCGGTGTCTGCAGTTGCATGCACGAAGAGTGACGTGTGCTTCGCACGAGTGCTTTACTGGACCCCTGCCCTCGTAGGGGTGACGCATCAGCAAAGCCGATACGTCACTTGACGCGGCTGTCGTACTCGCCGCTGCGGGTGTCGACCTTGATGATTTCGTCCTGATTGACGAACAGCGGTACGCGGACCACGGCACCGGTTTCCAGCGTGGCCGGCTTGCCGCCACCACCGGAGGTGTCGCCACGCACGCCCGGATCAGTCTCGACAATCTTCAGCTCGACGAACTTGGGCGCCTGCACGGCGATGATGCCGCCGTTGAACAGGGTGACCACGCACTCTTCCTCGCCCTTCAGCCACTTCCACGCGTCGCCCATGGCGGCGAGCGACGCGGTAGCCATCTCGAACGTCTCCATGTTCATGAAATTCCACACGCGATCCTTGCCGATGCCATCGATGAAGGAAAGCTGCATGTCGGTGTCGGTGGCATCGGCTTCCTCGAACGAGTCGCTGGACTTCAACGTCTGTTCGGTGGTGCGGCCATCTTTGAGATTGCGGATGCGGATGCGGGTGAACGCCTGGCCTTTGCCCGGCTTGATGAAGTCCGCTTCCGTGATGATCCAGGGATCGCCGTTGTGAAGGATCTTCTTGCCGGTTTTGACGTCGTTGAGGCCAAGGGTCGCCATGCGCTGTCTGCTCCAAAGGTAAAACCGCCCCGCGGGACGGCTAGAATGGGTATCTTTTGCGGGCAGGAAATCCCGCCCAAGGCTCTCCATGATAACCGCAAGCCCCAGTGCACGCCTATCTCGATCCGTATCCGACTGGCGCGAACTGTGGCGCGACGCAATCACCGACCCGCTCGAGCTGCTGCAGGCCGTCGGGCTGGGCGAGCGCACCGATCTGCTGCCGCCGGACGATGCCGGCTTTGCATTGCGCGTTCCCCGCGGCTTCGTGGGGCGGATGCGCCGCGGCGATCCGTTCGATCCGCTGCTGCTGCAGGTGCTCCCGCAACGAGCGGAGCACGACCAGGCCGACGGCTACACGATCGACGCGGTCGGCGACCTGGCGGCCAAGGCCGGACATGGCGTGCTGCACAAGTACGACGGACGCGCCCTGCTGATCGCCAGCGGCAGCTGCGCAGTGAACTGCCGCTACTGCTTCCGGCGGCACTTTCCCTACGGCGAGGAAATCGCGGCGGCGTCGCACTGGCGCGAAGCGCTGGCGCAGCTGCGTGCCGACCCGTCGATCCGCGAGGTCATCCTGTCCGGCGGCGACCCCCTGGCGCTGGCCACGCACAAGCTGGAAGAACTGACGCGCGGCCTGGCCGAACTGCCGCAGGTGATCCGCCTGCGCATCCACACCCGCCTGCCGGTCGTGTTGCCGGAACGCATCGACGACGCCTTCGTCGCCTGGCTGGCTCAACTTCCCTTGCAAAAGGTCGTGGTACTGCACGCCAATCACGCCAACGAACTCGATGCCGGCGTGGATGCGGCCTGCGCCAGGCTGCGCGAAGCCGGTGCCAGCCTGCTCAACCAGTCGGTCCTGCTGCGCGGGGTCAACGACGACGCCGATACCCTCGCCGACTTGTCCGAACGACTGTTCGCCGCCGGTGTTCTCCCGTATTACCTGCACCAGCTGGACCGGGTGCAGGGGACCGCGCACTTCGAAGTCAGCGACGACACGGCGCTGCAGCTGCAGCAGGCATTACGCCCACGCTTGCCCGGCTATCTCGTGCCGCGCCTGGTACGCGAGGTGGCCGGGGACGCCGCCAAACGACCTTTGTAAGTCCACCGAAGCCGGCCACCATGCCATCGGCGCGAGTGGCGGCCGAGGGAGGAAATGCGCTACAAACACGTTCGGGTACCACCCGATTCAAACTCCCGCAACGGCTGCCACGAACCAGGGACACCGCCTCACCCCATGAAAAAAGATTTCGTCATCAAGGTCCTGTTCGTCGAGAACTCGCTCGAGGAAGCCGAGCAGATCATCAGCCTGTTGCGCAACAGCGGCATTGCGGTCAGGCCGGCCCGCGCTACCAACGTCGAACAACTGCAGTCCGCGGTGAATGAGCTGGAACCGGACGTGGTCATGTTCGATCCGGCGGTCACCGACATCAGCCTGGAGGACACGATGAGAGTGCTGGAGGCCTATGGGCGCGACTTCGCCCTGATCGGCATGGTCACCAACATGGACAACGAAGTGGTCGCCGACCTGTTCGTGCACGGTGCCCGTGGGGTCGCCTCGCGCAGTCACCCGAAGCAGTTGATCGCCGTGTTGAAACGCGAATTCGAATCGCTGCACACGCGTCGCCAGGTCCGCTGGCTGCACACGGCGCTGCGCGAAACCGAGCGGCGCTGCGACGCCCTGCTGGATTCCTCCACCGATGCGATCGCCTACGTCCACGAGGGCATGCACGTGCGTGCCAACCAGGCTTACCTCGACACTTTTGGTTACGAAAGCTTCGACGATCTACTCGGCCTGCCGTTGCTGGACATGATCGACGCGGCGAATGCCGACGAAATGAAGACGCTGCTGCGGGGGCAGGCCCACCAGGGAAAGTTTCCCGCCCAGCTCACCTTGCGCGCGCGACGGGCCGACGACAGCCGCTTCGACGCCACCGTGGAGTTCGCCCCGGCCACGTTCGAGGGCGAGCGCTGTCTGCAAATCGTGTTCCGCCGGCACGTCATCGACCCCGCCGTGCTGGAACAACTGCAGCGCGATTCGGTGACCGGCCTGTACAACCGCCAGCACATGCTCGTCCGTGTCGATGACGCAGTCACCGCCGCCGCCAAGGGGCGGAAAGGCCAGTCGCTGCTGCTGATTGAACCGGACAACTGGGCGACCCTGGTCAACGGCATCGGCCTGGGCAAGGCTGACGGATTGCTGGCGGGCTTCGCCGACCGCATACGCATGCTGCTCGGCGCCCAGGACATTGCCGGCATGCTTGCCGAGCACACCTTTGGCGTCACCCTCGACGCGCGCTCCGACGAAGAAATCCGTGAGTGGATCGCCAAGCTGCAACACAGCATCAGCAGCGAGATTTTCGATGTCGGCGCCCGCTCGATGACGATCACGGCCAGCGTCGGCGGCAGCCTGCTCGGGGAAAAAAACGCGAACAGCGAGCTCCTGCTCAACCAGGCCAGCCACGCCTTGCGCACCGCCCAGAACCTTGGCGGCAGCCAGGTGGAATTGCACGACCCGGCCGCCCGCGAGAAGGCCGACGAGGAGCGTGAACACTATTGGCTGGAGCTGCTGCAGCAGGCCTTGGCCAACAACGGTTTCGTGCTGTATCACCAGCAGACGATCAGCCTGCAGGATGCCGAGGGCGAGTTCTCGGAAATCCTGTTGCGGATGAACGGCCCGCAAGGCGAGGTGCTGCCCGGTTTCTTCATGCCCATTGCCGAGAAGCACAACCTCACCGGCGCGATCGACCGTTGGGTACTCGAACAGTCCATCCGCATCCTGAAGACACGGGAACCGCAGGGTCAACCGACCACGTTCTTCATCAAGCTCACCGCCACCTCGCTGCAAGACGACACCTTGTTGCCATGGCTGGCCGACCGACTCGGTGCCGCCAGATTGAAACACGGCCATCTGGTGCTCGAGATGACCGAGAGCAAGGTGATGACCCTGCTGCGCCCCGCCCAGGAATTCGTCAACGGGTGGAAGCAGCTCGGCGGCAGCTTTGCGCTGGAACAGTTCGGTTCCGGCCTGAATTCATTCCAGTTGCTCAATCACATCGATGCGGACTACCTGAAGATCGACCGCAGCCACATGGCCGACCTGCCGCAACACGCCGACAGCCAGAAGAAAGTGAGCGAGATCTGCCAACAGGCGCACGAACTGAAGCGCCTGACGATTGCCGAATGGGTCGAGGACGCCACCAGCACCTCGCTGCTGTTTGCCTGCGGGGTGGACTTCGTGCAGGGCAATTTCCTGCAGATGCCGCAACGGCTGGAATAGGCAGCCCGGGCAGGAAACAACCCGGGGAGGAAACGAAAAAGCCCGCGGATCGCTCCGCGGGCTTTTTTTGAGCTGTCGCGCGGATTTACTCGGCGGCAGCAGCGGCGGCCTTGGACTTGGCCTTGGCGGCTGCGGCGGCAGCCACGTCTTCCTTGATGCGGGCAGCCTTGCCTTCCAGGCCACGCAGGTAATACAGCTTGGCCGCGCGTACCTTGCCCTTGCGCTTGACGGTCACCGACTCGATCTGCTGGCTGTGCGACTGGAACACGCGTTCCACGCCGGTGCCGTGCGAGATCTTGCGCACCGTGAACGCCGAATGCAGGCCGCGACTGCGCTTGGCAATGACGATGCCCTCGAACGCCTGCACGCGCTCGCGGTTGCCTTCCTTCACCTTGACGTTGACGACCACGGTATCGCCGGGGCCGAAGTCCGGCAGCTGGCGGGTGATCTGCTCGGATTCGAACTGTTCAATGATCTTGTTCATGGCGCACCTGTCGGTTCACTTAAAGCGATATCAAAACTGCGGTCGTCATCCGGCCGCATCGTCGTGCCGTGAGCATGCTCACGGCGAAATTCATCCAGCAACGCACGCGATGCAACATCCAGCGCGTGCTGTGCCAACAAGTCCGGCCGGCGCAGCCAGGTTCGTCCCAGCGATTGCTTGAGGCGCCAGCGGGCGATCGCCGCATGGTCACCGGACAGCAACACCTCCGGTACTTCACCCAGTGCATCATGCACCGGCCTTGCGTAGTGCGGACAATCGAGCAATCCATCCGAAAATGAATCCTGCTCGGCCGATGTCGCGTCGTTCAACGCGCCATCCTGCAAACGCCCCACCGCGTCGATGATCACCGCGGCGGCCAGCTCGCCACCGGACAACACATAATCGCCGATGGAGAGCTCCTCGTCGACCTCGTGCGCCAGCAGGCGCTCGTCCACACCTTCGTAACGTCCACACAGCAGGCCGATGCGCGGCAGCTTTGCCAGCGCTTCCACCCTGCCCTGTGTCAGCCGCGCTCCCTGCGGACTGAGATAAATCAGATGCACCGGTTCCGGCGCGGCCTCGCGCATGGCGGCCAAGGCCGTACGCAAGGGCTCGATCATCATCACCATGCCCGGACCGCCGCCATACGTGCCGCTGTCCACGCTGCGATGTTTGTCGGTGGCGAAGTCGCGCGGATTCCAGGCTTCCACCTGCAGCAGCTCCCGCTGCTGCGCGCGTCCCACGACACCAACGGCGGCGCACTGGCGCACGAAGTCGGGAAACAGGCTGACGACGTCGATGCGCATGATCCTTGTCCTCGTTGCCTCGCCCGCCGGCGAGCTCAGAATTCAGGATCCCAGTCCACCACCATGCGCCCTGCGGACAAATCCACCGAACGCACATACGAACCCTGGACGAAAGGAATCAGCCGCTCGCGCGAACCGTCCCTGACCACCACCACATCGTTGGCGCCGGTGGCGAACAGGTGACTCACCCGCCCCAGCGCCTCGTCCTGCGTGGTGACCACCTCGAGCCCTACGAGGTCGACCCAGTAATACTCATCTTTTGCGGGAGGGGGCAGCTGGTCGCGGGCGACATGAATGTCGACACCGATCAGCGCCGCCGCTTGTTCCCGGTCGTCCACCCCAGGCAGCTGGGCCACCAGGCCCTTGCCCTGCGTGCGACCTTTCACTCCCTCGATCTTCCTCTCCGCGCCGGGCGCTGCACCGAGCAGCCACGGCTGGTAATCGAAGATCCGCATGCGCGGCTCGGCCCAGGATTCGATCTTGAGCCAGCCCTGCACGCCATACAGCCCGACGATACGCCCGATCAGGACGCGTCGACCGGCTGTCGTCACGTTCAGACGGCCGGCTGCTGCTTGCCGAATTCCTTGACCAGGGCGGCAACCTTGTCACTGAGCTGGGCACCCTTGCCCACCCACTCCTGCACGCGCGCCACGTTCAGCTCAAGACGCTTGTCCTTGCCCGACGCAACCGGATTGTAATAACCGATGTTCTCGATGTTGCGACCATCGCGCTTGCTGCGCTGATCAGTCACGACGACGTGGTAGAACGGACGGCCCTTGGCGCCACCGCGCGAAAGACGAATCTTGACCATGGTAAAACTCCGAGAATTGCCGCATCAGCAGCAGGCACACGAGAGTCGTGCGCGGTAAACGGGGCATTTTAGCGGATTTTCGGGAAAAGGGAAGAGTTTGGGGGAACGGGGGAACGGGGGAACGGGGGATGGAGCGGGGAACGGGGAACAAAAGCGAAGCGGCGGCGCGGTGATCTTTTGTTTTTGGTTTTCGGTTTTCGGTTTTCCGTCTTTCGTTCCCTGTTCCCTGTTCCCCGCTCTCCCTCAGCGCATCGGCGGCAAGCTGCCACCCATGCCACCCATGCCCTTCATCGCACCGCGCATCTGGCGCAACAGCCCTTTGCTGCCGCCGCGACCCAGCTTGGACATCATCTTTTCCATCTGCATGTACTGCTTCAGTACCCGATTGACGTCGGCCGGCTGGGTGCCGGAGCCGCGAGCCACACGCGCGCGGCGGGATCCATTCAGCAGGTTCGGATGGTGACGTTCCTTCGCCGTCATCGAATTGATGATGGCGACCATCTTGCTCATCTCGCCATCGTTGACCCTGGATTTGACACTTTCGGGCAGGCTGGACACGCCAGGCAGCTTGTCCATCAGCCCGGCCAGGCCACCCATGTTGCTCATCTGCTCCAGTTGGTCCTTCATGTCGTTGAGGTCGAAGCGCTTGCCCTTCATCACCTTCTGGGCCAGCTTCTGCGCCTTGTCGTGGTCGACCTTGCGTTCAACTTCCTCGACCAGCGACAGCACGTCGCCCATGCCGAGGATGCGTTGGGCCAGGCGATCCGGGTGGAACGGCTCCAGTGCGTCGCTCTTCTCGCCCGCGCCGAGGAACTTGATCGGCTTGCCGGTGACGTAGCGCACCGACAACGCCGCGCCGCCGCGGGCATCGCCGTCGGTCTTGGTCAGGATCACGCCGGTCAGCGGCAATGCCTCGTCGAACGCCTTGGCCGTGGTGGCCGCGTCCTGGCCGGTCATCGAGTCGACCACGAACAAGGTCTCAATCGGCGATATCGCGGCATGCAGCGCCTTGATTTCGGCCATCATCGCCGCATCGACGTGCAGTCGGCCGGCGGTGTCGACGATCAGCACGTCGATCACCTCGCGCCTTGCCGCCGCCACGGCGTCCTTGGCAATGCGCACCGGATCCTGGCCTGCCTCGGACGGGAAGAACTTCACGCCCACCTGCCCGGCCAGGGTGCGCAACTGTTCGATCGCGGCCGGACGGTAAACGTCGCAGCTGACCACCATCACCTTTTTCTTCTTGCGCTCGGTCAGCAGTCGCGCCAGCTTGGCCACCGTGGTGGTCTTGCCGGCGCCTTGCAGGCCCGCCATCAGGATCACCGCCGGCGGTTGCTGGGCCAGGTTCAGCTCGGTGTTGGCCACACCCATCACCATGGTCAGCTCGTCGCTGACCACCTTCACCAGCGCCTGACCGGGCGAAAGGCTCTTGGCCACTTCCTGGCCGACTGCACGCACCTTGATGCGCTGGATCAAGGCCTGCACCACCGACAGGGCGACATCGGCCTCGAGCAAGGCGATGCGCACCTCGCGCAAGGCTTCGCGGATGTTCTCGTCGGTCAGCCGGCCGCGACCGCGCAGGCGATTGACGGTGGTGGCAAGGCGTTGGCTGAGCGATTCAAACATGGGATCGGCACTGGGCTGGAAACGGCTGATTATAGCGGAGACCGCCAAATCCTCCCCCGGACACTCACCCGCGCCCGGACGCATCTCTGGCGGCCCGCGGTGCGCCGGCCTCGGAGCGGACATGAGCCGGTGCCTGCGTCTTGACCCAGGCCGCGATGTCGTCGATCACCTGTGCATCGACGCGCCCCGGCACCGCGTAGTCGGCTACCGTGCCGGTCTTGCCAGCCGGCATGAACAGATGACCCAGGCCGGGGTAAAGATGGAAGGTCGTCTGCGGCCGACCCGCCAGCGCTTGTTTCCAGCGCGCAAAATCCAGCGTGGGCGAGACCTGGAAATCGCTGTCACCCTGCAAGATGAGCATGGGCATCGACAGTCTTTTCGCCACGTCCACCTGACGATAGGAGTGCAGACTCAGCCAGTAGCTCTGCGGCACGTTGCCGAACGAACCCGTCGGCGGATGCCGTGGATCGGCATCGGCCAGCAGCTTTCGCTCGGCAGCGATCGCCTGTTCGCTGGCCGCGATCTGCGCCGCCGTCCGATGATGACGCTGCCCCTGCTCGCGTACCTGTTCGGCCGACACCTCAAGCAAGGCTCGCGTCGGCGCCGCCAGCAGGATCAGTCCGGCCAACTGCGGATCGCGCCGACCGATGCGCGGCGCCATCATGGCGCCCAGGCTATGCCCCAGCACGAACAGACGATGCGGATCGACGCCCGGCTGGCGCGCCAGCAAGTGTGCGCCAGCCAGCGCATCGTCGGTCACCTCGTCGTCCACCGTGATGGCCTCGCCGATCATTCGCCTGGCATGGACATAAGTGCGCCTGTCGTAACGCAGGGATGCAATGCCATGCCTGGCCAGGCCGGCGGCAAGATCGCGAAGCGGCTTGTTCGGGCCGATCGTTTCATCCCGATCGTGCGGCCCGGAACCGGCCACCAGCAACACCGCCGGGAACGGCCCGTCGCCCTCGGGCAAGGTCAGCGTGCCCGGCAACGGACCCGGCGGCGAGAGCACCGACAGCGTTCGCGACACGACTCCGGGTATCGCCGGCTCGCGTGTCTCGGCCGACGCCTGCAGCACCACGGCGGCCGGCACCACGCGGAAGCCGTCGATGCGATCCTGTCCGTCCCAATCGACGATCGCCGCCAGCGGCGTGCCGGAAAACTCCAGCGACGCGACCAGCACGTCGCGACCACCCAGCGATCGCGGCGCCAAGGTCCCCAGCGACTTGAAGGTCCCGGCCTGCACCTGAAGCTGGCCCCAGACCTCGCGCAATACCGCCGGGGCAAGCTTCGCGGCCACCTCCGGGGCGAAATCCTTGCCAACCTGGTCGAACCGGCCATGTGTCCACGCCATCAGCGCAGACTGCCCGTGTACGCGGCAGGCGTCCGTCGGCTTCGCCGACACGGGCACCGACAATGCCAGACCCAGCAGCGACGCCATCATGCCCTTTGTCCAATCGCCCATGTGCCTGCCCTCCTCGATCAACGACTGCCTTCCAGTTGCAAGTGGATGAAGTACGAATACCCCGCCGCGATCGACAGCAAGCGTCTCGCCGTGGCCTCTTCGCCGCAATTCATTCGCTGCAATTCATCGGGACCGTGTGCGACACTTCGCGGCTATGGTCATCCACGTTCTTGCCGCGCTCGCCGTCGTGTTCTATCTCGCCGCCGCCGGCGGACTGGCGCGCCCGCTGCTGAGCGGGGGCAAACCGCTGAACCGCGTATCGCTGAGTCTGGCCGGCGTGGCGATGCTGTTCCACGCCGGCGTCCTGCTCGGCATGCATCGAGGTGCCCTCGACCTGCATTTCTTTGCGGCGCTGTCGCTGGTCGCCTTCGTGGTCTCGGTGCTGACCCTGCTGGTCAACCTGTCACGACCCGTCGCCGCCCTGGGTGTGATCGTGTTCCCGTTGAGCGCGTTGCTGCTCGCGGTCGACAGCTTCCTGGCCCCGCCGACCCTCCCGTTGTCGATGGACTGGCAGATCAAGCTGCATGTCACCGTGGGTCTGATCGCATTCGGCGTATTGTCGATCGCCGCGGTGCTGGCGATCTTGCTGGCCGTGCAGGAACGGGCATTGCGCCATCGCCAGTTCGGCCCCTGGCTGCGGGCGTTGCCGCCGCTGACCCTGACCGAAACCCTGCTGTTCCGCCTGATCGGCGCGGGCTTCATCCTGCTCACCCTGACCCTGCTCACCGGTGCGCTGTTTGTCGACAACCTGTTCGGCCAGCACCTGGCGCACAAGACCATCCTGTCGATCGTGGCATGGCTGGTGTTCGGCATCCTGTTGTATGGCCGCTGGAAACATGGCTGGCGCGGTCAGCGTGCGGTGAACCTGACGCTTATCGGCATGGCCGTGTTGCTGCTGGCGTTCTTCGGCACCAAGGCGGTGCTGGAGCTGATCCTGCACCGCCAGGTCTAAAGCACCGATCCCTCAGCGGCAGGCGTCGATCGCCTCGCTCAAGCGCTCGACGCCCACGACCTCCATCTCGCCCACTTTGCCCTTCTTGGGCGCATTCGCCTTCGGCACGATCGCGCGGCGGAAACCGTGATGGGCCGCTTCCCGCAGTCGTTCTTCGCCATTGGGCACTGGACGGATCTCGCCGGAAAGACCGACCTCGCCAAAGGCCACCATGTGCTCCGGCAACGGCCGGTCGCGAAAGCTGGACAGCACCGCCAGCAGCACCGGCAGGTCGGCCGCCGTTTCCTGCACGCGGATGCCGCCGACGACGTTGACGAACACGTCCTGGTCGTAGGCCGCCACGCCACCGTGCCGATGCAGCACCGCCAGCAGCATCGCCAGGCGGTTCTGTTCCAGGCCCAGGGTGACTCGCCGCGGATTGCCCAGCGAGGACTGATCGACCAGCGCCTGTACTTCGACCAGCAGAGGTCGCGTACCCTCGCGCGTCACCATCACCGCACTGCCGGAGGTCGGCCCTGCGTGATTGGACAGGAAGATCGCCGAGGGATTGGGTACTTCGCGCAGGCCCTTGTCGCTCATCGCGAACACGCCCAGCTCGTTGACCGCGCCGAAGCGGTTCTTGAACGCGCGCAGCACGCGGAAGCGGCTGCCGGCCTCGCCTTCGAAATACAGCACCGCATCGACCATGTGCTCGAGCACGCGGGGCCCGGCGATGCCGCCTTCCTTGGTCACGTGGCCGACCAGGAACACGCTGGTGCCGGTTTCCTTGGCAAAGCGCGTCAGCTTGGCGGCCGATTCGCGCACCTGCGATCACCGAACCCGGCGCCGCGGTCAGCAGCTCGGTCCAGATCGTCTGGATCGAATCGATCACCAGCACCTTCGGCCGCGTCGCCATCGCCTGGTCGAGGATGCGCTCGATGCAGGTTTCCGCCAGCGCGCGCAGCGGCTCCAGCGACAGCCCCAGGCGCTGCCCTCGCGCCGCGACCTGCGCCAGCGATTCCTCGCCGGTGACGTACAGGCTGCGCAGTTGCAAGCCCAGCGTGCCGAGCATCTGCAGCAGCAGCGTCGACTTGCCGATGCCCGGATCGCCGCCGATCAGCACCACCGAACCCTGCACCAGGCCACCGCCCAGCACGCGGTCGAGCTCGCCGATGCCGGTCAGCGTGCGCGCCTCGGTGGTCAGCATCACCTCGGTCAGCGGCGTGATCTTGGGCGCGCCCGCCGCGGCGCCGGCGTAGCTGGAACGCTGCGCCCCTACCGACAGCTGACCCGCCGTGGCCGGCTGCAGCACGATCGCGCTGAGCGTGTTCCAGGCCCCGCATTCGATGCACTGGCCCTGCCACTTGGTGTGCTCGGCGCCGCAGTCGGTGCAGACGTAGGCGGTCTTGGCTTTGGCCATGGGGTGTTCCGGATCGACAATGCGGGAGATGGAGCGAGCTTAGCCTGCGGGGATCGCAAACCGCGAGACGGCCAGTCCGACGTCAGGGGTCAGCTGTCAGCTGTCGTCCTCGACGAACAGCACGCGGCGGGTCATGCCGCAGGTCAGCTCGTAGCCGATCGTGCCGGATGCGCGGCGAGTTTCCACCGGCAGCTCCGCGCCCCCACAGCACGACCGGATCGCCGATAGTGCGCGTCGGGGGCGTCGCGCAGATCGATCGTGATCAGGTCCATCGACACGCGCCCGATCAGCGGCACGCGCCGGTCGCCGACGAGCACCGGCGTGCCGGCCTCGGCGCTGCGCGGATAGCCATCGCCGTAGCCGATCGCGGCGACGCCGACCTGCATGTCCTCGGGACAGGTCCAGGTCGCCGGCATAGCCGATCGCGTTCGCCCTTGCGCACGCGATTGATCGCGATCAGGCGCGTGCGACAACGTCATCGCCGGGCGGAAGCCGAAATCGGCAGCCGCTCTTGCCAGCGACGACCGACATGCCGTACAGCACGCCGCCGGCGCGCACCCAGTCGCCGCGCGCGTCGGGCCAGCCGAGCATGCCGGCGGAGTTGGACAGCGAACGCTCGCCCCGGCAAATGCGCTGTCGCTTCGCAAAGCGCGCGATCTGCGCAGGTGTCTGCGCGTCGTCGAACACGTCGGAGTTGGCGAAGTGCGTCATCAGTCCGATGTCGCGGATCGACGCTCGGCAGGCCGCGCAGTCGCGCATGCACGCGCGACGACGCGCGTCGGGCGCGAAACCGAGCCGATGCATGCCGGTGTCGAGCTTCAGCCAGACGCGCAACGGCCGCGGGTCGGGATCGGCCTCCGCGAGCCATCGATCTGGGCGTCGTGATGGATCGCCGATTCGAGGCGCAGGCGGCGCATCTCGGCGAGATCGCCGGCATCGTCCGGGCCCGACAGCACGACGATGCGCTGCCGATGCCCCGCCGCGCGCAGGCGCTGCCCATCGGCGATGCCGGCGACGCCGAACGCATCGGCCTCGCCATCCAGCGCGCGCGCGACGCGCTCGAGCCCGTGCCCGTAGCCGTCGGCCTTGACCACCGCCATGACCTCGCGCCGGCGCGAGCTCGCGCACGCGCCGCGCAGGTTGTCGCGCAGCGCGCCGAGATGGATCGTGGCGGCGGTGGCGCGGCTCATGGCTGCGAAGAACGGGAACGGGGAGCGGGGAACGGGGAACGTGCAGCCCGCGTATGCGGGCAGCTCCGGCTCGAGCAAATTTTCCATGCAGTGCCGCAGCTCGTGGTTGCTCGTGAGCCCCGCGTTCCCCGTTCCCCGCTCCCCGTTCCCGCTCTCATTCAAACTCCCCGCGAACGAATCCGGCGCAAAATTCGCGAACTTCGTGTACTGGCCGAGGAAGGTCAGCTTGCACCGTGCCGGTCGGGCCGTTACGCTGCTTGCCGATGATGATTTCGGCGATGCCCTTGTCGGGCGATTCCTGGTTGTAGTACTCGTCGCGGTAGATGAACATGATCACGTCGGCGTCCTGCTCGATCGCGCCCGATTCGCGCAGGTCGGACATCACCGGGCGCTTGTCGGTGCGCTGTTCGAGCGAGCGGTTGAGCTGCGACAAGCGCGACCACGGGCACGTTCGAGCTCCTTCGCCAGCGCCTTCAGTGCACGCGAGATTTCTGAAATTTCGGTGGCGCGATTCTCCTTGTTGCCGGGCACCTGCATCAGCTGCAGGTAGTCGATCACGATCAGGCCGAGATCGTGCTCGCGCTTCAGCCGGCGCGCGCGCGCGCGCAATTCGCCCGGCGACAGGCCGGCGTGTCGTCGATGAAGATCTTCGCTTCGGACAGCAACGTGATCGCGTTGGTCACGCGCGGCCATTCCTCTTCGTCGAGGTCGCCGGTGCGCAGGTGCTGCTGGTTGATGCGGCCGAGCGAGGAAATCAGGCGGAACGCGAGCTGCGAGGCCGACATTTCCATCGAGAAGATCGCCACCGCCTTCTTGCTTCTGCATCGCGGCGTTCTCGGCGAAGTTGACCGCGAGCGCGGTCTTGCCCATCGACGGACGCGCCGCGACGATGATCAGGTCGGACGGCTGCAGGCCGGCGGTCATCTCGTCGAGATCGGTGAAGCCGGTCGCGAGGCCGGTGAGCGGGCCCTGGTTCTCGTAGCGCTGGTAGCAGGATCTGGAACGCATCCTTGACCGCGTCGCGCATCGAGACGAAACCCTTGCGCCGCGCGCGCCGGCTTCGGCGATGTGGAACACGTTCTGCTCGGCGGTTTCCAGCAGCTCCTGGCACGCTCTGCCCTCGGGCAGGAACGCATCGCCGGCGATCTCGGTGCCGGCGTCGATCAGCTGGCGCAGCACCGATTTCTCGCGCACGATGTCGGCATAGGCGGCGATGTTGGCCGCGCTCGGCGTCGAGTTGGCGAGCTCGATCACGATAGCTCGCGCCGCCGACCAGTTCGGCCAGGCCTGCGCCTCGAACCAGTCGCCCAGCGTCACCGCGTCGTACGGCATGCCCTTGTTCGACAGCTCGCCGATCGCGCGATAGATCAGGCGGTGATCCTTGCGATAGAAATCGTCCTCGGCGAGCCGGTCGGCGATGTTGTCCCAGCGATTCCGGTGCAAGCATCAGCCCGCCGAGCACCGCCTGCTCGGCTTCGATCGAATGCGGCGGCACGCCGCAGGGCCTCGATGGCGGCTGATGGGGATCTGCGTTCGGGCACGAAGGACATCGATTTACCTCAAGGAATGGCGCCACGAACGAATGCAGCACGCGCCTACCCCGAGTGGGCAGGCATACCTGCATATCATGCGCGGCGCCGTCTCACCCGTCGAGACAACAACCCTGTGGATATGTTGTGGGTTGGTGGGGATAAGGCGGGGAACGGGGAACGGCGGCGGAACGAAGGCCGAGGGCCAATGAACCAGGACCTGATTCGATCGAAGGAGAGGGAGTGCCGTTCCGCCAGCCCGGGGATCCTTCAACTCCGACTCATACCGCGCGGCGTTCCACCTGTTCCCTGTTCCCGTCCCGTTCCCGTCGCCAAAACAAACGGGCGCCATGGGCGCCCGTTTGTTTCGGAGCAAGCCGCAGCCTGCCGGACTTACTCGTCGCTGACGACGGTCACCTTGACGGTCGTGTGGATGTCGGCGTGCAGGTGCAGCTGCACCTCGAACTCGCCGATGTGGCGGAGCGGACCTTCGCCCATGACGACTTCGCTCTTGTCGATCGTGGTGACCGGCGCGGTGAACGCCTCGGCGATATCGCGCGGACCGACCGAGCCGAACAACTTGCCTTCGGGGCTCGCGTTGGCCTTGATCGTGACCGTGGCTTCTCGAGCTGCGCCTTGCGCGCTTCGGCGCCGGCGAGCTGCTGGTTGGCCTTGGCCTCGTACTCGGCGCGGCGCTTCTCGAACTCGGCGAGATTGGCAGCATTCGCACGCACCGCCTTGCCCTGCGGAAGAAGATAGTTGCGGCCGTAACCCGGCTTCACCGCGACCTTGTCGCCGAGGTTGCCGAGGTTTTTCACTTTCTGCAGAAGAATGAGTTCCATGATGATTTCCTGTTCGTTAGCGCCGGTGTGGCCCGGCGCAGCAGAGGCGGCTGTCCGAATTGAGGGAATAGAGAATGGAGAATAGGGAATCGGAGAGCAGTGCCCTGCGGCACCCATTCCCAATTCCCTACTCCCTAGTCCCTGCCACGCTCAGACGTCGTGACTGTCGCTGTACGGCAGCAGCGCCAGGAAACGCGCGCGCTGCACCGCGGTGGCCAGCTGGCGCTGATAGCGCGCCTTGGTGCCGGTGATGCGGCTCGGCACGATCTTGCCGGTCTCGGTGATGTACTGGCGCAAGACGTTGAGATCCTTGTAATCGATCTCGACGACGTCCTCGGCGGTGAAGCGGCAGAACTTCTTGCGGCGGAAAAACTTGGACATGTCTGGGCTTCCTGTCAGTCGTCGCTGTTGCGATCGTTCTGGGAGCGGCCGTGGCCACGGCTGTCGCCATCGTCGTCGCTGTCGTCATCGCGACGGCGGCTCGACTTGTCGTCCTTTTTCTTCCTTCAGATGACGACGGCTCGGTGTCCGCGTCGTCGCGCTTGATGATCAGGTGGCGCAGCACCGCATCGTTGAAGCGGAAGCCGGACTCCAGCTCGTTCAGCGCGTTCTGGCTGCACTCGATGTTGAGGAGCACGTAGTGTGCCTTGGCGAGGTGCTGGATCGGATAAGCCAGCTGGCGGCGGCCCCAGTCTTCGAGGCGATGGATCTTGCCACCATCCGCCTCGATCAGCGACTTGTAGCGCTCGATCATGGCGGGCACCTGCTCGCTCTGGTCAGGATGGACCAGAAACACGATTTCGTAGTGACGCATGGTCATTGTTGACTCCTTGTGGATGCGGCCGAACGTGGCCTCGGCAGCCTCCCGCGGCGCGGTGAGGCAAGGTCCCGCCCGTGCCTTTGTGGCGCGGACAGAAGCGGAATAGTAGGCGGGACAGCAAGTTGAGTGCAAGGGCGGCGGCGGATGAGGGACGAAGGCCGAGGGGCGAGGGATGAGCGCGCAAAAACCGGATCCCAGGGATTGGTCGACGGTCTTGCTGCGAAGCTCGGTGTGTCGCCCCTCGCCGCTCGCCCCTCGCTTTTCGCCCCCCGACCCCTCAGCTAACGGTGAAGCTCTCGCCGCAGCCGCACTCGCCGGTCGCATTCGGATTGCGGAACACGAAGCTCGCGTTGAGGCCCTGGCGCTGGAAGTCGATGTCGGTGCCGTCGACGAAGGCCAGGCCTTGTCGCTGACGATGAGCGGCACGCCGTCCACGCTCGAACACGTCGGTCGTCCTCGCCCATCGACTCGGCCAGGTCGACCATGTAGGCAAACCCGGAGCAGCCGGTGCGTCTTGACGCCAAAGCGCACGCCTGCCGCCGCCGGCTTCGAGCGAGGAAGTCCTGCATGCGTTCATTGCGGCGGGAGTGATGCTGATGCTCATCGCGTGTCGGTCCAACCTTCATGAGAATCCGCGGGGTATCGCGGGCCGGGCAACCACTACATTATCATGCCCGTTTGGCCTGCCGCGCCGCAGCGCGCCCGCGCCAGTCATCCGATGCGCCGACAGGCGGCGCGCAGCAGGAGTTTCCACCATGGCCGTGGTCAGTGTGAAGCAGGCTTTGTCCGGCACCATCGCGGCCGGCGCACGGTGACCGTGCGCGGCTGGGTGCGCACGCGGCGCGATTCCAAGGCCGGCCTGTCGTTCGTCAAGGTCAGCGACGGTTCGTGCTTCGATCCGATCCAGGCCGTGGCACCCGCCACTCTGGCCAATTACGCCAGCGAGATCACGCACCTGACCGCCGGCGCCAGCGTGATCGCCAGCGGCAGCTGGTGCCGTCGCAAGGCAAAGGACAGGCGTTCGAGATCCAGGCTCCGACGTGCTCGTCATCGGCCGGGTCGACGACCCGGAAACTTACCCGATCCAGCCCAAGCAGCACTCGATGGAATTCCTGCGCGAGGTCGCGCATCTGCGCCCGCGCACGAACCTGTTCGGCGCGGTCGACGCGCGTGCGCCACACGATCGCGAGGGCGATCCACCGCTATCTCACCGAACAGGGCTTCTTCTGGATCAACACGCCGATCATCACGACCTCCGATGCCGAAGGCGCCGGCCAGATGTTCCGCGTCTCGACGCTGGACTTGGTCAACCTGCCGCGCCTGCCCGACGGCGCGATCGATTTCCGCAAGGATTTCTTCGGTCGCGAGGCGTTCCTCACCGTGTCCGGCCAGCTCAACGTCGAGGCTATTGCCTGGCGCTGAGCAAGGTCTATACGTTCGGTCCGACCTTCCGCGCCGAGAATTCGAACACGCCGCGCCATCTGGCCGAGTTCTGGATGGTCGAGCCGGAGATCGCGTTCGCCGACCTCAGTGCCAACGCCGACTGCGCCGAAGACTTCCTCAAGTTCATCTTCAAGGCCGTGCTCGCCGAGCGCGCGGACGACATGGCGTTCTTCGCCGAGCGCGTGCAGAGCGACGCGATCTCGCGCCTGGAGGCGTTCATCGCCCAGCCGTTCGAGCGCATCGACTACACCGACGCGGTCGAGATCCTGAAGAAATCAGGCAAGAAGTTCGAATACCCGGTCGAATGGGGCGCCGACCTGCAGACCGAGCACGAGCGCTACCTGACCGAGAAACACGTCGGCCGTCCGGTCGTCGTCATGAACTATCCCGAGGAGATCAAGGCGTTCTACATGCGCCTGAACGACGACGGAAAAACCGTCGCCGCGATGGACGTGCTCGCGCCGGGCATCGGCGAGATCATCGGCGGCATCGCAGCGCGAGGAGCGGCTCGACTATCTCGACCGGCGCATGGCGCAGTTCGGACTCGATCCGGCCAGCTATGGCTGGTATCGCGACTTCCGCCGCTACGGCACCGTGCCGCATGCCGGTTTCGGCCTCGGCTTCGAGCGCCTGCTGGTCTATATCTGCGGCTTGTCGAACATCCGCGACGCGATTCCGTATCCGCGCGCCGCCGGCACCGCCGAGTTCTGACAACTCGGGAAAACGCCCCACCCACGTCGATCGCTGCCGCAGAATCCGAGACTCGTTCACCACGCAGCCTGGTCACGGTCCCCGACACCACGGCAGTCGAATCTTTCACAAGTCCAGAGTGCCCGAGAAGTTCATGTCGTACCGTTTTTCCGCCCTCGCCGCCGTATGCGCCGCCGCCATTTTCCTGTCCGGCTGCCACGCCGCCAGGGTCCTGATTCCGCCCAATCTGCGCTCACCCGCGGAGGACGCCGGCGATCCGCTGAAACTGGCCCAGTTGCATTTGCAGCAAGCGACCCCCTGCTGCAGCAGCTTCGCCGACTTTTCCTACCGCAGTCTGCTGCCCTGGCGACCGCAGAAGTTCACCCTCGGCCGCGGCTCCATGGTCGCGAACCTCAACGGCACCAAGAGTTATTTTCTCGCGTTTCGCCTGCCCACCGAAGTGAAGCTGCCGTACCGGATCGCCCTGAAATCGGAGTTGAACGGTCGCTGGCTGCACACCAGCTACCTGTTCGCGCCGACCATCGTGCTGCTCGACAGCGGCTTCCAACCGGTCCAGTCCAAAGACATCCAGCTGTGCGAGCACATGGGCTGGAGTGACGAAACGACCGGTGCATTCGGCAGCTTCAGCGTGGAGCAGAAGGACGCGCGTTACCTGCTGGTGTACAGCTCCGGTGAGCAACAGTCGGGCAAGACGTACTGGGAGCAGTCGCCGGCATCGATCTCCAGCACCACCGCGGCGACCTTGAAGATGGGCTCCAGCGGCAGCTACAGCATTCCGCACGGACCGGATGGTTCGCTGTGGATCGGCATCATGGATTCGGCGTACAAGAAAGCCGTCGACAGCGCGGTGTGCGGCAAGCCATCGAGCGGAAACGGTTTGTTGAACGAACTGCCCCTCCCGTGGAGCGGCAAGCGCAACGGCTCGTCATGATCGTGCTGTATCTCGCCCTGCTGGCGGCTGGCGTGGCCCTGTTCGCGCTGTCCTACGTGGCGCAATTCCGCCTCGCGGCCCTGCTGCGGCGACGTTATCCACAGCACTGGCAGGTCATCGTCGAGCCGGCCCCGGGCACGGTTTCCAAGCCTTCAGCCTGGCGCCGCTGGACCCGCATGCAGGGCGTGTTGCGCTCGCCGGCACTGCCCGCGCTGCGCGATGCGTCCATCAATCGATGGCGCAACCTGTGGCGCTCCGCTCCGTGGCTGGGCTGGTTATGCTGGCTGGGCGCACTGGCGTTGCGCCTGTGGCACTGAGCGGCGGTGGGAGTTCTTCCACGGAGTTTCGAGAGAAGAAAACGGACCGTGATACGAGCGCCACACGCGACACGTCACAACGTGCGTTGGCGCTCAGGATATGGCAAGGGCCATCTCGGGATTTCACACTTCAACCGGAGTGAACACATGCAACTGGATCTGAGTGGACGTCACGCGCTGGTCTGCGGCGCTTCCCAAGGCATCGGCCGCGCCTGCGCGGTCGAACTGGCCCTGCTCGGGGCCAACGTCACCGCGCTGTCCCGTCGTGGCGAGGTGCTGGCCCGCGTGGTCGAGAGCCTGCCGCGCACCCACGAGGCGCAGCGACACGACTTCCTCGTCGCCGATTCAGGCGACACGGAGGCGCTGCGCGCCCGGGTCGATGCGCTGGCCGCCGCCAGTCCGGTGCATATCCTGATCAACAACAGCGGCGGCCCGCCGCCGGGCGCCATCGCCGACGCCACCCCGCAGGAGTTTCTGGACGCCTTGCGCAAGCACCTGCTGGCCAACCAGATGCTGGTGCAGGCGGTTTTGCCGGGCATGCGCGCTGCCGGCTGGGGCCGCATCGTGAACATCATCTCCACTTCGGTGAAGGAGCCGATCCCCGGCATCGGCGTCTCCAACACCACCCGCGGCGCCGTGGCCAGCTGGGCCAAAACCCTGGCCGGCGAACTCGCGCCGCTCGGGATCACTGTCAACAACGTGCTGCCCGGTTCCACCCATACGCCACGGATCGAGCAGTTGGTGACAGCGACGGCGCAGAAATCGGGTCGCAGCGAACAGGTGGTGCAACAGGAGATGGCCGCGGCGATCCCAATCGGGCGCTTTGCCGACCCGGCGGAAACAGCCGCCGCAGTCGCCTTCCTCGCCTCGCCGGCGGCGGGCTACATCACGGGAGTCAACCTGCCGGTGGACGGCGGACGCATGCGCTCGATCTAGCGCGGCGAACAACACCCTTCGGACCAAAACGCGGCATGCCGCGGGCTTGCCGCTATGATGCGGACTGGACACTGCACGACTGCGTGCGAACCAGCGGGAACTGCCTGGCATGTCGAGTCCCGGCTTTCTGCAAGAACTGAAGCGCCGCCATGTGTGGCGCGTGACGGTCGCCTACGCCATTGTTGGCTGGCTGCTGGTGCAGATCGCCACCCAGGTATTTCCGATCTTCCACATGCCCGACTGGACCGCGCAACTGGTGGTTCTGCTGGTGCTGCTGGGCTTCCCGGTGGCCGTGATCCTCGCCTGGGCCTTCGAGGTGACGCCCGACGGCATCCGCCGTACCGAGCCGGCGACATCCGGGGAGGCGCGGCCGCCGGAACAGACGCGCCGCGTTGGCCGCAGCCTGGATTTCGTGATCATCGGCGTGCTGGTGCTGGCGGTGGCATTGATGGGCTGGCGTCTGTATCCGCAGCACGGGGCTCCGACGCAGTCGGCCGTCGCGGCGACCACGAAAGCGTCCACCGCGACCGCCATGCCGGGGATGGCGTCAACCAGCAGCGTTGCCGCGCCGGCGAGAGCCGCTTTTCATCCGCCGGCTGACACCCTGCTGGTCCTGCCATTCACCAACCTCGGCGACGATCCCAAGCAGGCCTACTTCAGCGACGGCATCACCGAGGAGCTCACCAACGCGTTGGGCCAGAACACCGGACTCCACGTGATCGCGTGGGATACGGCATCGAAGTTCCGCAACAGCAAGCACAGCGCCAGTGACATCGGCCAGCAGTTGAACGTCGCCAACGTGCTGACCGGCAAGATCCTGCGCCAGGGCAACGCAGTGCGGGTAATCGTGGAACTGGTCAACGTGAAAGACGGCTATCAGGTGTGGGCCAACCACTACGACGATTCGCTTTCCAACATCTTCGCGGTGCAGGACAAGATTTCCGCCTCGATCGCCTCGGCGCTGAAGGTGAAATTCGCGAGCACGCGCGTCACCAACCCCATCAACCCGCAGGCCCACGACCTGGTGTTGCAGGTGCGCGCGATCTTTCAGACAGCCCGTGGCGCCGCGCCATATGAAAAGTCCCGCGTGCTGATGCAGCAGGCCATCGCGCTCGATCCGGACTACGCCGAAGCGCATGCCCTGCTCGCGCGTACCTGGTACAACCTGACCCAGTTCTCCACGCTTTCGCTCAAGGATGTTTTGCCCAAGATACGCGCGGAAGCGCACAAGGCGCTGGCGCTGGACCCCGCCAACGTGTCCGCACTCATCGTGCTCGCCAACGTCGACGCTACCGAAGGCCGGATCGACGAAGCCAAAGCGGGTTATCGACGCGCGATCGAACTCGATCCGAGCAATGCCGTCGCGCATATCGATTACGCACTGCTGTTGCCGCGCCCGCAGGCTCTGGCGGAGACCTTGGAGGCGGCGCAACTGGATCCCGACAACGCCACTGCGCAGAACAACCTGGCAAACAATTACATGAATTCCGGAGAGTACGCGCAGGCGCTGGCGCCCTCGCGGGCTGCGATGCGGCTGGCATCCCACAGTGCCAGTTCCGCCTTCGAGCTCGCCATGAATTACGCGCTGCTGCATCGCAATCAGGACGCCGTCGGGGCGTTCGACCTCGCGCAGCCCGACACCTCGCTGGCGAAGGGACTCATCGCCGCCGGCCGTCTGGCCTACCAATCCGTGCTGGACCCGAAGTTGCGCGCGCAGGCCATGGCTGGCGCAGACACGCTGCGCAAGCGGCCCGATCTCGACCCTGATTCGCTTTACAACCTGTTTCAGGTTTATCTCGTGCTGGACAAGAAAGACATCGCGCTGAATCTGCTGGATCGCTCGTGCGCCCCGGTGCCGTATTCCTGCAACGACTTCACCGTCAACCCCACTTATATCCCGCTGCGCGGCGATTCGCGCTTCAAGGCCTTGACCAGGAAGTACGCCACCACGCCATCCCCCGCCGCCAGCGGGACGACGCCTTGAATGGCCTCATCTTCCTCAGCGAACTCAAGGCGGCAGCCCGCACGACCCGCCGCAGCGCCGCAGATTTTTCGCCACGTACCGCCGGCGCTACACTGGCGCGATGGAAACCCTCATCCTCGCCAACCTGGTCGACGGCAAGTTGTGCGCGCCGACTGGTGGCGGCTATCTGGACGTGCATGAACCCGCAACCGGCGCCGTGTATGCACGCTGCCCGGATTCGAATGCTCGCGACGTCGACGCCGCAGTCGCTGCGGCGCAACGCGCGGCACCGGCTTGGGCCGCCCTGCCCGTCGACGTACGCGCGCGCCATCTGCAACGCCTGGCCGACGCGATCGAGGATCGTCTGGACGAGCTCGCTGCTGAGGAATCGCGCGACAGCGGCAAGCCGGTGACGCTGGCGCGCCGCGTGGATATACCGCGCGCGGTGGCCAACCTGCGCTTTTTCGCCGCCGCCATCACGCAATGGTCGAGCGAAGCGCACGCCATGCCGGACGGTGCGATCAACTACACGCTGCGCCAGCCGCTGGGCGTGGTCGGCTGCATCAGTCCGTGGAATCTGCCGCTCTATCTGTTCACGTGGAAGATCGCGCCGGCACTGGCCGCCGGCAACACGGTAGTGGCCAAACCTTCGGAAGTGACGCCGCTGACTGCGTATCGACTGGCGCAACTGGCCGTCGAATGCGGCTTTCCGCCGGGCGTGCTGAACGTCGTGCACGGGCTGGGACCGAAGGTCGGTGAGGCCATCGTCGCGCACCCGGCGGTCAAGGCGGTCTCGTTCACCGGCTCCACCCGCACCGGCGCGGCGATCGCCGCCGCCGCGGCACCGGCCTTCAAGAAGGTCTCTCTGGAAATGGGCGGCAAGAATCCGGCGATCGTGTTTGCCGATGCTGATCTGTCGGACGCGAACCTGGACACCATCGTGCGCTCGGGCTTCGCCAACCAGGGCGAGATCTGCCTGTGCGGCTCGCGTCTGCTGGTACAGCGATCGATCTATGACGACTTCCGCGAACGCTACCTCGAACGCGTGCGCGCTTTGCGCGTGGGCGACCCGCAGGACCCGCGCAGCGATCTCGGCGCCATCGTCTCGCAGGCGCACTTCGGCAAGGTAATCGGCTGCATCGAGCAGGCGCGAACGGAAGGCGGAAAGATCCTCTGCGGCGGCGACGCCGCCCATGTGCCCGGGCGCTGCAGCGAGGGCTGGTTCATCGCGCCGACCGTGATCGAAGGTCTGCCGTCGTCGGCGCAGACCAACCAGCAGGAAATTTTCGGCCCGGTGGTCGCGTTGATTCCGTTCGAGGACGAAGCTGAAGCACTCGCGATCGCCAATGACAGCCGCTACGGACTGGCCGCTTCGCTGTGGACGCAGGATCTGTCGCGCGCCCATCGTCTCGCCGGCCAGCTCGAGTTCGGCATCGTCTGGATCAACTGCTGGCTTAAGCGCGACCTGCGCACGCCATTCGGCGGCGCCAAACAGTCCGGTATCGGCCGCGAGGGGGGCAACGAGGCCCTGCACTTCTTCACCGAGCCGAAAAACGTCTGCATCGCTTACGACGCCGCGGCACCCGCCGAACGATAGCGCGCGATCTTTGTTACCGAAAACTGCAAATCAGGAGTCCCGATGAATTCGTTGAAAGATCTGCTGGCCAACAATCGCCGCTGGGCCGACCAGGTCGCGATGCAGGACCCTACTTTTTTCGAGAAATTGTCGCAACAACAGGCGCCGGAGTATCTGTGGATCGGCTGCTCCGATTCACGCGTCCCGGCGACCCAGATCGTCGACCTGCCGCCGGGCGAGATCTTCGTGCACCGCAACGTGGCCAACGTGGTGGTGCACACCGACCTCAACGCGCTCAGCACCATCCAGTTCGCCGTCGACGTGCTGCAGGTGAAACACATCCTGGTGGTGGGTCACTACGGCTGCGGCGGCGTCGGCGCCGTGCTCAAGGAGAGCCGCCTGGGCTTGATCGACAACTGGCTGCGGCACATCACCGACATCGCCCTGAAACACGCCGACAAGCTCGATCCGGCGCTACCGTTCGCGCTGCGCCACGCTCACCTGTGCGAATTGAACGCACTGGAGCAGGCGTTCAACGTGTGTCGCACCACGGTGGTGGGCGAAGCGTGGGAGCGCGGCCAGCAACTGGCCGTGCACGCCTGGATCTACGGACTGGATGATGGCCACATCCACGATCTGGGTCTGGACGTGCGGGGCGGCGAGCATCTGCCCGAAGCCTACGCGCGGGCGGTGGCGCAATTGACCGATCGCTGGGCAGGCCAGGCATGAGCAACGAAGGGATTCGCACCGACAGCGCACCTGCTCCGGTCGGAGCCTATCCCCACGCGCGCCGGGTCGGCCACCTGCTGTTCCTGTCCGGCGTCGGCCCGCGCCAACCCGTCAGCAACACCATCCCCGGCAACGTCCACGACGCCGACGGACGTCTGCTCGACTACGACATCGAAGCGCAATGCCGCCAGGTCTTCGCCAATGTCCGCGCGGTACTGGAAGCCAGTGGAGCGCAGTGGACCGACCTGGTCGACGTCACCGTGTTCCTGACCGACATGTCGCGCGATTTCGCGACCTACAACCGGATCTACGCCGACTATTTCGCCGACGTCGATGCCTGTCGCACCACGCTCGGCATCAGCAGCCTGCCGACGCCGATCGCCATCGAGTTGAAATGCATCGCGGCGCTGCCAGCACAAAAAGACCCGCCGGCCTGAACCGGCGGGTCTTGCGTCACCGGGGGAGGCTGTCGGACCTTGACCAGCCCCTGCGAATCAAGCGCCCGTTGACGTGGCAGCAGGTGTCGCGGCCTTCTTGTGATGCTTGTGGCTCTTGTGGTGTGCCTTGTGGTGTGTGGCGGTTTTCGGTGTATTGGTTGCCGGAGCCGGCGCTGCCGCGGGAGCGGCCTGTGCCGCCGGCGTCGCCGCCTGTGGTGCTGCAGGCAATGCCAACACGGAACCGGAAAGCGCGACGCCCGCCGTGAGCAGGGAAGCGATCAGAAGTTTGCGCATCATGGTGTCGAACCTCGGACGAAGGAGTTGCCGCGAGCCCGGCCGGAACCCGGCAACGCGGGTGGAGCGGCGCGTCGACAATGCAGCGCATTCGGCATACGGCGGCTGAATGGAATACGCCGGTTTTTACGCGCGGGAGAGGCATCTGCCATTGACAACCGCACGGCGCGATCTGGACAACAATTTCTTGCGCTCAGTCCAGACAGATCCGCAGCAGTCGTCCGATCATGGCCTGCACCTCGGGCGCCCTGCTCTCGTCGTACTCGAAGCTCGCCTCCTCCATGTAATTGAGCTGGACCAGCTCCAGTTGCACCGCCTGCACGCCAGCGTCGGGGCGACCGTAGTGACGGGTGATGTAACCCCCCTTGAAGCGGCCGTTGACTGCCACGGTGAAGCGCGACTGGCCGTCAAGGCACGACTGCAACCGCGCCTGCAGTGCGCTGCTGCAACTGGCACCGCTGGCCGTGCCCAAGTTGAGATCCGGCAGCCTTCCGTCAAACAACATCGGCACGCAACCACGGATCGAGTGGCCTTCCCACAACACTGCACGCCCGTGCTCCTCGCACAGGCGCGCAAGTTCCTGCGCCAGCGCCTCGTGATACGGCTGCCAGTAATCGTTTACCCGCCGTTGAACTTCTGCGGCATCCGGCACGACCCCGTCGCGGTACAGCGGCTCGCCATCGAACCCCACGGTGGGCACCAGGCCCGTCTCGCGCTGCCCCGGATACAGGGCATGGCCGTCAGCGGGTCGGTTGAGATCGACCACATAGCGCGAGACCTGCGGCTTCAGCACGCTGGCTCCCAGTGCCATGGCCAGCGGCTCATACAGCCGCGCCACATGCCAGTCGGTATCCGGCGAACGTCGCGCTGCCGGATGCATGCGCGCCGAGATGTCCGCGGGAATGAAACTGCCATCGTGCGGCAGGCTGATCAACAGCGGCACGTGACCGCGATGCAGGGTGAAGGTGGGGGGCATCGGGATAGTGTACGCGGGGGCGGGAACGGGGATTGGATTCGGTGTTCGGTGTTCTGAGTTCTGAGTTCTGAGTTCTCAGTTCTGAATTCAGTTTTCGGTGTTCAGTCCTCCGCCTTCGCGCTCTCCCGGATTCCCTGTTCCCTGTTCCCTGTTCCCTGTTCCCCCTTCCCCGTTCCCGACTTCTACAACCCAAACCGCCCCGGCGCGTAAGGCACCGGATCGATCGCCGCCGCTGTACCCGCCAGCATCGAGGCCATCAGTTCACCGGTCGCCGCCGACATGCTCACACCGAGCATGCCGTGTGCTGTCGCCAGCCACAGGTTGGACCATCGCGCGGAGGGACCGATGATCGGCACCTCGTCCACGCTCATCGGTCGCCAGCCCCACCACTCCTCCTGCAACACGGGGCCTTCCGGTTCGCGCAGGTAGGCGGCTGCGCCCCGGCGCAACGCATCGAGACGGGTGCGGTTGAGGCCCTCGCGATAGCCGGAAAACTCCATCGTGCTGCCCAGCCGAAAGCCGTCGTTCCACTGGGTGATGCAGACCGAGGGCTCGCGCAAGGTCAATGGACGGCGCGGGGCCAGCGTCGGACGACTGTAGGTAAGCGAATAACCCTTGCCCGGCTGCATCGGCAAGCGCAGGCCGAGGCGCCGGGCCAGCAACGGCGACCACGCCCCCAGCGCGAACACGACCTGCTCCGCGCGAAACGCACCGCGACTGCTCTGCACGCCGGTGACGCGCGCGCCAGCCGTTTCGAAGCCCTCGACCCGCGCCTTGGTTTCGATCACACCGCCCAGTTGCACCACGCGCCGGGCCAGTTCCGCCACGTAGGGACCCGGTCGCAACGACGCATCCTGCGGATGCAACAGACCGCCCACCACACCGGGCTTCAATGCCGGCTCCATCGCCTCGACCTCGTCGCCGCTCAACCGCCGCACCTCGATGCCGAGGCGCTCGAGCAACGCCGCACGCTGCTTCTCGTCGGTTTCCCGCAATGCGCTCGTGCGATAGACATGCAAGGTGCCCTGCTCGACGAACTCGCAGTCGAGTTGGTCGTCGCGCACGAGCCCGGCCAGCAACTGGCGCGAGCGCTGCAGGATCGCCAGCCGCGCCTGGGTCGCCACATGAAAATCACGCCAGTTGCAATGCCGCGCAAAACCCAGCAGCCAGCGCAGGCGCGGGCCATCCAGGCGCGGGTTGAGATAAAGCGGCGCGTCGGCATGGAAGAACGAACGCAGTGCCACCCCGACCATCCCCGGCATTGCCAGCGGCAGCGCGTGGCTGGGCGTGATCGTGCCGCAGTTGCCGTGCGATGCGCCGCAACCTGGCGCGCCCTGTTCCAGCACGCGCACGCTGGCGCCGGCTTTCAGCAGGTACAGCGCGCAGGCCAGGCCAATCACGCCGCCACCGAGAATGAGCACATCGTCATGGACCGCAGGCATGCTCGGCATTCTATCCAGCATGCCTCGTGCACGGGTACGCGTGTTTGCCTAAATTTCGAGTTACGCGACAACCGATGCGCCAATTCCCATGCAAGACGAAACCGCTACGCATCGCCTGCTGCACAGTGCCGACAGGAATGCTTTGACGATGCCATCCCCGTAGCCGACCGAGCCATAACTGATGGAACGACTGAAGGTGATCCAACACACCCATCCGGGTGCGTTGCGCCGCCGCGTCGGCTGCAGCACCCCGTCCCGGTGATCGGCACCCGCCCTCGTGGCGCCAGCCGCGGTGAAATTTTGCAAATTGAACAAGCCCGCCCCTCTCCTCCCGTACCGCGCCAGCCGCGACCTCAGCTTCGTCCAGATCATGAGGACTTTCATCCAACTTGTTGATTTGATACCCTCGACGTGACTCAGGGCAAGGGTAAATCATGCGCTCGGACCATCCGTCCCGATGCAGCCCCGCGGCGCGAACCGGCCGCGCGGCGCGATGGCTATGGCTCGGCGTCGGGCTGCTTCTGCTGACCGCCTGCGCCAGCGGCCCGCATCGACGCGAACCCGTTTATCAAGCCTCGCAGTCTGCGCTGGCCAATCTGCCGCCGCGGTCACCCTCGGCCGCCAGCGCGGGCGAGGCGAACGACATCCTGTTCCGGGCCATCGGCCTGGTGGGCACGCCCTACCACTGGGGTGGCAACACACCGGCCGGCGGTTTCGATTGCAGCGGCCTGGTCGATTACATCTACCGCACGGCGGCCGGCATCAAACTGCCGCGCACCTCGCAAGCGATGTCTGCGATGGACGTCCGCAAGGTGCGCAAAATGACCCAGCTGGCCAGTGGCGATCTGGTGTTTTTTGACATCGGCGGCAGCATCAGCCACGTCGGCGTGTATGTCGGCAAGGGCCGCTTCGTGCACGCACCGAACAGCGGCGGCACGGTGCGGCTGGACGATATCGACGGGCCGTACTGGGGTGAGCATTTTGCGTACGGGAAGCGGGTGCTGGATTGAGGCCACCGATCCGGACGGCCATTGGCCCAAACGCGCAACCTCAGCTGTGCGTTTGGGTGCGCCCATCCCAACCTTCTCCCCTTCACCTCAATCCCCTCCCTCGCGTGGGAGGGGAGTAATGGCAAGAAGCGCGATGCCCCATATCTGCCGGTCAGTGCTCTCGCACGGGAGCCGCGCGAGGAGACGTACCCTCATCCCAACCTTCTCCCAGAGGGAGAAGGGGCAAACGTAAAAACGGCGCCGAGGCGCCGTTTTTGATTGGATCTGATATCCGCCGGTCAGTGCTCCGCACGGGAGCCGCGCGAGGAGACGTACCCTCATCCCAACCTTCTCCCAGAGGGAGAAGGGGCAAACGTAAAAACGGCGCCGAGGCGCCGTTTTTGATTGGATCTGATATCCGCCGGTCAGTGCTCCGCACTGCCCGGCGGATGGGCATGGCCGTGCTTGATTTCTTCTTCGGTGGCCTCGCGCACTTCGCCGATCGTCACGTCGAAATGCAGGTCCTTGCCTGCCATCGGGTGATTCAGGTCCACGTCGATCGCGCTCATGCCGACCTTGTGCACGGTAACGGCACGCTGGCCGCCTTCCTTCAGTTTCAGCACGGTGACCATGCCCGGCTTGAGCCGGTTGGCTTGCGGGAAGTACTTCTTCGACATGCGCTGGATCTGGCCTTCCTGACGCTCGCCGTAGCCGTCGGCGGCGGCAATGTCCACGGACAGCTCGTCGCCCGCCTCGTGGCCTTCCAGCGCAGTTTCCAGGCCGGGAATCAGCTGGCCGTGGCCAAGCAGTACCCACAACTGCTCGTCGCGCTCGTGCGAGCTTTCCACCTGCTTCGCCATCCACCGTCAGGGTGTAGTGGAGTGCGACGACTTTGTCCTTGCCAGCCTTCATTGCCTGTCTCTCGATCGATCAAAGCGGCAATTCTATCAGCGCCAAGCCTGTCACGACCGGACCCCGCGGGCTGAAATCCAGCCCGCGCGCTTCGGGCCCGAGCCAGACCAGCAACGCCAGCATCAATGCCACCGCAGCGATCCACACTGACATCGCGAACGCAAGTCGCCGCCATGCCACTCGGCGATCCAGGTCTGCGCGGTGGCGGTGACCGCCGCCAGCAGGTTGCCCATCTGGTAGGCAAAGCCGGGCAAGGTGCCGCGCACCGGCGCCGGCGAGAGTTCGTTGAGGTGGGTCGGCACCACGCCCCACGCACCCTGCACCATCACCTGGATCAGGAACGCGCCCAGGCCGAGCAGCAGCAGCGAACCGCCGTACGTCCACAGCGGAATCACCGGAATCGCCAGCAGCGCGGCGATGATCATCGCCTTGCGCCGACCGATCCGTTCGGACAGCGCGCCGAAGAACAGGCCACCGCACCAGCGCGCCGAGATTGAGCAACGCGACCAGCATGAAGGCCGCGCCCGAGCCGGTGTCCAGGTGCAGGTCCACTTCCTCGAAGGTGTGGTACATGTCCTGCGAGCCATGGCTGAACATGTTGAACGCCGCCATCAGCAACATCAGGTAGATCGCCAGCTTCCAGTGCCCGCGCATCGATTCGAGCACGCCGATCCGGCCGTGTTCCGCCCGATCGCGCTGCCAGACCGGCGACTCCGGCACCTTGCGGCGGATGTACAGCACCAGCAGGGCCGGCGCCGCGCCGACCACGAACAGCCCGCGCCAGCCGATGTGATCGATCAGCAGCCAGTTCGCCAGCGCGGCAAGGAAGAACCCGCACGGATAGCCGCTCTGCAGCAGGCCGGAAATCAGCGCCGCGCGATTTCGCCGGGATCGACTCCATCGCCAGCGACGCGCCGATGCCCCACTCCCCGCCCATCGCGATGCCGAACAGGAAGCGCAACACCAGCAACATGGTCAGCGACGTCGCAGAACGCGGTGGCCAATTCGAACACCGAAAACAGGACCACGTCGAGCATCAGGATCGGCCGCCGCCCGAAACGATCGGCCAGCCGACCGAACAGCAAGGCGCCCAGCGGTCGCGCCGCCAGGGTCAGGAACAGGGCGTAGGTGACCTCGGCCTTGCCGGTATGGAATTCCTGCGCGATGGCCACGATGACGAACGTCAGCAGGAAATAATCAAAAGCGTCCAGCATCCAGCCGAGGAAGCTGGCCAGCACCGTATGCCTCTGGCTGGAATCGAGTTCACGCAGGGGTGCAAGCCATGACATCGAAAAGTCCCGGGTCGCAGCGCGTTGACGGCCGCGCGCAAGATTTGCACCAAGCGGGGCTTGCGCCGCAACCCGCCGCGGCGGCCGGATTTCAGCAAGCTGCTAGGCTGACTGCCATCGTTGACGGCAGGAAATTCATGGATCGCCGCACACGCCAGCACATCGCCAGCCGCTACGATGGCCACCTGCAACGCCTTTATGTAAGGAGCAAGCTGGCCAGCGATCCGGTATATGCCGCGAGCAGCAGCGTGCTTGCCGACAGTTCGTTGCCGCTGCTCGACATCGGCTGCGGCATCGGTCTGCTCGGACAATACCTCCACGCATGCGGCCGCACGGCGGCCTATCTGGGCGTGGATCACGACGAGCGCAAGATCGCCGCCGGGCAACGCGCGGCACAGCGTGCCGGCCTTGCCGCGGCAATCCAGTTGCACCGTGCCGACGCGCACGACCTGCCGCCGCTGCAAGGCGACGTCGCCCTGCTCGACGTGCTGCATTACCTGCCGGCGCCAGCGCAGCGCAGCTTGCTGCAACAGGCCACTCGGCACCTGGCCCCGCAGGGACGCCTGATCATCCGCAACGTGCTGCGCGAGGCCAACTGGCGCTTCCACGCCACCCGGCTGGAGGAATTTTTCCTGCGCGTCTCCGGCTGGATACCCGGTGGCGCGCAGCACTATCCGGAGCGCCGACGAAGTGCGCGACCCGCTGGAAGCCGCCGGGCTGGTGGTGCGCATCGCATCGCTGCGCGGACACACGCCCTTCAACAGCTACCTGCTGGTGGCGCAGCACGCGCCCTGAGACAGCGGTCCCGTTCGCTGAGTGCCGAATCGCGCACAGCGCCGCCGCTTCGGTTATACTGCGCGGCGCGGTCGATCACTTGGCCGCTGCGGCGCACCGCCGCTCCCCTTCCCTTGATCCGCAACACGGTATGAACACTCCGGGTTGCCCAGGAGTGTTACATGTCTTTTGATTCGCTGGGCCTTGCGCCCGCGTTGTTGCGCGCGCTTGCCGATTACGGCTACACGATACCCACCCCGATCCAGCTCGCGGCGATCCCGCCCGCACTGGAAGGCCACGACCTGCTCGCCGCTGCCCAGACCGGCACCGGCAAGACCGCGGCGTTCGCGCTGCCGCTGCTGCAGAAGTTGTCGACCAGCGGCGCCGACCATGACGCGGCGGCCACGCGCACTGATCCTCACCCCGACCCGTGAGCTGGCCGCGCAGATCCACGACAACATCCGCAGCTACAGCAAGAACATCCGGGTCAGCAGCACCACCATCTTCGGCGGCGTCAGCATCGGACCGCAGATCAACGCGCTGCGCCGTGGCGTGGACATCGTCATCGCCACCCCGGGGCGCCTGATCGATCACATGCAGCAGCGCACGCTGGACCTGTCCGCGGTGGAAACGCTGGTGCTGGACGAAGGCGACCGCATGCTCGACATGGGCTTCCTGCCGGCGCTCAAGCGCATCCTGCAGGCGCTGCCGAAGAAGCGCCAGACCATGCTGTTCTCGGCCACCTTCCCGCCGGCGATCAAGACGCTGGCGCTGGAGTTCATGCACAACGCCCGCGAGATCTCGGTGTCCGCGCCGAACACCGTCACCACCCTGGTCAGCCACCAGGTGCACCCGGTCGACGCCTCGCGCAAGCGCGACCTGCTGCTGCATGTGCTGTCGCAGGACAGCCGGCGCCAGGCGCTGGTGTTCAGCCGCACCAAACATGGCGCCGACAAGCTGGTGACGTTCCTCAACGCCTCCGGCCTGCGCAGCGCCGCGATCCACGGCAACAAGAGCCAGAACGCCCGCACCCGCGCGCTCGCCGATTTCAAGTGCGGCCGCGTCACCGTGATGGTTGCCACGGACATCGCCGCGCGCGGCATCGACATCGAGCAGCTGCCGATGGTGATCAATTACGACCTGCCTTCGGTGGCGGAAGACTACGTGCACCGCATCGGCCGCACCGGCCGCGCCGGCGTGGAAGGCCTGGCGCTGTCGCTGGTCAGCCATGACGAAAGCGGCCTGCTGTACGACATCCGCAAACTGCTCAAGCAGGACATCGCGATCAACCCGGTGGCCGGCTACGAGCCCTCCGCTCCGCTGCGTCTGGATGCTGGTGCGCCACGCCCGAAACAGGGCGGCGGTGGTGGTGGTCAGCGCCAGTCGCGTGCACCACGCCAGGGCAAGCCCGCCGGATCGCCGCGGCCGAACGGCTACGCGCCGCAGGGTCGCGGCGAGCACGCCGCCAGCAACCAGCGCCGCCGCTCGAGTCATCGACCGGCTGTCAAGGCCTGATTCAAGCCAGACCCGATCAAGCCGCCCCGCACGGGGCGGCTTTTTTCATGCGGAAGCGGCAAGCGGTGCCGACGTGAGGTCCGGCTCAACCGCCGGGCGTATTTTCGCCGTGAGCACGTGGTCCTCCCACTGCCCGGCGATCTTGAGATAGTCGCGCGCATGCCCTTCGCGCTCGAATCCGAGCCGCTCCAGCAGTCTGGCGCTGCGCTCGTTGCGCGGCAGGTAATTGGCCATCACGCGATGCAGGTCGAGTTCGTCGAAGGCCCACGCCAGGCCAGCTTCCAGCGCCTCGTGCATCAAGCCCCGACCTTGCTGGCTGGCGTCGATGCCGTAACCGAGCAGGCAGGCCTGGAACGGGCCGCGCACGACATGGGCGAGGGTGAAAGTGGCGAGGATGCGTGCCTCGTCCGGGCTGAACACCGCAAAGGGATAGCCGCGATCGAAGGCCGCGGTCTCATGGCCATCAGCGATCGCTTGCGCGCAATGCTTCAACGTGTAGTAACTCGTCTCCCTCAGGGGTTCCCAGGGCGCCAGATGCTCGCGGTTTTCCACGCGATAGCGCAGCAACTTCGCTGCATCCCCGGACTCGGGCAGGCGGATCCGGGTGCGCCCGGTATGCAGCACGACCGGCGCGCTCATCACAAACCCGGCGCTCCGGCACGATGGCGCCGGTGATCGTCGTTGAAGCTGGTGAGCACCGGACATCGTTGTCGCGTCGCCCGGGACGGCTGGCAGGCGGCGAAACGCATGCGATCGGCGCGGACCGCCCAGCGCGGCGACAGACGCCCTGCACGCCCCCGCGCCGGCGCTGTTTGCAGATCGTTTCGTGCGTGGCCATGCGTTTCACGGTCATCGTCGAGTGAGCCCCAGCATACTTGACAGCGGCGTGGCCC
This sequence comes from uncultured Gammaproteobacteria bacterium, assembly GCA_963771235.1. Taxonomy (GTDB): domain Bacteria; phylum Pseudomonadota; class Gammaproteobacteria; order Xanthomonadales; family Rhodanobacteraceae; genus Rhodanobacter. Next base: position 56,896 of record CAVYSP010000002.1, read on the forward strand.
CGTTCAGCCTGAACTCCACGCGCAGCGGCCGAGGCTGGTAGAATCCGCGCCTTGCGCGCCGCATTCACGGCGCTGCGTTCCATTCCGAGGTTCCCATGTCATCCCCCACTTCCGATCACGCCCCGGTTCCGTCCGGTTTTGGCGCACTCGCGCTGCATCCCGACGTTCAGCGCGTGCTGGCCGACGTCGGCTACGAGTCGCCCTCGCCGATCCAGGCCGCGACCATCCCGCCGCTGCTGGAAGGCCGCGACGTGCTCGGCCAGGCGCAGACCGGCACCGGCAAGACCGCCGCGTTCGCGCTGCCGATCCTCTCGCGCATCGAGCTGCCGTGCGGGCAAGCCGCAGGCGCTGGTGCTGGCGCCGACGCGCGAACTGGCGATCCAGGTGGCCGAGGCGTTCCAGCGCTACGCCGCGCACATGCCCGGCTTCCAGGTGCTGCCGATCTACGGCGGCCAGAGTTACGGCCCGCAGCTGCACGCGCTCAAGCGCGGCGTGCACGTCGTGGTCGGCACGCCCGGCCGCGTCATCGATCATCTGGACAAGGGCACGCTGGATCTGTCCGAGCTGAAATACCTGGTGCTCGACGAAGCCGACGAAATGCTGCGCATGGGCTTCATCGACGACGTCGAGGCAGTGCTGAAGAAGACCCCGCCGAACGCCAGGTCGCGCTGTTCTCGGCGACCATGCCGACGCCGATCCGCCGGATCGCGCAGACCTACCTGCGCGATCCGGTCGAGGTCACGATCAAGTCCAAGACCACCACCACGCCGAACATCCGCCAGCGCTACTGGTTGGTCAGCGGCATGCACAAGCTCGATGCGCTGACCCGCATCCTCGAAGCCGAACCGTTCGACGCGATGATCATCTTCGCGCGCACCAAGCAGGCCACCGAAGAGCTGGCCGGCAAGCTGCAGGCGCGCGGCTTCGCCGCCGCCGCGATCAACGGCGACATCGTGCAGGCGCAGCGCGAGCGCGCGATCCAGCAGCTGAAGGACGGCAAGCTCGACATCCTGGTCGCCACCGACGTCGCCGCGCGCGGCCTCGACGTGGAGCGCATCAGCCACGTGCTCAACTACGACATCCCGTACGACACCGAAAGCTACGTGCATCGCATCGGCCGCACCGGCCGCGCCGGCCGCAGCGGCGAGGCGATCCTGTTCGTGAGCCCGCGCGAGAGCGCATGCTGCGCGCGATCGAGCGCGCCACGCGCCAGCCGATCGAGCAGATGCAGCTGCCCAGCGTCGAGGCGGTCAACGACGTGCGCATCGCCAAGTTCAAGCAGCGCATCACCGACACGCTGGCGCCGGCGACCTCGGCCTGTTCCAGCAGCTGATCGAGCAGTACGAGCAGGAACACAACGTGCCGGCGATCGAGATCGCCGCCGCGCTGGCGCGCATCGTGCAGGGCGACCAGCCGCTGCTGCTGGCGCCGCCGCCGAAGCGCGAGACGCTACGAGCCGGCCTCGCGCGAGCGCGTCGAGCGCGCGACGCACGCGAGCGCAGCAGCGAGCGGCGCCCGCCGCGACGCACGCGAACCTGCCGCTGCCGGCCGCCCGGTACGCGAGCCGAGTGCCGCGCGCACCGCGGCCGCGCGAGCCCGGCAGCGCACGAGCACGCCGCGCCGCGCGAATTCGGCCAGCGCCCGCTGCGCGCGCATGCCACCGAGGAAGGCAAGCGCACCTACCGCATCGAAGTCGGCCACGAGCACGGCGTGAAGCCCGGCAACATCGTCGGCGCGATCGCGAACGAGGCCGGGCTGGACAGCAAGCACATCGGCCGCATCAGCATCCGCGACGACTACAGCCTGGTCGACCTGCCCGACGGCATGCCGACGGAAATGTTCGAGCACCTGAAGAAGGTCTGGGTGGTGCAGCAGCAGTTGCGCATCCACGAGTGGGATGGCACCGACACGGATACGCGGCGGTTCCTCGCCGTCGCACAAACCGGGCGGTTTCAAGAAGCCCGGCGGATTCCGGCCGGGTGGCGATTCAAGCCCCGGTGATGGCAACGCCCCGCCGCGGCAGCAAGCCACCCCATCGCAAGTAAGGTTGAAACGCGTCGCTCACGACGATGTCCATGCCCGGCAGCCCGTCGGACTTATGAAGAATCGGCTGCAGCTCCATTCGCCCGCCTATGACGTGAGTCATCGTGCTGCGCTGGAGCGCGATAATGGCATGCACTACGTCGCCGTCTCCGACGTCGATCCCGCCGCGCTGCGCGAATTCGCGCAGGCCTTGGGCGCAGGCAGCGGCGGCAGCGACGTACGTTGATCGATTCCGCAACCACAAGAGCAGGTGATCGTGATGAAACATCGACTGACAGGCTTGCTGGCCACATGCGCATTGGCCCTGGCCGCAACCTTGGCGACCCCGGCACTCGCCGCGCTGGGCCAGGGGACGAGGCGCCGGACTTCACCGCCGAGGCCAGCCAGGCGGGCAAGGATTTCAGCTTTTCGCTGAAGGATGCCCTCGCGAAGGGGCCGGTGGTGGTGTACTTCTACCCGGCCGCCTACACCGGCGGCTGCGACATCGAGGCGCATACCTTCGCCACGCAGAAGGCCGCCTTCGATTGCTGCCGGCGCCACCATCATTGGCGTCTCGGCCGGACAGCCTGCAGCGCGCTCAACGAGTTCTCCGCCGACCCCAACTACTGCGCCGGCAAGTTCCCGGTCGCCTCCGACGCCGACGGCAGCATCGCCGCCTCCTACGGCCTCAAGCTGCACCCGCCCGAATCCGGCGCGACCGACGTGCGCGGGCAGGCCATCGACCACGGCTTCATCCCGCGCACCACGTTCGTGATCGCCCGCGACGGCAAGATCATCGCCGCGTTGTCCTCGGAGGCCGACCACCTCAGCCCCGCGGATCACGTCAAGCGGTCGCTGGCCATCGTGCAGCGCTTGCAGTCGGCCCACACGCGATAACGGGCGACCGTCTCGCATGCCGCCTGCTGCGCGCATGCGTGTCGAACGGCCGGCCTTCCAAGACCGCTCCAGGGCCGTGACGCCAATCCAGTCTCCGCGTCAGCGGGCGCCACGCCATGGGCAATGCCTCCACCACCGATCGGAGTCCGGGGCGCGCCCCGAGGCGCACAGCGCGTCAATGCCAGAGTGTGCAAGGCCCGCCGTGCAGCGAGCCTGGCAGCTTCCGTTCAACAGCGCGTCAAGGCTGGCCCGCAAACGTGTTGCACTGGTCCATGTCGCCGCTGCTGAAGCCGGTCTTGAACCACTGCACGCGTTGCGCCGAGGTGCCGTGGGTGAAGGTATCCGGCCGCACCCGCCCCTGCGCCTGCTGCTGCAGGGTGTCGTCACCGATGTGGCTGGCCGCGTTCAACGCCGCTTCGATATCTCCGGGCTGCAGCCAGTTCAGCTCGCGCTGGCTGTGGTTGGCCCACACCCCTGCATAGCAATCGGCCTGCAGTTCCTGGCGCACCGACAGTCCGTTGGCGCCCTCCATCGGCTGGCCCTGGCGCTGCCACTGCTGCACCTTGTCGAACACGCCGGTCAGTTTCTGCACGTGGTGGCCGATCTCGTGCGCGATCACGTAGGCGCGCGCGAAATCGCCGGAGGAATGCAGCTCGTCCTGCAGCTGCTGGAAGAACGCGACATCGAGATACACCTTCTGGTCGCTCGGGCAATAGAACGGCCCGACGGCGGTGGTCGCGCCGCCGCAGGCGGTGCTCACGCCGCCGCTGAACAGATGCAGCTTGGGATCGACGTAAGTCAGTCCCTTCGCCTGGAAGATTGCCGTCCATGTCTGCTCGGTGCTGCCCAGGATGCGGCAGATGAAATCGATTTGTTCGCTCGGCGGCTTCTGGCAGTCGACCGCGGTATTCGCCTGCGTCTGCCCGCTGGTCTGGCCGCCGCTCAAGCTGGAAGACGAACCCTGGTCGAGCAAGGCCAGCGGATTCTTGAAAAAGATCCAGCCGATCAGCGCCAGCACGACCAGGCCACCGATGCCCATGCGGCCCGCCGCCGAAACCGGAAACCGCCGCCACCGCCGCTGCCCGACTCGACGTTGTTGCTGCTGCTGCCTTTTCGCCAATCCATAAATGCTCCCCCCGACAGATGCACCACGCGGCGGTGCCGTCACAGGACGATAACTGCTTGTCGCGATCACGCCATGCGTCGCATGCAGTTAAAAGGCGAACCTCAACGAGGATCCCCATGACCCAACTACCCGGCCTGGTTACCCTGCTTACCGTGTTGTTGTTGTTCGCTACCGGCGTGCACGTGGGTCGCGCCCGCGGCAAATACGCGATCAAGGCGCCGGCGGTCACCGGGCATCCTGCGTTCGAACGCGCCTACCGGGTGCAGATGAATACGCTGGAACAGACCGTGTTGTTCCTGCCCACCCTGTGGCTGGCCGCGCATTATGGTTTCGGCGGCTGGGCCGGCATCGCCGGGCTGGTCTGGCTGGTCGGGCCGGGTGTGGTACGCGGCGGCCTATCTGAAGGACCCGCCAAACGCGGGCCCGGTTTCGGACTGGGCGTGATCGCCTGGATCGTGCTGCTGGCGATGGCCTGCATCGGCGTGGTGCGCGCCATGACCGTGGGTTGATTTCCTCCCCCGGATCCACAGCCACGGATCGCGGCCGCGGAGCCATGGCTCCCGGCCTGTTGTCTTGCGCCGCTCGCCCGCCACGGAAATCCTGATCATCGACTCCGCGCCCGCTTCTTCCCCGACCAGACAGCCACCGCCATTTCCGACACCCTGGCCTGCGCCTGGCATCTGGATGGCGCTGGGCTGGATCGTGTTCTATTTCGCGCTGCAAGCCGTCGGCGGAATCCTCTTCGCGCTGGTGCATCGCCATCGGCACCGGTAATCTCCACGCATGGCGGCAGTTGCTGGAACTGCCCATCGTCATTCAACGTACGCTGCAGCAACCGGGCATGCAGGCCTTGCTGGTGTTGCTCGTGTTGAGTCTGGCCGCCGTCACGACGATGCTGATGGTGCGGCAACGCTGGCCGCGGCTGTGGTCGCTGGCGCACCCGCCCGGCTTCGGTTTTGTCCGCCCGCAACAGACCCGGTTCCTGCTGCTGGCGGTGTTCATCGGCGTGGCCACGCCGCTTCTCGGCGGGTGGCTGACCCACTGGCTGGCACACGGCCAGCCGCTCACCCAGAACATCACCCAACTGGGCGAAAGCACCCCGCTGGCCTGGCGCATCCCGCTGGTACTGCTGGTGGTGAGCCTGGGGCCGCTGGTGGAAGAACTGCTGTTCCGCGGCGTGCTGCTGTCGGCCCTGTTGCAGCGCTGGGGCCGCGGCACGGCGATCGGGCTCAGCTCACTGGCCTTCGCGCTCGCCCATCTCCCGGGCCTGGACTGGCAGCTGTTCGCCCTGCCGGACCTGATCTTGCTGGCGCTGGCGTTGGCCTGGCTGCGGCTGCGCTCGGGATCGATCTGGCCCAGCGTGGTCGGCCACGGCGCCAACAACCTGCTGGCGGTGGCGGCGTGGTTCGTGGTGTCGGCCCACGCGGGCGGGTGATCTCAGAGCTTGAGAAGAAAACCTCTTCCGGTAGTTTTCTTCACGGGCTCTGAGAGGCTGGATGATTCGCAACCTCTCAGCAGGCGATGCCGAACGCGCGCAGCAGTCGCGAGGTCTCGAACAGCGGCAGGCCCATCACGCCGGAATAACTGCCGCGCAGGTTCTCGATCAGCGCCGCCCCGCGCCCCTGGATCGCGTAGCCGCCGGCCTTGCCGAACGATTCCCCGGTAGCGACATAGGCAGCAATCGTCGCGTCGTCGAGCGACGTGAAACGCACTTGCGAGGTGCAGACATCGCCCAGCTCACGATCGACCGCCAGCAACCACACCGCCGAGATCACCTCGTGCGTGCGCCCGGAGAGGCGGCGCAGCATCGCCGCCGCCTCCGCCGCATCGCGCGGCTTGCCGAACACCTCACCATCCAGCACCACCTCGGTATCCGAACCGAGCACCACGGCCGCGCGAAACGCGTCTTCCGCCAGCGATGCGAGCCCCGCGCGCGCCTTGTCATGCGCCACGCGGCTCACGTAAGCACGGGGTGACTCACTCGCCGCCCGGCATTCCGCAACTTCGATCTCGATGACTGAAAAATCCACCCCCAGCTGTTGCAACAACTGGCGGCGGCGCGGCGATAGTGAAGCGAGATGAAGCATGGGGTTTCCTGGATCGACGGCGAGACGGGCGAGCCCGGACGCGATGCAGATTGCTCGCGACCACCCGTCATTTTCCCAGACGTCCCGGCGAATTGTCCGATTTTTCCGCACGACCCCCTGCTCCCGTCGCCTGAGTCGCGGGAGAAGAAGTCGAAGGCGAGAGCGGCTGTCTTGATTCGGCACGTTGCCGGACACGACGCGATGCCGTGGGCTTCACATCGCGGTTGAGGGGATATTCCCTCTCGGCCCCGGAACAGCTGGTACGCGCTACATGCCATGGCTTGCCGTGCGGGCGGCATCCGTTGAGAAACGTCGGCAAGCGGCCAAAGTTTCCCGCGGTGCGCGGAAAACGGGATCAACACAACGTGGCCAGACGCGCGGCCGGTGTACGGGATGTACGTTCGAGGGTGGGCCGCGCTGGTTACGAGGCTTGGACCGCCAGCGCGAGACTGCCACCGACCCGGCCCGTGTCCAGGCCAGGATCAATGCAGTAGCGATCTTTCAGGAAACCCGCGATCAACGGAGCCACGCAGTTGGTCCGGCGTCAAACGCGAAGCGATGCGAAACGCACTGGCCGGTATCGGATTGTCGCGCGCATCGGCGAGTCCCCGTGGCAAGACGTCTTTCGCCAGCGTCTCCCGCAGGCGCAGGCGCAACGGCACCACCGGGTTGTCACGCACCAGCGGATAGCTGGTCGGCGCCGCGAATTCCTCGAAACCGTAACAACGGACATAGAACTGAGCGTGCCGCGGATGCACGCCGATGACGATGTCGGTCAAATCCGTATGCAATGCGTAATAGACCGCCCAGCGCATCATGCTGAACAGCGCGCCCACACCCCGGGCCGCGGACTGGCGACGGTCCGCCAGCATCCCCACCTCAAGCAGGCGACGACCCTTGCCGCGCAGCTCATCCAGCTCGCAGGCATAGACGCTGTCCAGCGCCAGCCCCATGGGATTGTCGCGGAACAGGGTCATCGTGTAGCCGACATCCGGGCCTTCCGGGCCCCAGATCACGCAGGCATGCTGTCCGACCGCGCCGGGAACGGCGTGAATGCCGAACGGGTTTTCGTCAATCAGCCCCATTTGCGTGTAACGGTCGTAAACCAGCCCCCAGGCCGATTGCACCTGTTCGAGACTGGATGCGCATGCACACGTGGGTTCGCTGGAGGGACGCGCCGGAAGGCTGGGACGCGGGCTGATGTCGATGATCGCGCTGCTCTGCAACCGAGGAGCGGCGCAAGCTTGGGAGCTGTCGGAGACGTTCATGGTGCGAAACCTGCTGGGGTCTGGACCGCAGGTGTTCACACCCTGGGTCGTTCAGAAACGGCCAGTGCCCCTCTTGGACGCTGCCCCTATGTCTACATCGTGCGACGACGATGTGAATTCTAAGCGACGAACATACAAGGGTTTTGTGCGCTGTGTATGAATATGGTGAACCCGGTGCAGCTCCCAGTCACCATCCTGAATTGCGTTTCGATTTCGTTATTGCGGTTCAGCAATTGGATGATTCGCGCGTCTTGTGACGCATCTCAGAGATTGCGTGCAATGCAACCGGGCGAAGCAGGATCGTGAGACATCTTCGATGAGGTGGGGAGCTGTTCTTCACAACGCAACGACGAAGGTCTTTGGCCGTCCATAAGGCTCGGCCGGCAGAACTGCGGGCATCACCGAGAGCTGTTCTTGATCGGGCGGCCATTTGACTGATCCAGGTGGTTCGCGTCCAATCCAGCATTCGTGACACGAACGGAACGGGCCGTGGATCAGGCGACAAAAACAGGCATTCTGCGCGCGGGCATCGCCGCGCCGTCGGCCGACAATTCGCAACCGTGGCGGTTTGTGTGGTCTGGCGACACGCTGGACCTGCGCATCGATGCGGACCGCAGCGGCGGCGTGTCCGATACCCGTTACGTCCTCAGCGACCTGTCCGCCGGCGCTTGCCTGGAAAACATGGTCATCCATGCCCGCTCGCTCGGTATTGCGGCGGACGTGCAGCTCTTCCCGAGTGACGACGACCAGCTCTGGGTGGCACGCATCGGTTGGCGTCGCGATCCCGCGTGCGATCAAGCCGAGCCGCTCGCGGCTGCGATCGAGTCGCGCCACACCGATCGCAGCTTTCCCTGGCGCGGCCCGATCACGCCGGAAACGCAGGCGCGCCTGGATGCCCAGGCCCGGCTGATTCCCGGGCAGCGGCTTTGGTGGCCACGGACGCCGGGCGAGAAAAAAGCCGCACTCGACGTCATCCGCCAGGCCGAGACGCTGCGTTTCAAGAGCCCGATGCTGCACGCGGAACTCTTTTCCAGCGTCCGCTTTGCCGCGGGCTGGCACGCCAGCTGCGAGGAAGGCCTGCCCCGGCGGCGCTGGCGGTGGAGCCGCCGATGCGGCCGATGTTCCAGTGGATGCGCCGTCCCGCGGTGATGGGCGCGCTCAACCGGCTGGGCGCCGCGTCGATGCTTGGCTGGCGCTCGGCCTGGCTGCCGATCCGGCTGTCGCCCGGCCTGTGCCTGCTCGTCATTCCGTCCACCACGCGAGCGGACGTGCTCGCCGGGGGCCGCGCCTTGCAGCGCGTGTGGCTGCAGGCCACCCTGGACGGACTGTCAGTCCAGCCGTATGCGGCGGCGGGCGTGCTCAGCCTGGGGTTCGTGCCGATCGAGCCGGCCTTGCAGCCGTCGCTCTCGCGACTGGGTCCGGCCCTGGGCGAGCTGTGCGGACCGGGACACGGGCTGGTGTTTTTGCGGCTGGGCCATGCGCGGTCCGCGCCGCGCGTTCGCAGCGGGCGGCGAGAGCCCGCGAGTTTCGGCGATTTGCCGTAGAGATCCGATTTGGTGGTCATCCCGGACTCGCCATCGTTATGCCGTGACGCTCAGGCACTTCAGCAGCGCTGCGCTGCGTATCGCTGAGGCTGAGATACCCAGCTCTCGCGCACCGACAGCATACCTCGCTGACGCCTGTCCTTCGCGATGCGCAAAAGCGTTTTCGCGGTGCCAGGTCGGCGTTAGGCGCGCTCGCGGAAGAACGATTTACGGGTTGATCGATTAACTGGCGAGTCGATGCGATCTTGGCGTTCAGCCACAGTGCGTGACCCGATCGTATCGTCCCGCTGGGCTTCCCGGCGACTCGCGGGTATTTCCAAGGACCGGGCCGGCAAACGTGCAGTTTCCTGACCGAGTTGATAACACCGACGTGAAGGACCAGTGATGTCAGCTGCATGTCGAGATACCTTACATGGCGGATTTTGCCGCTTGATGGCCGAATAAGTGTCATTGAAACAACAGGTTACAGTCTTCCAGGTGGTCAACCAGCAGATGGGGCGACAGCGTCGGATTATTTTACAACCATGGCATCACAACCGGTTCATAGCGACAAAATACATATATATCAACGGCTTACAAACATGGCCCGCATCTTGCTTTAACCAAGCCGAGGGCCACGTCACTCGCGTGCAACGGTCCTTGCAGATACTTCGATTGGTTCTCAAATGCAGGAGATGAACATGATGAAGAAGAAAGACCATCGGAGCCGCACTCGCATGCGCGCTGGCGATGGGTGCATGGAGTGGATCGGCGTTTGCAACGCCGGTGAACGTGAACGGCGTCAATTGGGATACCGACGACCCGTTCTACCTGACCATCGATTCGTTCAATCTCCGCGAAACGCAGGTTGCCAACGTCGGTGACGTGCTGACCGGCTACGGGCAGATCGGCTCGATCGACGGCAACAACAGCTTCTGCTCGAGCTGCGACCTCACCTTCACGTTCACCTACACGGTGCAGAGCATCAACGGCAACCAGGTCGTGTTCAATGCGGGAAGCTACCAGTTCTACACTCAGGCCGCCGGCAGCTACAACGTTGCCAATCCGGCCTCGGTGGGCGGTACGCCGTGGGTCACCCTGACCGGCCACACGAGCAAGAACGCGACCTTTACGGATGATATCGGGCAGCTTTTCGCGACCATCAACGGCACCGTCGCCGATCCCACGAACGGCTCCGGTGGCCTCGGTCTGGTGGATGCAACGGCGGGTCCGGCGTGGACCTTTCTCCAGACTTCAACAACGTCGCGGACGGATTGGGCGGTTTCGCGGACCTCAACCTGAATTCGTCGTTCCTGACCAAGCCGGCCGCAGGATGTACGTCGATTTCGCCGAACCCGGCGGATAAGTGCCACTACCCGATCGGGGGCACCGGTCAATTTGACCGGCGACTCGCACGTGCCGTTCCCGAACCGGGTGCGCTCGGCATGCTGGGCCTCGGCTTGGGTGCGCTGGGCTTCGCGGTCTTGCGTCGCCGCAAAGAGACTGACGAGCGCGCATAAGCAGTCAGTTCGCGTGGTTTGATGATCAATGGCGCCGCTTTCCGAAGCGGCGCCATTTTTCTGCTTTCTGTGTCCGGTTTCGGTGCTACGGTGCCTGCTTGCCACATCAGCCCGATGCCATAGTGCAGAGCAGGTATCGCCATGATGTCTGATCCGTCCGGTCACCCCCGCGCCGTTCGACTACGCCACCGCATTCAGCCGCACGATCGGCTGGATCACCGATGCCGAACAGGCGACGCTTCGTTCCAAGCGCGTGGCGATCGCCGGGCTTGGCGGTGTCGGCGGCAGCCATTTGCTGACCCTGACCCGGCTCGGCATCCAGTCGTTCAACATCGCGGATCTGGACCGTTTCGGTACGGAGAATTTCAACCGCCAGGCGGGGGCGTTCCAGTCGACCATCGGGCCAGACCAAGGTCGAGGTGGTGTCCCGCATGGCGCGGGACATCAATCCGGATCTGGAGATCAACAAGTTTCCCGACGGCGTCACCCTCGACAACATGGAGGAGTTCCTGTCCGGCGTGGATCTGTACGTCGACGGGCTGGACTTTTTCGTGCTCGATATCCGCGCCAGGCTGTTCGCCCTGTGCGCCGAACGCGGCATCCCGGCGATCACCGCGGCGCCGTTGGGCATGGGTGCGGCGGTACTGGCGTTCCTGCCGGGCCAGACGACGTTCGAAGAGTATTTCCAGCTCGAAGGCCGCCCGCGGAACGAGCAGTTGCTGCGCTTCATGGTGGGACTGGCGCCTGCGGTGCTGCACCAAGGCTACCTGGTCGACCCGTCGGCGGTGGACCTGATCAACCAGCGTGGACCGTCGACACCCATGGCCTGTGAAATCTGCGCGGGCATCGCCGGCACCCAGGCGCTGAAGATCCTGCTCGGCCGCGGCAAGGTGGTCGCGGCACCGCACGGCCTGCACTTCGACGCCTACCGCAACAAGCTGGTGCACACCTGGCGGCCAGGGGGCAACAGCAATCCGCTGCAACGCTTGATCCTGTCCCTGGCGCGCCGCCGTTTCATGCGCAAGTAGGCGCGGCACGCACAACGGGACTTGGAGCTCGAACCCCGGAAGAGCGGAGGGCGTCCAGCCGTCGCCCTCAATGCGCGCGATCCACGCGGGATGGACCGGCACCAGGGAACCTCCGGTTTTGGTCGTCATCCCGGAACGCGTAGCGATATCCGGACTGCGCAGGCAGAACGCCGTAGCGAACATCGGCGCAGCCGAAGGCCCGCAGGGCGAGCCGCTGGATGCGGCGAGTCATCCATCGTCTTTGCATTTCAGTTGTTTGCGACCATGGCACTGGATGACCAACTTCGTTGTTGGTTGCGCCTCCCGCTTGACCAGCTCTCCGGCTGTTGAAAGGCGCCTCGCAGGAGTGACGGTTTGGCAGGTTGATCAGTCCTTCCCTACAGCACCAACGCGTACTCGCAGAACCCGCGCTCGCGCTGCCATCCCAGGGATTCGTAGAGCGCCTGCGCGGGCAGATTGTCCAGCGCCGTGGACAACGACAGGCTGGCGGCGCCAAGCGAGCGTGCGTGATCAGCGGCCGCGGTCAGCAGCGCCCTGGCCACGCCGTTCCGGCGCGCCGTCGCCGCGACAAACAGATCGTTGAGCAGGTAGGTGCGTACGGCACGCACCGAGGAGAACAGCGGATAAAGCTGGGTGAAGCCGAGACCGGCACCCGTCGCGTCCCGCGCCAGCAAGATTTCCGATTCGTGTCCGGCCAGCCGTTCGGCCAGGAAGCTCCGCGCTCGCTCCGGGTCGGCAGCCTGCCGGTAGAACTGGCGATAGCTGTCGAACAGCGGCACCAGGGTTTCGAGGTCGGCAAGCTGGGCGAGGCGGATGGGGATGGTCATGGGTATTGGGTGGGTATTGGGGAGCGGGGAACGGGGAACGGGAACGGAGAACCGGGAACGCGGGAGCGTATCGCGTCTGTCTTCGGCGGCGGTAGCCCGGGCGCCCGTATCATCCGCGATGGTACGGATGTCCGGCGATGATCGTGGTGGCGCGGTAGAGCTGCTCGGCCAGCAACAGCCGCACCAGCATGTGCGGCAGCGTCAGCGGACCCAGCGACCAGCGTTGGTCGGCGCGGGCCAGCACATCCGCGGCGTGGCCGTCGGGGCCGCCGATCAGGAACGCGAGATCGCGTCCGTCCATGCGCCACTTCTCCAACTGGACAGCCAGTTCCTCGCTGGACCAGGTTTTGCCGCGACCGTCCAGCGCCACGACGTGGCAAGCGGCGGGCAAGGCAGCAAGTATCGTCACGCCTTCCTCTTGGATCGCCCGCATGTCATCGCGACCCTTGCCGCGGTTGCCGGGCTTCAGTTCGATCAGTTCCAGCGGCAGCTCGTGCGCGAGCCGCTTGCGGTATTCGGCAAACCCCTCGGCGACCCAGGCGGGCATGCGCTCGCCGACGGCGATCAGGCGCGTGCGCATGCCGGGCATCCATCTGGCAACAGCCGGCGCAAGGCGCCTTCGTTCGCCCCCACTCCCCGCTGGGGAGAGGATTGAAGTGAGGGGACACTCTTGCTCTTGCGCAGAACCAGCATCAAACGCTTCCTTCGATCGACCCTGCCGCGACCATCGCCCCACTCATCCGCCCCGTCGGAGCACCTTCTCCCGAGGGAGAAGGGAGATGCATCTCCTGCGCCCGCGAGGCGACCTTCGTCACGCCACGAGAGGCATCGCGCACAGGGTGCGCTCCTGTGGATGAGTCCGGCGAGCGGATGACCCGGCGAGGCTTTCGAGTTCCACCAAGGGTCGCCCACAGGAACGAAGGAAACATGGATCAGCCGGCCTGCGCCGCGTCCATTTCGTGACCGTGGTCACCGACGGTCCACAGCCGCTCCAGACCATAGAACTCGCGGATGCGTGGCAGCATCACATGGACGATCACATCGCCCAGATCGACCAGCACCCATTCACCTTCCTGCTCGCCCTCCACGCCCAGCGGCATCATGCCCGCCTTCTTGGCGTATTTGCCGACTTCGTCGGCGAGGGATTTCACGTGGCGGGCCGAGGTGCCGGAGGCGATGACCAGCAGGTCGGCGATGGAGGTTTTGCCACGGACGTCGATTTCGCGGACGTCCTTGGCTTTCAGTGCTTCCAGCGCGTCGATGACCGACTTGCGCAGGGTGGCCGTGGTGACGGCCTTGTGGCTACGGGTTGTACTCAAGAGGATGGGCCTCGATACGGGATCGCAGCGCAAAATGGCGCGGTCGCAGTATAACCGCCCGCACCCGCAGCGGTTCCGTGAAGAATCGGGCATGAACCGTGGTCGGCGGGGCGTGGAAGGAGGCCTCGCAGGAGCCTGCCCGCCTGTCGTGACTACGGGGTTGGCGCGAATACCTCCAGTGACCGGCGAACAGGAAAAGTGAGGAATCCCCCTAACTGCCCTGCCCGGCGACGATGTTCACCGTGACCGCGATAATGAAAACATTGAAGAAGAACGCGATCACGCTGTGCATCAACACCACGCGGCGCAGGTATTTGCTGGTGATCTGCACGTCGGACACCTGGAACGTCATGCCGATCACGATCGAGAAGTAGGCGAAGTCCCAGTAATCAGGTTCGGGCGTGTCCGGGAAGTCCAGTCCGGTGTGCTTCTCGCCGAGATCCCCGTAGTAGCCATGCGCATAGTGGATGGCGAACATCACGTTGAGGAACAGCCAGCTCAGGATCACGCTGAGCACGCTTACCACCAGGCCAAGCAAACCACCGCTCTTCGCAGCGTGCAGTTCCACGCCCAGGGCTCCCAGCACGACGGCGGCCAGCAGCACACCGCTCAGCAGCACGACCCAGCGTCCGGTATCGATTGCCTGCGCCCGGCGCCGCATCCGATCCGGCTCGGACCGGTTGAAGAGATAGGCGATCACTCCCAGGAAGATGACTGCCGCCACGTCGAACCCAAGCAGCAGCGCATTCGCCAGGGGAACGCCGCCGACGTAAAGCCCGGCAACGATCAAGACGAAAATCAGCAGTGACACGATCGTCCATGGTCGGCTGCGCACGAGCCCCCACCGACGCCTTCGTTTCGGTTTCAGCGCGTCACGCGCGCCCTGCCCGCGTTGCTGGCTCATGGACGTTTTCCGGTCAGCAGGTCAGGCAAGCAGGTCGGCATAAGCCGGATGCCGCTGCATCCATGCGGCCGCGTAGGAACACTGGGGCGCAACCTTCCAGCCTTCGCCACGCGCGTGCTCCAGGGCGGCCCGGACCAGGTCGGAGGCAATGCCGCGCCCGCCGACCCTGGCCGGCACCTCGGTATGGGTAATCGTCATCACGCCGGAATCCAGGGTGTAATCAAGCACACAGTGCGCGCCTTCGACGTCGGTATGGAAGCGATGCGCACGGCTATCGTGCTGGATGGCAAACGACATGGATGGCTCCGCGCGGAAATCCCTCGAGCTGATCATACGACCGACGGCGCAGGTTTGGCGTGAAGCCGTTGCAGGACTTTCGTTCGCACCAACTCCATGGGTTCTCCGGCATAGTGGGCCTTCATCTCGCTGCAGGAGTTTGCCATGAAGAAATCCGGTTCCGCGCATTGGTCTGGCAGCATCAAGGAGGGCCAGGGCACGATTTCGACCCAGACGGGCGTGTTGCGTGAGGCACCTTATGGCTTCAAGTCGCGCTTCGAGGATGGACCGGGCACCAACCCGGAGGAACTGATCGGCGCGGCGCACGCGGCCTGCTATTCCATGGCGCTGTCGCTGGGCCTGGGTGACGCTGGACTCACCGCCGACAGCATCGATACCAAGGCGGTAGTGAGCCTGGACAAGGACGGCGAAGGCTTCACGATCACGGCCGTGCACCTGACCTGCGAAGCCAAGGTTCCGGGCGCCGACAAGGCCACCTTCGATCGCATCGCCGAGGCCACCAAGCAGGGATGTCCCGTGTCCAAGGTGCTGAAAGCCGACATCACGCTGGATGCCAGACTGCTCTGAGAGGTTGTGAATTTTTCAACCTCTCAGCCCGGCCATGGATGGCCGGTCGCGAATCAGTCACGCAAGTGACTGTTTCGCGTGAGCAAGTCCGGACAAATCCGCTGGGAGCGGATTTGAACAGCCGCAGGCTGGCCCGCAGGGTGCATGCCAAGGATGGCATGCATACATGTGCCGGACTTGCGATAGAAGAAAACCACAGGAAGTGGTTTTCTTCACAGGCTCTGAGTCAGGCCGCGACGTCGTGCGGTGACGTCGCCGCGGCTTCGAGCTGGCGCCGCTGGCGCACCGCCTGCGCCAGTTCCGCCAACACCTGCGCCGAAGTGTCCCAGTCAAGACAGCCATCGGTGATGCTCTGGCCGTAGCGCAGCGGCTGGCCGGGGCGAAGCTCCTGACGACCGCCGACCAGGTGGCTCTCTACCATCACGCCCAGGATATTGCGTGCGCCGCCTGCCACGCGGGCGGCGATGTCGTGGACCACCGCAGGCTGGTTCTCCGGCTTCTTGTCGCTGTTGGCGTGGCTGGCGTCGATCATTACCCGCGATGGCAGGCCCTGCCTGCCGATCGCGGCACAGGCGGCAGAAACGCTGGCGCTGTCGTAGTTCGGTGTCTTGCCGCCACGCAGGATGACATGGCAGTCGCCATTGCCACGAGTGGTCGCCACGGCGGCCCGGCCTTCCTTGGTAACCGCCATGAAATGATGTGGTTGCGCCGCCGCCTGCACCGCATCGACCGCGATCTTCACGTTACCGTCGGTGCCGTTCTTGAAACCGATCGGACACGACAGGCCGGAGGCCAGTTCGCGATGCACCTGGCTCTCGGTGGTGCGCGCGCCGATTGCGCCCCAGGCCACCAGGTCGGCGATGTACTGCGGCGTGATCATGTCGAGGAATTCGCAACCGGCCGGCACACCCAACGCGTTGATATCGCGCAGCAGGCCACGGGCCAGACGCAGGCCCTTGTCAATGCGGAAACTGCCATCAAGATCGGGATCGTTGATCAGGCCCTTCCAGCCCACCGTGGTGCGTGGCTTCTCGAAATACACCCGCATCACGATTTCCAGCGCGTCGCCCAACTGACGCCGCAGCAACGCAATCCGGCCGGCATATTCCAGCGCTGCGCGAGTGTCGTGGATCGAGCACGGGCCGATCACCACGGCCAGGCGATCATCATGGCCGGCGATGATCGCGTGCAGTGCCTGGCGTGAAGCATCGACGGTGGCGGTCGCCTCCGCGGGAGCCGCGCAGTCGCGCATGACCTCGGCCGGGGTGCTGAGCGGGGTGATGGCACTGATGCGCAGGTCGTCGGTCGGGTGCATGGTGGCGGCTCTCCTGGTGGTTCCCGGATGGCGGCCAAAAAAAACCGCCAGGGATGCTGGCGGTTCGGTGTGGTTGTGTCGATCAGTTCAAAACGATCGTGCCCGCGCCGACGCCATTGGCTTCGGATAGCCGTAAAACCAGAAGTACAGGCGGGCGGTGGTGGAGTGCATGACGCCATTGATACCACAATGGACGTCCAAATCAAACCGGACGCCGTCCGGACGATAGACTGGACGCATGTCCTCGCCCTTCGAACTGCTGACCCGCCCTGCGCGCGAACCGATCCGGCGCTGGGTCTTGAACGCCTTCCCGCGCACCGAGGCCGGCGCCCTCGATTACGACCATCCGCATGGTGATCCAGGGCTGTTCGGCCCGGACAGCGCCACCTGGCGCGTACATTCGGATTTCCCCGGCATGCTGGCCGGCGGGCTTGCAGCGCTGACGCTGCAGGCGCTGCATCCGCGGGCGCTGGCCGGCGTCTGGGATCACTCCAATTTTCGCGGCGACCTGCTGGGTCGGCTGCGCCGCACCACCGCCTTCGTGGGCGGCACCACCTATGCGCCGCGTGCTCAGGCCGAAACCTTGATCGCCCACGTGCGGCGGATCCACGATCACATCACGGGCCATGACGAGGGTGGCCGGCCATACTCGGCCAACGATCCGCACCTGCTCACCTGGGTGCACGTGAGCGAGGCGTACTGTTTCCTGCAGGGATACCGTCGCTACAGCCATGTCGCGCTGCCGCGTGGCGCCGCCGACCGCTATTACGACGAAGTACGGCAGATCGCCGAGTTGCTGGGCGCACGCGACGTACCCGCCTCCGAACGCGACGTGCTGGAGTATTTCCGCCAGGTCCGGCCCGAACTGGCGCTCACCCAGCGCTCGAAGATAGTGCTGGGCCTGCTGGCGCAGGTGCGTCTGCCGGTACCCGCGGCGCGCCTGTCGCGCGACGTGTTCCTGCTCGCCGGCAACGCCCTG
Source organism: uncultured Gammaproteobacteria bacterium (assembly GCA_963771235.1). Classification (GTDB taxonomy): domain Bacteria; phylum Pseudomonadota; class Gammaproteobacteria; order Xanthomonadales; family Rhodanobacteraceae; genus Rhodanobacter. The sequence continues at coordinate 74,575 of CAVYSP010000002.1, forward strand.
CTGCCGGAGTGGGCCATCGACACGCTGGAACGCAGCCCACGGCAGCGGCGCCAGGCGCGCTTCGCCGCCCAGGCACTGTGGTCGATCGCGCCGGTGTTCCGCGCCGCGCTGCGCGACGGCATTGCCAGCCGCGCCTGTCGGCGCATGGATGTTGCCCCGGAACGGTTGCAGCACTGGGGCTAGCGCGGTGCTGTAGAAGGTGCCCCCTGCCTCTTGCGACTCGCCACCTGGTTGGCGTCGAACTCAGTGTGAGAGCCCTTCTCCCCCGGCGACCTTGGGAGTCCCCTTGTGGGTGAGAAGGTGGCGCGAAGCGCCGGCTGAGGGTGCGGGCGGAGCGCAATGTAGCAGCGCTCAGCATCGTGGTTGCGCGCTCCGCCCGCACCCTCTCTCAACCTCTCTCCCGAAGGGAGAGAGGCGTCTAAAAACGGACGTTCAACGTTAATCCGGATACGCCAAACCTGACACTCGCCGTGCTTGATTCGCGACAGCTCATCGGCGGCCCGCATCAGCAGAACATCTTTCAACACCCAGATGAGCCGGCCACACCAGCATTGACAGTCCCGCTGCATCGGCTAACGTCACCCGGCAAGCTCAAATCAAGGGTCTCCGTGGCAACACTCATTCCCACCCGCAACAGCTGTCTGCCGCGGATGACCGGCGGCGAGAAGCGCGTTTCCGAGCGACTGGAACAGAAGCTCGAGGATGATTACCTGCTGTGGTACGACGTGCCGGTCGGGTTGCGTCAGCGGCATCCGGATTTCGTGGTGTTCCATCCGCGCCGCGGCCTGCTGGTGCTGGAGGTGAAGGACTGGAAGGCCGATACCATCCGTCACGCCGACAGCACCCAGTTCACCCTGGTCACCGAGCGCGGCCTGGTCAGGGAGAACAACCCGCTGCTGCAGGCGCGCGCCTATGCGCTGGAGATCGGCGTGGTGCTCGAACGCGACCCGGCGCTGCGCCATCCCGAAGGTTCGCGCTACGCCGGCAAGTTGATCATGCCGTGGGGCTGGGGCGTGGTGCTGGCCAACATCACGCGCAAGCAGTTCGACGAGGGCGCGCTGGGTGACGTGCTGCCCGAGCACCTGGTGATCTGCCGCGACGAGCTGTTCGAGACGGTCGACGCCGAGGCGTTCCAGCAGCGCCTGTGGGCGATGTTCCCACAGGTCTATCCCGTGGCCATGACCCTGCCGCAGATCGACCGCGTGCGCTGGCACCTGTTCCCGGAATTGCGGGTGGAGGCCGGCAGTGGCCAGTTCGGCCTGTTCGGCCCGACCGACGCCGCGGTGCGACCGCTGGAAATCCCCGATCTGGTCAAGGTGATGGACGCGCAGCAGGAACAGCTTGCCCGCTCGATCGGCGGCGAACACCGGGTCATCCACGGCGTGGCCGGTTCGGGCAAGACGATGATCCTGGGTTTCCGCGCCATGCAACTGGCCCGCGCGACGGAGAAGCCCATCCTCGTGCTCTGCTACAACAAGACCCTGGCGGCGCGGCTGGAACAACTGATCGGCGAGCGCGGCCTGGGCGAGAAAGTGCAGGTCTACAACTTCCACAAGTGGTGCCGCAAGATGCTGGTCGCCTACCACGTGGAACTGCCTGCGCAGGGCGGCAAGGACTTCTTCGAACAGATGGTGCAGCGAGTGATCGACGGCGTGGACCGCGGCCAGATCCCCCGCTTCCAGTACGGCGCCGTGCTGGTCGACGAAGGTCACGACTTCGAGCCGGACTGGTACAAGCTGATCGTGCAGATGATCGACCCGGCCACCAACTCGCTGCTGGTGCTGTACGACGACGCGCAGAACATCTACGGCAACACCGACCGGCGCAAGATCAGCTGGAAGAGTCTGGGCGTGCAGGCGCAGGGCCGCACCACCATCCTCAAGCTCAATTACCGCAATACGCTGGAAATCCTCTCGGTGGCGCGCGTGTTCGCCCATGATCTGCTGCAATCACGCAGCGATGACGACGATGGGGTGCCGCTGATCGCCCCGGAGAGCGCCGGTCGCCGCGGCGCCGTGCCCGAACTGGTGCGTGCGGAGACGGCCCGCGCGCAACTTGACGTACTCGTGGCGCGCCTGCGCGACGAACACGCCCGCGGACGCCCGTATTCCGACATCGCGGTGCTCTATCGCAACCAGTGGGAAGGCGAAAAGCTGCACGAGATCCTGCAGCAGCTGGACATCCCCAGCCGGCTTGCCGACAACGCCGGCAAGCAGACCCTGTTCGTGGTCGAGGACAGCGTCAAGCTGATCACCATGCACTCCAGCAAAGGTCTGGAGTTTCCGTTCGTGATCATCCCCGGCCTGGGTTCACTGCCCAAGGAAGGCCAGTCCGAAGCCGACGAAGCGCGCCTGCTCTATGTGGCGATGACCCGCGCCACCGATCACCTGCTGCTGATCCACCACGACGATTCGGTGTTCTCCAAGCGCATCCGCGACTCGATCAACGAGGTGCAGGAGCAGCTGAAGGGCGAACAGTGAGGCGCTGACACGGCGCGCGGCAGGGCACTGGAGCCCTGCCAGGGATCGTTTCCCGACTTGACACCGCCGATCGACGTGGCCTGGTGGTCCACAGGCTTCCGCTTCCTTTCCGGTTTTCGGTCACGTGCGCCGTCGCAGTAACTGGCCGACCTTGACGTTACCGTCGAGGAGTCGGATACGGAACGAAACGAATCAGCATGAGTGCGTGCAGTTCCTTCTGGCCAAGACGCCGTCATGCCGATCTTCATCCCTGCCAGGCACCTCCGACAACAGACGAGGCGCTCCTGTTCCATACGCCACCTGTCCGTGCCTCCGCCCGCCAAACGAGCGCCACGCTGCGGAGCAGCCCTCAGCGTGACTTGACTGGCTGATACTGGCGATGCTCCCCGTAGCGCGCGCCCTGCGGGTCCACGTTCGCGCACAGGGTACCGCTGGCGCACAAGGTGACGTCGGCACCGTTATAGGCCTTCAGCAAATCGGCGGAAATCTGGTTGTCGCGGATGACCCGGGTGTAGTGCAGTGACAACCATGCGCCGCCGGCAAGCAGCAACGCCAGCGCCAGCGCGACGGCACCCAGGGCTTTCCATATCAACTGCCGATGCAGTCGTTGCAGGCGACCCAGCTGTCCGACCAGCGTCTGCGAAGTCTTCTCGACGTCATCGCTCGCCATGTCCAGGCGTTTGCGGTAGTCGCTCATCGACTGGACGAGGCCATCCCGCAGCACCGACCCCATCTCCGCGGGCAGCGTCTGCAGCACGCCAGCGGCGGAGGTCCTGACCACCACCGGCAGTTGCTGAGTCAGCCCCTGCAGCGCATCAGCCAGGGCGTGCAGGCGCGCGTCGATGACGGCGCCTCGTCGCTCGTACTGCGCCATCAGGGTTGCAGTCTTGTCGATCAGTGCGGTCAATTCCTCCTGTTGCATGGCACAGCTCCCTGATGGCCGGATGATCTTGTCAAAGTCTGTGCAAAGGCAGCCATGCCCTCGCCTTGGTCGGTCTGAGAAGTTGAATGGTCACAACCTCTCAGTGCTGCATCGCCGGTCCCGGCGCAGGCTGCAGCATGAGGTGCGCGGGCATCGCCTGCTGTTGCGCCGCTTGCTGCTCCAGCCAGCCGGCCTGCAATGAAGCACGTTCGAGCATGTTGCGGCCGGCCTCGCCATGGGCCAGCGTCTGGTTTTCGCGACTGAATGTCGCCCAGTCATTGGCCTGCCCGGCCACGATCAGGCGATCGAGCTGCGCCGACAAGTCGCTTCCCGACGCCTCTCTTGCCGCTTCCGGCGTCACCGTTTGCGCGCCTGCCTGCACCGCCTGGCGCTCGAATTGCCGGTTCAGTACTTCGTCGCGCGGCTCGGCGTTGTACGGATCAGCTATGCGTTTGGCCTCGCGTTTCGGCACCAGCAACTCGTTGTAACCATCCGGGCCGAGCCGATCGACCTTGCGGCCAAGTCGATAGATCAGCTTTTCGTCTTCCGAGCGATGCACCACGTTCAAACGCGGATCATCCGGCACGGCCTGCAACGTGAGGAACGGTTGGTCGCTCAGGGAGTTGAGGTAGCTGGTCATCAGGTTCGCGCTGCGAATGGCCACACCATCACGGTGGTAACTGCCGCCGATATCCGAGTGCGTGCCGCCCACTTCGACGCCCAGGAAGCGACCGTCCGACGTCATGCCCGGATCGATGATGCGATCGGATTTGAACAACGCGCGCCGCTCGTCGGCGGCAATGATCTGGAACCCGGAGATGACCGAGGGCGGCAGGCGACGGTCATGGGCACGCGCCGCCTCGCCGGTACCCACAGGGTCGAACAGCGCCACCGCCTGTGCCACCTGGCCAGGTTCGACCAGCGGGGGCCTGGTGTATTCGACGTGGGTGATCTGATGCTGGCTGTCGTAGGCGTAGACCGCACCGGTGGGGTCTTGAATACCGCGCTTCTGCACCACCCTCGCCAATCCAGCTGCCTGCTCCGAGCCGCGACTGAAGCCAAGGGCGACCAGGCTGATTTCGGCTTGGGGATCTTCCTGCTTCCATGCCCACGCCTTGATCGATGAATTTCTTGTACATCTCCTCAACGCGTTCATCGTAGGTATTGCCGTTCATGCCATCCAGGGTGCGCGATGAGAACTTGATCCTGCGTGCCGGGACCGGCAACGTAACCCGCCGCAATCTGGTGGTTGCCGGACATCGACTCATCTGCTCGTAGATCTTCGCAACATTGGTTGCATGCTGCGGATCCTTGTAAAAATCGTTGCCGGTTCCGTCGAGACGCCGCGCATGTACAAATGCTGGTGTGGATTGCCGGAATGCACCAACAGCGGAGCGCTGAAACGCGACAAGGTTTCGGCCGCATCGACGTAACTGTGCAGGCGTTTTGCGTCTGCCTCGTGATACCGCACGCCATCGCTACGGATCCCGTCCTTGTCCAGTTCGTGTTCGTGTTCGTGGCTCATTCCGTTGATCCTTGATCAATAGGCCCGTGTCCAGACTAAAAACAAATCGTCCCGGCCAAAACTGTACTTGTTGCCCGGTATCTGTTCCGTCCGGGTCGGAACGAGCATCTTCATGTAGACGTTGACGGTGTGGTCGTTGACTTCCAGAAAGATGCTTGGAGCACCTGCTACGGGCCCGCGGTAGAAATCCGCCATATCCGACTTCGGCACCTTGTGCCAGATCAATCCGTCCTTGAAGATCGCAGCCATGTCCACCTTGGCCTCGTGCTGCGCTCCGTCCAGTGATTTCCATCGAACTTGCACGGGCGGCGGAAAATTGTCGATGCCGATCTCGACCGAGTTCCACGCCCTGCCCAGATCTTTCGGCGGCGGAGGCGTTACTTCATCAGGCCCGTCTTCCTGCTGATAGCGTCCGTTGTAGATCACCGTGCAGCCGATGGTGTTGTAGCAGTGCGAGGCAAAATTGTGGCGGCCGAAGCGCAACGGCACCGCCAGCGTTTCGGCTGGCGGCTGGATTTTTTCGGGTTGGGTGAGACATGGCGGGATGGCATCCTGTCGTCAGTGCAGCGGCAATCACGAACGAGGGAAGTACGCACAGGCGTATGGGCTCGCGTCGGCGCATGGGGCACTCCTGCCTCTGACTGCAACGCGGTCGAATGTACGGCGGCAACACGCGGCGCGCAACGCGCAGAGCGGTGGATTTTGGAAGCCGCCGAGTGTCGCGGCGTGCACCCACAGGATTACCGGACGTGCGCCGACGGCGCCTCCAATCAGCGCCGATAAGGCGCCAGCAGCGTCGGCTCATCGAACAGCCCAACCGCCAATTGATAGCGCGGCTCACGCCCGGCAGCGAGTAGCTCGCGAATGCGCGTGGCGGAGATTTCCAGCGGCGTGACGGACAGCGCCATCAGATGACCGGCCGGCACGGATTGCAACGCAGTGGAGCTGGCGACCCAGCGATCACCGGTCTCCCGTTGCAGTTCCTGCGGCAGCGGAGCCCGCTCTCCCGGTCGACTGAGCACACCGACATGCGCCAGCTCAAACAACCGCCGCCAGTCATGCCAGCTAGGCAACCCGGCAAACGCATCGGCGCCGAGCAGCAGCACCAGCGGGCGATCGCCGTGCTCCGCGCGCAGCTCGGCCAGGGTGTCGACGGTCCAGGACGGGCCGCTGCGCGCCAGCTCGCGCGCGTCCACGATCAGACGCGACTGACCCTGCAACGCCACCTCCAGCATCGCCAGCCGCTGTGGCGCGCTGGCGATCGGTGGCGGGCGATGCGGCGGGACACCCGACGGCATCATCAACACGTCGGCATCGAGCAACTCGGAGGCTTCCCATGCCACGCACAGATGGCCCAGATGGATCGGATCGAAGGTGCCGCCGAAGATCGCCAGCGGTTTCACGCCAGCGCCTCGGCGGCGCGCGGCTCGGCAATGGCGACGACCAGGCGCTCGGCCTCCAGCCACGCATCGCCGGTTTCGCGCCCCTTGGCGATACGGTCGATTCGCGCCGCGCGCGCCAGGCATTGCAGCCAATGGTCGCGCGACGCGCGGCGCAGCGCCTGGCGGAACATCTGCTCGCGCGATTGCCACAGGCGTTCGGTCTTGGCCTGTGTCGCGAAATTCTGCGCATTGGCCAGGCGCAGGGTCAGTTGCAACTGGTTGACCATCCAGCCCATCAGCGCAATCAACTCGTCGCCCTCGGAACGCAGGCCGGCGAGCACACGCAGTGCACGCGCGGCGTCGCCGGAGAACGCGGCGTCGGTGAGTTTGAAAACGTCGTAGCGCGCGCTGTCGGCCACCAGGCTTTCCATTTCGGTCGCGTCGATGCGGCCCTCGCCATGCAGCACTGCCAGCTTGTCGATCTCCTGCGCCGCGGCCAGCAGATTACCCTCGACCCGCTCGGCCAGCAGCGCCACCGCATCGGGCGTGGCGCTCAAGCCGCGCGAGGCCAGCCGCGCGCCGATCCATGCGCCCCACTCATGCGCCCGGGGCGCGTTGAGCACCACCATCGTGCCGCTGGCGTCGAGCTTGCGGCTCCACGCGCCATCGTGCTTGTTGCTCCATTCGAGCGCGGTGATCAGCAACATGACATCCGGGGGCGGATCGGCGCAGAACGCATTGATCGCCTTGGCGCCCTCGGTGCCCGGTCGGCCGGTGGGCAGGCGCAGGTCGATCAACCGGCGGCTGGCGAACAGCGACATGCTGGCACCGGCGCGGGCGAGATCGTTCCAGTCGAAATGCGTACCCGCCTCGAGCACTTCGCGTTCGCCGTAACCGAGTTTCCTTGCTTGGGCGCGCAGCGCATCGGCCGCCTCCAGCACCAACAGTTCATCCCCGGCCAGCAGGTAGACCGAGTCCAGCCGATCCGCCGCCAACGCCTTCGACCACTGGCTCGCGCTCAGCGGCATCAGTGCGTGCTGGCGGCCGGCGCGGGGTGCCGGCCAGAGGCCTGCAGGCGGAACATGATGGCTTGCACCATGTCGTTGTCCAGGCTCTTTTCGATCTGCGCGACCTGCGAGGCATTGCCGATCGTGTTGCTGGCGTCGTAGCTGTATTCGCGCGACATGTTGATGGTCTGCAGCGGCACCAGCGCCTGCCCGGCCGCATCGGTGACGCTGAAACGAACGGTGTAATGGATCGCATATTCGCTGATGCGAGCATAGCCGCCGGAGGTCAGCGTGTCGGTGCTGAACGCTGCCGTCGGCACGTTGAGCTCGGCAATACCCGGGCCGGCATTGTCCTCGACGCTGACGCCCGCACTCGCCAGTGCGCGCGCCAGCTCACGCTGGAAGCTGCTGCTGCCGCTCACCGCGAGATGAATCCGCTGCATCGACGCCGGCAGGTCGGCATTCTGGCGCAGGTGAAAACCGCAGGCGCCCAGCGCGAGCACAAGGAGCAACAACAGCGAAGCCTGGAAGGGAAGGCGCAGCTTGATCGAGCTCATGGGTTTCATCCTGCGACGATGTTGACGATCTTGCCGGGCACCACGATGACCTTGCGCACCGTCATGCCTTCGAGGAAGTGCATCACCTGCGGTTGCGCGCGGGCCAGCGCCTCGGCGTCTTCCTTCGAGCGGTGACCGGCAGCTCGATGGTCGCACGCAACTTGCCGTTGATCTGCACCGCCAGAGTGTGCGAATTGCGTACCAGGGCGCCCTGATCCACCGTCGGCCATGGCTGGTCCTCCAGCACGCTCTCGGGGTGACCCAGCACCTGCCACAGCGCGTGGCAGACATGCGGCACCACCGGGTTCAGCAACAACACCATGGCTTCCAGCGCCTCGTGCCGCACCGCGCGGCCCTGCTCGCTCTGGTCATTGAACTTGCCCAATGCGTTCAGCAGTTCCATCAATGCGGCGATCGCGGTGTTGAACGCATGGCGGCGACCGAAGTCGTCACTGACCTTCTGGATGGTCTCGTGCAGCTGGCGGCGTAGAGCGCGCTGCGCTTCGTCCAGTGAAGTCGGATCGATGACCGCTGCGGCAGCCCCCCATCCGCCTGATTCGCCCCGTCCCTGGGGCTCACCCCTGTCGGGGCCAGCTACGCTGTTCCGCAGGCGCTCCTGCGCCTGGAGGTCGGCACCTTCCCCCGCGGGCGGGGGAAGGGAAGCGGAGTGGGCGGTGGCCACGGCTTTTATCGGTGGATGGTCGGGGCCCGCGGCGTGCGTGGTCACCTCGCGCCACAGGCGCTTGAGGAAGCGGGCCATGCCTTCGACGCCGGCTTCGCTCCATTCCAGCGACTGTTCCGGCGGTGCGGCGAACATCGAGAACAATCGCACGGTATCGGCACCGTACTTGTCGACCATGATCTGCGGGTCGATGCCGTTGTTCCTGGACTTGGACATCTTTTCGGTGCCGCCGACCTGCACGCTCTTGCCGTCGGCCTTGAGCACGGCGCCGACCACCCGCCCCTTGTCGTCGCGCCGTATGTCGATCGCGGCGGGATTGATCCAGCTCTTCGTGCCGTCGGCATTGTCACGGTAGAACGTGTCGGCGATCACCATGCCCTGGCACAGCAGGTTCTGTGCCGGTTCGTCCGAATGGACCATGCCGGCGTCGCGCAGCAGCTTGTGATAGAAGCGGAAATACAGCAGATGCATGATCGCGTGTTCGATGCCGCCGATGTACTGGTCGACCGGCAACCAGTAGTTCGCGCGCGCATCGACCTGCCCGTTCGCGCCGGGACTGGTATAGCGCGCGTAGTACCAGCTCGATTCCATGAAGGTATCGAAGGTGTCGGTCTCGCGCTCGGCCGGGCCGCCGCACTGCGGACAGCTGCACTTGCGCCATTCCGGGTTGGCCTTGATCGGCGATTGCACGCCGCTGAAGGCCACGTCTTCAGGCAACACCACCGGCAACTGGTCTTCGGGTACCGGCACCGCCCCGCACTTGGGGCAATAGATCACCGGAATCGGGCAACCCCAGTAGCGCTGGCGGCTGACGCCCCAGTCGCGCAGGCGGAAATTGACCCGGCGCTGACCGCGGCCCTCGGCTTCCAGGCGGGTGCCGATCGCATCCAGCGCCTGCTGGAAATCAAGCCCGTCGTACTCGCCTGAATTGACCAGGATGCCGTGCTCGGTGAACGCGCGCTGGTCCATCACGCGCTCTTCGAAATCCTCGATCATCTGGACCGCGGCCTTGGCGCCGTAGGCGTCGGTCTGGCCACCTTCCAGCGCCGCACGCATCGGGTCGGCGCCCACGCCGCTGGACAGGTCGTGGCCGATCTCGTGCAAGGCATCGACCACGCTGCGATCGACCACCACCATCCGGATCGGCAGGCTGTAGAACTTGGCGAAGTCCCAGTCGCGCTGGTCGTGACCGGGCACCGCCATCACCGCGCCGGTGCCGTAGTTCATCAACACGAAATTCGCCACGTAAACCGGCAAGCGCTCGCCCGTGATCGGATGGATCGCGCGCAGATGGGTATCCATGCCGCGCTTTTCCTGGGTCTCCAGCTCGGCTTCCGAAACGCCACCTCGACGCAGGTCCGCGATGAATTTTTTCAGCAGGGGACGCGACTGGGCCGCGTGGTGTGCCAACGGATGTTCGGCGGCGATCGACAGGAAGGTCACGCCCATCAAGGTGTCCGGGCGCGTGGTGAATACCGTGATCGGCTCGACCGGCGTGTCGTCATCGTTGACGTCGAAGCGGATCTCCATGCCTTCGCTGCGACCGAGCCAGTTGCGCTGCATGATCTTGACCGCGTCGGGCCAGCCCGGCAGCGTGTCCAGGCCATCGAGCAATTCCTGGGCGTAGTCGGTGATCTTGAGAAACCACTGCGGGATCTCGCGCTTTTCCACCACGGCGCCGGAGCGCCAGCCCTTGCCGTCGATCACCTGTTCGTTCGCCAGCACGGTCTGGTCGACCGGGTCCCAGTTCACCACCGCGTTCTTGCGGTACGCCATGCCTTTTTTCAGCAGGCGGGTGAACATCAGCTGCTCCCAGCGGTAGTACTCCGGGCGACAGGTGGCGAACTCGCGGGTCCAGTCGATCGCGTAACCCAGCGACTTCAGCTGCTCGCGCATGTGCTCGATGTTGGCGTAGGTCCACTTCGCCGGCGCGGTGTGGTTCTTGATCGCCGCGTTCTCCGCCGGCAGGCCGAACGCATCCCAGCCCATCGGCTGCAGCACGTTCTTGCCCTGCATGCGCTGGTAACGGCTGATCACGTCGCCGATGGTGTAGTTGCGCACGTGGCCCATGTGCAGGGCGCCGGACGGATATGGCAGCATCGACAGGCAGTAGAACTTCGGCCGGCCGGCGTCCTCGGTCACCTCGTACGCGCGCTGCGCATTCCAGTACTGCTGGGCCGCGGCCTCCACGGCTTGCGGCTGGTAGCCAGCGCCCTCGGGTTCGGGGGTGGTGGAGGCTTGGTTGTCCTGCATGATGTCGATGCCATGAAGCGGAGGAAGCAGCCCGGTGCAAACCGGCCGTGGTGAACTGATCAGACTAGCCCAGCACGGGCTGGCCGCCAAGCCGCGCACTCATCCGGCGGGGCAACGGGCCTGTTCGCCGGCCGCCACCGCACGCGCGACGGCGGTCATCTGTGCGGCCAGTTCGGCCAGCGCGCGCTGGTGGCCTTGCACCAAGGCATCGTAGCCCGGCCCGACCGCTTCACGGATCTGGCTGCTGCAGGCCAGCGCGGCCGGTTTCGCCCCATGCAGCAGGCGCACGCTCCACGCCCCCTCGATCACCGCGTAACTGCCGGGCTGCGATTCGAAACGGCGCAGGTCCAGCGTGATCTGCAGCAGCGGCTGCTCGCCAGTGGACGTGCCGCCAACGTCGCGGCCCGGGAGCTGCCGCGCCAGGTCCGCGGCCAAGGCGCCGCGCACCTCGTCGGCGAGCGGAGCGATCCAGCGATGGCCCTGGAGCAGGGCCACGCTCTGACCGCCTTCGCGCACCACCAGTTGCGGCTGATCGACCTGCGCCGGCACGCTGACTGGCAGCAGCTGGAACGCGATCGGCGCGGCCGAACTCGGCGGCGCGGCAGTCGCCGGTGGCATCAGCGTGTAGTAATGCATCGGCGCCGAAGCACAGGCGGCCAGCCACAGGCCGACGGCGGCCGCCAACCACGGCCTGAGGTGACGAATCATGGCTTGTCTCCCTGTTTCGGTGGGCTGGGCGGCGCTACTTGGGCGGCTGGTGGATCGGCCCGGCGCCCGCGCAGCAGGGCCTCCGGATGACCGCCCAGATAGTCGGAGAGCACCCGCAGCGAACGCGCCATGCGTTGCAGCTGTTCCAGCGTGACGCCCAGGTTGCGCTGCAGCGGCGAGTCGCCCGAAAGCGCCTGATTTGCCGTACCCAGGGTCTTCTGCACGCCTTGCAAGGTGTCCTTGAACGCCGGCAAGGTCTGCCCGTTGACCTGTTTCAGGGTGGCATTGAGACCGGCCAGGGTTTGATCCAGGTTCTTGCCGATGCTGTCGAAAGGCACCTTGTCGAGCTTGTCGACGATCCCCGCCAGCTGTTCCTGCAACTTGTCGAAGCTGCCAGCCGTGGTCGGTATGGTCAGCGGCTTCGCCTTCGGGTCGAACGACACCTTCGGCGCATGTGGCACGAAGTCCAGGGCCACGTACAACTGTCCGGTGAGCAAGTTGCCGCTGCGTGCCTGCGCGCGCAGGCCCTGGTCGATCAACCGCCCCATCATGCGCGAGAGGTCCGGCGTCTCGCCGCGCGCCTTGGCCATGGCCTCGAGCTTTTCGTAGGCGCTGCCCAGGCGCTGGGGGTAGACCACCGCGCCGACCACGACCGGGAATTTTTGCGTCTTCTCGTCGTAGTCCAGCCGCACTGAAACCACCTTGCCGATATTGATGCCGAGGAACTCCACCGGCGCATCCACCGCCAGCCCGCGCACCGACTGATCGAAGCGCATGCGGATGTAATGCGGTTCGCCGTCCGGCGGCGCCATCGCGGTCTCGCGATCGCCAAACAACTTGAAACTGCTGTCTTCCGGCGCCGCCGTGTCGTCGTGCGGCCCCGGCGGATCCTGGAACGCCACGCCGCCGGCGAGCACGGCCGCCAGCGATTGCGTATTGAGCTTCAACCCGTTTGCACCGACCGAAAGGTCGACGCCGCTGGCGTTCCAGAAACGACTGGACCGGGTCACGAATCGATCGTTCGGCCCGTCGATGAAGATCTGCAGCGAGACGCCTTCGCCGTCCTTGTCCAGCGTGTAGGACGCCACGCGGCCGACCTGGATGCGCCGGTAGTAGACCGGCGAACCGACGTCCAGCGAACCGAGGTCGGCGCTGTGCAAGACGAAGCTGCGGCCCAGCGCGCCGTGGGTAACGGCAGGCGGCGACTCCAGGCCGGTGAATTCATCCTGGGACTCGTCCGACTCGCCGACATCGGCACCGATGAAGGCGCCGGAAAACAAGGTATCGATGCCGGACACGCCACCCAGCCCGATGCGCGGGCGCACCACCCAGTAGCGCGTGCCTTCGGTGGCAAAACCCTTTGCACTCTTGTCCAGCGCCACCCCCACCAGCACATGGCTGCGATCGGCGCTGAGGCGGATCTTCTTGACTCGCCCGATCACCACGTTCTTGTACTTCACCGGGGTCTTGCCCGCGTCCAGCCCTTCGGCGCTCTGGAAACTGACGGTGATATCGGGACCCGCCTGCAGCCAGTTGTGAATGACCAGCGAAAGACCGACCAGCGCGGCCAGCACCGGCACCAGCCAGATCAGGGACCCCCGGTATCGACGCCGCTCCACCACCGGTCGCGGCAATTCCTCGCGCGGCGGCTGGCCCTGTTCGACGTGGCTGTCTTCAGTCATCGGTGTTCCTGCCATCCCAGATCAATCGCGGGTCGAAACTTATCGAGGCAAGCATGGTGAGCACCACGGTAAGTCCGAAAAAAATCACGCCAGGCAGCGGTTCGACCCGGCTCAACACGCTGAAGCGCACCAGCGCCGTCAGCAAGGCCACCACGAAGACGTCCAGCATCGACCAATAGCCGATGAGCTCGACCAGGCGATACAGCTTCGCGCGCTGCGGCCGGGCCCAGTCGCTGCCGCGCTGGCTGCTGACCAGCAGCGTGCCCAACGCGAGGAATTTCAACATCGGCACCAGGATGCTGGCCGTGAAGACGATCACCGCCAGGTCCGGCGAGCCTTTCACCCAAAGCTCGACCACGCCGCTGATGATGGTGTTGTCGTCGACATCGCCGATGCTGGCGGTGCGCATGATCGGCAGCACATTCGCCGGAATGTACAGCAGGAAGCCCGCGATCAGCAGCGCCCAGGTGCGCGCATAACTGTTCGTCTTGCGCCGACGCAGGTTCGCGCGGCAACGTGGGCAGGCCATCTCGTCATCCACGCCGTCCCCGTCCAGTTGCACGTCGCCAGGCAGGGTGCGGCAAACCAGGCCGCAGACCGGACAACCGATCAGGCCCAGATCGATCGCACGCGGCAGCGCATTCATGGCGACGGCTCCGGCGTCTGTTCCCACAACTGGCGCATGTCCACGCCGGAAAAAATGGTGATCAGGAGGGTCAAGGCGCCGTAGGCGTAGATGCCCGGGTCGGCGATCACCTCGAAAAACTCATGGGCCTTGACGATGGCCACCAACGCGCCGAGCACGAACACCTCGCTCATGGTCCACGGCCCGATCCGATGCAGGGCCACCATCAAGGGCGCGAAGCCCGGCGCTCGCCGGCCGATACGGGCGAACCACAGCAACCAGCCCATCACCAGCATCTTGGCCATCGGGAAAAAGAACAACGTGGCGGCGGCCAGCACCGACACGACCTGGGCGTCCTGCTGCCACATGACGACGATCATGCCCCACAGCGTGGTGGCGTTGAATTGGCCATTCAGGCCCAGCGTGAAGATCGGCCAGATGTTGGCCTGCACGAACACGATCATCGCCGTCAGGATCAAGGCGAGCAGTGCGTCCACCGTCAACGCACGGTGACGATCCAGCTCCGCGCCGCAGCGAGCGCAACGTGCCACCTCACCGCGCTCAAGCGGACGCCGCCGGTATACGGTGTCGCAGTCCCCGCACACCAGCAACGTCTCGGACGAGCACGTGTTCAGGAGGCGGGGGGCATGTTTCGGGGCGACCATCGGGCGATTCTCGCAAATCTGTCGTGAAAGCGCTGGTGCGTGACGATGGCCCTACCCGGTCTAATCTGCTTGATATGCTGGCCGCTGCCCCGATTTGAACCTCGTACCCCAGCCGCCGGAGCTTTTCGTGACCGATACCGCCACCCCTTCCCATGTTTTCGACATCGACCAGCAGACGTTTGAAGCCCAGGTGCTGCAGGCCTCGCTGGATACGCCGATCCTGGTGGACTTCTGGGCGTCCTGGTGCGAGCCGTGCAAGGCGTTGGGTCCGATCCTGGAAAAGCTGGCCGCGGAGTTCAACGGCGCGTTCCGCCTGGGCAAGGTCGATGTCGACGCCCAACAGGAACTGGCGGCGATGTTCGGCATCAAGAGCATCCCGACCGTGATGCTGGTCAAGGACGGCCAGATCCTCGACGGTTTCGCCGACGCCCTGCCCGAGGGACAGGTGCGCGAATTCCTGAGTCGCCATGTGCAACCGCTGGAAGGCGGTCCGGCCGGGGCCAAAGCGGAGGAGTCTGCGGAAGAAACGCCGGAGGCGGCCATCAACCGCATACAGCAGGCGATCGCCGCCGCGCCGACCAAGTCCGAACTCAAGCTCGAACTGGCGCTGGCACTCGTGCGTGCCGGGCAAGTCGATGCCGCAGGCGCCGAACTGGACGCCCTGCCCGCCAACCTGGCCACCGACGCACGGGCGCAGCGCTTGCGCGGCCAACTCGAGCTCGCGCATGCCGTGCAAGAAGCCCCTGAAGCGGTTGAACTGCGGCAGCGCATCGAGGCGAATCCCGAGGACTGGTCGGCTCGCGACCTGCTCGGGGTGCGCTTGCTCCACGACGGCGACGCCGAAGGCGCGCTCGAGCAATTCCTCGCGATCCTGCAGAAAGCCCGGGACTGGAATGACGGCCAGGCGAAAAAGCGCCTGCTCGCCGCCTTCGCCACGCTGGATGATGCGGAGCTGGTCGGGCGCTATCGGCGGCGGATGGCGTCGTTGCTCTTCTAGGCGGGGAACGGGGAACGGCACGATCGCGGCAGGCTTCGGCGGTGCTTTTAGCCTGTTTTCCGTTTTCGGTGTCCCGTTTTTCAGGGAACCCGTTCCCGTTCCCCGTTTCCCGTTCCCCGCTTTCGACCCCGTTCCCGGCCCCCATGCGCGCCAACACCTTCCGCCACCTCCTGAATCTCTGGCCGCCTTTCCTGATCAACGCGATCCGCGTCCAGTCGCTCACTGACGACTACTGCGAGGCGAGGGTCGTGCTGCGGTTGCGGCTGTGGAACCGCAATTACGTGAAGAGTCAGTTCGGCGGAAACCTGTTCGCGATGGTCGATCCGTTCTGGATGCTGCTGGTGATGCACCAGCTGGGCAAGGATTACTACGTGTGGGACAAGGCCGGCGCCATCGACTTCGTGGCGGCCGGCCACGAGGACGTGTACGCGCACTTCAAGCTCGAAAGCAGCGTGGTGGATGAACTGCGCGCCGCCGCGGCCGGCGGCGGGAAAGTGCTGCGCTGGTTCGAAACCGATGTGACCACCGCCTCCGGCAAGGTCATCGCGGTGGTGCGCAAGCAGATCTACGTTCGCCTGAAACCCAGGGCCCGATGATGCCGTAGGGCGGGCACGGCCCGCCGACTGTTCGATGCTGCGGCCAAGGACGGCGGGCCGTGCCCTCCCTATGTCCATCACGCCCGTTCGAAGCGTGCAATCTCGTCCAGTTGCCGCGACGCGCTGAGCAGGTTGCGGCCACTCATGTCGTCGACGATGCGCTGAAGGAACCGCGAGCGGATCGGTCGCCCCGCGAAACGCCGCGCCAGCCACACGCTGATGCCGATACCGATCAGCCCCACCGCCATGTTCGCCCAGATCCACCGTGCCCCGGCCACGTAAAGATCCACGCCGCCGAAGTCCGCGATGACCACCAGCGTCACCAGCAGCCACAGGCACCACCACGGCAGGCCGAGCGCCAGCGTGCTGTAAACGCGGAACCGCCGCAGTTGCGCCAGCCGGCGCTGCAACACCAGCACCGGCGCATCGAACAGGTAGATCCGCGCCAGCAGGAACAGTTGCGTGGCGCACGACCAGATCGCCGCGATGCCGTACACGTGCAGCAGCAGGCCCATCACCAGCAGATGCGGCACCTGCCGGTGCGCCACCCAGAACGAGGCGGCCCATACCACGAAGACGATCCAGCCAACGATTTCCAGTCCCAGCCACCACAGCGTGCGGCGCAGCGAGGCGCGTGACTTCTCCATGCGCCGATCATGAAAATCCTGGCGCAGCAGTTCTTCCATGCCCTCCTGGCGAATCTCCATGCGGGCCCAGGCCTGCTTCAGTTCATCGAGTTCCATCGTCATGCTCCGGTGGGTGCGGTCATCTGGCCGCGCAGCTTCTGCTTGATGCGGCTGATCTTGGTCGCCACGTTGGTTTCGCTGATGCCGAGGACCTCGGCCATCTCGGCATAGTTGCGCTCTTCCAGGTACAGCAGGATCAGCGCGCGATTGAGCGAATCAAGCTGCCCGATGAACGCGTACAGCTCGGTCAGCCGCTCGTCCGGCTCGACCATCGCTTCGCCGCCAGCCACCGTTTCCAGGTGATGCGCCTGCAGCGGTTCGAAGCGGCCGGCCTCCGACCAGCGCTGCCGCCGCGCCTGCGAAATCGCGACATTCAGCGCGATTCGATACAACCAGGTGGAGAATTTCGCCTGCCGTTCGTCGTAGCGTGCGAACGAGCGCCACAGCTGCACGCTGATCTCCTGCACCAGGTCATCGCGATCCGCGGCCGTGCGGCTGTACAGCCCTGCCACCTTGAACACGATGCGCCGATGCTCGTGCAGCAGTGCTTCAAAACGTCGCTGGTGTTGCCTGGATGTCATGGGGCCGCATTCCGCTTCGGTTCAACCCATGATTCGCCAGAGCGCGGGAAAAATCACACGTTTCTATTTTGCGAACCGGATTCTTCCGCCTCGACCTGCTTCGAATGATGGATAAAGATCACCTCGACGCCGCGCCGTGCGCTGTTCAAGGATTGGCTGCGGCCATATCTCGACCGCGGCGCCCTGGAGCACGTGCTTGAACCTTGGTGACAACGCTTCCCGGGGCCGTTCCTCCATACCCGGGCCGTCGCTACCTGCCCGCTCCGCTGCGCGCCTTCGTGGACTTTGTCCGCGCGCCGGGTTGAAGTCGTCGCTACCGGCGGGCGAGCAAAGACTTCACCTTGTCCGAGTCCGCATGCCGGCGCGGTTTGCGTCGCTCGATCAAACACCTCTTGCGCCGCAATCTCGGCGTGCTCGCGGAAAGTCCGATCCGGGTTTGCTCGGGTGGTTTCGCTGTGCCCTTGAGCCGGGGCTTTCCTATCGCGCGAGCAGTAGCGGCGAGAGCCGGTCCGGCGTGCCGGCCATGCGCTCCAGATGCGGATAGCGCAAGCCACCTGTATAGGGAATCGACACAACCCGCCTGCGACCGCCGTATTCGAATTCGACGCGCAAGGTGTGGGAGGCGGATGCGTCCACCACGTCCAGCAACGCGCGGGTCGAGAACGGCTCGCCGTTCAGTTCGACCACGCGTGCGCCCGGCGACAGGCCGGCGCGGAAAGCCGGTCCGTCCCACTGCACCGATTTCACGCCACCCTTTTCGTCAATCTGCAGCCCGACGACACGGGGGCACTGATGCAAGCAGCGGCGGACGGTTTGGGCATCGTGCATCTGGCCAGCTGGCTGGTCTGCGACATGCTGGCCGAAGGCAAGCTGGTCTCGCTGTTCCCCGACCTGCCGACCTCAGCCACGCCGGCCTCGGCGGCGATCCACGCGGTGCGGCTCCCGGGACGCTCGAATGCGGCCAAGGCGCAGTTGTTTGTCGCCCATCTGAAACGGGAATTTGGCGAGCCTGCGTATTGGGACAAGGACCAGACTCGCCAGGCGAAATCGCGATCACGATAGGCCTGAGCAGCCTCTGTGGGCCGGACTTCAGCGGCCGGCAGCAACCGGATGGCGCTCAACTGCCTCGACCGGCTGGGATGGCGCGACGCATGCGGTGTGACCGCGCCAGCCAAGTGGATAGCGCAGCTTGATCAACGGGACCCAGTGGGAAAGATCAGCTTGCCCACCCGCGCGGCTTCCGGTTTCGGCGAGGACGGGTCAATGGCTGCCTCTATCAAGTTGTCCGAAAGCTGCCGCTGACGGGGGCGATGGCCAGTCGGCTGCGGCATCAGGCGCGTGTGTCGCTGCCCGGCGCGTCGTGCGCGGGCGGTTCAAGTGGCGGCGGCGGGGTTTCGGTGCCGTCGCTCTTGTCGCCCAGCAGGCGCATCACCACGATGTAGAACAGCGGCACCAGCATGACCCCCAGGATCGTCGCGCCCAGCATGCCGCCGACCACGCCGGTGCCGATCGCGCGACGGCTGTTGGCGCCCGCGCCAGTCGAAATCGCGAGCGGCAGCACGCCGAGGATGAAGGCAATCGAGGTCATCAGGATCGGGCGCAGGCGGATGCGGCAGGCTTCCAGCGTCGCGGCGATAAGGCCCTCGCCTTCCTTTCTCAGGTCCACGGCGAATTGCACGATCAGGATCGCGTTCTTCACCGAAAGACCAATGATCGCGATCAATCCGATCTTGAAATACACGTCATCCTCGAGCCCGCGGATGCTGGTCAGCAGGACCGACCCCAACAGGCCGAGCGGAATCACCAGCATCACCGCCACGGGAATCGTCCAGCTTTCATACAGTGCGCACAGGCACAGGAACACCACGACGAGCGAGAGGCCGAACAACATCGGCGCCTGTGCGCCCGACATGATTTCCTGCAGTGACTGGCCCGACCACTCGTAGCCGAAACTGGTCGGCAGGTTCCTGGCGACGAGTTCCTGCATGGCGGCAATCGCGTCACCGGAGCTGTAGCCCGGCGCAGCGGTACCGGTGAGCGCGATCGAGCCGGCGCCGTTGTATCGGTCGAGTCCCGGCGGCGCCAGCGCCCAATGGGTGCTGACCACGCTGGACAACGGAACCATCGCGCCGGTCGATGACTTCGAATAGAAATCGCCGATGGCGGCAGGATTCAGGCGGAACGGTGCATCGGCCTGCATCTCGACACGCAGCACGCGGCCGTTGGAGTAGAAGTCGTTGACGAAGACCGGCGCGAGCATCAACTTGATGGCGCTGTACACGTCGGAGACCGAAAGCCCCATCGACTGGGCCTCCACGCGGTTCACCTGCATGTCCACCGTTGGTGCATCTTCGATGCCGTTGATGTGCACGTTCGCCAGACGCTTGTCATGCCGCGCCGCGGCGATCAACTTGTCCTTGGCGGCGACCAGCGCCTGGTGGCCGAGACCGCCGCGATCCTCCAGCTCGAAATCGAAGCCGGAGAACTGGCCCAATCCCCGGATCACCGGACGATTCAGCGCAATCACCTGCGCGTCGCGGATGTGCGCAAATTGCCGGTTGAACTCGGTGATGAGCTGGCTGGCCGACTCGGAACGTTTGCTCCAGTCCTTCAAGTGGATGAACATCATGGCCACGTTTTCGCCGTTGCCGACAAAACTGAAACCGCCCATGGCAAAAATGTTTCGTACCGCCGGGCTTTTTCCCACAATGTGTTCGACCTGCTTCATCACCACCAGCGTGCGATCGGCCGTGGAGCCCGGCGGAAGCTGTACCGTGGCAAACACCTCACCCTGGTCTTCTTCCGGCACGAAGCTCGATGGCAAGTGCGCCAGCAGCAATCCGGCCACCAGGACCGCGAGGCCATAACCGACCATCCAGCGTGGTGTGTGGCGCACTGCCTTGCGGAGCCGCGCGAGATAGTGGCCAGCCACGCTTTCGTAGCCGTTGTTGAAGGCGCGCAGGAAGCGGTTGGCGTGCTCATGCTCCGGGCGCAGGATGCTGGCGCATAGCGCGGGCGTGAAGGTCAGCGCCATCAGCGCCGAGAGCAGCATCGAGACCGCGATGGTCACCGAGAACTGTCGATAGATTGCGCCGACGCTGCCCGGCATCAGCGCCGCGGGGACGAATACCGAGGCCAGCACGGTGGTGACGGCGATGATGGCGCCCGTGATCTGGGTCATGCCCTTGCGGGTGGCTTCCTTTGGAGACAGACCTTCCTCGCGCATGATGCGCTCGACGTTCTCGACCACGACGATCGCGTCATCGACCACGATGCCGATCGCCAGCACCAGTCCGAAGAGGGTGAGCACATTGATCGAGAACCCGAACGCGTACAGGCCGAGGAAGGCGCCGGTCAGCGCGACCGGCACCACCAACATGGGAATCATGGTGGCGCGCAGGTTCTGCAGGAACAGCAGCATCACGAAAAATACCAGCACGATCGCCTCGGCCAGCGTTTTCACCACCTCGTCGATCGATACCTTGACGAAGGTGTAGCTTTCAAACGGAATGCTCCAGGTGACGCCGGGGGGCAGGTTCTTCGCCAGTTCGGTCATTCTCGCCTGAACTTCCTTGGCGACTGCCAACGCGTTCGCGCCCGGAACCAGCGAGATGCTGAACGAGGCTACCGGCTGGCCATTCAGGCGCGAGAAGGTGTTGTAGTTGTCCGAGCCGAGTTCCACCCGTGCGACGTCACCCAGCGTTACCGTCGTGCCGTCCGGATTGGTGCGCAGGATGATGCTTCGAAACTGCTGTGGCGTCGAGAAACTCGATTCGGCGGACACCGTCGCGGTAATCCCTTGGCCAGGAACGGTAGGCTGGGCCCCCACCGAGCCGGCCGCGAACATCACGTTCTGCGCTTGCACCGCTTGCAGAGCGTCCGTGGCCGTGAGTCCGTAGCCTTGCAGCTTCAGCGGATTCAGCCAGATCCGCATGGCATACGGGGCACCGAACTGATTGGTACTGCCCACGCCGTTGAGGCGCGAGATCGGATCGATCAACTGCGCCGCGATCAGGTTGTTGAGCGCAGCGGGATCGAGGCGTCCACTCGTGTCCTGCAGCGAAATGCCCATCAGCGAGCCGGAGTTGGACTTGCGCACCGTCACGCCAAGCGCGATCACTTCCGCCGGCAGGTTCGGCTCGGCCGCTGCAACGGCGTTCTGGGTCTGCACGGCGGCCGTGTCGAGGTTGGTGCCGGCGGTGAAGTACAGCGTGACGTTGGCCGAGCCGGTCGAGTTGGATGACGAGGTGAAATACAGCAGGTTGTCGATGCCGGACAGATTCTGCTCGATGACCTGGGTGACGGTGCTCTGGACGACCTGCGCATTCGCACCGGGATAGGTCGCGCGAACCTGCACACTGGGCGGCGCGATTTCCGGGTAGGCCTCGACCGAGAGGTTGAGGATGGCAATGGTGCCGCCCAGCGTGATCAGAATTGCGAGGACCCAGGCGAAAACCGGCCGGTCGATGAAAAATTGTGGCATCGACGTTGGCTCAGCGCGCGCTCGGAGCCGCCGCTGCGGCGTCGGCTTCGGCAGAGTACGGCATCGGTTCCACTTTCTCGCCGGGCTGGGCTTTCTGCACGCCGGAGACCACGACTTTGGCCCCCGCGGCGAGGCCCCCCTGCACGATCCAGTCGGCACCGTGCTGCTCGCCGAGATCGACCGGGTTCTGCACCAGCTTGTTGTCAGTGCCGACCAGATACACGTACGCGCCCTGGTTGCCGCGCTGGATCGCGCTCTGCGGCAGCAGGAACGCGTCGTGCAGCGTGGCAAGCGTCAGGCGGATCGTCACGAACATGCCGGGTAACAGGATGTGGTCCGGGTTCGGGATCAGCGCGCGCAGATCGACCGCGCCGGTGGTCGGATCCACCGCGAGGTCGGTGAAATCGAGCGAACCGGTGTGCGCGTAAACGGTGCCATCAGGTAACACGATCCGCACTTGCGCCTGGTCCGGTGCGGTCAGTTTCAATGCGCCCGATTTTTCCGCCTTGCGCAGCCGTTCCACCTCCGCCATCGGCTCGCTGAAGTTGGCGTAGATCGGGTCGATCACCTGCACGGTCGTCAGCGGGTTGGTGTCGGTGGGCGAAACCAGCGCACCCTGGGTAACCATGGCCCGGCCCGCACGGCCGCTGATCGGGGCCGTGACCGTGGCGTAGCCGAGATTGATCCTGGCGTTCTCGACGTTGGCTCCGGCCGACTTGACGGCGGCGACCGCCTGGGCCGCGGTCGCGACCGCGTCATCGACATCCTGTTTGGCCAGCAAGCCCGTTGCACCGAGTTGCTTGCTGCGCGAGGCTTTGAGCGTGGCGTCGTGCGCCGCCGCTTCGGCTTGTCCCAGTTGCCCTTCCGCGGCGCGCAGGGTGGCTTCGACTGGGGCCGGATCGATCCTGAACAGGACATCGCCTGCCTTGACGTCGCTGCCCTCCTTGTACACGCGCTTCAGCACGATGCCAGTCACGCGTGCACGCACTTCGGCCGTGAGCGTCGCGGCGAGACGGCCAGGATAGTTGCGGGTGACCGGGATGTCGGTTGCGCGAGCCGTCACCACTCCGACCTGGGGGGGCGGTGCTGCCGGCGGAGCCGAATGACTGCATGCGCCGACGAGGAGCGCCAGCACCGTCATGCCCGCACCGCGCAGCAGCCAAGTCATCATCGGCATTTTCTCTAGGCAGAGAGATCAGTAGCGGGCGATTATGGCGTGATCCGCCGCGGACGTCACTTGAACCGCACGGTGCGAGCCCGCCTCTTTTGGCACATGCGCAGCGGCGGTCGGTATGCATGTCGCCGGGAGAGCGAAGGGCGTCGGAGCCACTTTCGTTGCGGCGTGATCGGGGCATCGGGTCATCGAATTCGGTTCAATGGTGAGCGCGGATCAGCTCGCTGCGCGAGTGGGTGAAGTCATGCAGCTCGACGTCAAGACCGTTGCCGTCCCGCGAGCACAGTGGCCGGCAGCATTCGAGCAGCTCCGCATTCCGAACGCTCAGACCGGACCGATCGAAGTGATGTGTGAGGCCGGCAACGCTGGATGGATGACCCTCGGGTCGAGGGCACCGAGCACATCCCCGGTACGACGTCCGCCCGCGATGCCTTCGCGGCGGCCCGAATGTTGCTGCAGCACAGGTCCGCGAATCAGACTCATCGAGCAAGAATCAGATCAGATTCATTCGCTGCTGCTATGGCCTACGTCATGTCGCGACCTGCAGCCGTGGCGAGCCAGACCATCACACCGAATGGTCTGGCTCGCCGACCCGCACTCGACCCGCCTATAGACCATCCAGGTCAATCCGCGACAAGTGAACCTGACCACGTTTATCGCAAGCCTTGCGCAGAACCATTCCTGCGCACCGCAATCCACTCACTTACCGAGGTTCGACGCGGATCCGGCTTTGCCGGAGCGTCCTTCAGGCGGCCTCAGCCAAAGCCACGGCATCCTCGCCGGCGGGAATACGCATCGGTGCCGCGGCGTCGTTCACGGCGAGCCAGGTGGCTTTCGCCACATCCGTGGCATGCGTCAGCGGGCTGGAGGTATCGGCCAGTTGCGTCATGAAACCCTGCGCGAGTTCGGCATAGGCCGCATGGTCGAATCCGGCCGCGCGTGCGTTGTCGCGCGCATTGTCGCCAAAGCGTGTCTCGGGCGAACGGCCTGGCACCACCAGGTGCACGCGGATGTTGAACGGCGCAAGTTCCAAGGCCATCGACTCGGTGAACGCGTTGACCGCCGCCTTGCTTGCCGTGTACAGGGAAATCAGCGGCAAGGGTTTCAGCGTCGCGCTCGAGGTGACGTTCACGATGATGCCCGCGCGGCGTTGCCGGAACTGCGGCAGCACGGCCTGCGTCACCGCCATCGTGCCGATCGTGTTGGTCTCGAACAGCTCGCGCGCCAAGGTCGGCGGCGTCAACTCGAAGGGCGCCGCGGCGCCGATGCCGGCGTTGTTGACGAGCACGTCGATCGGCCCGGCAGCTTCCACTGCGCGGCGGATGCTGTCCGGGTCTGTCACGTCGAGCGGGAGGATACGCAGACGATCGGACGCAGGCAGGATGTCCGTGCGTGGAGTGCGCATGGTGGCAATGACCTGCCAGTCACGGTCGAGGAAATAACGGGCAACCTCGCGGCCAAAGCCCGAGGAGCAGCCGGTGATCAGTATCGTTTTCATCGTGGTTCCTGGTTTGACGAACGGTGAAACCACCATAGACGCTTGAACCCGTACGACCTACCATAGAAAGTCCGTGTTTTATTCGCGAGAGTCCGGCATTGATCGACCCACTGGCCGAGATCGTCCTGCTGCTGCAGCCGAGTGCACTGTTCTCCAAGACGGTCATCGGTGCCGGCTCCTTGGCGTATCACGCCGCCGGACAACCGGGAGCCGTTCTACGGCGTGATCCTCGAAGGTGGTTGCCAACTCACCGTTGACGGCGAGGAAACGGTTCACGCTGGGGCCGGCGACTTCCTCCTGTTTCCGGCCGCGCGCCATCTGCGGGTGGCCAGTCGCGCACCGCCAGCCGAAAGCGACGAGTCGCCCTTCGTCGCGCTCGGCGACGGCGAATTCAGGGTTGGCGCACCAGACGCACCCATCGACGTGCGCATGTTGATCGGGTATTGCAGCTTCGCTTCACCCGACGCCGACTTGCTGGTGCCGCTGTTGCCGCAGCTTGTGCATGTGCGTTGCGCGGGACGATTGGCGCAGTTGGTCAAGCTGGTGGGCGACGAATCACGCGCGCAACTGCCGGCGCGGGATGTCGTGCTTTCCCGGTTGCTGGAAGTCTTGTTCATCGAGGCGCTGCGTTCGACGGCCGAGGCCGCGACGTCGCAAGGTCTCGCGCGAGGGCTCGCCGATCTGCGCCTTGCGCATGCCATCCGTGCGATGCACGAGCGGCCGTCCCAGGCGTGGACCATGGCTGATCTTGCCAAGGAAGCCGCGCTTTCCCGCTCGGCATTCTTCGAGCGCTTCAAGCGGAAGGTCGGCGTGGCGCCCATGGCGTATCTGCTCACGTGGCGCATGGCCCTGGCCAAGCAACTGTTGCGGCAAAACGAAAGCCGCATCGCCGAGATTGCCGAACGCGTCGGCTATCGCTCGGTCAGTGCCTTCAGCGTGGCGTTCACGCGTTGCGCCGGCCAGTCGCCCGCGCACTACGCGCGCGCCACTGATCGGCCGCGGGCAATAGTTCGTCATTCCCAGCCGGTGGATATCATTGCGTAGTTCGCAATTTAAATTTGCATATCGTCTAATTGTTCCTGTTCATGCAACGAAGCAAACTTTCTCCACGCTCACTCGAGCCCACCCCAGGAGAAAGCAGCTCATGAAAACCAGCCACCCTGCCACGTCCCTGTTGTCCCGTACGGCGATGGCTTTGGCACTCGGCCTGACCGGCATTGCCATGATGCCCGAGCCAGCAATTGCAGCCGCGCCGATGATCAAAGTCCAGGTCCCCGGCTTCTACCGCATCATGCTGGGTGATTTTCAAATCACCGCGTTGAACGACGGCACCGACGACCAGCCGGTCGACAAGCTGCTCAGCGAACCCGCGACGCGCACCAACGCGATGCTCAAGCAATCGTTTCTGAAATCGGCGCTCGAAACGTCCGTCAACGCGTTCCTGATCAACACGGACTCACGTCGATTCAGGAGACCTCGTGGGAGGCGCACATCTGTCCTTCCCCGGCCTCGGACATATCACCAGGCAAGGACAGGGCCGGGACTGGATACCCGTGAACTACACGACCGAGTTGCACTGATTCTTTAGTGCCGAGCCCGAGCGAGCGGTCGCAAGTTTCGGTTCGCCGCATCAGTTTTTTCCCGGCAAGGACGCCCTGGTGATCACACTGAAGCACCTGGCCGAGGCGTACGGCAAGACCGTGCAATTCACGGGCTCGAACATTACCGGCGCGGCGGCGGCACCCGCCGCGGCAGCAAATGATCCACGCCGGCGATGGCAGCCGTCCATTCCATTTCGCGTATCGCGTTCCACCATTCCCTACCTTGACTGATGGCCTACGCATGAGCGCCGCCGTTCTGGCAAAGTGCGCTGATCCGTTGCCACGTCACCCAGGGGAAACCACGCCCATGTCTGCTTTTCGTCGACTTCCGCTGACGGCCTTGCTGGCGCTGGCCAGCTTCTGTGCCGTCGCCGCCACTGATCCGAACGGCTCGATCACCTACGCGCGCGATCCGGCCCAGCCGATCGACCAGGCGTATACGGCGCAGATCCTGAAGGACACGACCGACCCCTCGTTCAACTCGCCGCTGACCGACTACCTGCCCGCCTCGGCCACCGTGCCGACACCCGCGAAGGTGCTCGGTCATATCGCCGGCGCACCGAACTACCTGCCCTACTCGACCGATGTCTATCGCTACTTCCGCGCGCTGGCGGCGGCCAGTCCGCGGGTGAAGGTGTTCACCATCGGCAAGACCGAGGAAGGCCGCGAGATGATTGCGGTGGCGGTCGCCGATGAAAACCTGCTGGCGGACCTCGATGCGAACAAGGCGCGCCTGGCCAAGCTGGGCGACCCGCGCACGATCGGCATGGATGACGCCAGCGCCGATGCATTGATCGCCAAATCGACGCCGGTCTACTACATCACCGGCACCATCCACTCCACCGAAACCGGCGCGCCCACCGCGCTGATGGAACTGGCCTACCGCCTGGCGGTGGACAACGCGCCCTATATCCAGCACATCCGCTCGCACGTGATCACGTTGATCACCCCGATCGTCGAAGTGGACGGCCGCGACCGCCAGGTCGATCGCTACAACTGGCACCTGGCGCACCCGGGCGAGAACTATCCGCGGCTGCTGTACTGGGGCCATTACGTCGCGCACGACAACAACCGCGACGCGATGGCGATGACGCTGGACCTCACCCGCAACGTCGCCAACACCTTCATCGGCTGGCACGCGCAGGTACTGCACGACCTGCACGAATCGGTGCCGTTCCTGTACGACAACACCGTAGGCGATGGCCCGTACAACGCGTGGATCGACCCGATCCTCACCGGCGAATGGCAGCAGCTGGGCTGGAACAACGTGCAGCAGATGACCAAGCTGGGCATGCCCGGCGTGTTCACGCACGGCGGCTTCGACACCTGGAGCCCTGGCTACCTGATGTTCATCGCGGCCATGCACAACGGCATCAGCCGCCTGTACGAAACTTTCGGCAACGACGGCGCCGACACGGTCAAGCGCATCCTCGAGCCCAGCGAATACCAGCGCACCTGGTACAAGCCCAACCCGCCGCTGCCGGTGGTGACCTGGTCGCAGCGCAACAACAACAACTACCAGCAGACCGGCCTGCTCACCGCGCTGGACTATTTTTCCAATCACGGGCAGTTATTCCTGAAGAACTTCTATCTCAAGAGCAAGCGCTCGATCGAGAAGCCGCAACAGGCCGGTCCCGCAGCCTACGTATTTCCGGCCAACGACCCGCGCAGCGGCTCGCAGGCGCAGCTGCTGCGCATCATGCAGCGCCAGCATGTCGAAATCGACCGCAGCACGGCGCCGATCACGGTGGAGCTGCCGCCGACCAAGGGCGAGGACGGCAAGACGAAACCGGCCAGCTCGCGCAGCTTCCCCGCCGGCAGCTACGTCGTGCGCATGGACCAGCCGTATTCGCGCATCGCCGACACCTTGCTCGACCGCCAGTACTGGTCGCCGGACGATCCGCAGAAGCATCCCTACGACGACACTGCCTGGTCGATGGGCGACCTGTTCGACGTCGAGGTGGTGCGGGTCACCGACACCAGCATCCTGAAGGCGCCGATGAACAAACTCGACGGCACGGTGAACGTTCCCGCAGGGCTGGCGTCCATCGACGTGGCGCCGGGCAAGCTCCCGCGCGTCGCCGTGATGCACACCTGGCTGAGCACCCAGACCGAAGGCTGGTGGCGCATGGCGCTGGACCAGCTCAAGGTGAAATACGACTACATCAGCACCCAGGACGTGACCCACCTCGCCGACTTGCGGGCGAAATACGACGTGATCCTGTTCGGGCCGGTGGGCGGCGCCAACACGCAGCGTATCGTCGACGGCATGCCGATGTGGGGCAATCCGATGCCGTGGAAGACAACGAAGCTGACGCCAAACATCGGTCACATCGACAGCACCGACGATGTGCGTCCCGGGTCTGGGCGAAAGTGGTGTGGCGAACCTCAAGCGTTTCGTGCACGACGGTGGCCTGCTGATCACCGCCGAGGACACCGCGCAATTCGCCATCGACGTCGGCCTGGCGCCGGGCGTGTTTGTCACCCCGACCACAAGCTCAAGGTGGTCGGCAGCGTGCTGCAGGCGAAGTTCGTCGACCGCGCCAGCCCGATCGCCGCCAGCTACGGCCGCGACGACCTGGCCGTCTACAGCGCCCAGGGGCAGTCGTTCAAGATTTCCAACCTGGTCAGCGGTGACCGCGGCATCCCGACCGCCAAGGACTTCCAGCGTCCCACCGGTCGCGGCGGTCCGCATGACACGGACACGCCGGAAGGCCGTGCGTCGGTCCCGCCGCCGGCGCTGCCCGACGTGAAACCCTGGCAGGCCACGCCGCTCAACACCGAGCAGACCCGCAACAACCCGTGGGTGATTCCATCCGACCAGCGCCCGCAGGTGATCCTGCGCTTCGCCGCCGCGGACAAACTGCTGATCGCCGGCCTGCTCGAAGGCGGCAGCGAGATGGCCGAACGCGCCGCCGTGGTCGATGCCCGCTACGGCAAGGGCCACGTGCTGCTGTTCGCCAGCAACCCGATGTGGCGCGGCGAAACCATCGGCAGCTACCCGCTGGTGCTGGATGCGATCAGGAATTTCGACAGGCTGGATACGCGCGGCACACCCTGAGTTTGTACGGTCGACAGGGTGCGCTCATCGTCGAAACTCGAAGGTCCCGTGCGGGGTTGATTCGCACGTACAGCCTGCACGCCACTTGATTTGTCTTGAGGTGCCTGAAGCCCGCTCCCTCTCCCCTCGGGAGAGGGCTGGGGAGAGGGTACGGGCGCAGCCTGATTTGCCAGCACTCGAGATTGTGGTTCTACGCTCCGCCCGCACCCTCATCCGGCGCTTTGCGCCACCTTCTCCCGCAGGGAGAAGGGATTGCAACGGCTGGGCTTTTACGCCCATCGGGACACCCGGCGGATTGGTCAAACGAAACGCCAGCAGCCGCGGTAGAAAATTGAAGGAACGACGGTTTGGGAAGGAGCTCGCGATGTTCTTCGCTTCGGCTAACGCCGTCTGACCGGCGGCGCCATCATCTGCTCGCGCTTCGCCTTGAACGGGCTGTCGGCGTACCAGGTCGGCCATACGCCGGCGCGGCTCAGGTGCTGCCCGAGTTCATACAGCGCCTGGGTGTCCTCCAGGATGCCCGCATAGTCCCAGTGCGGATTGAACACGTCGTTCGGCGTGTGATAGCGGTGCGCGGTGTAATCCTCGGCCGCCTTCTGCGCCGGCGGCCTTGCCGCCATCGAGCAGGTCCAGGCCCGAACTGGCCAGCATCGCCGGCACGCCCGCGCGGGCGAAGTTGAAGTGATCGGAGCGGAAGTAGAAGCCGTTCTCCGGCGTGGTCTCCGGTGAGATCACCCGACCCTGGCTTTTCAGCACGTCGGCCAGCATGTCCTCCAGTTGCGACTGGCCCTTGCCGATCACCGTCATGTCGTGCGCACGACCGATGATCGGCAACGCATCCACCGCGAGATCGGCCACGGTCTTGTCCAGCGGGAACACCGGCTGCGCGGCGTAATACTGCGAGCCGAGCAGGCCCGACTCCTCCAGCGTGGGCATGAAGAACAGCACGCTGCGCTCGGGCGGGGTTTTCTGATGCGCGAAGGCATCGGCGATCTCCAGCAGCATGCTCAGGCCGGTGCCGTTGTCGATCGCGCCGCTGTACACCTTGTGTCCCTTGCGCGAGGGATCGGTGCCCAGGTGATCCCAGTGCGCGGTGTAGACCACCACCTCGTCGGGCTTGCTGCTGCCCGGGACCATCGCCAGCACATTCTTCGATTCGAAGTGGCCGATCTTGTTCTTGCAGGCTGATCGAGGCCGTCGCCTTGAGCGGCACCGGCTTGAAACCCGGCTTGGCCGCCGCGGCGGCGAGCTGGTCGAAGTCCATGCCGGCCTCGGCGAACAGGCGCGTGGCGGCAGCGTGGGTGAGCCAGCCGGCCACCGGCAGGCGCGGCGCGGGATCGACGCTGGGCGGCAGGCTCAGTTGCGGGCCGCGGTTGCCGTTCTGCAGCACGCTGAACGGATAACCCGCCGCCGCGTCGCTGGTATGCACGATGAAACACGCGGCGGCGCCCTGCCGCGCGGCCTCCGCGTATTTGTAGGTCCAGCGGCCGTAGTAGGTCATGGCGCGGCCGTTGAAGAGTTTCGGGTCGCTCGTGGCAAAGCCCGGATCGTTGACCAGCACGATCACCGTCTTGCCCTTCACGTCCACGCCCTGGTAATCGTTCCAGTGCCAGTTCGGCGCATCGGCGCCGTAGCCGAGGAAGACGATCGGCGAATCCTTCAGGTCGACCTGCGCCTTCGACTGCAGGGTCTGCACCACCATGTCGCTCTGGTTGGCGAAGCTGGCGTGCTTGCCGCCGGCGGCGACATCGAGCTTCACGTTGCTGTTCACCAGCAGGGTGCTGTCGGCCGGCACGGTCTGGAACCACGAACCGTGGTTGCCCGGCTGCAAGCCCATCCGCTTGAACTCGTTCACCAGGAAATCGAGCGTACGCTGCGCGCCGGCGGTGCCCGGCTTGCGTCCGCCGAATGCGTCGGAGGCAAGCGTCTTGTCGAAGCGGGCGAAGTCCGCCGCATTGATCGCCGGCGCCAGCGCGACCTGCGCAGCCTCCGGCCTGGTGGCAGCTGCCGCTGCCGCATGCCATGGCAGCACAGCCACGCCAAGCGCGGCCAGCATCACGGAAATCATCGCGCGCATGGGAACGCCCCCGATCAGTGGAATCAGTCGCCTTTGTAACGCGCGCCTGCCCGGCTGTCCATGCGACGCGCCACGCCAACCGGCCAGCCCGTCGAGATGCACGCGAGTGCGCCAAGCATTCAGTGCCGCGGCAGGGCTGCCGTCGCAAGGAAACAGGCCTCGCTGGGCTCAAACGAGGCTCATCTGCACATCGCGGCGGTCGGACAGGCTGACCCGATTGCGCCCATCGCGCTTGGCCTGATAGAGCGCCTCGTCGGCATCGCTCATCAGCTTGCGCAGCTCGTAGCCTGAGTTGGCTGCCGATGAGATCCCGAAGCTGGCCGAGATCGTTACGCCGGGAGCATCCTCGCCCAACGCCACCGAGGCAACGGCCGCACGCATCTGCTCGACCCGCGCCAGCACCTGGTCCAGCGCGCACTCGGGCAACAGCATGCCGAACTCCTCGCCACCGAGGCGACCGAACAGGTCGGTGGAACGCAGATACGCCTGGCAGGCGGCCACCGCACGTTTCAGCACCCGGTCGCCCACCGCGTGGCCATGCGTGTCGTTCACCGCCTTGAAGTGATCCAGGTCGAGCAGACCACGCAGGCATCGCGCGCCGAGTTGCGGCAGTACTGCAACTGCCGCTCGGCCTCGTTCACGAAATGCTGCCGATTGAAGATGCCAGTGAGGCCATCGCGCCGCGCCAACTTCATGAAGCGCAGTTGCGAGCGCTTGACCCGATAGGCCCACAACGCGATCGAAGCCAGCACCAGCAACAGCAACACGATATACAGCCGGCTGGCTTCCACCGCCTTCTTGTTGAGCTCCTGCTGCAGCGTGAGGATCTGGTTCTGCTTGTTCAGCGTGTCGATCTGCAGCTTTTTCGCCAGCACCTTTGCTTGACGATTTGATAGGCAAGCGCCTTGGCGCTGACGTCGTTCACGTAGCCCTTGTCGGCCGACATGTACTTTTCAAGATATGCCAAGCGCAGCGTCGCGGTCGCCCTCGCGTTTTTGTCGACTTGGTAAAGCATCGGTAGGCGTCGCCGTCGACTCCGAATAGACGCACCGGTACCTTGGCATTGTTGGCTCAAGGCGCATTGGCAAATTTCTTCGCCGAAACGAGATCGCCACGTCTTTGGTATGCCAGTGGCCGACGTAGCCTCGAACTCGGCGAAACTGCGGCGGAAAGCCTACTCGGAGCACTTGGGATAACTGCCTTGCAGCACCTGGATTGCCGGCCGGGCGCCCCTGTCGCAGATCGAAACTCGCCAGCAACTGACTTGAAACTGAGAGAAAACAGCGTATCGCCCGCCTTTTCGCATGCCTCCATGCCATGGTGAAGCTGATCGGCGGGCGACTGTCGCATGCCACTCTACGAAACAGCGCATCGGACATGTAAGACCGGCCCCTGCATGCACTCTGGGCGTCGGTGCTTTCCTTGATCAATTGTTCGGCATAGCCATCGGAAGCATCGTATTGGCCGGCCTCGGTGTACAACTGCGCCGCGACACCAAGCCCCTGCATGCGGCCTTCTTGTTCCTTCATCTGCGGCAGCTGCGTCCAGCAATGGATTGAGCCTGCAAAGGCTTCCCATAGCGGGATTGGGCCACCAGCAGGTCGATCACCGTGGCACGCGCGCGAAACGCCAGAACGGGATCCGCCGTTTGATCGGCGATCGCCTTCAACGATGGCAGGGCGGCGGCGTAGTGGCCCGCAAAGGCGATCTCGCCGTGCCTCGAGGTAGCGCAGATGCAACTTCTGTTGCGGTGAGAGCTCATCGCGACCTTGTCGAGCCGACCCATCAGCTCGTTGAACTCGGCGTGATTGGAGGGCTCGACGTTTTCGGCTTGTTGCAGCAGCTGCGCAGGATTGCTGGATACGGGATCGTTGGATGACGGTCCAGTCGCAGCAACCGCGCCCGCTACAAACAAAAGCAGAAGCGCGCACGACGAGAATACCCACCTGTACCTGCCCGCCTGGTCCATGAGCTAGTCAACAGCTCGCAGGCGCAGGAACGGCAAGTCGTGAAGCCTGGTCCTTAATCTTCGTCCCTCTTGTCCTTCTCCTTGTCCTTGTCGTTCTTCTCCTCCTCACCCTCTTTGCAGCTGCCGTCACACTCTTCCTGTTCCTCGCCGGGTTTGGCAGGATTGATCAGGCAGCAGAAGGGATCCTGCCCCAGCAACGCCTGCAACCCCTGTTCATCCCTGGCAAGAATCGCAGTCCGCAACTCCGGATCAATCTGCGCCGTAGTCAATGCGGCGGCCAGCACCTCCTGGTCTGCATGACGCCATTGTGCGTCCTGGCCGACACTTTCAAGAAAATCGATCACGTCAAACATTGACCACTCCTTGCGCTGATAATTTTGTGCCGCCCTATGTTTCGTGCGGAACCTGCTTTTCGCGCAGCTCCCCACGCTGGCTTGTGCCTGCCCGCAACCGCAGCTTGCCTGTATCTCCGCCAGATGGGTCAGCCGGCCTCGCGAACGGTATCAAACATCGCTCTGTCCAGAACGTCGAGCCTCGCCCGCATGGCATGATCCACCTGCATGGCTCGCGCTGGCGGAATCACCACCGTATCGGCCATGCCGATATCCGCCTGCGGCAGCGCGCCCAGCGCCACCCGTTCGATCCGTGCCTGCTGGATCGGCAGCGTCGCCGTGCGATAGATGATCAGTTCATGCTCCAGCGGGAAGTCCCGCGCCAATACGTCAACCAGCAACTGCTTGTAAGCGGGCCCGGTGGAGAAGCGCGCCAGCGACTGATCGCCGACCAGGCCCACCTGCCACAGCACCAGATAGGCGGTCGGGTCGATCCGCCGCTGGTAGAACAGCAGCTGGCTGGCTTCGTAGTGCTGGCAGCCGAAGCGACCCGGATCGATGCCCAGATCCGCGTACAGGCAATCCTCGGCGGAAACACCCGGTTCCATGTGCGCGCCAAAGCCTTCGCGGCGGGCGACCTCGATCGCCTTGTGCGGCACCCAGGCGAACACGCCGGGATGGCCGTAGAACACCCCGCAGACCTTCCTGCCCGCGCGCACCTCGGCAAGCATGGCCTCGACCATCTGCCGGTAGGTCTGCATGCGCGACGTGCCCTCGCGGTAGTACGGCTGCAGGCTGCGCACGTCCTTGTGCATGCGCCGCAGCCACAGCTCCACGATGCCGTCGGAGAGGGCGGCAAACACCACGTCGGCCTGCTCGATGTGGCTGCGCGCCAGCGGGCCGAGGTGCGAGCCCAGGGTCATGCCGAGGCCCACGCAGACCAGGCTGCCGGTCAAGGGGATGACTTCCATCGTGCCAGCTCGTGCGGAACGGATCAGTCCTTTGTATCTGAATCCCGCTTCGACGGGAATGCCTCCATCAGCGGCCTGATCAGGTCCAGGGGCAACGGGAACACGATGGTCGAGGACTTGCCGGTCTGGGACATGTCCGCCAGCGTCTGCAAATAGCGCAACTGCAGCGCCTGCGGCTGCTGCGCAAGCACCCCGGCAGCATCGCGCAGCTTTTCGGCGGCCTGGAATTCACCTTCGGCGTGAATCACCTTGGCCCGGCGCTCACGCTCGGCCTCGGCCTGGCGCGCGATCGCGCGGATCATCGTTTCGTTGATGTCCACGTCCTTGATTTCGACGTTCATGATCTTGATGCCCCACGGGTCGGTCGCCTCGTCCAGCGTCACCTGCAGGGTGTGGTTGATCGAATCGCGCTGAGCGAGGATTTCGTCCAGTTCATGCTGGCCCAGCACCGAGCGCAGCCGCGTCTGCGCGAGCTGGCTGGTGGCCTGCAGGAAGTTTTCCACTTCCAGCACCGACTTGTCCGAATCGACCACGCGAAAGTAGACCACCGCGTTGACCCGCACCGACACGTTGTCCAGCGAAATGACGTCCTGCGGTGGCACGTCCATCACCGTGACGCGCAAATCGACGCGGATCATGCGTTGCACCACGGGAATCAGCAGGATCAGTCCGGGCCCCTTGGTGCCGGTATAGCGACCCAGGGTCAGGATCACGCCGCGCTCGTACTCCGGCAGGACCTTGATCGCGGAAAACAGCAGCAGCACGACGATGATGATCAAAACACCGACAAATCCGAACATGGTTATCTCCCAACCTTCATGAAACGCCTGTTTCGGCTTGCGCCGGCTCAACCCACAGCAGCAATCCCTGCCGCGAAACCACGCGCACAATCGGCGCCGACCGGCAAGGCGTGGCGCTGCGCACGCGCCAGCGTTCGCCTTGCAGCATCATCCAGCTTTCTCCACCCGCCGCGACGGGCTGCAACAACCGGCCGACGTCGGCCAACATCGCCTCGTCGCCGATGAACGGTCGCGCGCGGCGCGCGTGGAAGACCAGCCACACGATGATGCCCAGCAATGCCGCAAAGCCCACCGCGATCCCTGCAATCACGCCAAGATTGACCGCATAGCCGGGCACACCCGTATTCATCAGCATCACCGATCCGATCACGAAGGACACCACGCCGCCCACGCCGAGCGCGCCCACGGTGGGATTGACCGCCTCGGCGACCAGCATGCCGATGCCCAGTGCCATCAGCGCCAGCCCGGCGTAGTTCACCGGCAGCAATTGCAAGGCATACAGACCCACCAGCAGGCAGATCACCCCCACGACGCCGGGCAACATCGCGCCGGGGTGCATCGCTTCCAGCCCGAGGCCGAGAAGACCGCCGAGCAACAGCAGGTAGGCAATCGTCGGGTTGGTGATGATTCCCAGGAAGCGGGTGCGCGCGCCCGGCGCGTAATCACGTAGCGTCGCCCCCTTCAATTGCAAGGTGACGCTGCGTTCGCCGACCTGCACCTTGCGCCCGTCGGCCTTGGCCAGCAGGTCGGCCACGTCGTTCGCCACGAAGTCGATCACGTGCTGCTGCGCCGCCTCGCTGGCGGTCAGCGTGGCCGCACCGCGCACCGCCTGCTCCGCCCACGCCGCATTGCGCCCGCGCAACTGGGCCAGCGAGCGGATATAGGCGATGGCATCGTTCAACACCTTGTGCGATTCGGCATCGCCACCGGCCTTGTCCGGTTCCGCCGGCGCGCTGGAAGCGGCGCTGGCCGGCGATTTTTCTGCCTTCGGCAGCGGCAGCGGCATGGGCGTGGCACCACCGAGCGACACCGGCGTGGCGGCACCCAGATGGGTGGCCGGCGCCATCGCGGCGATCTGCCCGGCGTAAAGGATGTACGTGCCGGCCGAAGCAGCCCGGGCGCCACCGGGCGCGACGTAGACCAGTACCGGAATCGGACTCGCCAGCATGCGCGCGATGATCTGGCGCATCGACTCGGACAATCCGCCCGGCGTGTCCAGTTGCAGCACGATCGCCACGGCCCCATCGGCTACCGCACGGCGCGAGGCATCATCGAAATACTCGGCGGCAGCCGGCCCGATCGGACTGTCCAGGGTGATCCGTGCCACCATCGGGGAGCTCGCCGTATGCGTACCGGCAGACGGTGAGTCGGCGGCCATCGTCAGCAACGGCAGCATGCAGCACAGCATCATCCCGAGCAGCAGCCAACCACGCTTCATGATTCCGGCCTCCACAGGTTCACGACGTTGGCTCACTGTAGCCTGTTCGGCAATCAGAAATTGATAAATGGGCCGGGCGCACCCCTGACCGCAACCTCCGGGACACCGCGGATCACGGCCAAGCATCGGAGAAACGCATGCCAAAAATCGATGTTTCCGAGTTACCCGGGCGCAAGGGCTCGAACTATCCGCCGCCTTTTGCGGCAGCGGCCGGCGCGCGCCTCAAGCAGGCGCTGGGCAACGCTGGCGGCCTCACGGATTTCGGCGTCAACCTCACCCGGTTGCCGCCCGGTGCATGGTCAAGCCAGCGGCACTGGCATACCGACGAAGATGAATTCGTCTACGTATTGTCCGGCGAGCTGGTCCTGATCACCGACGCCGGCGAACAGCTGCTGGTCGCACAGGATTGCGCGGCGTTCCCGAAGAATCGCGCCGATGGCCACCACCTGGTCAATCGTGGTTCGGAGATGGCCGTCTATCTGGAGATCGGAAGCCGCAGCGAGAGCGATCGTTGCCACTATCCCGATATCGACCTGCACTGGGACAGCACCGTCGACCGCTACACGCACAAGGACGGCTCGCCGTATCCGTGAGGCTGGCCGCGGCCCTCACCGGGTGCTGGCACTCGCCGGCCGTACCACCGTGGCCGGCACGGCCGGTTGCAGGTGCTGCCCGACCAGCAAGCTGCGGATGGTGCGCAACCTGGCCTTGATCTTCCCCTCGTTGGCCGGCCCCGTGCGCAACAACAGGCGCTGTCCGGACGAGAGCGCTTCCAGGCTCGGGTCCGCGTAAACGTAATAGCCCTTGTTGGAGCGCTGCAGCGCAGGCGTCTGGGCTGGTTCGGGCGCCGCCAGCAGATTGTCGATCACCACGATCAGGCGATCGTTGAAGTAGCCATGCGGATAACCGAGTTTCCGGTAGGCCTGCTGGAACAGCGGATAAGCGTGCACATACCAGCTCACCAATGCCTGCGGGTCGACGTGTTCGACGATCTGCATGTACGGCGCATAGCGCGCGGCATTGCGCTCGCCGATGACCGTGTTGCCGCCGATCTCCTGGGTGACGAAATCGCCCTTCGGCGTGTGCGCCGGCAGCATGAAGCCGCCGAGGCTGCGCCCCGGCAGGGCGTCGATGCTGGCCACGATGCGCGCGATGAGCTGTGGACGCACCAGCAGCGAGGACAAGTCGCTGCTGCCCGCCAATCGCTGCAGCGCGGCGGTCACGTCGGCATCGCTCTCGTCCAGCGCCGGCAGGGCAGCCGTGGACGCGCTCGCCGGAGCCGCCTGTGCCTGCGCGATCGGATGCTGTATCGATGTGGTCGCGCTGCTGCTGGTCGCCGGGGCAGTCGCGATCGGCGGCGGCGACGCCGACTGGTCAGCATGCTTGACCTTGTATGCCAGGAACACACCCGCCACGATCACCACCAGCACCACGACCACCGCGATGACCCAGCTACCCGTTGAACCTTTCCTGCGCATGATTTTCCCCGCAACAGCGTATCGATACTTGATGGGACTTGCTGAGGCACGAAACGTTCATCCTGCTGCGCGGGGAAGGGAAATTTCAGCGCGCGAGAATTGTCGAACGCCGTCGCAAGCACTTCGCTACGCGGGATGCGCCGGCGATTCGCTGAATCACCGGGTGCAGCCATGACCTGAAGTTGCCACAGCGCCCGTGGCGGCCAGGCGATTTTCACCGGCCATCAGGCTTTCAGCCGGTAGCCGGTGCGGAAGATCCACCACACCGCGACCAGGCAGACGGCCAGGAACACCAGGGTCATGCCCAGGCTGACGCCGACGTTGACGTCGGAGACGCCGTAGAAGCTCCAGCGGAAGCCGCTGATCAGGTACACCACCGGATTGAACAGGGTGATCTTCTGCCACACCGGCGGCAGCATGTTGATCGAGTAGAAGCGCCGCCGAGGAAGGTCAGCGGCGTCACGATCATCAGCGGGATGACCTGCAGCTTCTCGAAGTCGTCCGCCCAGAGGCCGATGATGAAGCCGAACAGGCTGAAGGTGACCGCGGTCAGCACCAGGAACGCCACCATCCACAGCGGGTGCGCGATCTCGTAAGGCACGAACAGGCGCGCGGTGACCAGGATCAGCACGCCCAGCATCATCGACTTGGTGGCCGCCGCGCCGACATAGCCGAGCACGATCTCGAGCGAGCGACACCGGCGCCGACAGCAGCTCGTAGATCGTGCCCGACCAACTTCGGCATGTAGATGCCGAACGAGGCGTTGGAGATGCTCTCGTTCAGCAGCGACAGCATGATCAGGCCCGGGCACGATGAAGGCGCCGTAGCTGACGCCGTCGATGTCGCCCATGCGCGAGCCGATCGCCGCGCCGAACACGACGAAGTACAGCGAGGTCGAGATGCACCGGCGAGGCGATGCTCTGCATGAGGGTGCGGAAGGTGCGCGCCATCTCGAAGCGGTAGATCGCGCGGATGCGCGTGGCATGTTCATGCGCGCTCCCTGACCAGGCTGACGAAGATGTCCTCCAGCGAGCTCTCGCTGGACTGCAGGTCCTTGAAGTCGATGCCCGAGCTCGCCCAGCCGCTCGCAGCAGCGCGGCGATGCCGGTGTCCTCGCTCTGCGTGTCGAAGGTGTAGACCAGCTGCTGGCCGTCGTCGGCCAGTTCCAGCGGCATAGCCGGCCAGCGTCGGCCGGGATGCGCTTGCAGCGGCTCCTGCAGCTGCAGCGTCAGCTGCTTCTTGCCGAGCTTGCGCATCAGCACGGCCTTGTCCTCGACCAGGATCAGCTCGCCCTTGTTGATCACGCCGATGCGGTCGGCCATCTCCTCGGCCTCCTCGATGTAGTGCGTGGTCAGGATGATGGTGACGCCGCTCTCGCGCAGGCCGCGCACCATCTCCCACATGTCGCGGCGCAGCTCGACGTCGACGCCGGCGGTGGGCTCGTCGAGGAACAGGATCTGCGGCTCGTGCGACAGCGCCTTGGCGATCAGCACGCGGCGCTTCATGCCGCCGGACAGGGTCATGATCTTGCTGTCCTTCTTGTCCCACAGCGACAGGTCGCGCAGCACCTTCTCAGATATGCGCGGGATCTGGCGGCTTGCCGAACAGGCCGCGGCTGAAGCTCGACCGTGGCCCACACGCGTCTCGAACGCGTCGGTGGACA
This sequence comes from uncultured Gammaproteobacteria bacterium, assembly GCA_963771235.1. Taxonomy (GTDB): domain Bacteria; phylum Pseudomonadota; class Gammaproteobacteria; order Xanthomonadales; family Rhodanobacteraceae; genus Rhodanobacter. The sequence goes on from CAVYSP010000002.1 coordinate 114,468, forward strand.
GCTCCTGCGGCACCAGGCCGATCTTCGCGCGCGCGGCGCGGTAGTCGCGCACGATGTCGTGGCCGTCGGCGATCACCGTGCCGCCGCTCGGCATTGACGATGCCGCAGATGATGCTGATCAGCGTGGTCTTGCCGGCGCCGTTGGGGCCGAGCAGGGCGAAGATCTCGCCCTTGTCGATCTCGAGGTCGACGACTTCAGCGCCTGGAACCCGGAGGCATAGGTCTTGCTGAGTTGCTGGACGGAGATGATCGGCGGCACGCGAGGTCCGGAGGCAGCGACGGGAACGCCGATGGTATGTCGAGCGCCGTGGTCGAGGCCAGCGTTGGTCGCCGCGCGAAGCGACGTGCGTCAACTCACGCGGCCATGGCGCGCGTGATCTCGAACGTGGCTATCGCACAAGCCACCGCCACGTTCATCGACGAATGCTGGCCCCGCATCGGGATATGCACCACCTGATCCGAAATATCCAGCAAGGCCTGGCTCACGCCCGCATTCTCCGCACCCAGCACCAGACAGATCCGGTCTGCGGCAGCTACCGCCAGCGTGCGAACGTCGATGCTGGCAGTGGTCAGCTCCAGGCTGATGATGCGATAGCCGTCAGCCTTCAGCGCACGCAAGACCGGGAGCGGATCGGCCGCATGGCTGAAGGGCACGTGTTGCTCCGTCGCGCGCGAGGTCTTGCGCAACTTGTGATGCGGCGGCATCGCCGAGCGGCCCGTCAGCCAGATGTTCTCCACGCCCAGCGCGTCGGCGATCCGGAACAGGCTGCCCACGTTCGCCGGGATGGCGAGATCGTGCGCCAGATAACACAGCGCGTAGGGCTTCCCCGCGGGCCGATGCTGCGAATGATCGAGCTGACGATCTGGCATGACACGCCTCCTGCCGCGCCACGGGCGGCCTCAGATCAGCAACAACAGCAAGGGCGCGACCGCGCCACCCGCCAGCACCGCGCCGAACAAGCCCGGCCGGCGGCTGAAGCGCCACGCCATGTAGAGCCCGCTCAGCACCGAGGTGAACAGGCCCAGCGCAATCAGCGCGAAAAACACCTTCATCGGCAACGGATTCCGCTTGGGTTGGCTGGCGACACCAGCGCGTGGTACGGCGCGGGGTGCGGTCGACGGCGTCGAGCCAGCCATCGGCGCCGGCACCAGGCGCAGCTTTCCAGGCGGTACCACGACATTCTGTTTCTTGTGCAATTGCGCCGCAGTGGCCAGCCAGACCGGCGGAATGTAACTGCTGCCACGGATGGTTTCGTGCAGACTGAAGGTCTGGAGACCTCCTGTCACGGCGAAGAAAAGCAGCATCGGTGCGGTGAACACGCCAAGATAAAGATGAATCGTGCGGATGAATCTGAGCAAGCGATGGTTCGGTGGCATGACGTCCGGATCGTGCAGAGGAAGTCGCACAGGGTAACCGCGCATGTGGGATGGGCCAAGGTTGATCGGCCCATCCGGAGTGCTGCTACGCTGATCAGCGGCCGCCAACGACATCCTGGTGCCCTTGATTCCCGGTTGGAGCAAGCGCGTGGCTCACGACATCGAAGAGCGCCCGATCGACGTGGCCGAGCACAAGTTCGGCATTGCCTGCCGACCGGGTCGGCTCCAGCCGGCGGCGGAGGTCCATGTCAACTTCGCCGCGGACCGAATCTCGCCATGAGGCCGTGCCCGCCATCGCGGCCGGTTGTCCTCGGGATCGGGGTCGATGTCCGCCGCGTCCGCTGAGGCCGCCAGCGGCATCCGCTTCACCGTCGAGCAGGCCAGCAAGCGCTACGGCCAGCTGCTGGCGCTGGATCGGATCGACCTGGAGTTCGCCACCGGGCGCACCACGGCGCTGATCGGCAGCAGCGGTTCGGGCAAGTCCACCGTGCTGCGTTTGCTGCTGGGCCTGGAGTGGCCCGACAGCGGCCGCGTCAAGGTCGACGGCCGCGTGCTGGAGCATGCCGATGTGCTCGCGCTGCGCCGACGCGTCGGCTACGTGATCCAGGAGGGCGGCCTGTTTCCGCACCTCACCACGCTGGGCAACCTGGCCCTGCTGCCACGCTACCTGGGCTGGAGCGCTGCGCGCATCCATGAGCGCGCCGAAGCACTGGCGACGCTGACCCACCTGCCCGCGAACGTGCTTGGACGCTACCCCGCCGAACTGTCCGGCGGCCAGCGCCAGCGGGTGGCACTGATGCGCGGCCTGATGGTCGATCCCGACGCGTTGCTGCTGGACGAGCCGCTGGGCGCGCTCGATCCGCTCGTACGCCATGAACTGCAAGACGAGCTGAAAACGATCTTCACGCGGCTGGGCAAGACGGTGATCGTGGTCACCCACGATCTGGCCGAAGCGGCCTGGTTCGCCGATCGGCTGGTGCTGTTGCGCCGTGGCGCAGTGGTGCAGGACGGCAGCTTCGCGGACCTGCGCGACCATCCCGCCTCCGATTTCGTGCGCCAGTTCGTGCAGGCGCAACGACGCCTGCCGGAGTCGTCGTGATCCGCCGCGCACCCTTGCTCGCGCTCATGTTTGGAATCCTCGCCCTGCTCGCGTTGCCGGCCTGGGCACAGTCCAAACCGGTGCGGATCGGTTCCAAGCAGTTCACCGAGTCGGTGATCCTGGGTGAAATCGCCCGCCTCGGCGCACGTGACGCCGGCATCGATGCCATGCACCGGCGCGAGCTGGGCGGCACCGCCATCCTGTGGAAGGCCCTGCAGCAAGGCGACATCGATGCCTACCCCGAGTACACCGGCACACTGACCCAGGAGCTGCTGAAGGGCGTGCCGGCCAACGCCGACATCGCCACCTTGCGCGCGAAACTGAAACCGCTGGGCATCGGCATCACCGACTCGCTCGGTTTCGACAATACCTACGCGATCGGCATGCGAGCCGACGAGGCGGCGCGGCTGGACATCAGGCGCATCTCCGACCTGCGTGGCCGTCCGGACCTGCGCTTCGGCTTCTCCAACGAGTTCATGGAACGCGGCGATGGCTGGCCGGGACTGCAACGGGCCTATGCCCTGCCGCAAACCCGGGTCAGCGGCATGGACCACGCGCTGTCCTATCGCGCCGTGGCCAGCGGCGCGGTGGACGCGATCGACCTGTACAGCACCGACGCGGAGATCCCCTACTACCATCTGCGCACCCTGGTCGACGACCGGCATTACTTTCCGCGCTACGAGGCGGTGTACCTGTACCGTCTGTCGCTGAGGCAGAGCTCGCCGGCCTTCGTGGCGGTGCTGCAGAAGCTCGCCGGCCGTATCGACGAACACACCATGCGTGCGATGAATGCCGCAGTGAAACTCGACGGTCGCAGCGACAGCGCGGTGGCCGCCGATTTCCTCGGTACCCACGTCGAACAGGGCCGACGTGGCCTGTGGCAGCGTCTGCGCCAGCGCAGCGTGGAACACATCAAGCTGGTGGCGATCTCGCTGGGGCTGGCGTTGCTGCTGGCGATCCCGCTGGGCATCCTTGCCGCACGGCGGCGCCGGCTGGGGCAGCTGGTCATCGGCGCCACCGGCATCCTGCAGACCGTGCCGTCGCTGGCGATGTTCGTGTTCATGATCCCGCTGCTGGGCATCGGCACCTGGCCGGCGGTCGCTGCGCTGTTCCTGTACAGCCTGCTGCCCATCGTGCGCAATACCCATGCCGGTCTGGTCGGCATCGCCCCCGAGCTGCGCGAATCCGCCGCCGCGCTGGGCCTGCCGCCTCGCGTACGGTTGCGCCGGATCGAGCTGCCGCTGGCGCTGCGCTCGATTCTCGCCGGCGTCAAGATCGCCGCGGTGATCAACGTGGGCACCGCCACCCTCGCCGCCTTGATCGGCGCGGGCGGCTACGGCCAGCCGATCCTCACCGGCATCCGGCTGGACAGCATCCCGCTGATCCTGGAAGGCGCGATACCGGCGGCGGTGCTGGCCCTGCTGGTGCAAGGCCTGTTCGAACTCATCGAGCGCTGGCTGACGCCGCGCGGGCTACGCTTGGAAGCTCGGCAATAGGCCTTCTTGCCGAGCGCCGAAACCGGCAAGGGTTTTTGAACCGTGCCACGGTCTTGATACCCGCAAACCTCGCCGCCTATTCGTATTCGTCCGTGAACGCGGGCAGCTCCGGCAGGTTGGCCAGCTCGGCCAGCATGTCGATCGGCCCCGGTACAGGCCGCAGGGCGAGCGCCAGCGGCCAGCGCCCGATCACCTCTTGCCGATACTGGCCGAAGCAACTGCGCAACAGCACGAACTCACGCACGGGCCACTGGATCGGCACGATCGAGCCTTCGACCGCATCGATCGCCGGACCATATTGCAGCGCCACGTGGGGCTGGAAGCTGGATACGCCAGCGACGTGCAAACCGACCCGTCGCTGCGCCTCGGCAATCGCCGTGCGCAAGGCCAGCGCCGCCTGCGTGGTGGCGTGGTCGGTGCTCAGCACGAACGGAAACTGTCCGTCCTTGCCGATGGGCCGCATCGCCGTATCGAGCGTCGCGACAAAGCCCGTCGCGCGCACCGACGCACCGGCCGCCAGCAAGGCCTGTTCCAGCGGCTGCCGCAACAGTTCGGTTCGTCCCATCGGACATAGCGAAAGATGCAGGCTTGCCTCGGGCACGGAGACACCGCTGAAGCGTTGCGCCTTGCGAAAGCGCGCGGCCGTCTCGGCAATCGCCGATCGCGCCGGATCGTCCGGCCGCACTGCAAAGAAATAATCGATGCCGGCGGACGGCGCAGCGAAGGGCGACGGGGTCGAAATGGCCTGTACCTCTACGGGAATGGCATCGGGGGAATCCCGGGCGCCGGTGACGATACTCTCTTCGCACGACGGACGGCTGTCTCGAACGCGGCGGATCCGCACTGGCCCGGCATGGAGTGGCAATGCACCGGCAGCACGGGACCCGCGCCGTGCTCACGCGGTGGTCCGGTATTCCGCTCGATGGTGCCCCGCGAAAAAGCTGACGGCTTGCGCCGCCGAGCCCGAGCGCTGACGCTCCCCCACTTCAACGCAACTGACTGTCCTTGCTGCCGCGGCGGTTATACAGGGCGGCGCTGCGGCCCTCTGCATCCGCGGCCTGCTGGCAGACCACGCACAGGCGTACGCCGGGCACGGCCTTGCGCCGTGCGACGGGAATCAGCGCATCGCATTCTTCGCAATGCGTCAGGCCGGGTCCGTGGCGCAATTGCTGGCGCGCACGTTGCACGCCGTCGTTGACGGTGGCGTCAATCTGATCCTGTACGGCGCCGTCGCCGGCCCAACCGGTTGCCATGGGAAACCTCCATTACCAATACCTGCCAAAGATACCTCGATGCCGGACCAGGCCCAATCGTCGAGTTGCGAACGTTCCGACAAGAGGCGTCGCGGCACTCCACATTTGACCCCGGCGGGGAAGATCAGTTCACCATCGGATGATCGTTCCGGTTCGAAACTTCATGGAATTCCGGCAATTCAGCCATCTTCCATCCGGGAAAATGGTTTGACAGGCTGAACGAGCCGGGACATAGTCCCCGTGCCTTGACTGAACGGGGACTGTCATGATCCTTCAGAACGTCATCTGGACCATCGCGCTGGTGGGCATGGGGTTGGTCGCGCTGGGTTTCATCCACGTGATTCATCAGGCTGGCAAGCCTGCCGACGATGCGGCGACGCGCAAGGCCGCGCATACCTCCAACCTGCTGCAACGATGGCTGTTCGGCGCCATGCTGGTCATCTTCGCGGGCGTCACCTACGGCACGCTCCGCCAATTCCCGATTGCGCCACAAAACACTCCGCTGGACATTCACCAGGTGGTGGACGTGATCGGGCAGCAATGGTCGTGGCAGATCACGCCGGCCACGGTGCGCGCCGGCAGTCCGGTGGAATTCAGGGTGACCAGCAAGGACGTGAACCACGGCTTTGCGATCTACGCACCTGACGGCCGCATTGCCACCCAGGTCCAGGCCATGCCGGGCTTCACCAACAAGATGGTCCACACGTTCACGCAACCTGGCACCTACAAGGTCATGTGCCTGGAGTACTGCGGCATCGGCCACGCGCCGATGATATCGGCGATCGAGGTGGTCGCGGCGAGCGGAGACTGATCATGGCTGCACTGACGATGTATCCGGACAACGAGCGTCTCGAAGGCGGCAACCGGATCGCCTTCAACCTGTACATCATCTCGGCCGTGGCGCTGTTCGTGCTGATGATGTTGCTTGGTCTGACCATGCGCATGGGTCAGGCCACCTGGCTGTCCGTGCCAGCCGACCTGTTCTACCGCATCCTGTCGATGCACGGGGCGGGCATGGTCGGCACCGCCGCGCTGGCGACCACGGCGGTAATGTGGTTCTTCCTGCGCAAGTACGTCCACCTGCACCTGTGGGCATTCGTCACGAACTACGTGATGTTCCTGCTCGGTGCGCTGTGCATTATCTTCGCGATCTTCGTCGACGGCTATGCGGCGTTGTGGACCTTCCTGTATCCCTTGCCGGTGCACGGCATGGGGTTGTGGAGTCCGAACGCCGCTGCGCTGTTCATGGTGGGCTATCTGCTGATCGGCGTGGGCATGCTGGTGTTCTATCTCGACGCCGCCGCCGCGATCATCAAGGTGCACGGCAACCTCGGGCGCGCGCTCGGCCTGCAGTGGCTGTTTGGCGGCACGATTGATCAGGATCACCCGAAGACCGTGGTGGCCAGCACCATGGTGATCATCTCCAACGTGCTGGGCATCCTGGCCGGCGCCGTGGTGCTGGTGATGGGACTGATCAACGCCTTCTATCCCGAAATGGCGTTGAACGCGCTGCTGGCCAAGACCCTGATCTACTGGTTCGGCCACATGTACATCAATGCCACCATCTACATGGGCGTGATCGCGGTGTACGAACTGTTGCCGCGCTACTCGCGCCGGCCCTATCCGATCTCGCGGCCGTTCCTGTGGTCGTGGGCGCTCAGCACGCTGTTCGTGATCATCGTGTTTCCGCATCACCTGCTGATGGACTATGCCGTGCCACGCTGGTTCGCGATCACGGGCCAGATCGTGTCGTATGGCGCGGGGTTCCCGGTATTCCTGGTCACCATGTACGGCGCGCTCACCAATATCTATCGCTCGAACATGCGCTGGACGATGCCCTCGCGGCTGATGATCCTGTCGCTGTTCGGCTGGGCCGCGGGCATCGTGCCGGCCATCCTCGACGGCACCATCCGCATCAACCTGGTGATGCACAACACGCAGTGGGTGCCCGGGCATTTCCACTTCTACCTGCTGCTCGGCGTGCTGCCGATGGCACTGGCCCTGATGTTCCACGTGATCGGCCAGCGTGCGGACGCGGTGCCGAACAACGTCGCCGACCGGCTGGGATTCCCCGTCTATCTGATCGGCGGTCTGATCTTCGTGCTGGCCTTTCTCGACGCCGGACATCTCAGCGTGGCGCGACGCATGGCAACGCACCTGCCGGAATGGACCGCCACCGACAAGGTCGGCTCGATCGGCGCGATGCTGGTGGTGCTGGGCATGCTCTACTTCGCGATCCGCATCACCGTGGGCCTGCTGAAGGCACCTGCCCGCGGAGAGCCCGATGGCGGTCCTGCGAACACTGCTGGTTAGCCTCGTTCTGCTGGTGGCGGGGCTTGGGGTGCTGGCCACCGCCACCAGCGGGTTTCGTGCGTACACCACCGAAACCGCCCGTCGCCTCGGTGTGCGCGAGCATCCACGCCCGGTTCCACCCCTGCCCTTGCAGACCGCCGAAGGCGCGCGCACCAGTTTCGCCGCGTTGCGCGGGCGCTGGCTCCTGGTCGATTTCATCTACACCCGCTGCCTGACGTACTGCTCGGTGCAGGGCAGCGAATTCGCCCGCCTGCAACGAGAGCTGGCTGATCCGATCGCCGCGGACAAGGTCGCGCTGCTCAGCGTCAGCTTCGATCCGGTCCGCGATGATCCCATCGCCCTTGCCGCTTACCTGCACCAGCATGGCGCCCAGGGGGCTGGCTGGATTGCGGCACGCCCGCTGAATCACCACGATCTGACGACACTGATGCACGTCTTCGGCGTGGTCGCCGTGCCGGATGGATTGGGCGGGTTCGTGCACAACGCCGCGATTGCGGTGATCGATCCGGGCGGCCGGCTCGTCGCGATACTGGACTGGAACGATTCGCCCGCCGCCGCCCGCTACGTCACCCGGCGCTTGACGCCATGAAGCATCTGTCCGCCGGCAACATCTGCCTGGCCGGTGCGATCCTGTGGGTGCTGCTTGCCTTGCCTCCGCTGCGGCACGCACTGGAATCGGCGATGACCCTGCAGATGCTGGCCCAGATCCCGCTGCTGGTGCTGGTCGGCTGGTGCCTCGCCCAGGGAACGCCAAGCCGGCTCGAGCGGCGCCTGTCGCAGTGGAACCACCGCGGCATCAGCGGCCTGCTGCTGGCTTCGCTGGCGGGCATGGTGTGGATGCTGCCGCTGGCGATGGACGCGGCACTCGATGAGCCACGAATCACGCTGGCGAAATTCCTCAGCGTGCCGCTGCTGATCGGCGCACCGATCGCACTGAGTTGGCCGCGTGCGGGGTTCGTGGTGCGCGGCGTGGTCCTGCTCGAGCTGATCGCGACCATGCTTCGCCTCGGCTGGCTCTATCTGATCTCACCCGTGCGCCTGTGCAGCAATTACCTGCTGGACGACCAGCAGCGGCTCGGCAGAATCCTCCTGGTGGCCGGCTTCGCCGTGCTGCTGGCACTCGTCTGGAAACTCATGTGGGGGCATGTCGACAGCGAGCGCACAGATCACGACGACTCTCCGGCCGCGCCCGACTGACCCGGACAGTTGCGTAGCCCGTAGTGCTAGTGCTTCTTGCCGGAATCCAGCGCACCGTGCAACAAACTGTCGAGCAGTTGCTTCTTGGCGGGCTTGGCGGGTGGCTTTGCGCCAGGCGACCCTGTCGAGTCCCCGTGCAGCGCGCCACCGATTCCGCCCTTGAGCAGGCCAGCCACCGCGGTTGGATCGAGTTTGAAGCTCGGTGCGCTGGCGGTGCCGCCGACCCGCACGCCGATACCCTGTCCGGAGGCACCGCCGAGCACACCCCCGAGGAGGCGCCCGGCCTTGGAACCACCCAGCAGGCCACTGACGCCCTGGCCACTGCCGGCGATCGTCTGGTCGAGTTTGACCAGCATGCGGAAATCGAGCTGGCCATTCGCGGCCATGGTTCCCTTGCCAGCGACGCTGCCAAGATCGACGATCTCGGCACTGGCTGGATCGGCCGTGATCCCCGAAGGCGCGATTTTGAGCGTCGCCGCGGCATGCCGGATCACGGTGTCCTGCGGTGCCTTGATGCCGGCGAGCGACAGCGCGCCGCCAAGTTTCGCGCCGAGGCTGAAGCCGGCCAGACGCGAATCGTCCAGCGTTACCGGGCCGGTGATCACCAGTGCGTCGAGCGGTCCCTGCACGTGGAAGTCCGTGCCGAGGCTGCCGCCGCTGAGGCGCGAATTCTTCGGCAGCACCACGCCGAACACCGGCAGCAGCGGCTGCAGGTCATCGACCGGCAACTGCTTGCCGCTGATCTGCAGGTCGAGCTGGATCACCTTGCCGCGATTGTCGAAGCTGCCGTCGACGGCCAGCTTCGCGCCGCCGCTGCCCAGCGTGCCGTGCTCGATGCGACCCGTGCCCGAAGTCAGCTGGTAGCTGGCCTGATAGTCGATGCGCAGCGGCTGCGGCGAGGGCGAGCCGGACGCCACCAGCTTGAGCTTGTGCGCGTCGATCTGGCCCTTCGAGGTCAGCACGCCATTGGCCGACGCGATCCGGGTGTCGATGTCGAGCACGCCACCGACACCCTCGGCGCTGCCCATCAGGCCGGCGCCGACCAGGTCCAGCCCATGCATCACCAGGTGCGCGTCGACCGGCGTCAGCAGCGCATTGCCTGAGTGCCACGGACCCAACTTGCCATCCAGTTGCAGGGTGCCGCCACCGGCGATGTCGGCGCTCATCGAAAACGGAAATGCCGCGCCGAGGCCCACATGGTCCGCGCTCAAGGCCACCTTGGTGTAGCTGCGCGCATCGCCTGCCGCCCGCTGCAGGTCGATGCGGCCATCCTTGATGCGCAACTTGTCGACACTGAACGCTGGCGGCGGAGCGGACGCGGTGTCAGACACCGGCGTCGCCGCCGTGTTGCCGGCACCGAAGCTGGCGAAATTCCACTGGCCGGCGCGATTCTGCAACAGGCGCACCATGGGCTGGTCCAGGGTCAGCGAGGTGATCTGCACCTGCCGGTGCAGCAGCAATGGCCACAGGCGCACGCCCAGCTGCAGCGATTTCGCGCTGACGAAAGGTTTGTCGCCGAACGTCGGATCATCGCCGATGCGGATCTGGTCGGCATCCAGCGAACCGGACCATACCGACACATGCAGCTGGCCCAGCGTCACCTGGCGACCCAGCGCCTGGCCCAGGGAGGCCTGAATCTGCGGGCGGAAGTGGTTGGCGTCGACCAGCAGCAAGGCGCCGGCCCCCACGATCAGCACCAGCAGCACCAGTCCGAGCAAACCGAGCAGCAAGCGTTTCATGGCAGTCACCTCGCGCAAGTCGTCGTTCACCGATACTAGGGGCGTGGGCAGCAAAAATCATCCGGGCTGAAAAGCTGCCGTGCTCTCGGTGTCGATTCCACCGGTAGTCGTTCGTCGCTTTCGCGTACCTCTGCACAAGGAATGGTCTGAACAATCTGCTTCTTGTTCATCATTCCTGCGCAAGCAGGAGCAGCCTTTCAATGGCGAAGCCGGTCATCCACTGCCTTTGTGTTCAATAGCCTCAAGGCGCTGGGTCCCGGCCTTCGCCGAGATGACGCGCAAAAAAATCCGACCATCCAAAGGTGTTTCGCAATGACCCTCAAACTTTACGCCCACCCGTTCTCCTCCTACTGCCAGAAGGCGTTGACCGCACTGTACGAAAACGGCACCCCGTTCGAATGGCGCTTGCTGGGGCCGGACGACCCTGCCGCCAGCGAGGAGCTGGCGGCGCTGTGGCCGCTCAGGCGCATGCCGATGCTGCGCGATGGCGAGCGCACCGTGGTCGAGTCGAGCGTCATCATCGAATATCTGGACCGGCATTGCCCCGGCCCGGTCCCGCTGATTCCCGTCGATGCCGACGCCGCGCTGGAAGTGCGCACGCTGGATCGTTTCTTCGACAACTACGTGCATACGCCGATGCAGAAGATCGTGCATGACAGCCTGCGCGCCGAAGGCGATCGCGACCGCTTCGGCGTGGGCGAAGCGCGCAAACTGCTCGACACCGCCTACGCGTGGCTGGACCTGCGCATGACGACTCGCCACTGGGCGGCCAGCGAGCATTTCAGTCTGGCCGATTGCGCCGCGGCGCCGGCGCTGTTTTACGCTGACTGGGCGCATCCGATCCCCGCCACCCTCACGCACCTCACGGCGTATCGGGGACGCCTGCTGGCTCGCCCGTCGTTTGCGCGTGCCGTCGACGAGGCGCGTCCGTATCGCAAGTGGTTTCCGCTTGGCGCACCCGAGCGCGACTGAGCCACCAAGGCTCTCACCAGTCCCCATCCGGAGGAGATCGTCATGAACCATCCGCCCGTCGTCACCCGCGAACAATGGCAGGCCGAACGCCAGGCACTGCTGGTGGCGGAGAAAGCCCATACCCGGGCGCAGGATGCGTTGAGTGCCCGCCGCCGCCGGCTGCCAATGACCCGCGTGGACGACAGCTACACGTTCGCCTCCCCTGCCGGCACGCACAGCTTCGCCGATCTGTTTGACGGACGCCCCCAACTGATCGTCTACCACAACATGCTGGCGCCGGATTCCGACCACGTCTGTCCCGGCTGCTCGTTCTACTGCGACCAGATCGGCAACCTGGACCACCTGCGCGCTCGCGGGATCACCTTTGCCGTGGTGTCGCGCGCGCGGGTGCCCGAGATCGAGACGGTGAAGGCCCGCCTGGGCTGGAGCTTTCCCTGGTATTCGTGCTTCGGCACCCGTTTCCACGAGGACTTCGTCAGCGCCGAAGGCGCGCCGTTCGGCCTGTCGGTCTTCCTGCGCACCGACAAAGGCATCTTCCAGACCTGGTTCACCACCGGGCGCGGCATCGAACTGCCCACCAGCACCTTCGGCCTGCTTGATGTCAGCCCCTGGGGGCGTCAGGAAGTCTGGGAAGATTCACCCGCAGGCTGGCCGCAACATCCCACCTGGAGTCAGGTGAAGATCCACGATCAGTACTCCACCGGCTAATCCGGCCTGGAACATGCAGCGGCGACAGGACTACTTCGGCGGAAACAGCCGCCGGAACACCGCAGGCGAGGCGCCGCGATAGATCGTGGCGTGTTTCAACCCGGGCCACGGCTGGTAGATCCAGTGCAGTCCGTGCGGTGCATGACCTTGCAACGCCGCCCGCAGCAGGCCGCCGCCGGCCTCGTCCAGGCCATCGTCGCCGGCGCTGGCCACGTACAGGGTCGCGTGCAGTTTCGGACGCGCCTGCAATTGCGCAGCGGCGTTGCGCGCCAGCGCCATGTCGTTCCACCACAGGCTGGGGCTGAGCGCGACATAGGTATCGAACAGTTTCGGCTGCTTGAAGAAAGTCTCGACCACGAACAGCCCGGCCAGCGATTCACCGACGATCGCGCGATGGCCATTGGTGCGATAGCGGCGCCGGACCTGCGGCATGAGTTCCTCGGCGAGGAAAGCACGAAACGCGGCCGATCCGCCCACATGCGGCGCGATCTCGCGATCGCTGGCCACGCTGGTCGGGCCGGTCATGTCGCGGCGACGCTCGGTGTTCTCGATGCCGACCACAATCATCGGCTGCATCTTGCCGGCACGGATCGCCGCATCGACGTCGCTGGCGACGTGCGGAAAATCCTCCTGCAGGCCGCCATCGGGCATGTACAGCACCGGATAACGCGTGAGCGCCGCTGCCGCGTAGCCCGGCGGCGTGTAGACGTTGATCTGCCGCACTTCCTTCAGCCGCGCCGAGTTCACGGTGAATGAGACATGCGCCGGCAGCGGCAGATCAGCCGCCACCGCACGGAACGTGCAGGCGATCGCCAGCATGCCGAACGCCGTCGCCATCATCCCTCGCCCGAGACGCGCGACCATTCGCTCAGACCCGTCGTGCCCGACGCCCTTTCCACGCATAACCGATCCCCAGCAACACGAACCACACCGGACTGGCGATCAGCGCCTCGCGGGTATCGGCGCGCAGACTCAGCAGCACCAGCACGAACACGAAGAACGCCAGGCATACGCAGCACATGAACACGCCGCCGGGCATCTTGTAGGTGGAGGCTTCATGCAACTGCGGCCGTTTGCGCCGATAGGCGATATAGGCGATGAGGATCAGCGACCACACGAACATGAACAGCACCGCGGACAAGGTGGTGATCAGGGTGAACGCCGTGATCAGGTCGGGGATCAGGTAAATCAACGCCGCGCCGAGCAACAGGCAGAAGCAGGAAAACAGCAGGCCCAGTGACGGCACCGCCGCGCGCGACAGACGGCCAAACGTCTTCGGCGCATGCTTTTCCTCGGCCAGGCCATACAACATGCGGCTGGTGGAAAAGATGCCGCTGTTGGCCGAGGACGTGGCCGAGGTGAGCACCACGAAGTTGATCAGGCTGGCGGCGGCCGGAATGCCTGCCAGCACGAACAATTCCACGAACGGACTCTTGCCCGCCTCCACCATGCGCCACGGCGTCACCATCATGATCGCGACCAGGGCCAGCACGTAGAAGATGATGATGCGGATCGGGATCGAGTTGATCGCCTTGGGCAGGTTGCGCATCGGATCGGCCGTCTCGGCGGCCGTGGTGCCGACCAGTTCAATCCCGACGAAGGCGAACACGGCGATCTGGAAGCCGGCGAAGAAACCACTCAGTCCCTTGGGAAAGAAGCCGCCGTCATTCCACAGGTTGGCCACCTCCGCCTTGTGCCCGGTCGGTGAGGTAAAGCCCCAGGCGACCAGCGCGAAGCCGGTGACGATCAGCGCGCAGATCGCGATGATCTTGATCAGCGCGAACCAGAACTCCATCTCGCCGAACAGCTTCACCGTGACCAGATTCAGGCTGAGCAGCAACAATACGCACAGCACCGCTGGAATCCACGGCGCCAGGCCGGGAAACCAGAACTGGGTATAGGCGGCGATCGCGATGACGTCGGCGATGGCGGTGATGATCCAGCAGAACCAGTAGGTCCAGCCGCAGAAAAAGCCGGCCCAGGGTCCGAGCAGGTCGGTGGAAAAATCGATGAACGACTTGTACTGCAGGTTGGACAGCAGCAGCTCGCCCATCGCCCGCATCACGAAGAACAGCATCACCCCGATGATCAGGTAGACCAGCAGGATCGATGGCCCGGCCAGGCTGATCGTCTTGCCCGAGCCCATGAACAAGCCGGTGCCGATCGCGCCGCCGATGGCGATCAGCTGCAGATGACGGTTGGAGAGGCTGCGTCGCAGATGGTCGGGGTGGTCCAGCGATGCGGTCATGCGGCGCGCCTTGACGGTAGGAAGGCGCCAACATACAGAAAAGCCTGCGTCGCGGCCATGCGTTTGATGCCTCAAGCACGACGAAAGCCCGGATTTATCTGGTGTCGAACCTCGACTGCCGAACGCCCATCTGCCGTCGGCGCTCAGTGCTGGCGAAGTTTTCCCAATTCATTGTCCAGAAGATGGACCATCTTGTGGGCTGCGCCTTTCACCGCCGACTCGACCGTTTGCGCCTGCTCGCTGACTGATACCGGCTGCTGTCCGGCCAGCTTGGCAGCAGGCAGCGTTTGTCCGCTTGAATTTGCATGGCGACGTTCTCGATGGTGACGGTTTCCAACCGGAGTGGCGGCACGCCATTCGGCTGCGGCAGGCCCGCGGCCGCGTGAATGGTGACGTCGCAACGGACCGGAACCGCTGAGGCGGCGCCCGTCGCGAGGCCCAGGCGGTCGTGGGTCCGGTCGGTCGGTAACAGCGGATCTTTCGCGGCGAGTTCCACTACTTTTCGAGCAGAGCCGCCTCGATGTCTTCCAGCCTTGCATTGGTGAATGTCTTGGGGACTTCGGTGAGGATTCGCCGCGCAGTCTCCTTGTGCAGTTGCGGCCGGATTCGGCCCAGGGTTTGTGGATCGGCCATCAGCACGAGATGCTCATAGTCATGCTGCAACGCCGCGGCGTTGAGCCGGTGCGCCAATCCCCTGGCGAACGTTGCCTCATCGGTCACCAGGTCGTCCGGTTTGACGGGGTCACTGGTCGACGCGCCTTCCTCCAGCATGTCGACGGGCGTCAACAGCCGCACCTGTTTCAGTGACACCTTGGTGTTGCTGCCCACGTTGTGGAAAAGGCGCGCCTCGGCGCCATCGGCAACCAGGACCCAGGTACCGGTCGGAATCTTGTGCATGCATTGTCTCCTTGCGAGAGGACCATCAAGGTCTGTGCGGCCGACGGTGTGCGCCCGCCTCAGGCCCCGTGGTGCCCAGCGCATCACTTACCGGAACAAGGTGACGTGAAGAGAAGCGGGTCGTTTGTCGACGCCCGCGGAACGTGCTCGCGCGCGTGGCCCGCGGACCGCGCACAGCGCTCGAAGCGGTTCGGCCTCGAGTGTCCCGGATGACGTGAAAATCCAGCGCAAGGCAAGACCGGCCGGCACTTCGGTAGCCCGCGAGAAACAGCCGATCAGATATCAGCGTACGACATCATCGGCTCCGGCATGACATCTTCTACGGCAACGCCGGAATCGCCAGACTGCGCTCGGCGTCCCCTGTGGCACCCGTGCGCAAATTCGGCGGAATATGCCCCACGTCACCCACGGAAATCACCTTGAACTTGCCGTCAGCCTCGACCCGTATCCGGGTGATGCTGGCATTGCCCACCGACATCTCCAGCCAGGCCTTCCGATCGACGCCCAGCGCACGCACGACCATGTTGCGGATCACGTTGCCGTGGCACACCATCAGCTCGGTACGCTCCTGCCCGCTGGCGGGTTTGAAGTAGCGGGCAAACAGCCGGTCGAATTGCGCCTTGCACGCCGCCAGCTCCGCCGGCTTTTCCTGCGCCGTGATCTTCGTGCGCCAGGTCGGCGGCGTGCATTCGGCGAGGTCGTCGACCACCTCGAAATGCCGCCCCGGAAAATCACCGGCAATGATCGCCGCCGTGTCGCGCGCACGCTGCACCGGGCTCACGTACATCGCATCGAAGCGGGTCGGCAAGCCGGCGAGGCGCGCACCGACCAGGTGCGCCTGCGCCACGCCGACCGGTGCCAGATGCGGACCCAGAGTCTTGTCGGCATTCGGATCAGACCGGTAATCGCCATGGCGCACCAGCACGATGGTTCGCGCTGCTGGCGCGGCGACGTCGGCGGCATGCAACGGCGCGATCAGCAGCAGGCAGTACAGCAGCGGAAAGAATCTGTTCATTGCGGTCTCTTGCAGAGGACGTGACCAAGATTCTGCCTTCCCCTGCGCAGCGGGGGAAGCAAGAACTGGGGTCTCCGGCAATTCGTGGCGAATGAAGATTTTCCTTCCCCCGCGCAGCGGGGGAAGGTGCCGCAGGCGGATGGGGGCGCTCTTGATCTTCATTGTCCAGAGCAAAACCGCCCCTTCACCTTCGGGGCGTTTTGTACTCGCCACATCCTGTGGCTCGCCATCCTGGCAGCGTCCGCTGCAAACATCGGCAATCCTGCCGATGCTTCCCCGCAACGGGGGGAAGCGAGTGGTCTCGTGGCTTTCATCGCTGCGGCGCGCTCATGTCTTCAGGCGCAACTTGACTTGACACCCGGCGCAGAGTACAGCGGAGGCAAGCCACCGGGAAAGAATTCCCCGGATGACCACGGAGTTCTCCTCAAGGAGCCACCATCATGAAACTTGCCCGATTCTCTGCCATTTTCGGCGTACTGGCGCTCTGCACCGGAGCAGCCACCGCCGAACCAGCGTCGCTCAACCAGTTCAGGCCAAAGGTCATGCCGGTGCTGGTACAGGTGAACTCACACGGCAAGATCACCGCGGCATCGCCTTCCATCGAACTTTCGCCCAGGCTCACCCGCCTGCTGCGCGAGAACCTGGATGAAATGATCAGCGGACCGGCAACCGACAAGCACGGTCGCCCGATGTCGAGCCAGTTTGTGATCAATCTGGCGTTGCAGGCGACGCCGCATTCGAAAGACAAATACGACGTCCGCTTCGCTTATGTATCGACCTCTCCCGTGCCCGCCGGCTCGTGGTACTGGGTCCACATCGACGGCCACCGGCTGGCACTTGCGCCCCAGCAGCCGGGCAGCTTCCAACAGAGGATGCAAGCTCGCCCGTATCGATATGCGCCCGACCACATCCGGACTTTCGCGCCGGCATCGACGCCGCCCGTTCGCCAGACCGTCAATCAGGCACCCCAGGCACTGCAGGCACCGCCCGCACGTGGCCTGGAACGAAGCCGCTAGGAAACGCAAAAAAGCCCGCCGCATGGCGGGCTTTTTGTTTCGGCAAGGCTCACACAGCGCCAGCCCGCGTGACGTGGGGTGGCGTGCAATCGCCCGCGCTGATGACTGTGCAACGCTCGCGGGACGACCCTGTCGCAAGACAGCGCGTCGTTCCCATCCCGCCGCGCAACCCGCGATCGGCATTACACGGCGCATGCACGTCTGGACGTCTATACCGGTGCCATGCCGGAGCTTCCCGATATCCAGGTATTCAAGCACTACCTCGACGCCACCTCGCTGCGCCAGACAATCCGTAGCGTCAAGGTGACTCGCGATCGAATACTGGCAAACGTGTCATCCCGGCGACTGGCCGCCGCACTGAAGCATCAGGCGTTTTGCGGAAGCCACCGTCACGGCAAGTACCTGGCCATGGCCCTCGACGATGGGCAGCAAATGGTGCTGCATTTCGGCATGACTGGCTGTCTGCATTACGTGCAACGCGACGAGCCCGATTCGGCGTACGCGCGCATGATCGTCACCTTCGACAACGGCCATCGGCTGGACTACGACAACAAGCGCATGCTCGGCCGGGTGCGAAGCGCCGCACGCTGCACCGCATGATGCAAAAAGTGCTGCACAAGGCCATCGACGTCGAGATCGACACGACCCGCCTGCCGCGCTCCTATCTCATCCCACACCGCCAAAGCGGCGCGCACTGTCCGCGCGGCAACGGCATCATCCACTCCTCCAAAGTCGGCGGCCGATCGGCTTATTTCTGCCCGGCATGCCAAGTGAAGCGCGGCCGCTGAGCAAAAGGCGGTCGTGCCGGGGGAAAGCCGGTCGACGTCGGCGAAAGCCTTGCATCACAAAAGCTGCGTGTGGCATCCGGCTTGTGGGCGCCATTTTAGTCATGTAGATTGACTGTCAACAATGTGGACAGGTTATTCGAAATGCCCCGAGCCCCGCTACTCCACGACCAGATCGTGATTCCCGCCCTGCTCCGCCACGCTCGAACCACGTACGGCGCGGCCATGCGCCGTGCACTGGCCGATGCGGGCTGCGACGACATTCCCGGGAATGGCCTTTACCTCATCGGCGGCATGGCGCTTCACGAGGGCGACATGCCGCTGGGAGAACTGGTCAAGGATTTGCGCGTCTCCAAGCAGGCCGCCAGCCAGCTTGTCGACGCTCTGGTGACGGCTGGCTACCTGCAGCGCGCCGTGGACGAGAAGGACCGGCGCAAACTGCTCGTGACCCTGACCAAACGTGGCCGCACCGCTGCGGCCGTGCAGGCGAAAGCGCGTGAACAGATCGACGCCGAACTGCTCGCGCGCGTCGGCGCCAACGCCGTCAACACCACCCGCAAGACGCTCGCCGCGCTGATCGACATCGGCCGGCAACGGGAAGGTGGCAACGACGAGCCCTGATCCACCGCTTCGATCCGACGCACGATGTCCGCCGCAAGGAAGAACCGCCGGCCCGACGCGGATACGCCTGATCATGCAGCAACGCACCCTGTGCCTTTGATTCTGCAGGAGCGCACCCTGTGCGCGACCGCTCTCCGCGACGCCTACAAGAGCATCGCGCACAAGGTGCGCTCCTACACAATGCGGAGCTTGGCGGAGGCGGTTGTCGACGGGCGTGGCCGCGAAATGGTGACTGGCCCGCCCTTGATCATGCGCAGCGCACACCGTCCGCGCCTTTGACCGTGTAGGAGCGCACCCTGTGCGCGACCGCTCTCCGCGAGGCCGCCACAAGAGCATCGCGCACAGGGTGCGCTCCTACATACAGGGTGCGGGGTCTGGCAGAGATGTTGTTGGCGGCCTGCTCGACGGAACGCGCTGATCCATGCGGGCGGCACCATCCGGGCCGCGCGAGCTTCATTCGAAAGGGTTGGCGCCAAGAGGCGCGTGCCGCATGTGGCTCGCCCATCGCGCGGCTTGCGCCCATCGCGCACCACCTCGACGCATCTCACGCAGGCGTGCCTATCCCGTCCAGCTCGGCGATGACTTCATGGCTCAACCGAAGCTGCGCCGCCGCCAGATTCTCGTGCAGGTGCGCGATCGACGACGTCCCGGGAATCAGCAACAGGTTCGGCGAGCGCGCCAGCAACCAGGCCAGTGCCACCTGCATCGGCGTGGTGCCCAGACGCGTCGCCACGTCCGACAGCGTCTGCGACTGCAGCGGCGTGAACCCACCCAGCGGGAAGAACGGCACGTAGGCGATGCCCTGGCTGGCGAGCGCATCGACCAAGCGCGTCATCATCGCGGTGCGCCAGGTTGTACTGGTTCTGCACGCAGACCACCGGCGCAATGCTTTGTGCTTCGGCGACCTGGTTGGCGGTCACGTTGCTCACGCCGAGATGACGGATGAGGCCCTGTTGCTGCATTTCGGCGAGCGCCGTGAACTGCGGCTCGATCGAACCTTCGCTGGGCGCATGCACGTCGCCCATCACGCGCAGGTTGACCACCTCCAGCACGTCCAGTCCGAGGTTGCGCAGGTTGTCGTGCACCGCCTGCTCCAGCTCCGCCGGGCTTTGCGCCGGGTTCCACGAAGCATCCTCGCCGCGCAATGCACCCACCTTGGTCACGATCACCAGATCATCGGCATACGGATGCAGCGCCTCGCGGATGATCCGGTTGGTCACGTGCGGGCCGTAGAAATCGCTGGTATCGATGTGATTGACGCCCGCCTCGACCGCGGCACGCAGCACTGCCAGCGCCGCGGCGTGATCCCTGGGTGGACCGAACACGCCCGGGCCGGCGAGCTGCATGGCGCCATAGCCCATGCGGTTGACGATGCGGTCACCCAGCGAAAAAGTGCCTGCCTGTGCGAGTTTGCCCATGATGTTCTCCAGCGAATCGATGAGGGGACGAGACGAACTATGGGAACGTGTCGGCCGTTTGATAATCCGCCACAATCCGTACGGGCTGTGCGAAGAACCGAACAATGGCGACAGAACTGCAGGATCTCTACGCGTTTCTCGCGGTGGTGCAGGCCGGCGGATTTCGCCAGGCGGCGCGCAGCGGTGACGGTTCCGCCTCCCGCCTGAGCGAGGCAGTACGTCGACTGGAACGCGACTGGGCTTGCGCCTGCTCCATCGCACCACGCGCAGCGTCTCGCCCACCGAAGCGGGTGAGCGTCTGGCCGAGCGACTGGCGCCCGCGCTGGCCGAAGTGCAAGCGTCGCTGGACGTGGTCAATCACTTCCGCGACCGCCCGGCCGGCACGCTGCGAATCAACGTGCCGGCGAACGTCGCCCGCACGGTGCTGCCCGGCATCATCACGCCCTTCCTCAAGCGCTACCCCGAGATCCGGCTGGAAGTGATCGTGGAAGACAGCTTCGTCGACCTGCTGGCCGCGGCTGCGATGCCGGCATCCGCTACGACGAGCGACTGGCGCAGGACATGATCGCGCTGCCGATCGGCCCGCGCACGCAACGACTGGTCACCGCCGCCGCGCCCGCCTACCTGCAAGCACGCGGCACCCCGAACACCCGCGCGACCTGCTGCAACACGCCTGCCTGCGCGGCCAGTTCTCCGGCGGCGCCGTTCCGCTGTGGGAGTTCGAACGCAACGGCGAAATCGTGCGCGTCGACCCGCCAGGCCCGCCTGCAGGTGCGCCAGGGCGCCGCCTTCGACCTCGCCGTGCAGGCCGCCATCGACGGCCTCGGCATCATCCACCTGTTCGAAGACTGGTACGCCCGCATTTCGAAAGCGGTGCCCTGGTGCCCGTGCTGGAACCGTGGTGGCAAAGCTTCAGCGGGCCGTTCCTGTATTACTCCGGGCGGCGGCATCTGCCGTCGCCGTTAAGGGCGTTTGTGGAGTTTATTCGGGAAACTTCTTAGCTCTTGTCTGTTCGTTCAACAGCTTCCGCCTCCAGCAGAAAAAGCTCGTTAACCAGAAGAAATTCACGAAGCGCCTCAGCTGGATTGGAATCCAGTTCCTTATGAGCACGTCTGTTCCTGAAACCTCTGTAGACCGCGAAGAACAGCTCCGCTCGTCCCTCAGCTTCCTGCTCGCCGATGCCCTCCCAAGTCAACAATGAGTTGGGTCCCTTGAGAGCTCTCTGGAAGAGTCCCACGCCATACCCATTGGGCATTCCACAACGTTCGACGATGGTCGCCTCAAGGCGTTTGAATGCATCCGAGATAGCGCTATCCGCTTGCTTAGCCAGCTTCACGGCCAAGTCCATGATCCGTTCGTCAACAAGCGCAAAGGGAACAACGAGCGGAAACGTCGCACGCATTTTTGGTGCGCAGGGCTCGCCGGCAAATACGCCGTACGTATCTGCTCAAGCTGGATCGGCCTGACTGCTCGTGAAGTACTGATCAACTTCAAGTCGCTTTCGGTCAACCGACTCTCGTCGACGCGACGAAGGACGTCTGGTGAAACGTCCAATTCCTCCACATCAATCCCGTGTCGACGAAGCAAACAGAGAGCCAACGCCAAGCCTCTTGGACCTTCGCCTCCGTAGCCCGAAGTGAAGGCAGCCCTGATCACCACCAGTTCGTACTCCGCAACTTCAAGAACGAAGCAGTGACGACCATCTGCCGTCAGGAGGAATGCTTGTGTGATCCACTCGCCCGCCTGGATCAACCTTGCGATAGCCTCTATACAAGACTCGGGTTGTTTGGGAGCTGCCGTGATACGCGAGTCCAGCAAGGCGATGCGAGGTAAACAATGCCATGAGCGAAAAATTTCCTTCAATCCAGATTGAATCCAAAGCAGCACATGGTCGTCTGGCGGCCCGATTGATGCGAAACAGCTTGCTCCATGTCATCGTTCCCCAGCACCCCTTTTTACCGTAACCTGGTATCGCATAGGGGAGCAGCATGGCCAACGCGATATTCACCGCTTCAGAAAGCTCGGCATACGACGATCTCATCGAGGTGCGTTATCACTTTCCTCGCGCCTACCTGCACCAGGTCGAGGCGGCGGTCGGCGACTGGATCATCTACTACGAACCACGACGAACCAGCGGCCCGAATAGTGCGACTGGCCGACAGGCGTATTTTGCGCTCGCTCAAGTCGCGAGCGTCACGCAGGATACGGAACGCGCGGATCACTACTACGCCCACCTAAAGAATTTCATGGAGTTCGACCAAGCCGTATCTTTCCGCGAAGGCTCGAAGTACCACGAATCCCGCCTGAAGAAAGAAGATGGCTCCGCTAACAAGGGCGCGTTTGGCCGCTCGGTTCGACTCATTCCAGCCGATGAGTTTGCCAGCATCGTGCAGATAGGCATGTCTGCCGCACCCGAACCTTGGGAGCTCGCTGACCGAGTGGCCGAACCGGTACCCGAATACGTTATCCATCCACTCGTAGAACAGGTTGGTCTGCGGAAATTTCGGGACGTTGCCTTCCGGCGACACGTCCGGAGCGCCTACGCCAATACCTGCGCCGTCACCGGCCTGCGACTGATCAACGGCGGCGGCCGTCCCGAGGTGCAAGCCGCGCATATCCGTTCGGTCGAGGCCGATGGCCCCGACACCGTCCGCAACGGCATCGCCCTTACAGGCACAGCTCACTGGTTGTTCGACCGCGGCTTACTGAGCTTCGCCGACGACTACACCATTTTGCTGTCGCCCCATGGTGTGCCTAATGAGCTCGACAAGTTGATCTTGCCTGAGCGGAGACTACTGAGTACCCAGTCAACCCCGACCTACGACCTCACGCGACTTATCTTGCTTGGCACCGCGATCATTGCTTCAAGCACTAGTCCCAAGTTTTGCCAGCAGGAATTCCCACTGGCCACTTTCTCCCATGTCACCCGTCATCGCGTCTAGTGAGACGGAGCGCTGTCAACATCCACGATGACCTTGACACCCTGTCGCGAAGCACTGCTACGCGACGCTGACCGCGAAACTTGGGTTGAGAAGAAAACATGCGTGACGACTACATCAGCAAAGCCGAGTTTGACAACGAATGGGGCGCTTTC
The DNA here is from genome assembly GCA_963771235.1 of uncultured Gammaproteobacteria bacterium. Taxonomy (GTDB): domain Bacteria; phylum Pseudomonadota; class Gammaproteobacteria; order Xanthomonadales; family Rhodanobacteraceae; genus Rhodanobacter. Next base: position 137,716 of record CAVYSP010000002.1, read on the forward strand.
GTGAAACCAAGCGGAGGCCTCTTTGAGTTCGAAGACGTTAAAGATCAGCCGCTCGAACACGTCTGGACCATCGTTGACACCGGTGCTTACGAAGATGAGAACTGGTACGCCATGCCGGGGTTTCATATCGTCAACAAGCTTGGCTACATCATGACCCGACGTGCGTGGACTTCGGATACTCCTGATGCGATCTATTTTCTGCATGAGGACGAAGACGATGGGGAACGTCAAGTCTTCATTTACCAGTACCGTGACGCATCGAACTACAAAGCCGGCGGCATGTTGCTTCTTTACGGCGCAAGCCAAGACGTTGAAGAAGATCTAATCCGCGAGTGTTGTGACGCGGAGAATATTTCGTTGCCGAGCAAGTCGGAGTACCTGCACTGTGCGATCAGCTCTTCGCCTTTGGTGGTGGCCCTACCGATGACGATCACGCCTTCCATGAATTTCAGGGCCTCCGCCAAGCCACGGCGGAAGAAATTGCGTCGCTGCCTTTGTGGGGTGGTCTGCGAGACTGACATGCCGATTCCTCCGCACAGAGGGCAAGTGGGACTGTTCGTCTATCTCCCAATTGCTTCTAACTCGATAGAGGACAAAGATGACCACGCTCGCCCGCACAGCGGGCGCACCGAGTGCAGGCCATGGCGAGGGCATGGATGCCCGAGTTGAGGCAACGCAGGAACGGTTGCCCGATGGCCCGCCGCTCTACCTGGGGCCCCTGTGCGGCGGTGAGTCGGGGTCGACAGGCCGCGTAGCGGGAACCGACAGGATGTCGGTTCCTTTTCGCACGGGCAGGAGCCCGTTCGAAAAGCCCGGCCCCGGCTCACGAACTTGTTGGACAGGATGCCCAACAAGCGCCAAGCGGGGTGGCCTCTCTTTGGGCCACGTTTCTCTGGCCACGCAGAGAAAGGTGGCTCGGCTGCCGCAGGCAGACGAAAGCTCTTGGATTTGATGCCGAAATACCAAAACGCAAATACGATTACCGGCTTCGTGATTGAAAAGCGATTCCGGCCTTCGCCGGAATGACGAGTGTGATGGCGAACGGAAAAGATCAGCCATCCGGGCTCAGTTATCCAGAAATCAACCTGAGCCGCTTTGTCTTCGCGAAATGCACCAGCCACGCCGAATCTCAAACGCGCTTATCCGCCAACCGATACACCAACCCCTTGTCCCGCTTGCCCACCGCGACCACGGTGACAACGACCACCTTGTCGTTGACCTGATAGACCAGCCGATAACCGGCAGTGCGCAGTTTGATCTTGTAGCAGTCCGGCAAACCATGCAGGCGTGCCGATGGCACGTGCGGATTTTGCAGGCGCTCGCTGAGCTTGCTTTTCAGCTGATCGCGAATGCCGGGAGCAAGCTTGCGCCACTCCTTCAGCGCGGACTCCACAAACTCCAGGCTATAGCTCATCGAGCTTGACCTTGATCCGGCGCTCCTTGGCGCGCGAGCGCACCAGCTCGGCCAGTTCAAGATCCTCCAACCGGTCCAGCAGACGCTTGTAGGTATCAGCCGGCACCAGATAGGCGCTGGGCTTGTTGTGCACCAGTACGGCAACCGATTCGCCATCGGCCGCTTCGATCACCGCACTGGGGTTGCGCTTGAGTTCGGTGATGCTGATGCTCGCATCGGCGAGAATGGATTCCATATTCGTCTCCATATTTAGTGCTAAATATGGCATGCAGTCCATCACTACTCAAGTGATAAGTCCGAAATGAAGTCGGAGCAAGTCGGTCACGTGCCTGCCCCGCACAGCGGGCGCACCGAGTGCGGGCCATGATGGCCCGCCGCTCTACCCGAGGCCCCTGTGCGGCGATGAGCTGGGGACGACAGGCCGCGTAGCGGGAATCGGCATGAGACGATGACAGAAGCGACGGCATGGATGCCGGAGTTGAGGCAACGCAGGAGCGGTTGCCCGAGGCCGATTCCTTTTCGTCAGCACAAGCGACGGCATGGATGCCGGAGTCAGAGCGACGCAGGTGCAGTTGCCGGAGTGCTGTCGAAAAGCCCGATCCCGGCTCACGTACTTGCCGCCCTGGGATGGACGGCAAGCGCCAAGCGGGGTGGCCTTCTCTGTTACTCCGGGCATCCTGCCCTTCGCCCTTCGGGCCGGCTTCGCCGTTCGCGCCGCTCCTGCGGCGCAGTGGTTACTTGTCTCTTGGCCACGCAAGAGATGAGTAACTCGGGCGCCGCAGGCGCACGAAAGCTCCTGCCCCACTCAATTCACATGATCAAACTCCGGCATCGCCTCGAACAGCTGGCCACTGCGCCAGTTCTCCGCCCCCGCCCGCTGGTACACCACCTTGCCGCCGATGATCGTGTAGAGCACGCGCGTACGCAGGATTTGCTCCGACGGTATCGTCAGCAAATTGCCGGAAAACACATCCATGTCGGCAAGCTTGCCCGGCGACAACGAGCCCAAGCTCGTTCTCTTCGAACAACGCGTACGCGTTGTTCCAGGTGTAGGAACGCAATTCCTGCAGGCGGGTCTTGGCCTGTTCCGGGTAGAACACCTTGCCCTGACCATACGCGCGGGTCACACCGCAGTAGAAGTTCGGGATGGGATTGATGTCTTCGACCGGCGTGTCGGTACCGTCCAGCACGATCGCACCGCTCTTGATCAGGGACTGCCACACATATGCGCCTTCGCGTTCGCGTTGTTCACCGATGCGCGCGACCACCATGGGTGCATCCGAACAACCGTGGATGGATTGCATGGAGGCGATCACACCCAGTTGCGCGAAGCGCGGAATGTCGGCGGGGTTGAGGTGCTGGGCGTGTTCGATGCGCCAGCGCAGCGCGGTCGCGGCCGGATCGGCGGCGAATATTTTCTGGAATACGTCCAGCGTCTCGCGATTGGCGCGGTCACCGATGGCGTGTACCGAAACCTGGAATCCATCGCGCGCCGCGATCTGCGCCTTTTGCGCTATCTCGCTCATCGGCACGACGTTCTTCCCGCTGATATCCGGCGCGTCATCGTAGGGCTTCAGAAACCACGCGCTGTGCGTGCCGAGGGCGCCGTCCGAAAGAATCTCGCCTATGCCGCGCACCGTGAAATGGTGGTTCGCATAACCGACGGTGCGGTAATCGGCGAGATGCGCGTCCAGTGCGGCGACGGACTCCCCGGCAATGTTGATGTACAGCCGCAGTGGCAGACCGGCGGCAGACTGCTGCTTCAGCCAGTCCACGGTCTCGAAGCTCTCGCCCATGTCGTCGAACGTGGTGATGCCCTTGCTGATGGCGTTTTGCACCGAGAGCTTCAGTTCCTTCTCGCGCCTCGCGGCATTGACCGCGGGCAGCAAGGTGGCCAGGTAGCGGGTGTACACGTTGTAGACCTGGTCGCCCGCGGTATCGCGCAACATGCCGGTGGGGTTGCCGTGGGAGTCATGCACGATGGTGCCGCCCACCGGATCTGGCGTGCTGGCCGTGATGCCGGCCAGCTTCAACGCCGCGGCATTGACGTAGATGGCATGGCCGCTGGCGTGCGAAAGCAGCACGGGATTGTCTGGCGATACCGCGTCGAGGCTGGCCGGCAGTGGCAGGCCGTCGACATTGGGTTGCGGCACCTTGTTCCACTTGGCCTGTTGCCACCCTTGCCCGAGAATCCACTGCCCCGGCCTGGCCTTGGCGACGGCAGCTTTCACCATGGCCACCACCGCGTCCCAGTTGGGCGCTGCGCCAAGGTTGAGCTGCATCAGTGCCTGTCCGGTATCGAGCAGGTGACCGTGTCCTTCGATGAACCCCGGGGTCACGAAGGCACCGTGCAAATCCAGCACCTTGGTGTCCTTGCCGACCAGGTGCGCGATGGCCTCATTGGTGCCCAATGCCTCGATCCTGCCATCGCGGACGGCCAGCGACTGCACTTGCGGTTGCAAGGGGTCCAGCGTCGCGATCACCGCATTGCGCAACACCAGGTTGGCGGGCGGAAGGTTCGGTGGAAAGCCGGTAACCGGCGCGCTGGCGGCAAGGGCGACCGTGGCGGGCGCCAAAAGCAGGGGAAACAGCAGGCGAAAGGATCGCATCACACACCTCGTCATGAAAATTCGAATACGAAACTGCGTGGCGGAGCTTCAATGGCAAACCCGTCACGCGCGAGTCGCGGTTACCAGTCAATCGCCACTGTGGCGTAGCAATAGGCGCCACCGTCACCAGTGGCGATCGACGGCATCCGGGTCAGAGCCGCTATCCAACGATGCATCACTCAAGCAGTACATGGGCGAGCACCTCCAGCTCGCCGGCATGTCCGGCCCGAAGGCGATCGGTATCGACGAGATCTCGATTCACGAAGACCCCAAAAAAAGCGTACCGACTCGGTTTTGGGCAGGCGAACGGGGCCAACTGCCCGAGCAGGGGCTAAGCACGGAGTGCCGTTCATTCGCAACGCGCGCCATCGCCTTCGGGCTTGCATTGTGGTGGCCAGCCGTTGCTGCGCCAATATTCGATGAATTTCATGCGCTGCAGGAAAGCCTGGAATTCCGGGCGACCGTGCAGAGCAGTGAAATCGACCGTCCACAGGATTTTCCCGTCAGGTTCCTGATCGCCCGGTTCGAATCCCTCGAGCATCGGTGCGTCGTTCATTTGCGGCGCGAATAACCGCAACCGGCTCACGCTGCCGGTCCTGGCTTCCATCGTGGCGATGGCATGCTCGGCTTGCGGCCAGCGCGCGGGATCGAGCAACGCCTCGGTCACAGCGGCAAACGCTGCTACCGCGTCTTTCTGACCGGGCATCTGTCTGGCGAAATTGCGGGCAGCGGTGTAGTCGTGGCGCCAGACAGCATTGCGCCAGCGCGCGGCTGCAGTGAACCATCCGGGTTTCGATTCGAAGCTTGGCAGCAAATCCAGGTAATGCCGGGCTTCGTCGTGACGGCCCAGCGTATCGAGTTCGGTGGCGAGATTGTAGGTAGTCCAGTAGCTGAGTGGGTCGGACCGGTAGGCGGCTTCGAATTGGGAAAGAGCCTGTTCGCCGTATCCCAGTCGGCCCAGCCACATTCCAACGACCAAGCGCATGATTGCGTCGGCAGGGGCCAGCACGAGTGAGGCATCGTATTCTTTCTTCGCCGTGACCCAGTCATGGCTCTGTACGGCAGCCACGCCCAAGGCCGCATGGGCATAGGGGTCGTTGGGGTCGAGATCAAGCGCGTGTCTGGCCTCGTGCAGCGCATCGGCAACCCGGTCGTCGCCCTCGGTGCCGGAAGCAAGGTTCAGCGCAAGCAAGCCATGCACAGGAGCGAAATCCGGCGCGCGTGCAGCCAGCGCATTCAGTGCAGTTTCCGCCTTGGTAGCGGCCACATCGTCGTTGGACGTGAAAAACACGTGGCGCAATTCGAGGTATTCGCGGAACACCTGGGGATCGGCTGCTGGCATGCCGGCGTGTGCCAAGTCCATGTGCAAAGCCAGCGCCGAAGCCACGTCTTGCGCGATCTCCTGCTGCAGCGCGAATACGTCGGCAAACCTGCGGTCGTAGCCCTGGGCCCACAGCGTGCGGCCCGACGGCGTTGCGATAAGGCGCAGGTCGATGCGAAGCTGATCGCCGGCCTCGCGCAGGCTGCCTTCGATCGCGTGGGTCACGTGCAGGCGATCAGCGAGTTGCTGGGCGTCGAAGTTATCCTGTTGTGCCCGCAGGGCAGACGTACTGGAAATCAGGCGCAAGCCATCGACCTGCGCAAGCCGCGTCGTCAATTCCTCGCTCAGGCCATCGGCGAAAGCAACCTCGTTCCTGTCTGCGTCGATCGTGTGCAGAGGCAACACGACCAGGACAGGCGAAGGTGCGGGCGTCGACCTCGACGTGCGGTACAGCCACAGCGATCCTGCGATGGCCACGAGCAGCACGCATGATACGACGGCTGTGCGGATGCGCGTGCGCGGCGACCCAGGCGCCGGAAGCGCGGCTGAGGTCGAATCAGTGGATTGCGTCGCCAGGATCGCCGAATCCGCAAGCGTGTCGCCGGTCGCCGATATCGGGAAGGCGGGCCGGAGGTCAACCACATCCGGCGCGGGTTCCGACGCGGCTGCGGAAACGATCGGTTTCGCACTCGCCACATCGGCATCCGCATGGCTCAAGGCGGCGCGCGCATCGAGCAAACTTACCTGTGCATCGAAGCGATAGCCGATGCCATGCAGAGTGTGCAAATAGTGGTGATCGTCAACACGTTCGCCAAGTGCCTGTCGAAGCAGGGCGACGACACGATTGAGCACGCCGGGTGTCACATGGCGATGCCCCCAGACCGCATCGAGGATTTCATCCCTGCCGAAAGCACGACCCGGGTGTCGCGCAAGCAGGGCTAGCACTGCAAACGCCTTCGGTTCGAGCGGCACGTCCACGCCGGCCACGAACAGTCGCCGTCCGGCGAGATCGATTTCCACCGCGTCGAACACGATCCAGCCAGCTGGACTTTCGGTTTCCGCCATCGTGCTGCCCTCGAATGCTCCGATCCGCCGTTCAACTGCATTGCTCGGAAAATCAAAGAGATATTACGTGGGAAATGGTGCTTCAACAAATCCCCAAGCATCTCCCAACGCCAGCCGAACCAGTTCCACGCCGGAGCATCATGCGTCGCGATGTGATCTGCGTGAAGCTGCTTGCGCCGACGTCACCGCGGCGGCATCAGACGAATCAGGAGGGCGGACATCACACAGGCATCTTTGCTGCGCCGAAGCAGTGACACGCGCCAGCCGCGGGGCTCTTGCGGGATCGACTGTACCTCCGGATCACTCCCGAACGGTTGTTGTGACCGCTGATTTCGCAGCGAAGCTGCCGCGTTTCTCTGCCGCTCCGCTCGTCCGAAGGCGAAATTGGCCTGCGTGGCGGGTTCCACCTCTGTTCGCGCGGTTATGGAGACCGCAATGAAAACTTTTCAGGAACGCTAGACCACGAACCAGACGGGTTGGCGGTATCGCCCTCTCCCAACAATATCCAACGTGAGGAAACTGTCCTGACTATTCGTATCGGAGCAGTTTTCTTCGTTGACACCTCAGGTCGTCATTGACTCCTTGGTCATCCTGACCTGACCCCTAGGTCATCGCTGACCTTGGGTTCATCGATAGCGGAGACAACGACCATGAACACCAGGAATGAACAGTTCATCAAAAGCGGAATGCTGACAGCCGTGACGGTTGCCATGTTGGCATTGGTACCCCACGCCGTGGCCGCTCCGGTCCAGATAGGTTTCAATGGCGGTGGGGGAAGCGGGCACGTTTCGCTCACAGTCGGACCCGATGCCACCGTTGGCGATCCGGTTGGAGCACAGTGGATCAGTAACGCGAGCGGCACCTTCTCGGATGCCAACCTGGGCATCGCCAACGCATCGATCACGGGGGTGTACGCACGCAATTTCAAGACTCCGGTTCGTCCTGATGACATACCGTACATTCCGGCGAGCTACAGCTACATTCCCTCCGTGGGTGGTGCCGATCTGGGCATAGGCGCGAGCTACGACGACCTTTTCTACCCGGACGGTTCACCACTGGTTTGCAACCCCGCCGAGTACCCCTTCTCCGGCGGTTTCCTGGATATCTTCGGCGTGATGTTCACTCTGGACAACGGCGACGTGGTGGACCTGTTCAGCTGGGGAGTAATCCCCGGGGGACCCAGTCTCGATTATGGACTCAGCGTCCTGACGGGGTCGGATAGCGACGGTTGGACCTCGGTGGACTATTTGTCCGATGTGAGAGCTGCAGTGCCAGAACCGGACTTTATGTGGCTGTTCGGCGCAGGCGTGCTCGGCCTGTTCGCCTGGCGGCGGTCGTCAACATTGCGCAAGGCGTCTCGCACCGGTTGACCGTGAAAAGGGGACGCGGTGGCTTTCGCCGGGACAAGACCATGTCAAGCGCTGCGCTCGCAAGCGGTTGGTTTGCGCGATCACCCATCGCCCAGCCAACAATGCGTCGCGAACACATGTCGAGCACCGCCGCCAGGTGAAGCAAGGGCGATTTCAAGGTCTACGCGGAACATGATCAGTGAATCGTTCCTGCGCTCGCCTCCGTGAGTCGAAGATGGTCGTTGTAGACCTCCAATGGCGTGCGGAATTGATGGCGCTTTCGCGGTCGCGCATTGAGGCTCAGCGCGATCTGGTTGAGCTCGGCCTGGCTGTAGACGGACAGGTCGGTGCCCTTGGGCAGGTACTGGCGCAGCAAGCCGTTGGTGTTCTCGTTGCTGCCGCGTTGCCAGGGGCTGTGCGGGTCGGCGAAGTACACTTGCACACCGGTACGCAGGGGCAGCGCCGCGTGGTAACTCATTTCCTTGCCCTGGTCGTACGTGAGCGTTTTGCGCAACGCTTCAGGAATACTCTTCAGAGCTTTGCCAAAACTCTCCAGCGCGTCAGCCGCGCTGGCGCTGCTCATCTTCGCCAGCACCACGAAGCCACTGGTCCGTTCGACCAGCGTGCCCACCGAGGAACGGTTGCCCGCTCCTTTGATCAGGTCGCCTTCCCAGTGCCCCGGGATCAACCGGTCATCGATCTCCGGCGGACACACGTGGATGCCTTTAGTTGCAGAAATCCAAGAGCGGCAGGCGATGGGCTCCGGCTTTGCCGGACCAACCAGCAGGTGGGACCCCCGCGAAAATCGCACCCTCTCCCCAGCCCTCTCCCGGAGGGATAGGGAGAAAGGAAAGAGCCCGCGGAATAGCGGGCTTTTTCATCTCAGCAAGGCGCCCGGCGCCTTACCCCAGCAACACCCGATTCATCCGGTGCACGAACTCCGCCGGATCCGGCAGCTGCGCACCGGCGGAAATTTCCGCCTGCTCCAGCAACAAGGTGGCCAGGTCACGCGCCTTGTCCTCGTCGGCTTCGGCCTCCACGCGCTTGACCAGCGCATGCTGCGGATTGATCTCCAGCGTGGGCTTGCTTTCGGGCATGTCCTGACCCGCTTCACGCAGCAGGCGCGCCAGATGCGGCGCCATTTCGTAATCGCTCAACGCCAGGCACGACGGCGAGTCGGTCAGGCGTGCCGAGACCTTCACCTCGCCCACGCGGTCACCGAGCAGGTCCTTGAGCTTTTTCAGCAGCGGCTCGGCCTCTTTCGTGGCCTCCTCCTGCTTCTTCTTGTCCGCTTCGTCCAGCGGCACGTCACCCTTGGCCACGTTCTTGAGCTTCTTGCCTTCGTATTCGCTCAAGCTTCCGATCATCCATTCGTCGATGCGATCGGACATCAGCAGCACCTCGATGTCTTTCGCCCTGAACGCTTCCAGCTGGGGGCTGCCGGCGGCGGCCTTGTAGCTGTCGGCCGTGATGTACCAGATGGCGTCCTGACCGACGGGCATGCGACCGATGTAGTCGTCCAGCGAAACGTTCTGCGTGGTGCCTTCACCCGGCACGGCTTTGGTACCGGTCGAGGCAAAGCGCAGCAACTTGGCGATGCGCTCGCGGTTGTTGGCGTCTTCGCTGATGCCTTCCTTGAGCGTGTTGCCGAAGGCCTTGTAGAAGGTGGCGAATTTCTCCGGCTCATCCTTGGCCAGCTTCTCGATCAGGTCGAGCACGCGCTTGACGCAGGCGCCCTTGATGCGCTCGACCTGGCGGTTGTGCTGCAGGATCTCGCGGCTGACGTTGAGCGGCAGGTCGTCGGCGTCGACCACGCCGCGCACGAAACGCAGGTAGTTCGGCAGCAATTCCTCGGCGGCATCCATGATGAAGACGCGCTTGATGTAGAGCTTGAGCCCCTTGCGCTCGTCGCGGCCGCCCATCATCAGATCGAACGGCGGTTGCGAGGGGAGGTACAGCAAGGTGGTGAAGCTCTGGCTGCCCTCGACGCGGTTGTGCGTCCAGGCCAGCGCATCGTTGAAATCGTGGCCGAGCGACTTGTAGAAGCCCTGGTAGTCCTCGTCGGAGATCTCGCTTTTCGGCTTGGCCCACAGCGCGGAGGCCGCATTGGTGGTCTCGAACTCGTCGGTGGGCTTGCCGTCTTTCTCCACCGGCGTGCGGATCGGGAACGCCACGTGATCGGAATACTTGCGGATCAGCGATTTCAGCTGCCAGCCCTTGAGGAAGTCGTCCTCCTCGGCCTTGAGATGCAGGATCACCGCAGTCCCGCGCTGTGGCTGCTCGACCTGCTCCAGCGAATATTCGCCCTTGCCGTCGCTCTCCCACTTCACGCCTTCGCTTGCGGGCGCGTCCGCGCGGCGGGTCAGCACGGTGACCTTGTCGGCGACCACGAAGGCCGAATAAAAGCCCACGCCGAACTGGCCGATCAATCGCGCGTCGGCCTGCTGGTCGCCACTCATCGCTTCCAGGAAGCGGCGCGTGCCGGAACTGGCAATGGTGCCGATGTTTGCCACCACCTCGTCCCGGTTCATGCCGATGCCGTTGTCGCGCACGGTGATGGTGCGCGCCTCCGCATCCCAGCTGACATCGATATGCAGCTCGCTGTCGCCAGCCGACAATTCCGGCTTCGCGATCGACTCGAAGCGCAGCTTGTCGCAGGCGTCGGAAGCGTTGGAGATCAGCTCGCGCAGGAAGATATCCTTGTGCGAGTACAACGAATGCGTGACCAGGCGCAGGACCTGGGCAACTTCGGCTTCGAACTGGCGGGTTTCGGCGACGGGCGCGTTCATGGGCAGACTCAACTCCATAGGGTGCAGTAGTGGCGGGTCGTCGTCCCCCTCGATCGGCGACCGGCCGAGCCGGTACCGGCCAACCGCGAGGCGGCCGGCGGCGCCGCCCGCGGGAACGCGACAACTGGCCACAAGATTCGGGCAGTTCGTCGCGCTTTCAAGAGCAGGCGGCCGATAAAATGCCGGCATGACCTATCGCGGCCGTTTCGCGCCCTCTCCCACCGGACAGCTGCATTTCGGCTCGCTGGTGGCCGCGGTGGGCAGCTGGTTGTGCGCCCGCCACGCCGGCGGCCAATGGCTGGTGCGCATGGAGGATATCGACCCACCCCGCGAAGTGGACGGCGCCGCGGCCGACATCCTCAGGGCGCTGCCGGAATTCGGACTGGTCGCCGACGCGCCGCCGCTGTTCCAGTCGCAACGCACGGCGGCCTACGACGCGGCCTTCGAGCAATTGCGCGCCGGCGACCAGGTGTTCCCGTGCGCCTGCAGCCGCAGCCAGCTGGCCGCCAGTGGCGGTATCCACCGCGACGCTCACTGCGTCGCCGTCAGTCCGCGCCTGGGCGCTGTCCATGCACCGGCCTGGCGTCTGCGCGTCCCGGATATCGAGGTGGGTTTCGATGATGCCCTGCTGGGGCCGCAGCGGGAAAACCTGCGCGCGAGCGTCGGGGACTTCGTGATCCGTCGTGCCGACGGTCTTTATTCCTACCAGTTGGCCTGCGTGGTGGATGACGCCTTCGAGCGCATCTCCGACGTAGTGCGGGGGCAGGATCTGCTGGAATCCACCGCCCGCCAGATCTGGCTGCAACGCTGCCTGGGGCTGCCGACGCCGACGTATTGGCACTTGCCGCTGGTACTGGATGCGGATGGCAACAAATTGTCCAAGTCCAGCCATGCGCGGCCGGTCGATCGCGCCAATCCCACCGCCGAGCTGCGTGGCGCCCTGGCCTTCCTCGGCCGACCGTTGCCGGACCTGCCCATGGACGTGGCCGGCCTGCTGGCGCACGCGCTGAACGGCTTCGAGCCGGGGCTTATGCCGCATTGCAGCGGTAGTTCTGTGCGCTGAACCGCTATAAGTGGACGATGAACCGTTCCCGCATTGCCGGGTTCAACCACGGCCGGCAAGGAAGGTACGAACCCGCAGCCAGGTTTCATCAGCACAATCAGGAGATCGTCGACATGACCCAGCGTACGGCATTGGTAACCGGTGGCACCGGCGGTATTGGCACCGCCATTGTTCGCTACCTGGCCAGACAAGGTCACAAGGTCGCCACCAACTACCGCAACGAGGAAAAGACCCGGAGCTGGCGCGAGGCCATGGCCCGCGAGGGCATCGAGGTCTGCACCGTGCGCGGCGACGTCGCCAATCCCGAGGATTGCCTGGCCATGGCGCGAGCCATCGAGGAGCAATGCGGCCCGATCGATATCCTGGTCAACAACGCCGGCATCACCCGCGACACCACCTTCCACAAGATGAACTACCAGCAGTGGACGGACGTCATCAACACCAATCTCAACTCCTGCTTCAACGTCACCCGCGCGGTGATCGAGGGCATGCGCGCGCGCAAGTGGGGGCGCATCGTGCAGATCAGCTCGATCAACGGTCAGAAGGGCCAGTACGGCCAGGCCAACTATGCCGCCGCCAAGGCCGGCATGCATGGCTTCACGATCTCGCTGGCGCAGGAAAACGCGAAGTTCGGCATCACCGTGAACACCGTCTCGCCCGGCTACGTGGCCACCGACATGGTGATGGCCGTACCCGAGGAGGTACGCGCCAAGATCGAGGCGCAGATCCCGCTGGGCCGCCTCGGCAAACCGGAGGAGATCGCCCATGCCGTGTGCTTCCTCACCGGCGAGGAAACCGGCTGGATGACCGGCGCCAACCTGGCGATCAACGGCGGGCAATACATGGGGTGGTGAATGGTGCTCGACCACCCCCGCAACCCGTAGGAGCGCACCCTGTGCGCGATGCTCTTCCCACGGCGTTCGGTTTCGCAAAGAGCATCGCGCACAAGGTGCGCTCCTACCGGGTCAGCAGTTTCTCCTGCACCTTGCCAAGGCCGCGAACGCGCCCGTGACGATGGCAGTTCCAAACCGGCGCAGGCGAGACTGGTGCGTCGCCGCCGCGCGCACGGCCCGCTCGATGACACCCCCAGCCGTAGGAGCGCACCCTGTGCGCGATGCTCTTCTCCCGGCATCCGGTTTCGCAAGAACGTCGCGCACAGGGTGCGCTCCTACCGGGTCAGCAGCTTTTCAAGCACCTTGCCTGCGGCCGCGAACGCGAATGCGCCGGTGACGTGGGTGGCGGCGCCCAGGCCGCCACCACAGGCGAGGTTCATTGAATCGCCGTCCGGCGGTCGCGTGCCGCACACGGTGCCGTCAGGTTGCGGGTATTGCACGTTCTGCAGCGAATAGACGGCCGACACGCCGAAGTAGCGATCCGGACTGCGCGGAAAATTGAAATCCGCGCGGAGCTTCTTGCGGATCAGGCTGAACATCGCGTCGTGCTCGGTGCGCGACAGGTCGCGTACGCGGATCTGGGTGGAATCGGTGCGCCCGCCGGCCGAACCGACGCTGATGATCGGCAGCTTGCGCCGGCGGCACCAGGCGATGGTTTCCAGCTTCACGCGGAACGCATCGCAGGCATCGAGCACCACGTCGTAACCGCGATCAAGCAATTCGTCCAGCGTGGCCGGCGTCAGGAAGCGCTCGATCGCTTCCAGGCGGAGCAGCGGATTGATCGCACGCAAGCGCGCCGCCATCACGCCCACCTTGGTCTTGCCGTACTCGCCGTCCAGCGCGTGCAGCTGGCGGTTGGTGTTCGACACGCAAACCTCGTCCGCATCGATCAGGGTGAGTCGGCCCACCCCGCTGCGCGCCAGCGCTTCGGCAGCCCACGATCCCACCCCTCCAATGCCGATCACGCAGACGTGCTTGTGCGCGAAGGTGTCCACCGTGCCGCGCCCATACAGTCGCTCGACACCGGCAAAACGTTCGGATGAACTTGCGGCTTCGCTCACGGCGTGCAGCCCGTGCGCTGATGGACGCGTTGTACCTGTATCACGTGTCGTTCCGGCGGCAGTGAAAACTTATTTTACCGCGCCGCCGCGTGGGCGGTGGGTTCGCGGGACTATGCTTGTTGTTCCCAACTTGAGTGGAGTCGAACCGATGCGTGTTGCGCTGATGATCCTGCTCGGCCTGGTGATTGGCATCATCGGCACGGTCAACGTGATGAATGTGCTGAGCGAGCGCAATCCGATGCCCACCGCGCTGATGCACACCATGAACTATCACATGGGTCAACTGAAGAGCGCGGTCAAGGCCAAACAGTGCGACGCGGGCAGGATCCAGCACCACCTGGCCCGGCTCGTCTCCACGGCCAGCGACATCACGCCCGTGTTCGGCAGCGGCGTGCAGGATTTCACCGACCACGCGCACCAGTTGCAGGATCGCCTGCAACAGGCCGTGCAGGCGGCGCCGGCCAGCTGTGCCGCACTGGCCGCGGCGATCAAGCCGGTGAACGAAAGTTGCGACAGCTGTCACCGGAAGTACCGCTGACCCGCAAGGCTCCCGGATCAGAAACGGATCTTGCCCGTCAGCATCTGGCCGTACATCTTCCAGTCGCCCATCAGGCTGTACAGCGGATGCTTGAAGGTCGCCGGGCGGTTCTTCTCGAACCCGAAGTGGGCGACCCAGGCAAAACCGTAGCCAAACAGCGGCATCAACCACAACCAGCGCGCCTGCCCGCTCCACAGGGCCAGCACCAGCGCGGCGATCACCAGGGTGCTGCCGATGAAATGCAGCCGGCGGCAGGTACGGTTGCGATGTTCGCCCAGATAGAACGGATAGAACTCGCTGAAGCTGCTGAAACGTGACATGTCGCGCTCCCTCAATGCCTGCACGATTCTGCCACGGCCATGTCGGCATGGTGCGCGGGGCGTGCCAAAACTCCCGTCGCTTCACCAAGCTCTTTGATACTGCAACGGTGCCTCGATGCGGGCGCCCAGCTGCCTGGCCGCGCGACGCGGAAAGTACGGATCGCGCAGGCTCTCACGGGCGATCAATACCACGTCGGCCTCGCCGTTGGCGACGATCGCGGCGGCCTGTTCAGGCTCGGTGATCAAGCCCACCGCGCCGGTGGCGATGCCGGCTTCACGCCTGATCCGCGCGGCGAACGGCACCTGGTAACCCGGCGCCAGCGGGATCTCCACATGCGGCAACAGGCCACCACTGGAGACATCGACCAGGTCGACGCCCAGCGACGTCAGCTCGCGGCAGAGTTGCACGCTCTGTTCGATGTCCCAGCCGCGCGGGCCGTTTTCCGGCGCCCAGTCGGTGGCCGAAATGCGCAGCCACAAGGGCAACGCGTCCGGCCACACTTCACGCACTGCGGCGATGACTTCGCGCAGGAGCCGGCTGCGATTCTCGAAGCTGCCGCCATAGCGGTCATCACGCTGGTTGGTCAGCGGCGACAGGAACTGGTGCAGCAGATAACCATGCGCCGCGTGCAACTCGATCAGCTCGAAGCCCGCTTCCAGGGCGCGCCGCGCCGCGTCGCGGAAGTCGGCAATCACGGCCTGGATGCCGGCCTCATCGAGTGCCTGCGGCGGATTCCAGCCGGTGTCGTACGGCAGGGCCGAAGGGGCGACGACCACCCAGTCGCCCTGCCCGCCTGGGATCGGACCGTGCCCGTCCCATGGGCGCAACGTGCCGGCCTTGCGCCCGGCATGGGCCAGTTGCACGCCGGCGACCGCGCCGTGTGCCTTGATGAAGTGGGCGATCGGACGCCACGCCGCCAGCTGGGCCTGATTCCACAATCCGGTGTCCTGCGCCGAGATGCGCCCCTGTGGCGATACGGCCGTGGCCTCGGCAATCACCGCGCCGGCGCCGCCAACCGCGCGACTGCCCAGGTGCACCAGGTGCCAGTCATCCGGCATTCCGTCGAGCGCCGAGTACTGGCACATGGGCGCCACCAGCAAGCGATTGCGCAGCGTAAGGCTGCGTTGGGTGAACGGCTCGAACAGATTCATCGGCAATCCTTGGGCTAAAGCAGACTTCCGAGATGCAGGCGAACACGACGCAATCAAGCGCGCGGCTCCATGCGGGGGCCGGGATCGCCGTGCGGGGTCGACGGCCCTTCCAGTCCGGCGAACCAATCGGCAATGCGGGCGGCGAGCGGCGCGGGCGCCTTCATCCAGCCGAAGTGATCGGCCGGCTGAACATCGAGATCCCGCGCTGCCAGCACGATGCGCGTGCAAGGTGCCGGCCCGAGCTTGGCCAGCAGCCAATCCAGGGAAGCAGCAGGCGCCAGCCAGTCGTCGTGCAGGCGCAGGGCCAGCGTCGGCACGCGCAGCGCGGCCAGCTCCTGCTCCAGATCGCGATCCAGGTGCTTGACGGCGTACTTCCCCGACCGGCCGCTGCGAGTCCAGTCGGCGATCACCCCACGCGCCTCGTTGCCGGCGAAACCCAGCCGGCGCCCGGGCAGGTAGCCGCACAAGTTTGCCAGCACCGGTGCCAGCAACATGCTCAGGCCGATCAACCAGGCATGGCGAAACTTGCGCCAATACGGTGAGCCGCTGGCCACCAACACCAGGCTGTCGAAAACACCCGGATGCAGGCTCGCCAGCAGCACGCCGAGCTGACCGCCCAGGCTGTGGCCGCCCACGCTGTACGCGCACTGCGGCCAGCGTTGGTGCAGCGCCGCCGTCCCGGCGGCCAGGTCGTCCTGCAACAGTTCGCGATAACCCCAGTCGTGGTGCCGGCCGGCGCGATGATCGCTGGAACCGATACCGCGCCATTCGTGCAGGACCACGCCCACCCCGTGCGCCGCCAGCGCCTCGGCAAACCCCAGGTAATGCCGCGCCGGCACGCCCATGGCCGGCAACCAGTACAGCAGGCGGCGCGCTGCCGACGGCACGACACACAGCAGCTCGAATCGCGCCCCGTCGGCGGTGGACAGCGCAAGCGTCAAGGGCTCGCGGTCACTGATGGCAGTGGCACTGGATGACACGCAGGCAGACGGATCAGGCATGCGCAGAGCCTAACCAAGGGACGTGATCAGCACAAAGTAACGCCGAAAAAAAAGGGCCGGCATGTGCCGGCCCTTTGCTGATCCCGGAACAGGCGGGATCAAACAGGTGTGACGTCTTCAGCCTGCAAGCCCTTCTGACCGTCCACAACGTTGAAGCTTACCTTTTGCCCTTCCTGCAGGCTTTTGAAACCTGATCCCGTAATCGCGCGGAAATGCACGAACACATCAGGGCCGCTTTCCCGGCTGATGAAGCCGAACCCCTTGGCGTCGTTGAACCACTTGACTGTACCTGTTTCACGATCCGACATGACTCACGCTCCGATCCAATCCAGACTCTTTAGACACACCAGCCGCGACGGGCCGACAGTTTACTGAGTATGCCGAGGTCGGGTGCAACGGACGGATTTCAGCGAAACCCCCAGTAGACACACACGTGGCCGAGCAGACGCAGCGCGCCAAGCATAACGGATTTTTCGAAGAATAGTGATTTGTCAAGGGGCCTGTCAAAACGATTATCGGAGGCGGGGAAACGGGGCCGGCGCGGAATCCCGTCGTCGCCTGTCGGACTGGCCAAAGCTTGCTGTCGGGAGATAGCCTCGAAGCTTTGCCAGTCATGGCGCGACGGGTTATCACAGTAAATTGTCTGCGGCAGGCGACAATCAGTTAAATTCAGGTTTTCTTTACTTGGCTTTGTGTTAACTGGTGTGAAGACACACGACCACCGGCGGGCGCCACCGCGCCGGACCACCGATCTGTTCAGGAGAGTCGATCAATGCCTATTTCACCCCGTGTGGCCCTGGTCGTGACGATGTTTGGCGGTTTGCTGCTGGCGGGCTGTGCCCCGCACCGGGCCACCCGACCGCAAGCTCCCGCGCCCACCGCCCCGACGTCCGCTGCCGCCGGCGCTGCGAGCAAACCCGCCTCCCGCACACACATACAACGCACGACGAAGACCTCCGACAACAACACCCCCAGCGACGCCGACTTGCCTGCGCAGACCGGCATCGCGGCCTGCGACGATTATCTTTCCAGCTACCTCGCCTGCCATCAGGCCGCGCACATCTTCGCGCCCGACCAATTGCAATCGCGCTATGAAGCGATGCGCACCAGCCTCCTGCGCGACTCGAAGAATCCGGATATCCGCCCGCAACTGTCGGAGCGCTGCAATTCACTGGCACGCAGCCTGCGCCAGGCCCTGCATGGAAAGCCCTGCGCCACCAGCCCGGCCCCGGCCGCAAGTTCACCCTGAGCTGTCAACAAAGCTGGCGCAATTCGGCACGCAGCGGCCTGGCCAGCGATGCTGGCCGCACCCGCGTCAGGCGGACGTCGGGCGTCCCATGCCAACGCGCTGTGCCCGCCAGCGTCTGCGCCAACTCTTTCACCAGGCGCGGTTCGATCGGCACATCGGGTTCAAGATGGAGCGACTTGATCTCGAACACGCCATCGGCACGATGCGCCTTGGCATCCAGTCGGCCTACCAGGCTTCCACGGTGCAGGATCGGCAGCACGAAGTAACCATACTGGCGACGTGCGGCCGGCGTGTAACACTCCAGGCTGTAGTCGAAATCGAACATCGCCCGTAGCCGGACCCGATCCCAGACCAGGGGATCGAACGGTGACAGCAGCGCCGTGTGGGTGGCGCGCAGACGGCCTTGCCGCGCCTGCTCCAGCAGCGCGGCGTTGTCGCGATGAACATAGCCTTGACCGGCCCAGGACTGCACCGACACCGCCAGCAGCTCGCCGCTGGCCAGCAGCGGGGCCAGTTCCCGCTCGGTAACCCGGGA
Source organism: uncultured Gammaproteobacteria bacterium (assembly GCA_963771235.1). Classification (GTDB taxonomy): domain Bacteria; phylum Pseudomonadota; class Gammaproteobacteria; order Xanthomonadales; family Rhodanobacteraceae; genus Rhodanobacter. Next base: position 156,075 of record CAVYSP010000002.1, read on the forward strand.
TTGCAAGCGAAAGTAGTCGGCGATCCATGCCGCCGGCGCCACGCCCAGCGCACGCACGCTGTCAAGGATGAAATGGCGGCGCAGGTCGGCGACGTTCAATCGCGCCACCGCCGGATCGAGCGGCGGATCGAGACGCGCCAGCACGCGTTCGGCCAGATCGTAGATGCGCTGGAACCGTTCACGCCGGAGCACCATCAGTTCGCCCAAGGCAAACCACGCTTCCAGCCAGCGCTTCTCGGGTTTCCACGCCCACCAGCCCGCTTCGCCGCCGCCTTCGGGCCGGGGAAAGTCCGCTGCGCGCGCCGGGCCGGACGCGCGAACACGCTCCAGCAGGCCCTCCATGCCCGGGCGTTGCTCGCGGTACATGCGCGCCGCATGCCGGTGGGCCCAGTGCTGGCCCCGCTGTCCGACCCACGCCCGGTGCCAGGCAAGATCCGCGGCAGCGACGAAACAGGCCTCGTGCGCCCAGCACTCGGCCAGGCGCCCGCCAGCCAACGCCTCGTCCAGCCAGTCGATCGGATAGTCGCCAAGCCGCGCGTGCAGCACCAGGTATGGGCTGCGGGCCACCACGTGGATGGTGTCGATCTGCAACAGGCGCATGCGCTCGATCGCGCGTACAACATCTTCGGGTCGGGCGCGTCGTCGCAATGGTTGCAACAAGCCCTGAGCCGCCAGCTGCAGCCGCTGCGCGCCAATCAGGCTCAACATGCCCGCCGTTCCCGAGGCGCAATCTCAACACACGGCACGTTCACGGACCCATGCGCAACATGTGGAGCCGGTACTTCAACCATCGAAAAGACTGACCCTCGCACTCGATCGGCTTTGGCAATGTAAAGCGTCGTGAAAGACCGGTGACGGGTGTCAAGAACTGCATTCTGCCATGGAGATTCGACCATGAAATTTCACAAACCGCTGCTTTCTGTCGTTGCCGCCGGCACCCTTCTGTTTGCCGGCAACGTGCTCGCGCAACAGGCACCTCCTCCGCCGCCGCCTCCGCCAGCGACAACCATGACTCCGCCGCCGCCACCGCCACCGGCACCAATGGCGCCGACGAATCCAACACCGCCGCCGACCGGTTCGATGAACAACGATAATTCCGCGAGCCCGGACAGCTCAATGAGCAACGGCCCGGGCAACAGCGCGACCTTCCAAACCCCACAGGGCGAGGTTATCGTCAACAGTCATCCAGCACCAGCGCCCCAGATCGGACCGGCGCCGTCGTTCTCGCAGCTTTCCGGCGGTGGCAAGTCGATCTCCGAGGAGCAAGCGGCCTCGTATCCTCCGCTGGCGAACGATTTCATCAATGCCGACAGCAACAAGGATGGCAAGATCAGCCAATCCGAATACGCACGCTGGGAGAAGCAGCTCCATTGACGGCGATGGGTAGCCGGAACGTCGACGCGACGTGACGGCTGCGCGGCGTGGCGGGAAAGGTGTGCGTGGAACAGACCTGCACGCGCATCTCCGGATAAACTCGCGTCCATGCCCAAGCCGACCCTGCTGCCGCCGCGAGTCAGGCGCAGCACACTCTGGAAGTTCTCATGAGATTTCACGTGGCTGCCGTCTGTGCGGCACTGGCGGGTTGCGTGACTGCAACGATGGCGCGCGCACAGAACCCGGACCCCACCGATATCCGCGGTTGCACCGCGATCGAGAGCGACGCCCAGCGACTGATCTGCTACGACCGCGTGACGGGCCGCGTGAATCTTCCCATCGCGCAGAAACGCCAGGTGCACGCTGCGCCAGGTGCGGACGTGTTTGGCCACGACAGCCGCAATCCCTCCACCACGGGCAACAGCGCGGTGGCCACTCCGCTGTCCCTGCTGGACAGTCGCTGGGAGCTCGCGCCGGAAAGCAAGCTGGGCACCTTCAACATCCGCGGCTACAAACCGGTCTATGTGTTGCCGCTCTTCGCCAGCAGCAACCAGAATCAGGAGCCGCAAAGTCCCAATCCCGACAATAGGGTGAGTCGGAGTGAACGACTGCAGAATGTCGAGCTGAAGTTCCAGCTCAGCCTCAAGACCAAGGTCTGGCAAGGCGTGTTCGGCGATGCCGGCGATTTGTGGATCGGCTATACGCAGTCGTCGCGCTGGCAGGTCTACGACAAGCAACAGTCGCGTCCGTTCCGCGAGACCGACTATGAACCCGAGGCGATGCTGGTTTTCGACACCCACTACAACGTGCTGGGTTGGGACGGGCGGCTGCTGGGCATCGGCGTGGATCATCAGTCCAACGGACGCGGCAATCCATTGTCACGCGGCTGGAACCGGGTCATCGCCAACGTCGGCTTCGAGCGCGACGGGTGGACGGTCAATTTCCGGCCATGGTGGCGGATACCCGAATCCAGGGATACCGACGACAACCCGGACATCAGCGATTACGTCGGCCGCGGCGAGATTGAAATCGTGCACGAATGGCACGGCCAGGAGTTCGGCCTGACCCTGCGCGACTCGTTCCGCGGCGGCAGCCGGCAGCATGGCTCCGGACGCTTCAGCTGGAGCTTCCCGCTCGCCGGCAACCTGCGTGGCTACGCGGAACTGTTCAAGGGCTACGGCGAAAGCCTGATCGATTACAACCACAACGCCACCTACGTGGGCGTGGGGATATCCCTGCTCGACTGGTATTGAGCACAGGCAGCGATACCGCCGCACCGATCGAACTGCGGGTTCAGTGCTGATGACCACCGGCGCCGTGCACGTGGCCGTGCTCCAGCTCCTGCGCGCTCGCTTCGCGCACATCGATGACTTCGATGGCGAAATGCAGGGTCTTGCCGGCCAGCGGATGGTTGCCGTCAATGAAGACCTTGTCGTCCTCGACTCGGGTCACGGTGACGTTGATCTCGCCTTGGGGACCACGACCCTGGAACTGCATGCCGGGCTGGATGTCCTCGACTCCCTGAAACGCTTCGCGGGGAACTTCCTGCATCAACCCGGGCTGATGCGTGCCATAACCTTCTTCGGGCGCCACCTCGGCGTCGAACTTGTCTCCCACCGACCGGCCTTCCATCTGTTTCTCCAGACCGGGCACGATCTGGCCGCTGCCATGCAGGTAAGTCAGGGGATCGCGCCCTGCCGAGCTGTCGATGACCTGGTTCTGCTCATCAGTCAAGGTGTAGTGAAAAGCGGCAACGGAGTTGGGTGCAATCTGCATATCAGTCCTCAATGAGGGGTTCATGGACAGCCACCGACAGTGTCGGCACAAGGGCGCAAGACTATCAGAACGACGCCGCGGGCCAGGCACGAGCCGGCATGGTTGGTGCTACGGTGCGGATGTCCGGACTGGGCACCACGACCATCGCGAACCGGGCGAGAACGGCTCGCTGTGCAGATCAGGCGTTCAGCCGGTCCAGTGTTTCCAGGGCAATCTTCTGCGGCGTATCGGTGGAGGCGTAGCGTTTCACCACCTGGCCATCGACGTCGACCAGGAACTTGGTGAAGTTCCACTTGATCGACTCGCTGCCGAGAATGCCCTTGCCCTCGCTCTTCAGCCACTTGTACAGCGGGTCGGCATCGTCACCGTTCACCTTGATCTTGGCAAACATCGGGAACGTCACGTCGTACTGCGTATGGCAGAAGTTCTTGATCTCGGTCTCGTCACCCGGCTCCTGATGACCGAACTGGTCGCACGGAAAACCCAGCACCACCAGCCCCTGGTCGTGCTGGTCCTGGTACAGCGTTTCCAACCCGCGGTACTGCGGGGTGAAGCCGCATTTCGAGGCGACATTGACGATCAACAGCGTCTTGCCGCGCCACTCGGCCAGCGAACGGGGCTTGCCGTCGATATCGTTCACGGTGAAATCGTAGACACTGGTCATGACGTGCTCCTGCTCAAGATATTCCTCCGCCAGCGTACGCTATCCCCACTGTCTTTGCCCGCCAATCCAGGCACATGGTGCAGCAACCAGAGATCCTGTTCCTTCGTCGATGGTCACATGGACGGCTGAACGGGATGGCGATCAACCCTGCGATGCAGGGATATCGAACACCCGCCGCAGATACGCGACATAGGCCTCGTCCTCGCACATGTTCTTGCCCGGCGAGTCGCTCAGCTTGGCCACGGGCTGGTCGTTGCAGCGTGATCATCTTGATCACGATGTTGAGCGGCGCGGGGCCGACATCGTTGGTAAGGTTGGTGCCCACGCCGAAGGCCAGCTGGCACCGTCCCCGAAAATGCGCGTACAGCTGCATCACCCGGGGGATGTCCAGGCCGTCGCTGAAAACCAGCACCTTGTCGCGCGGATCGACGCGGTTCGCGCGGTAATGCGCCAGCACCTTCTCGCCCCACTCGAACGGGTCGCCGGAATCGTGGCGGGTGCCGTCGAACAACTTGCAGAAATACATGTCGAAATCACGCAGGAACGCAGCCAGTCCGTACACATCGGACAACGCGATGCCAAGATCGCCGCGGTACTCGCGCGCCCACGCTTCCAGCGCGGCCACCTGCGAATCGCGCAGCCGCGGCCCCAGCGCCTGATGCGCCTGCAGGTACTCGTGTGCCAGCGTGCCCAACGGCGTCAGGCCGAGCTTGCATGCCAGCCACACATTGCTGGTGCCGGCCAGCTGCGCACCCAGCTCCTCGCGCAAGCAGGTGACCACTTCCTCCTGCCATGTCCGCGAATAGCGCCGGCGGGTACCGTAGTCGGCAATTCGGCAATCGGAGTAACCCGGTGTGTCGCGCAACATGGCGATCTTGCCGTGCAGGCGTGCTCGTCCGACGCCCAGGTCCAGCCCGGCGCTGGTGCGGCGGAAGTACACCTCGTTGATGATCGCCAGCAGCGGCACCTCGAACATGATCGTGTGCAGCCACGGGCCCCGGATGCGAATGTCCAGCTCGCCGGGCACGTCGGATGAGGGTGTGATCCGCACGTACTTCGCATTGAGCTGGAACAGGCCCAGGAAATCGACGAAGTCGCTCTTGATGAAACGCCAGTGGCGCAGATAGTCCAGCTCGTCCGCACGAAAGCGCAGCTGGCACAGCGCGCTCAGCTCGGCCCGGATGTCGTCGATGCACGGCCGCAGGTCGATGCCCGGGGTGCGGCACTTGAAGCGATACTCCACCTGGGCCGCCGGATACTGATGCAGCACCACCTGCATCATGGAAAACTTGTACAGGTCCGTGTCGAGTAGCGAGTCAATGATCATCAACGGCCCAGACGAGTGGCGAAAGTACCTGATTGCCCATTATCCATGCAGCACGACACATCGTTCGAAAGCAGGCAGGCGCGCATAAAAAAACCCCACCGGCCAGGGGAGGACCGATGGGGTTTGTCAGGCGGCCTCCAGGGGAGGTAAGGCCGGCCCCTCAGCAGCGCGGTGAATTGCACCACTTCCTGTCGCCGTCACGGCGATACACGGGCTTAGTGTGTGCGCGGCCATGTGAGTTCAACGTGCAGGCCGAATCGTGTTCAGCGTGAAGACAGGGAAGGCGCCGCTGGATCACCCGCCACGATGATCGGATCCTGCGCGCACTGGCCTACACTGCCGCGAGATTCCATGGCTTTGGGACGCCTCATGAAGTCGATCACTGGTTGCCTGCTTGCCTTGACCTTGCTTGTGACTGGCATGGGCACGCCTGCGGTGGCGGCCGAGCTCAGCATCGACCTCGGGCACGGCGCCGTGCACTGGTCGACCGCCGCGCTGCTGGCACGCCCTGACGTGCAATCCATCAGCGTGCCACTCGACGTGGCGTTCAAACACTCGATGCGCTATCGGGCGGTACCGCTGGCCGACCTGCTCCACGGCATCACCCCGGCTGACCACCTGCAGTTCATCGGAGCCGACGGTTTCGCCGCGGAGATTCCCGCGGCCCTGATCCTGAACCGGCACGGCAGCGCGGCGTGGCTGGCGATCGAGGATCCGGCCAGCCCCTGGCCCGCTCTGCCGGGCCAGCATGCCGATGCCGGGCCGTTCTACGTCGTGTGGACGAAACCGCAGGCGGCCCGGGTTGGCCCGGAGCAATGGCCATACCAATTGGTCACGATACGGAAACTGGACAGTGTCGTGGCGCGCTTTCCGGCGCTCCTGCCCGATCCATCGCTGCCCGCCGCCAGCCCGGTACGCCGCGGCCTGACCGTGTTCCAGCACACGTGTTTCGCATGCCATACGCTGAATGGCGCCGGTGATGCAAAGCTGGGCCCGGATCTGAACATCCCGTACAACCCTGTCGAGTACCTGGATGCCCGGCTTCTACGTGCGTACATCCGCAACCCGCAATCGTTGCGACGATGGCCGCAGGCAAAGATGCCGGGTTTCAGTCCGCAGGCGCTGTCTGACGCCGATCTCGACGCCCTGCTGGCCTATCTGCGCTACATGGCGGGACACAAGGCCGCGCCAGCCACCTAGTCGTGCGCTGGCAACAACGCCTGCAGGGCATCGTCGCGTCGTGCTTTCGGTTCCCGCGCAAAATGGCGCACCTCGGCGTAAAACGCCGGCCAGCTGCGTTCCGCGCGCTGGAAGAGCACGGCAAACGCCGGTCTCCATTGATCATACAGACCGAACGGCAGTAGCCGCGCATTGTTGATCGGCTGCGCCACCCAAGCGTCGTAGCGGTGGTCATCGGGCCAATGCTGCTGGCGCCAACCTTGGTAGCGCGCGCGAAACGCGGCGATCTCGCGCCGTTTGCCGGTCGCCATCGACGTGTTGTCGACGCCACTGGCATACAGGACCTTGAGACGTTCGCGCAGATCCAGCACCAGGGCGGAAAAACCGTCGGCCATCGCCATCCCATGCCCGTCTCGCGGCGGCAGGCCGCGGTCGGCACGCCACTCGTGCAAACCTTGCTGCTGCACGAAGGTAGCGAAGGACTCGTTGAAGGCGGTGTCGCTCTTCACGTAGATCAACTGATGCGCCAGCTCGTGAAAGATCGTGCCGGCCAGCTCGTCGTCGTCCCAGCGCAGCATGCTGGAGAGAATCGGGTCGGCAAACCATCCCAGCGTGGAATAAGCCGGCACGCCACCAATCCACACGTCGTCGCCCGCGGCCCTCAGTCGCGCCGCATCGGTTTTCGCCGCCGCCTCGCTGAACCAGCCGCGGTACGCCACGCAGCCCGCAATCGGGAAGCACTGCGGCACGGCCTGCACCGAGTAGCGCGGCGCGGCGAAGACGTTCCACACGACGTAGGGGCGATCCAGCTGTACATAGCTGGTGTAACTGCGGTTGGCCGGCAGACCCAGCCGCCGGGAAGCAAACTCGCGCGCCTGCAGCGCCAGCCGCAAACGGGCGGCCAGCTTCGGATCGGTGTGTGAATCGTGCAGCAGTTTGCCGATCGAGCGCCGATGCACGAGCAGCTCGCCCTGCCCGTGCACGGCTTGCGTGTAATAGCTCAGGCTGCCGCAGGCCGACAACAGCAGACCGGTGATCGCCGCCGCCAGCAGGTGGGGAAACGAGCGCAAGGAAAAAGCCAGACGAATCACTTTGCGCCCAGGGAACGACCGTGAAGCGCCCGCTTACTGGGCGTGGTGATCCCGGTTGCGCGACGCATCGTTCCGCTGCGCTCGCCCGTGTCCACGCGGCGAAGTCTGCTGGCGCGGCTGGGATGTCCGCGGACGGCTCGAGTTTCCGTAGGCACGATAAGCACCATCACGACCACCATGAGAACCCCGGTAACGATGGTCGCGACCACCACGGTAGTCGCGATAAGCGTGGCCGCCATACCAGCCCCGATTGATGCCGATCGTCACGCCGGGCGCATAGCAACAGCCATAGCCGTAATAGCCCGCGGAGTAGCCGGGATAGTAACCGCCGTAGTAGCCCCCGTAGTAAGCGGGTGCGACGCCGTAGGCGTCACCCTGGCCGTAATAGGCATCGCCACCGTAACTGGAGCCCCGCACGTAGCTGTAGCCCGGGTCGTAATAGCACCCGGCCAGCACCGCGGTGGCGACGATCAGTGCCAAGCTGGCCAACAGACGTTTCATGGTCGTCTCCACTGCAACCGGGAGTCTGATCATGTACCAGCACGCTTGAACCCCTACTGAGTCGGGATTTCGGCTGGCCGGCGACGCCACCGGCATGGCGGTGGCGTGCATCCAGGGCTGCTCAGCTCTTGCGTTTGGCTTGTTCGTTGCGCTGCGGTGCCGGCACATGCGCATCCTCACCATCGCCAGCACTGCCGAGACGCGGGTACAGTTCCGCTCCAGTCGACGCGGGTTGGGAGGGATTGGCGCCCGGCCAGGTGGGCCCTTGCTGCACGCGTTCGTGCTTGGCGTCGAGCAAGGCCTGGATGTGGGCGACCGCCTCTTCCGGACTGATGTGCTTGACCGGTGTTGCTGCGGTGCGGGTGCGCTGGCGTGAAGACGGCTGGTTCGGCGTCGGCGTTGCGGTCGCCTTGCCGGTAGCCGGACCGGTCGATGCCACGTTTCCGGTCGCGCGTTTCCTGGAGATGGCCTTGCGGGGCGCAGTCTTTTTCGGCGCCGCCTTCCGGACCGGTGATTTCCTGCCGGCGGGCTTCTTCGCCAGCGTGCGCTTGGGCGCGACTTTCCGGGTCGCGGTTTTCTTTGTCGTTGTCTTTCTAGACGTGGTCTTTTTTACCGCAGCCTTCTTTACCGCCTTCTTGCTGGCCGCAGCCTTTCGTGGCGCGGCCTTCTTTGTTGCGGCTTTCTTTGTTGCGGTTTTCCTTGGCGTGGCCTTCTTCGTAGCGGCTTTCTTCGTTGCGACCTTTCTGGCCGGAGCTTTCCTCGGCCGGGGCCTTCTTCGTCGCCACCTTGCGTGACGGCGCTTTCCTGGCGGCCGACTTCTTCGCGGCGGCCTTGCGCGGCGCCTGCTTGCCGGTGCTGCCAGTCGCGGTCTTGCTCGCGGCCTTCTTGCTGGGCTCTGCCTTCCTGGCGGACGCTTTCTTTGCCGCTGACTTCTTCGCTGCCGACTTGCGTGTCATAGCCATGCGTTCGTTCTCCTGCGGTGACCGGTGGGAACCGGTCCCAGTATGCACGTCTTGGGCATGTGCGGCATTACGCAGCGCACGAATCGTTCATCCCCCGTACGCAAGCGGACCAACCTCGTGACGATCTGGCGGTACGGATCAGAAGGCCGGATGCAACAGCGCATCGACGAAATGCGGCAGCACCCGATGATTGATCAGGATCGTGAACAGCACGCCATAGGCCGCGCCCCACAGATGCGCGCTGTGATTGACGTTGCCCTGCCCGCGGCGGTCCATGTAGATGGAATAGACCGTGTACAGCACCGCGTAGACAATCGCCGGCATCGGGATCACCAGCACGATGATCTGCTGCCACGGCGCAATCAGAATGTAGGCAAACAACACCGCCGACACCGCGCCGGAGGCACCCAGGCTGCGGTAATTCGGGTTGGCCCGATTCTTCAGGTAGGTCGGCAGGATCGAGACCACCAGGCCGCCGATGTAAAACAACGCAAAGCCAAGCGTGCCGAGCATCTGCGTGAAGAACGGCTCCATCGCGCGCCCGAAGAAGAACAGCGTGAACATGTTGAACAACAGGTGGCTGATGTCGGCATGCACCACGCCATAGGTCACCAGCCGGTAATATTCGCGCTGGCGCGTGATCGCTGGCGGCCACAGGATCAGGTCGTTCATCACCCGGCTGTTGTTGAACGCCAGGAACGACACGATGGTCGGTGATGGCGATGATGACCAGGGTGATCAGCATGGACGGTTCCCGTGGCAAAGGTTGGCATCTTGGCGTGTCGAACCGGGCTTGTCGACCGCGGCCGCAGTGACCTGAGGCTGATCCCGGCTGACACGACGGCTATCGCAAATCGCCAGTGTCACAACGGCAGTTGCACCTATATCATCCGCTGCTTTGCGCCGCCGCCCGCGGCCCGGTGAATCGCATGAACCTGCTTCGCTACCTGCATCTGGACGTGTTCGCAGCCACCGCCGGAGGCGGCAACCACCTGGGCGTGGTGATCGGCGCGGAGCACTGGAATGCCGCGGCGATGCAGCGCTTCGCACGCTGGACCGCACTGGTCGAAACCACCTTTCTGCTGCCGCCCGTCGACCCGCGGGCCAGTTATCGCGTGCGCATTTTCACGCCGCACAAGGAGATTCCCTTTGCCGGCCATCCCAGCATAGGCAGCGCCCATGCCGCGCTTGAATGCGGCTTGGCCCAGCCTGACGGCGGGCTGCTGTGGCAGGAGTGCGGTGCCGGCGTGCTGCCGATCCGGGTCGAAGGCCACGGCGCCGGCCGCGAACTGCTGCTGAAATCCCCCGGTGAGCGCGTGTTGCGTACCGGTCGCGATGCACACCCGCTGCTGGCGGCCAGCCTTGCTGGCGTCGAGGGCGGCGCATTGCCACCGGCCTTGGTGGACGGCGGCCGGCGCTGGTGGCTGGCCGAGCTGACCGACGAGGCGAGCCTGCGCGCCTGGCAACCCGACCACGCGGCGATCCTGGCGTTGGCGAAGGCAAGCGACAGCATGGGTCTGTGCGCGTTCGCCCGCGCGGCCCAGGGCGAGCGGCAACTGGTGGTACGCGCATTTCCGGCCGGCGTCGGCATCGTCGAGGACCCCGCGTCGGGCGCCGCCAACGGGCTGATCGCAGCATATATCGCCCATGCGGAGCCCCACGGTTTGCTGGCACAGGGTTACCAGGTCAGCCAGGGCCGCGAGATGGGTCACGATGCCCGACTGATCGTGCATATCGACGCGCGACGCGATCTGGGTCGGCGGTCGCAGCCATACCGTGGTCGATGGCAGCCTGGCGTGGTCGCCGTAGCGAAAGCGCTATTCGCGCTCGTCCAGATGCGCGCGCCTTGCCGCCACCAGTGCCAACGCCGACCAGTCCAGTTCGTCGTCACCGCCGGCCATCGCTTCGAGCAGGCTGTCGCGCAGCACGCCGGCAAACGGCAGTGGTACGCGCGCCGCCTCGCCCGCCGCTTGCGCCAGCCCCACGTCCTTGAACCCAAGCGGGAGCGGAAAGCCCGCCGGTTTGAAGCGCTGCTCGGCAATCAGCCTGCCGTAACCCTGGTAAGCGGGCGCCGCAAACAAGGTGTTGGTCATCACCTCGAGGAAGTCCGCCGCGCCGACCCCGTACGCACGCGTGAGCGCGGTGGCCTCGGCCATGCTCTCGATCGCGCTGGCCAGCATGAAGTTGCCGGCGAGCTTGGCCACATTGGCCCGTTCCGGCGCGTCGCCCAGCGGCCAGATCTTGCTGCCCATCGCCTCCAGCAAGGGCCGCACCTGTTCGATCGACGCGGCCTTCCCGGCCGCCAGGATATTCAACTTCGCCGCCGCAGCGAGGTCGGGACGGCCAAACACCGGCGCGGCGACGTAACCCAGTCCGCGCCGGTCATGCCCGGCGGACAGTTCCTGCGCCAGTGCCACCGAGATGGTGGCGTGGTTCACATGCACCGTACCGCGATCCATCGCATCCAGCAGGCCGCCGTCGAGAAACACGGCGCGGACGGCCCGATCATCCGCCAGCATGCTGCACACCACCTCACCCTGTGCCGCACGCTCCGGCGTGGAGGCGACCTTGGCGCCCAGCGAGGCCAGCGGCGCGCACGCTGCGGCAGAGCGATTCCATACCGTCAAGGCATGGCCGGCGGCGAGCAGGTTGCTCGCCATCGCACTGCCCATGGCGCCCAGACCAATGAATCCGACTTTCATGGAGTTTCCTTCGCAATCCACCGGCGCGCAGTGAAACATGCGCGACGTTCACGTCGCGCGAAGCGGCCACGCCGACGCCGCGCTGACTTGCAAGCGCCCACCACGTAAGCTCGCCCCATCCCTGGCGTCCGGAGCGCATGAACGTGTTCAACCCCATGCATCGGCTCGGCCGCGCGCTGGCCCGGTATCTGTCGAAACCGCGGGCCGCCGCCATGCATTTCGGCACCTCGCGTTTTGATCTGCTGGAAGCAACACTGCGGCCGGGCGACGTGCTGCTGGTCGAAGGTAGCAGCCGCATCAGCAGTGCGATCAAGTACATCACCCAATCGAGCTGGTCGCACGCAGCGCTGTACGTAGGCGACACGCTGCGCGAGAAGCATCCGGAACTCGGTGCGCATGTCCTGATCGAGGCCGACGTGGTCGAAGGGGTACGCGCCCTGCCGCTGGCAGCGTATCGCGGCGCCCACACGCGGATCTGTCGGCCCGTCGGGTTGCACCGGGGCGACGTCGAACGCGTAATCGAACACACCGCACGCCGGCTCGGCCAGGGTTACGACATGCACAACGTGATCGACCTGATGCGTTACCTGGTACCGTCGCCACCGGTGCCCGGGCGCTGGCGTCGACGCCTGCTGGCGCTGGGCAGCGGCGAGCCGACCCGGGCGATCTGTTCGTCCTTGATCGCCGCCGCGTTCCAGAGCGTGCACTACCCGATCCTGCCGATGCTCGATCGCGATTACCGCAGACTGGACCGTACCCATGCAGCCCGCCGGGAAATCCTGCATATCCGCAGCTCCCGGTTATTCACGCCCAGGGACTTCGATATTTCGCCGTATTTCCGCATCGTCAAGCCGATGATCGAACACGGTTTCGATCCGCACTATCTGCACTGGGCGACTTCGATGCCGGCCCGCTCGACGCCGACGCAACTGCAACCACCGCTGTAACCCGCGCGCCCGGCGGGTCGCTCGCTGGCCGGGCTGGTTTGCAACGCTGCAGGCGCCTCCCCTTGCACCGTCGATCGCCGAGATAGCGCTCGCGATGACGTACCGCCGCGCTGCAAGGGATGCGCTAGACCACCGCGCCCGCTGCCTGTCCTGACGCCCAGGCCCACTGGAAGTTGTAGCCGCCCAGCCAGCCGGTCACGTCGACCACCTCGCCAATGAAGTACAGGCCAGGCACCCGTTTTGACTGCATGGTGCTGGAGGAAAGTTCGTCGGTGTCGACACCGCCCAAGGTGACCTCGGCGGTCCGATAGCCCTCGGTGCCGCTGGCGATGATCGGCCAGGCCTGCAGCTGATCGCCGATGCGGCTGAGCTCGGACTCGGCATACTGGCGCATCGGGCGACTTGCCAACCACGCTTCGCACAGGCGCTGCGCCAGGCGTTTCGGCAAGACATCCGCGAGCACGGTCTTCAGCTCGGCGAGAGGGCGCGCATGGCGTTGTGCGAGCAGCCATTCCGCCGCATCTGGTTCCAGGCAAAAGATCGAGGCGCAAGTCGTTGCCGGGTTGCCAGTACGAGGAAATTTGCAGGATGGCCGGGCCACTGAGGCCGCGGTGGGTGAACAGCAGTCCGGCATGGAAGCTGTGCTTCCCCACGCGGGCTTCCACGAGCGGAAGCGCCACGCCAGCGAGTTCCAGGTAGTGCTCTTGGTGCTTGCCGCTGAGCGTCAATGGCACCAGGCCCGCCCGCGTCGGCAACACGGCGTGGCCGAACTGGCGCGCCAGTTCATAGCCGAAGCCGCTGGCGCCCATGCTGGGAATCGACAAGCCGCCGCTGGCGACCACCAGCGACTGCGCATGCACCTCGCCCCGCGTGGTGTGCACGCTGAAGCCCTCCGGCGTCTGGCGCACGTGCTGCACGCCGCAATTGGCCTCCACCATGACGCCCGCCGCGGCGCACTCGTCCAGCAGCATGCGCACGATCTGCTTGGAGGAATCGTCGCAAAACAACTGGCCGAGCTCCTTCTCGTGATACGCGATGCCGTGCTTTTCCACCAGCGCGATGAAGTGCGACGGCGTGTAGCGCGCCAGCGCGGATTTGGCGAAATGCGGATTGGCCGACAGGTACTGTGCGGGGCTGACGCCGAGATTGGTGAAATTGCAGCGCCCACCGCCAGACATCAGGATTTTCTTGCCGACCTTGTTGGCGTGATCGACCACCAGCACCGGCGGCCACGCTGGCCGGCGACGATCGCGCACATCAGGCCCGGCCGCGCCGGCGCCGATGATCAGCACATCCACTTTCATTCGATCATTGCCCTGCCCGTTCCGCCGTGCCTTGCCGGGCGGCATTATCCCTGCCGCGGCGCGGCATCGCTTACACTGGTGTGCCGCCTTGCACGAGCACTGCCATGCCTTCCTTTGACGTGATTTCCGAAGTCGACAAGCACGAGTTGACCAATGCCGTCGACCAGGCCAACCGCGAGTTGTCCAACCGTTTCGATTTCAAGGGCCAGGACGCTTCCTACACCCTGGACGACTTCGTGATCACCCAGGCCGCGCCCAGCGAATTCCAGCTGCAGCAGATGCTCGACATCCTGCGCGGACGGCTGGTGGCGCGCAAGATCGACATCCGTGCACTGGAAGTGGGCGAGCCGGAAACCAATCTCGGCGGATCACGTCAGAAAGTCACCGTGAAACAAGGCATCGAGCAGCCGGTGGCGAAAAAGCTGGTGGCCGCGCTGAAGGCGGCCAAGCTCAAGGTCGAGGCGCAGATCAACGGCGACAAACTGCGCATCACCGGCAAGAAACGCGACGACCTGCAGGACGCCATGGCCGTGCTGCTCAAGGCTGATGTGGAACTGCCGCTGCAGTTCGACAACCGTCGCGATTGACCGAATGTTGCGGGCGCTGCTGCGGCTATGACTTCCGCTGCGGCGACAGCAACCGGCCGCCCATGGCCGCATTGACGGCCACCACGATCACCACCGCGGCGGCATGGGTCAGCAAATCGGTGGCCGCCGCGTCATAGGCGTGGCAGATCTCCAGCAGGCTGGCCGAGGCCGACGCGCTGGCCAGCCCGATCATCACCGCGGCCAACACCGGGCGCAGCGGACAGGCGCGGCGCAGCATCAGGATGAGCAAGGCCGACAGCGGCACCGAGAAACTGATGATGAACACCAGGCAATCGGCGGACTGATGCAGTGTCGCCACACTGGTGTCCGGCGCCAGCCAGGTACGCAGGCAACCCAGTCCGCTCGCGCCGATCCAGAGCACGGCGCCCGGCAACGGCAGCCACGCCCATGCCGTGCGCCGGCCGGGTACACCCAGTGAAAACGCGGCCCAGGCCGCGCAGATCGCCGTGAGCACGGCGCCGAACGCCGCCCACGCCAGATCGGGCGCCCCGGCCCAGCGTTGCAACATGTCGGCGTCGCCATACTGCAGCAGCAACGCACCCGCCATGACCGCCACCACCAGCAGCCAGCCCGCGGCGCGCAACCAGGGCGGCAACAGGCGCCGCACCGGCACCAGTTCGGTACCGAGGCGGTCGATCAACCCCTGCGGCGAAAAGTGCTCGGACATGGTCTCAGGGACCTCCATGGAGACGCTTGCGCAAGGCCTTCAGCGCACGATGCAGGTTCACTTTCAGCGCACCCGTTTGGCGTCCGGTCAACTCTTCCGCTTCACGCAACGAAAGCTCGCGCAAGCCAAGCTGCTCGACCGCCTGGCGCTGGCCCGCAGGCAGGGTTTCGATGGCATCGTGCAATTGCCGCGCGCGCTGCTCCGATTCGATCGCCGCGCTGGCGTCAGCGGGGTCCGGATGATTGTCGAGGGCGATCTCGTCGTGCAACTCGCGACGATCGCGACGCCCATGGCTGCGCTGCGCGTCGATGGCACGACGCCTGGCGATCGCCACCAGCCACGCATCGTAGGATCGGGCGGGATCAAAGGTATGGCGCACACGGTGCACGGTGAGCAGGGTCTCCTGCACCACGTCATCGAGCAGGTCGAAGGCCACGCCCTGGCGCCGCGCCGTGGCGCGGATCAGGGCGACGGAATCCGCCAGCAGCTTTTCGTAGGCACGTCGATCGCCCGCCTGTGCCGCCGCCATCCACGCCGCCCGTCGCTGGTCGGGCGTGTCGCTGGCACTGGCGGCGGCGAATTCGGCTGGCACGTGGCGAGGCAGACACACCCGTAGGGAACGTCCACTATCTACACCCATGCAGCCGGTGGCGGTCAAGACTTGCGACATTGGCGATCCGGCGGGAGTACGGCGCGGGGGCTGTCTTGGGTGTTCGTTGCATCCGTGCCGCCGGTTACCTCGTACCTGCCCGTGTAACCGCCGACCCGCCGGCGGCGAATAGCCGGACAAGCTCCCAGGAATCGAATACCCATGCTCGTCTTGATTCTCGCCTACCTCGGTGGCGTCCTGACCATCCTCAGCCCGTGCATCCTGCCGGTGCTGCCGTTCGTGTTTGCACGCTCGGACAAGCCGTTCCTGCGCAACGGCCTGCCGTTGCTGCTGGGCATGGCGATCACGTTTGCCGTGGTGGCCACGCTGGCGGCCGTGGGCGGCGGCTGGGCCGTGCACGCGAATGAGTACGGGCGCTATGTCGCCATGCTGGTGCTGGCCTTCCTCGGCCTGACCCTGCTGTCGACGCACCTGGCCGAATGGATCAGCCGCCCGTTCGTGGCGCTGGGCAATCGCCTGTCGAACCGCTCGGCCAGCGACGGTGATTCGATCTGGGGCGCGGCCGGACTGGGCGTGGCCACCGGCCTGCTGTGGGCGCCGTGCGCCGGGCCGATCCTCGGCTTGCTGCTGACCGGCGCGGCGCTGAATGGCGCCAACGTGCAGACCACCTTGCTGCTGCTTACCTACGCCGCCGGCGCGGCCACGTCACTGGCGGTCGCGCTGCTGATCGGCGGCAAGGTGTTCGCTCTGATGAAGCGCTCGCTCGGCGCCGGTGAGTGGGTGCGTCGTGCGCTTGGCGTACTGGTGCTGTGTGGCGTGGCGGCCATCGCGCTCGGGCTGGACACCGGCTTGCTGACCCGCGTGTCGCTGGCCAGCACCGGCGGCATCGAACAGAAACTGATCAGTGCGGTGCGCCCCGCCACGCCAGCGCAACCGCTGCCGAAGGCCGGCGATCCGCTGCCCGTGGAAGGCGAGTTCCCGTCGCTGGCCGGCGCCACCGGCTGGCTCAACAGCCCACCGCTGACGGTGCCGTCGCTGCGCGGCAAGGTGGTGCTGGTCGACTTCTGGACGTACTCCTGCATCAACTGCATTCGCACGCTGCCCTATGTGCGCGGCTGGTACGACAAGTACAAGGATCACGGCCTGGTGATCATCGGCGTGCACTCGCCGGAGTTCGCCTTCGAGAAAAACCCGGACAACGTGGCCAGGGCCGTGAAGGCGCTGGGCGTCGATTATCCGGTGGCGCTGGACAACGACTATGCGATCTGGAAAGGCTTCCACAATCAATACTGGCCGGCGCACTACTTCATCGACGCGCGTGGCCGCATCCGCAGCCATCATTTCGGCGAAGGTGACTATCACGAAAGCGAGGATGTGATTCGCCAGTTGCTGACCGAGGCCGGCCAGAAGAATTTGCCGGGCGGCTATGTCAACGACGATCACCGTGGGGTGGAGGCGGCCGCGTCCGGCGACCCTGCCCGCTCGCCGGAAACTTACGTCGGCTATGCACGTGCCATGAACTTTGCCGGTGGCAGGATGGCCCATGACGACCCGTGGGATTACCACGCGCCGAACGCCTACGCTACCAACCAGTGGGCACTGAACGGGCGCTGGATAGTGCGCGACGAGTACGCGCAACTGGAGCGCGCGGGCGGCAGCATCACCTACCGCTTCCGCGGCCGCGACCTGCATCTGGTGCTCGGCCCCGGCAGCGACGGCAAGCCGGTGCGCTTTCGCGTCACCATCGACGGCAAGCCACCCGGCGCGGACCACGGCATGGATACCGATGCCGCAGGCAACGGCAGCGTCGACAGCCAGCGACTCTATCAGCTGGTGCGCCAGGCCAACGGTACCGGCGAGCGCTTGTTTGAAATCACCTTTCTCGACCCGGAGGTGCGGGCTTATGCCTTCACCTTCGGCTGATTCGAATCCTGTAGGAGCGCACCTTGTGCGCGATGGCTTTCCCGAGATGCAACAAGAGCATCGCGCACAGGGTGCGCTCCTACACCTCCAACGGAGATTTCGTCATGTCACACATTGAAGAAACCCTTGCGACGGACCGCCGCCGTTTTCTGCAGGCCACGCTGGCCGGTGGCGCGC
The DNA here is from genome assembly GCA_963771235.1 of uncultured Gammaproteobacteria bacterium. Lineage (GTDB taxonomy): Bacteria > Pseudomonadota > Gammaproteobacteria > Xanthomonadales > Rhodanobacteraceae > Rhodanobacter. Next base: position 173,887 of record CAVYSP010000002.1, read on the forward strand.
TGCTGTTGACCGGTGCCGCCTTGCTCGGACCGCGCCTGTACGCCGCGTCCAACGCGCCGGTCGGCAAACCCGGCAAGGTGCCGCTGGAGATCTTCAGCGACGACGGCCGCGACGTGGGGGTACGCGAGGTGCCCCGACTGGTGCTCACCGACGCACAATGGCAACAGCGCCTGCCCCCGGCGTCCTACCAGGTCATGCGCCGCGACAGCACCGAACCGGCCTTCAGCGGCGATCACACCAGGCCGGCTGTCGCCGGGCTGTTTCGCTGCCTCGCTTGCGCCACCGCCCTGTACGACGACGCCACCGAATTCCATTCCGGTACCGGCTGGCCCAGCTTCTGGCAGCCGATCTCGCCGCGCAACGTGACGGAACGGACCGACCGCATGTTCGGCATGCGCCGCACCGCGATCAGCTGCGCCGGCTGCGACAGTCATCTCGGCCATGTCTTCGATGACGGCCCGCGCCCGACCGGCCTGCGCTATTGCATGAACTCGGTGGCGCTGCGCTTCGTGCCGCGTACCACCGCCTGAGTTCGGCGCTGGGCACGTTTGCGCCCGGCTTGGATTCCGGGATGGCCGCCGCCATCTGGAGCTGCAAGGGCCACGTGCCCACCCGCTACCGGAGCCTGCCATGAACTCACCCCTGGCCATCCCGTGCCCGCACTGCGGCGCGCTCAATCGCGTGCCCGCCGAGCGCGCCAGCGAGCATCCGGTGTGCGGTCGCTGCAAACAGGCGCTGTTCGACGGACATCCGACGGAACTCACCGCCGCCAACTTCGATGCGGTCACCGGCCGCGGCGACCTGCCGGTGCTGGTGGATTTCTGGGCGCCATGGTGCGGCCCCTGCGTCGGCTTTGCGCCGGTCTTCGTACAGGCGGCGGCGCGGTTCGAGCCACGGCTGCGACTGGCAAAACTCGACACCGAGGCACAGCCCACGGTGGCAACGCGATTCAACATCCGCAGCATTCCCACCCTGATCCTGTTCAAGCACGGTCGCGAACTGGCACGCCAGTCCGGCGCGCTGAGCGCGACCCAGTTGCAGCAGTTCATCGAAGGCGCGCTGGCACACGACTGATTCGCGCCGGCCCCGTGCCGGCGACACGCTTTCCGTGCCCCGGATGGCCAGGGTCGTCGTCGGCATGACGGCGATCACCCATGTCTTTATGCACACTCCCGCCACGGCATGGCCGGGTTAAGCTCCGGGCTTTCACCCACGAGGAACGTCCGTGCGCAAGCCTCTGCCATCCCTCCTGCTGGCCGCTTTCGTGCTGGCCAGTTGCACCGCCACCACGCTCGCGGCGGAGGCACACAAGCCGGCAGCGCCGGAAGCCGCCAGCAGCAACGGCTTCGAGCTGCCGCCGTTGCCGGCCGATGCGCACGTGACGCAGAGCACCCGGGTGGACGGCAAGACGCTCAAGTACACCGTTACCGTGGGCTCGCTGCCGGTGCGCGACGCCAAAGGCAAGAAGATCGGCGAGGTGGTGTTCACCGCCTATACGGTACCCGGCAAGGATCGACCAGTGACGATGGCGCTCAATGGCGGTCCGGGCGCTTCCTCCGTGTTCCTCAACTTCGGCGCGATCGGTCCGAAGAAAGTGAGTTTCGGTGACGAGGGCGACAGCCCGTCGGCGCCGCCGATCCTGCACGACAATCCCGGCACCTGGCTGAGCTTCACCGACCTGGTCTTCATCGATCCGATCGGTACCGGCTACAGCCGCGCGCTGGTCGACGACAAGCAGGCCACCAAGGATTTCTACAGCACCGACGCCGACATCAAGTACCTGTCGCGCATCATGTACGACTGGCTGGTGAAGAACGGCCGCATGGGCTCGCGCAAGTACTACGTCGGCGAAAGCTACGGCGGCTTCCGCGGCCCGCGCATCACGGCGTACATGCAGACCCAGCTCGGCGTCGCGATGAGTGGCGTGACCCTGATCTCGCCGTATCTCGACCCCAGCGCGTGGAGTGACGACACCGTCTCGCCGCTTCCGTGGATGACCACCCTTCCGTCGATCGCCGCCGCTCATCTCGAACGCGAAGGCAAGCTCAGCGCTGCGGCGATGGCGCCGATCATCGCTTATACGCGCGGCGAGTACGCGACCACGTTGATGAAGGGCCGCTCCGATCCCGCCGCCACCGAGGCCATGATCAAGAAAGTCACCGAACTGACCGGGCTGGATCCCGTGTTCGTGAAACGGTCCGGTGGCCGTATCGAGACCCAGGCCTACCTGCGCGAGGTGTATCGCGCCGAGGGCAAGCTGGGCAGCCGCTATGATTCCAACGTCACCGCCTGGGATCCGTTCCCGTACGCGCCGCATCAGGAAACCGGGGACCCGATCCTCAACGGCATCATCGCACCGACCACGAGCGCGATGGTCAACTTCGTCACCCAGACCGTCGGCTGGAAGGCGCAAGGCCGCTACAACACACTCAGTTATCAGGTCAATCGCCTGTGGCATGAAGACAAGGATGCGCGCGACGGCTCGGTCAAGCAGCTGCGCGAGGCGGTCGCGAACGATTCCAACCTTCGCGTGCTGATAGCGCACGGCTGGGACGATCTTTCCTGCCCCTTCATGGTGTCGGTGCTCGCGGTGGACCAGATGCCGGCGATGGGCGACCCCGCACGGGTTCAGGTCAGGGAATATCCCGGCGGCCACATGTTCTATGCGCGCGCTGCCAGCCAGGCGTTGCTCACGGCGGACGTCAAGAAGCTCTACGGCGTCAATTGATCTGCAGCAAGCGCCGGCCTCAGAGCTTGTGAAGAAAACCACCTCCTGTAGTTTTCTTCTATCGCTCTTCCGGTACATGCCCGTACGCGCTCACGCGAATCAGTCACTTGCGTGACTGATTCGCGACCGGCCACCCCTGGCCGGCCTGAGAGGTTGAATAGTCACAACCTCTCAGGTCGGCGCGTGGCCTTCATCGCGCCACCGCGCTGGCACGCGCCAGGTATTGCACGCTGAACATCTGCTGCGGGTCGGTCCATACCCGCGTCACCGCAAGGCCGGCCTTGCCCGCCAGCGCCGCAAACTCTTCCAGCGAATACTTGCAGCTGTACTCGACCTGGATCGTCTCACCGCTGCGGAAATGCACCTGTCTCTGGCCGATCTCCACGCGTTGCTCGCAGCGGCTGACGATCTGCGTTTCGATGCGCCCGGCCATCGGGTTGTAGCGCGCCCGGTGGGCAAACGCCCCCAGCTCGAAATTGCTGCCGATCTCCCGGTTCAGGCGCGCCAGCATGTTCAGCGTGAATTGGCTGGTGACGCCGGCGCGATCGTTGTAGGCCGCCTCGATCACGGCCGGATCCTTCTTCAGGTCCACCCCGATCAGGATGCCGCCCGCATCGCCCATCTCGTTGCGCATCTTGCGCAGCAGCAACACGGCGTCGCGCGCCTCGAAGTTGCCAATGGTGGAACCGGGGAAATACAGCACCGTGCGCCGCGGGGCACGGGGCGGAATCGGCAGTCGCAGCGGCTTGCTGAAATCCGCACACAGCGGCTGTACCGGTACCTGCGGAAACTCCCCCGCCAGGCGCCGCACACTCTCGCGCAGCGGCCGGGGCGAGATTTCCACGGGGACATAGCTGACCGGGCGATCCAGGTGGCGCAGCAGCATGCGTGTCTTCACGCCACTCCCGCTGCCATATTCGACCAGGCGCACTTCGGTGCCGAGACGGTCGGCAATGCTGCTGGCATGCTGGTGCATCAAGGCGATCTCGCAGCGCGTGAGGTAATACTCCGGCTGCTCGCAGATCTGCTCGAACAACGCGGACCCGTGCTCGTCGTAGAACAGCCACGATGGCAGTCGCTTCGGCTTCAGCGCCAGGCCGTGTTCGGCCACCGCCAGGATGTCGCTCTGTGGCGGGCGACGCTCGTCGTCGCCGGCACTGCAGGGTTGTACGCTGCTCATCGGTCCTGTCCCAATCGCAGCCCGCTGAATTGCCAGCGGGCGTGAGGCGGAAAAAAGTTGCGGTAGGCGGCACGCAGATGATCGCCCGGCGTGACGCAGGAGCCGCCGCGCAATACCCACTGACCGCACATGAACTTGCCGTTGTATTCGCCCAGCGAACCAGGCAGCGGGCGGAAACCCGGATAACCCACGTAGGGCGAGGCGGTCCATTCCCACACATCGCCGTAAAGCTGCGACAAGCCATCCCCGGCGCGCGCGGCCTGCGGCTGAAAGCGCCCGGTATCCTGCAAGTTGCCTGAAACCGGCACGCCCTGCGCCGCCGACTCCCATTCGACTTCGGTCGGCAGGCGCCCGCCGGCCCAGCGGGCAAACGCCTCGGCTTCGTAATAGCTGAGATGGCAGGCCGGCTCGTGCGCTTCAAGCGCGCGCACGCCGGCAAGCGTGAACTCACTGGCCAGATCATCCTGCCAGTAGATCGGGTGCCGCCAATCCTCGCGCTGCACGGTGGCCCAGCCGTCTGACAACCACAGTGCCGGCTCGCGATAACCGCCCTCGCGCACGAAGGCCAGGTATTCCGCATTGGTCACCAGGCGGTTTGCCAGGGCATGCGGATGCAGCAGCTCGCGATGCCGCGGCGTTTCGTTGTCGAACGCAAAGCCTTCGCCACGGTGGCCGATTTCCACGATGCCGTCGCGCCCTTCGACATACCGCAGCGGCACCGCCCCGGCATCCGCCGACAACGCGATCGGGGCACGATAGGCCGGCTTGAGCGGATTGCACCAGAACGCGTGCTTGATGTCGGTCAGCAACAGCTCCTGATGCTGCTGCTCGTGTTGCAGGCCCAGCTCGACCAGCGTGGCCAGTGCCGGATCGTCATCGCGATCGAGCAACGCTTCGACCACATCGTCGATCCGGGTGCGGTAATCGCGTACCTCATCCAGCGACGGTCGCGACAACAGGCCGCGATGCGGGCGCGCATGCAGCGGGCCGATCGACTGGTAGTAGGAGTTGAACAGAAAATTCCACGCCGGATCGACGCTCTGCCAGGACGGATCGCGCGCCAGCACGAACTGCTCGAAAAACCAGGTGGTGTGCGCCAGGTGCCACTTCGTCGGACTGGCGTCGGGCATGGACTGCAGCAGCATGTCCTCGGCGCTGAGGCCAGCGCACAGTGCCATGGTCCGCGCACGCACCCGACGAAATCGCGAGCCCACCGTGGCTCGTACCAGAGGCTGCCGATCCGTCATGTTCGCTGCACCAGCGGGGTGTCAGGCGCGCGGCGCACAAATTGGGCCGAGCCAGGGCAAGAGCGAAAATGCATGCCCACAAGAATGCCGTGCAAACTGTTCAGTTCTTGTGATCGGCTGCCGCTGATACCGACCGTCGCCTCTCCGAAAACGAGCGAGCCCGGTCAAAACCGGGCTCGCTGGATCAGACTGCAAGGTTCAGTCAATTGCCGTCATCGCGATCATAACCATCGTCGCGGATGTACTGCGTCGGATAGCCATCGTCATACACCACGGTGCGCGTCACCACGCGCCGGGTCACGGGCGGGGCTTGTTCGTAGATCACCGTGGGCGGCGGCCCGTAGACCACCGGGCGATCGTAGTAAACCGGGGCCGGCTGCAGCGCGTCGGCAATCAGACCCACCACGGCGCCGGTGACGATGGCGCCAGCAATCCAGCGGCCACCTTGCCAGTGCCCGCCGCCATGACGGTAATACCCGCCGTGATAGCCGCCGTACGAGCCACCACGGTAGCTGGAGTGGTTGCCGCCATGGTAGCCGTGGCCACCGCCCCATCCGCGCGCCGACGCGCTCAGCGGCATTGCCACCGCCGCTGCCATCGCCAAGCTGATCGCGGCGAACTTGCCCGCGCCAAGCAAACCCCGTGTGGTCATCTTCGTTCTCCGGTTGGATGGCTCGATATTCGACCGCTGATGCTTAATATGAACTGAAGAGTTCACTTTTTAATGCGGGCACTATCCCACGGGTTGACGCCGGGATTGGGCGGACGCCGGCGCAACAGCCAGCAGCCATGAATATCCGCACGCCGGGCGAAATCGAACGGGATGCTGTGCGCGCTCCAATCCTCGATCTCGAAGCGTTGTTCGAGTTCCGTACGATCGAGCTTGAAGCGCCGAAAATTGTTCGAGAAAACGATCACCCCGTCGCGGGTCAGCCGCTCGTTGCAGGCATCGAGCAGCTTCACGTGATCACGCTGCACGTCGAAATCCTCGGCGCGCTTGGAGTTGGAGAAGGTCGGCGGGTCGACGAAGATCAGGCCGTAGTGGCCGCGGTCGCGCTGCAGGAACTCCAGTGCATCAAACTGCATCAGGCGATGGCTGGCGCCGCTGAAACCGTTCAGCACCAGGTTGCGCGAGGCCCATTCGAGATACGTGGCGGACAGATCGACACTGGTGGTTTCCAGCGCCCCGCCCGCGGCCGCGTAGACACTGGCGGTGGCGGTGTAGGCAAACAGATTGAGGAAGCACTTGCCTGCGGCCAGCTCACGCAGCCTGGCGCGCACCAGCCGATGATCGAGGAACAGGCCGGTATCGAGATAGTCGGTGAGATTGGCCAGGAATTTCAGCCCGCCCTCCTCGACCTCGATGAACTCGTTGCGCTGGTCGAACTGTCCGTACTTCGAGCCACCCTTGCCGCGTTCGCGGGTTTTCAGCGCCATACGTTCGCGCGGCACCTCCAGCACCTCGCCGGCGACGCGGGCGATTTCGCGCAGGCGCAGCCGCGCAACATCGGGCGGTACGTCGGCTGGCGCGCGATATTCCTGGATGTGCAGATGATCGGCGCCGCTCGTGTCGCCATAGACGTCGATGGCGGCGGCGTATTCGGGCAGGTCCTGATCGTAGGCACGCCAGCAATGGACGGCTTCGCGGACGAGCCGCTTGCGCAGATGCCTGACGTTCTTCTCCAGCCGGTTCTTCAACATCTGCGCGCCGGCTGACAACGGCTTCGGCTCGCGTGGCGTGGCCTCGCGCTGCCTCAGGTCGAAGGTCAGCAGCACCGTTTCCAGCGCGCCGTTGTACAACACATAGCGTTTGTCGGCGTGCAGTTGCATCGCGCGCCCCAGCTCCACGTCGCCGGCCAGCACCGCGCCGCGCCAGCCCTGGAAGTGCGCACGCAACGCGTCGCCCAGCGCGCGGTAAAGCCGCGGCATCTCCGCGCGCTCGCCCAGGCGCTCGCCGTACGGCGGGTTGGTGATGACCAGGCCATGGTCGATGCCCGGCGGCGGCACGGCATGGGCTACGTCCTGCCTGGCCAGGGTGATGAAGCCGGCCATGCCCGCTTCCTGCGCGTTGCGTTTCGCGATCTGCACCATGTGCGGATCGAGATCACTGCCGAAGAACACGCTGCGCAGTTCGCGCTGGCCGGTTTGCGCACGCTGCGTAGCTTCATCCAGCAACCCGCGCCACAGCGCGATATCGTGCTGCTGCCAGCCAAGGAAGCCGAAATACTCGCGGCGCAGGCCGGGCGCCACGTCGGCCGCCATCAATGCGCCTTCCACCAGCAAGGTGCCCGAGCCGCACATCGGGTCGAGCAAGGCGCCGCCGGCGGCGTACACCTCGGGCCAGCGCGCACGCAACAGCATCGCGCTCGCGAGGTTTTCCTTCAGCGGTGCCTCGCCCTGCACCTCGCGCCAGCCGCGCCGATGCAGCGGCGTGCCGGCCAGGTCCAGCGACACGGTGGCGCGATCGCGGCGCAGGCGCACATTGATGCGGATATCCGGTTCGTCGGTGTCGATGCCGGGCCGGTTGCCGTCGCGCTGGCGAAACTGGTCGACCACCGCGTCCTTCACGCGCAGGCCGATGAACTGGCTGTGCGTGAGTTTGCTCATGGCGGTACCGGCATCCACCGCGAAGGTGCCGTGCGCGGCCAGGTGGACGCTCCAGTCGATTTCCTGCGCGCCGCGATACAAGGCGTCGTCGTCAGCGGCGTCGAACTCCGCCAGCGGCAGCAGGATGCGGCTGGCCAGGCGCGACCACAGGCAGGCGCGGTAAGCCGTTTCCAGCGTGCCGGAGAAGTGCGCGCCCGCCAGCGCCTCGCGCACGTCGCTGGCGCCGAGCGCGACCAGTTCATCGCGCAGCAGATACTCCAGACCCTTGGGGCAGGTCGCGAAAAACAGGCCTGATGCGAGCGCGCTCATGCGGCGTCAGCACACTGATCGAGCAGATGCAGGAACTGCGCGGCAATCATGTCCATGCTGGAGCCGAGGCGATGATCGTCATCCAGCACCAGCAGCGGCAGGCGGCGAGCGGCGGCAAACTCGTGCACGCCGGCCAGCGGGCAGACGTCGTCGCGCCAGCCGTGGATCAGCAGGGTTGGCCCGTCGGTGCGCAGATCGAACTTGCGCGCATAACCGGGAATTTCGCGGGGCGTGGCCAGCAACAGCAGCCCGGCCACCGGCACGTCCAGCGAGACCAGGCCGGAGACGAATGCGCCCATGCTGGAGCCCACCAGCAGCGGCGGCGCATCCAGCGCCTCGATCGTGGCACGCAGGCGGGCGATGCGCGGTGCCACCGAGCCCGCATGGCCACGCACGTCGGCGGCGCGGTAATCGGGCCGTTGCGTGTGCCAGCCCAGCGACTCGGCCAGCATGGCCAGCATGCTGACCTTGGTCGCCTCCGGGCTGGAGTCCGAGCCGTGCGAAAGAATGATCTGGCGACGCATGGCAGTTCCCGTGGATACGCTGTAACCGAACGCCCATGGTAACAGGCAGCGTTTCCGGCAAGCCTCGCCCATGCGAGACTTCGCCGCATGAACCTGACCATTCACGACGACCCGCTGCCCTACGTCGACGCGCTGCCGGAACGCGCCGCCGCCGCGGTAAGGCGGGTGGTAATCCATTGCACGGAGCTGCCCGACCTGGCCACCGCCCGCGAATACGGCGAAAAAGTGCAGCACGCCAGCGGCACCGGCAACAGCGGCCATTACTACATCGACCGCGACGGCGCGATCCATCGCTACGTTCCCGGCACGCGTATCGCCAATCACGTGCGCGGCCACAACCCGGATTCGATCGGCATCGAACTGGTCAACCTGGGGCGCTATCCCGATTGGCACGATTCGCGACGCCAGCAGATGACCGAGCCCTACCCGGCGGCGCAGATCGACGCACTGCGACAGTTGCTTGCGCAACTGCGGCAGGAGTTTCCCAACCTGCGCGAAATCGCCGGCCACGAGGAGCTCGACACGGCCATGGTTCCGGCCAGCGATGCGCCCGACCAGGAGGTGCGGCGCAAGCTCGATCCCGGCCTGTGCTTCCCCTGGGACGCCATCTTGCCGGCCTGCGGCCTGGAGCGGCTGCGATAGACTCCCCTTCCCCTCTCGGCCCGCGCCATGTCGGAGTTCACCGTCCAGCCGCTGCTGCAAACGCCGCTCGTCGCCACGCACGACGTGCACTGCCGTGGCGAGTGCCGTCATCGCAGCGCGGAGGAATGCGCGACCGCAACCCATCTGGTGTTTCCGTATCGCGGCCTGTTTCTGCGCCACGTGGGCAGCACGCAGTCGGTGGCCGATGCGAACCACGTGCTGCTGTTCAACGCCGGCCAGGACTATCAGGTCAGTCATCCGGCGACCGGCGGCGATGCCTGTTTGTCGCTGTCGATCTCGCAGCCGCTGTTGCGCGAACTGGCGCCGGCCGAACTGCTGCAGCGCCGCGACGAACCGGTGTTCCACGGCCAGTCGCTGCGCATCGACGGGCGCGCCCAGGTGCTGGTGGCGTTGCTGCGCCACAGCCTGCACCACTGCAACATCGAGCCGCTGGAGGCCGAGAGCCTGGCGCTGACCCTGGTGTGCCGCAGCCTGGGCCCGCGCACCGCCCATGCGCCCGGCGCCAGCCACGCGCGACAGCGGCTGGTGGACCGAGCCAAGCTGCTGTTGGCCAGCGACCTCACCCGACGCTGGACGCTGGCCGAGATCGCGGCCGACGTCGGCGGTTCGGCGGTCTACCTCACCCAGGCCTTCCAGCAGGTCGAAGGCATGCCGCTGTACCGCTACCACCTGCGCCTGCGGCTGGCGCATGCGCTGGACCGTATCGCCGATTGCGAGGACGTCGCCGCGCTGGCGCTGGACCTGGGCTTCTCCAGCCACAGCCATTTCAGCGCGGCATTCCGCCAGGCCTACGGCCGTACGCCCACGGCCTTCCGCCAAGCCGCGCTGACGCGGTCGTCGTGAATCGCTAAAGATCCTGACAGCCGCCACGAGCTGGTGGTGGTCTCCTGTGCCTGCCCGATCCCGGGCATCCATCGGAGACCCACCATGAACGAGAAAACCTGCGCCGCCTGCGACTATCCGCTCGACGGCAACGCCATCAAGGTCACCATCGGCGGCCGCACCGTTGAAGTCTGCTGCGAGGAATGCGCCCAGAAACTGCGCGAGGCGGCGGCGCAGTCGTGAACGACGGAGCTTCGTCACTCGTCACACGATGGGCGGCGCCGGGCATGAACCGGCGCCGCTTCCTCGCTCCGTCCGCGGGCACGCTGGATGCTGTCTGCGCGGGAAGCCTTGCCGGCGGTGCCGGGTGGTCGCACGCCGGCACCCTGCCCGCACCCAGGGACACGGCGAGCTCCCATGCCGCATGCCGCCACACCCGCACCGCGTTCGGCCGCATCGCCTGCTGCAAAGAAGCACGACACCCATGGGCCACCCAACAACCATGGACACCGCAAGGGGACCAGACATGACGACGAACTTGCCCCGCCGCATTGCGGTGTACGGCGCCTACGGCCACACCGGACGCTTCGTGCTGGCCGAATTGCGCCGCCGCGGTTTCGTGCCGGTGGCCTGCGGCCGCGACGCGGCCCAACTGCATGAACTGGCTGCAACCACCAGCGTCGAGGTGCGCGTGGCCTCCACCGACGATCCCTCCGCATTGGATGCCGCCTTCGCCGGCACCGCCGCCGTCCTCCATTGCGCCGGCCCCTTTCTCGACACCGGGGCGCCCGTACTGGAGGCGGCGCTGCGCGCACGCATCCACTATCTCGACGTGGCAGCGGAGCAACAGGCAGTGATCGACACCCTGGCCTGCGATGCCGAAGCGAAGGCCGCCGGCGTAACGGTGCTGCCTGCGATGGCGTTCTACGGCGGCCTCGCCGATCTGCTGGCCAGCGCCGCGCTCGATGGCGCCACCGACGCGGACGCGGTGGACATCGCCGTCGCTCTCGACAGCTGGCACCCCACGCACGGTACTCGCCTCACCGGCGAGCGTAATCACCATCCGCGCTGCTACATCGAGCACGGGCGCGCGCTCCATCTGCCCGATCCGGCGCCGGTACGCGCGACGGATTTCCCGCCGCCGTTCGGACGGCAGGAAACGGTGCTGCTCACGTTGTCCGAGGCGGTGCTGGTGCCGCACCACGTCGCCTGCCGCAACCTGCACGCATGGATGAACCTGGCGCCGTTGCAGGACCTGCGCGACCCGGCCACGCCGGCACCGGCCGCCGCCGACGACAGCGGCCGCTCCGCCCAGCGCTTCATGGTCGACGTGCGCGTGCGCCGCGGCGATCGTGCAAGCCGTGCCACCGCCAGCGGTCGTGACATCTACGCCGTCACCGCACCGCTGCTGGTCGAGGCGCTGCAGCGCCTCCTCGACGGCCGCGTGCGTGGTCATGGCGCGCTGGCCGCCGGCCAGGCATTCGATGCGCACGACTTCCTCGCCGCGCTCGCGCCCGCCGGCGTCGCGGTGACGTTTGAGAAGGCCCCGATGCCCGCCGGTTGACGCGGATCGGGGCGGGCGACCCGGTATACTGGAAAATCCCGCCAAGGACCCGCCATGCGCGAAGAACACGTCACCGAACTGGTCGAGCTGCTGCAACTCGAACGGCTCGAAGACAACCTGTTCCGCGGCCAAAGTCGCGATATCGGCACCCGCTTCGTCTTCGGCGGACAAGTGCTGGGCCAGGCCCTGGCAGCGGCGCAGCAGACCGTGGACACCGACGCGGGAGGCGCACTCGCTGCACGCGTACTTCCTGCGCGCCGGCGATATCGAGGCACCGATCGTGTACAACGTGGAGCGCACCCGCGACGGGGGTTCGTTCTCCTCCCGCCGGGTAGTGGCGATCCAGCACGGGCAACCGATATTGAACGGCTCCGTGTCGTTCCAGCAGCCGGAACAGGGCGTCGAGCACCAGACCTCGATGCCGGACGTGCCTGCGCCGGACGACCTGGAGCCGATGCGCCATCTGCCGCCGGATGAACTGGCGCGCTTGCCGGTGAAACTGCAGCGCTGGCTGGGCATCGACGGGCCGTTCGAGTTTCGCGAGGTGTGGCCCCGCGACGAGATGCGCCCAGTCAAGCGACCGCCGATTCAGCACATCTGGTTCCGGCTCATCGCACCGATCAACGATTCGGCGATTCTCCATCGTTCCCTGCTCGCGTACGCCTCGGATTTCCACCTGGTCGGCACCGCCACGCTGCCGCACGGCATCTCTTACATGACGCGCAACGTGCAGATGGCCAGCCTCGACCACGCGCTGTGGTTTCATCGACCCTTCCGCGTCGATGAATGGCTGCTGTATTCGTTCGACAGCCCCACCGCGCAGGGCGGACGTGGACTGGCGCGCGGACAGATCTTCAGTCGTGACGGGCGGCTGGTTGCCTCCACCGCGCAGGAAGGCCTGATTCGCGTACGCAACGGCTCCGCGCCGTCTTCATCAACACCTGCGCCATGAACAACTGGCCAACGACGTTCGCGTAAACTGCCCGCATGCGCCAGATCTACACCTCTCCCCGCCAGGAAAACATCGATTCCGTGGTGGCCCTGATGGCCGAACACGGCATCAGCGCCACCATCGCCAATCGTTCCAGCTACGCCCGTCCGACCTGGCAGCGCCCGAGCTACGCGCCCCGACGCCAGGACCGCAGCGCCTGGGCGCAAGTGTGGATCACCCACGCCGACGACTACAGCCAGGCACGCAAGCTGCTGCTCGACCTGGGCATCGATCCGGTGGTCCGCCATGGCGAGGAACTGGCGGCCGCGCGCAACCGCTCGCCACTGCAACGTCGCGCACGCATCGCCACGTGGGTGCGAAGGATGCTGCTCCTGGCGGTCCTGCTGGTGTTCGCGGTGCAGATGCTGCGCTACCTTCAGGTATTCTGAGCCAGTCACGCGCTGGAACTGCCGTGCTGCGCCGGCATAGAATCGGCGCATGCGCCGCTCCGATCCCGTTCGCCTGTTCCAGACCCTGCCGCATGCCTGCGGCTACTACCCGGAGCGCACCGCACAGAACCTGGTGCTCGATCCCGCCGCGCCGCAACTTGACCAGTTGTATGACCCCGCGCTGGAACATGGCTTCCGCCGAGCCGGCGGACACCTGTATTTCCCGCACTGCCAGCAATGCCATGCGTGCAGGCCATGCCGCGTCGACGTGACGCACTTCCAGCCCGATCGCGCACAGAAACGCTGCCTGAAGCGCAACGCCGATGTCGTCGTCAGCGAACATATGCCCGGCTACAACCGGGAACGCCACGCGCTGTACGAACGTTACCTGCGCAGTCGGCATTCCGGCGGGGGCATGGATGAGGCCGACGCCAGCGATTTTCGCCGTTTCCTCACCGCGCCATGGAGCCCGACCCTGTTCATGGAGCTGCGACTGGACCAGCGCCTGCTCGCGGTGGCCGTGACCGATGTCTGCACGAACGGGATTTCAGCCGTCTATACGTTCTACGATCCGGACCAGACCGCGCGCAGCCTGGGCACCTTCGCGATCCTGCAGCAGATCGAACTGGCCCGGCGCCGCGGTATTCCGTGGTTGTATCTCGGGTTCTGGATCCAGGGGCATCCGAAGATGGACTACAAGCGACGCTTCCAGCCGCTGCAGATCCGTACCGCCGACGGCTGGACGCAGATGCCGCCCAACTGATTTGCAGAAATTCGATCCCCGCAGTTGCCCTTGGCTCTTGCGACCCTCGACCCTCGACCCTCGACTTCCGGCTCCCGCGCGCTCCTGCCGGAGGCGTGTCGACTATTCAGCGGCCGCCGGATACGGATACAGCTTCTCCAGCGACACCGACATGCCATCGTCGCCAACCACGCGGCAATGACTGCGATCGAGCTGGCGCGGATCGTCGACACCGCAGCTGTGCGCGATGATGCCGACTTCGTGCATCAGGTTCGTTGCGTAGTGATAAACCTTTTCGCTCTTGTCGGTCACCACCAGGCCCCGCTGCAGCTTGGGGTTCTGCGTGGTGATGCCGGTGGGACACGTGTTGCGGTTGCACTGCAATGACTGGATGCAGCCCAGCGACAGCATGAACCCGCGCGCGGAGTTGACGAAATCCGCGCCGACCGACAGCACCCGCGCCACGTCATAGGCGGTGATGCACTTGCCCGAGCAGATCACCTTGATGCGCTGGCGCAGACCTCGCCGAATCAGGGTGTCGATCAATTCCGGCAATGCCTCGCGCAGCGGCAGGCCGACGCCTTCCATCAGCGTTTGTGGCGCGGCGCCGGTACCGCCCTCGGAGCCGTCGACGATGATGAAATCCGGCGCGCTCTCGATGCCGCGCTGGTCGACTTCATCGCATAGCTGCTCGATCCAGGCCATGCCGCCGAACACCGCCTTGAAGCCAGTCGGCTTGCCGGTAAGGTCGCGGATGTGCGTGATCGCATCCATCAGCTGCGCCACGTTGGCGATATCCAGGTGGCGGTTCGGACTTTGCGAGTCCTCGCCGACCGGGATGCCGCGGATCGCCGCAATCTCCTCGGTGACCTTGGCGCCCGGCAGCAACCCGCCCATGCCCGGCTTCGCGCCCTGGCCAAGCTTGATGCTGACCATCTTCACCTGCTTGTACGCACAGATGGCCAGCAGTTTGCTGTCATCGAGCCTGCCATCGGATGTACGCACGCCGTACTTGGCGGTGCCGATCTCGAACACGAGGTCGCAACCGCCTTCCAGGTGGTACGGCGCCAGGCCGCCCTCGCCGGTATCCATCCAGATGCCGGCCTTGGCCGCGCCGATCGACAGCGCGCGCACTGCCGGTGCCGACAGCGCGCCGAAACTCATCGCCGAGATGTTGAAGAACGAGGCGTGGTCGTAGGGCTCGCGTGCGTACGGTCCGATCCGCACCGGCTTCGGCTCCACATGATGCTCACCCAGGGACGGAAACGGCGAATTGACGAAGAACGGCACGCCTTCCGCGCGCAGGTCGCGGGTAGAGCCGAACGCATTGGTGTTGTCCACATTCTTCGCCGCGCGATAGACCCAGACCCGCTGCGCGCGGTTGAACGGCAACTCCTCGCGATCGCTGGCATACAGGTACTGGCGGAAGAATTCGCCCAGGTGGAGGAACCAGTAACGAAAGTGACCGACCACCGGGAAATTGCGCAGCACGGCGTTGGCCGTCTGGTTGCGGTCGACCACCCAGGTCACCAGCAGCACCAGCACCGCCAAGACCGCCAGCAACACTGCCAGCATCGCGCACGTTTCAACCAGCACCACCAGCCAATGCGAAAATCCCGTCGATTCCATGCCGCCGTTCCCCTTCAATCGAACCTGGTCGTGCAAGCGTAACGCATCGACTGTGGTGTCTCGCCGCCGTTCGCCGTCTCGACCGCCATGCTCAATCTCGCGGCGTTCGCAACGAAAGCCCCAGCGCCATCCAACCCACCAGAAAGGCGACCCCGCCGAACGGAGTGACGATGCCCGTCCAGCGTGGCGCGCCCACGGCCAGCGCGTACAGGCTGCCGCTGAACAGACGATGCCTAGTGCAAAGGCCACGAGGGCCACGCGAACGGGCGCGACCCCGAGCCAAACCCGCCGTCAGGACCAAGGCCAGCGCGTGCCACGCGTGGTAGTCCACGGCGGTACGCCACAGTTCATGCTGTTGCGCATCGAGGACGCCGCGCAACGCATGCGCACCGAAGGCACCGAGCAGTACGGCGCTGGCGCCGGCGAGGCCGACCAGCAAAGCCACGGGGGTGCTGACAGGTTGTCGCAGCATGCACGGATTTCCGGATAATCCAGCTTCGCGTCGCAGTCGCTGGCGTATGCTTGAGCGAATGACGCCCCGGAATTCTCGCATGAAGCCACGCCTGCTTGCCCTGCTCGCGCTCCTCGCCGCCAGCCTCGTCCTCGTCGGCTGTCACGGGACAGCCCCGCTGCCATTCCGGCTGACCAACCTGACCGGTCATATGCCGCAACTGGAGTTCACGCTGACCAACGACGAGGGCAAGGCGGTGTCCGCGCAGGACTATCGCGGCAAGGTGGTGCTGTTGTATTTCGGCTATACACACTGTCCTGACGTATGCCCGTTGACCATGGCCCACCTGCACGTGGTGATGCAGCACCTGGGCAAGCTGGCCGATGGCGCTCGCATCCTGTTCGTCAGCGTGGATCCCGCCCGCGACACACCCGCCGTGCTGCACACCTACGTTAACGCGTTTGACAGCCACGCCACCGGCCTGACCGGCACGCCGCGGGCGATCGAGGCGCTGGTCAAGCGTTACCGCTCCGCGTTCACGCGCGAGCCGGCCAGCAAGGATGGCAGTTACGAAGTCAGCCACAGTTCGGCGATCTACGTGTTCGACCGCGACGGCAATCCGCGCGTGCTGTTCACGCCGGCCGACAAGCAGGACGACCTGGTGCACGACCTGCACCTTCTGCTCGCCAGCGGAGATCCGCCGTGAAGCACGCCCTCGTGTGCATCGCGCTTACCGGCCTCGTGCTCGCCACCGGCGTGCACGCCGCGGCTGCCGACCATGTCCGTGCCACGCACGCCTGGATACGCGTGTTGCCCGGCGCGTTGCCGGCTGGCGCCTATGTCACGCTGGAAAACGACGGCGACCAGCCGGTGACGCTGACCGGCGCCAGCAGCAAGGCGTACGCCCAGGTGATGTTGCACCACAGCTCGACCCAGGGTGGCGTCAGCCGCATGACGATGGTGGACTCGTTGCCCGTGCCCGCGCACGGCAAGGCCGAACTGGCGCCCGCGGGCTATCACCTGATGTTGATGCAGCCAGCCACCCCGGTAAAACCCGGCACCACGGTGCGCCTGTTGCTGAAGTTCAGTGACGGCAGCACCCTGCCCGCCAACTTCATTGCCCGTCCCGCCAACGCGCTCGACGACGGCGCCACGCCGGATGGCGACACGGGCCACGTCGACCACCACTCGCGCTGACTGGGCGACGCTCAGTCGGGCACGCCGCCGGCAATGACCGCCGGTGGCCGCGCGGGCAGCCCGCGACGCGGCAGGCGCCCGTTGCGGGACAGCCGCAGCCACAGTCGCAACGCCAGCAGGCCACCGATCGATTCGATCATCGCCGCCGGTACCCAGGTGATCAAGCCTCCGATCATTTGTCCCGTCAGCACATTGAACGTGAACGCCCGCCCGCAGATCTCGAAGATCGGGTAGAGGTCGGTGCGCGAGAACGTGACGATGGCGCCGGCCAGGATCTGCGGCGTCATGGTGATCGCCGGCGACAACACGCGCAGGCCCGCCACCATTCGTCCCGGCGGATGCGGTCGGTGATCGAGCACCAGCGACCAGTACGCGAAGCCGCTGATCAGCATCGTCCAGTTCATGAAGCGATAGACACGCCAGTCCAGCATCGCCAGCGTCTGCAGGTCGGGGATCAGCCAGATCAGCACGAACACGATGAACAGCACGGTGGCGACCGTGGGATTCATCAGCACGCCGAGCACCGCCCGCCACGGCCAGGATCGCTGCAGTGGCCGCAACAGGCGCACGCGCCACGCCAGCGGCAGGCCAGCGCGCAGCGCGCTCATCGGGTAGGCGGTGACGATAAGCAAGGGCGCCAGGTGGTGCAGCAACAACTGCTGCAGGCGATGCATGAAGAACTCATGCTCGGCGTAGTAATCGAGATAGGTGTGCAACGACAGGTAGATGATCGCCATGCCGCACCAGAACGCCAGCTGGCGACCGAAGCCCACGTGCAACCGCCGACTGCCGCGCCAGTACAGCACGCACGCCAGCACGAACGTGGCCAGGAATACCCACGAGAACTCCCACGGCACGATCCATTTCAACAGCGTTGCAATCACGGTCAGGCTACCGCCACATCCATCCGCACCGGCGAGCGCCGGCGACCACCGCCCAGCATAATGCGATGTCGCCGTGCCGTCTGCCTTGATGGCAGCGCCCGCTTGCGACAGATTGCCGCCTGCACGGCACTCACCGTCGGCGCCGGCTGTGCCGGGTGCGGCGCCAGCCATACAACAGGCCGATCAGCACCACCAGCGCGGGCACCAGCACGATATTGATCACCTTCAGGCGCAGGCCGAGCGCGTCGATCTCGGCATTGAGCTGGTGCTGCACGTTGCGCAATTCCTTGTTGATCGCCAGCTGGCGTTGGCGAAACTGCTCGATCTCGCGGCGCTGCTCGGGGGTGATCGTGCTGGGGCGGCTGCCCTTGGCCGGCTGCAACTCGTCCAGCCGGCGCCGCGTGTCGGCCAGTTCCTGCTCCAGTTCCTGTTCCTTCTGCAGGAACTTCTGATCCGCCACGTTGCGCAATGCCTGCACGCGCGTGAACGGCCGCTGCGAGGTGGAACGGGCCCGGATCGACAGCAGGGCGGATGAGCCGCTGAGGTTGTCGACCAGGTTGGTGATGAAGTCCCCGTTGTTGGCGAAGATCCGGATCATCGTCTGGCCCAGCACGGTCTGCGGTTCGACCCACAGCCGGTCGCTGAGCAGGTCGGTATCGGCCACCAGCACGACCTCGGCGTTCGCCGCGGAATGGCCGCGAAAGCCCGGTTTGCCGGCATCCTCGGGAAACGCACTGGTGAACGTGCCGCGCAACCGTGCGGCCAGCACATAGTGGGCGTTGTCCGGCTTGTAATCCTGCTGCAGCCTGGTCGGATCGTTGCTGGCATCCATCACCCGTTGCGTCGGCACGACTTCCGCATCGGCGCTGCTCTGCAATAGCGGGATCAGTCGCGTGCGCGCCGTCGGCGTGAGGTCGAAATGGCCGATAGTGGAAACGTTGATCCGCTGCAAGCTGGCGGTTATCGGGTCATTGCGATTGAGCTCTTGCTCGCCAAGCCCGAGCATCGCCGGGTGATTGAGGCTGTTGCCGGCCAGCTCGATCTGCAACGCCGCGGCTGCGATCAAGCACGACTTGGCGCGGGTCGTAGACTCACCCCCCACGCCGCAAACAGGCGCGGCAGGTCGGACGCATGGGCGGGCAACCCCGCGGCGTCCGGCGTCAGCGGCGCAGTGTCCAGCTCGGCATCGGGATCGACGAACACCACCAGGTGTCCGCCGCCCATCACGTACTGGTCGATCGCATACTGCGCCGCCGGCGGCAGCTGTTTGGGATGGATCAGCAAGCAGCACCTTGAGTTTGCCGTCCACCTGTTTGAGCTGCGCGGCATCCAGCGACTTGATCTCGAACAGCTGGTCCAGCTGCTGCATCACCGTCCACGGTTGTTCGCCGAGCGCAGGGTCCCCGTTCACCGGCAGCGAGCTGAGCACGCCGATCGACGGCTTGTGCGCCTGGTTCAGCTCATACAGCAATTTGGCGATGTCATATTCGAGAAATGCCTCGCGCGAAGGATCAAAAAACGCGATCGACAGGCTTTTCTCGGGTGCGCCCTCTTCTTCTTCATCATCGGCTTGCGTCCTGCGGCAAGGCGCTGCCGGCCAGCCCGAAAAATACCCGTTCGCCATTGCTGCCGCCGTTGGCGGCAATCAGGCCGCTGCCCTCGGCGCTGGCCTCGTCGTCCGAATACGGCACCGGATCGATGACCCGCAGTCGGATCCGACCGTGCGAACGCGCCACCATCTCCTGCAGCATTTCGAGCACCCGCTGCTCGTAGCTGCGCAGCTGCGGCAGGTCACGCGTGGCATGCTCGGAAAAATACAGGGTCAGCCGCAGCGGCCGCTGCAGCGTGTCAACGATGTGCAGCGTGCCCGGCGTCAAGGTATAGAGCTGATCGGTCGTCAGGTCGATCCGCGTCGCGTGCAGCCAGCGGCTGCTGGCCACGATCAGCGGCACCATCACCACCACCAGCGCCACCAGGCCGGCATACAGCAAGCCGCGCCGGGTCGGGTGCAGCAGCGTGCTGAGCAGGCGGGGCAGATGCAGGCGGGGCATCGGTCAGCGCGTCCGTTTCAGATCGAGCAACAGCACGCCGGCAACCAGCCAGCTGAGCGCGCTGAGCAGGAAATACAGCAAATCACGCAGGTCCAGCACGCCGCGCGAGATCGCCTCGAAATGCCGCAGCATCGACAGATGCGCCACCGCGTTGATCAGGCGGCGCGGCAATGCCCCCTGGAAGAAATCCAGCACCTGCGGCTGCCCGACCAGTATCAGCAAGACGCACACCAGCGCGGTCAGGATGAAAGCCACCACCTGGCTGCGCGTCAGCGCCGAGAGGCAGGCGCCGATCGCGATGAAATTGCCCGCCATCAGCCAGCTGCCCAGGTAGCCAGCCAGAATCACGCCGTTGTCCGGCGCGCCGAGGTAGTTGACCGTGATCCAGATCGGAAACGTCAACGCCAGCGCGAGCCCGATGAACAGCCACGCCGCCAGGAACTTGCCCAGCATCGCCTGCCACAACGTCAGCGGCAGCGTCAGCAGCAGCTCCAGCGTGCCGCCCTTGGCTTCCTCGGCCCACATGCGCATGGTGATTGCCGGCACCAGGATCAAATACAGCCACGGCTGCATCACGAAAAACGGCTGCAGATCGGCCAACCCGCGCTCGTAGAAATCCCCGACATAGAAAGTGAGAATGCCGGCCAGCACCAGGAAGATCACCAGGAACACGTAGGCGACCGGCGTCACGAAATAGCTGCGCAGCTCACGTCGCAGCACGGCGTTGATGGGGCTCATGCGTGCACCGCGGGCGCAGCCTCGCCACCGCTGGTGATCTGTCGGAACACCTCGTCCAGCCGGCCGCGCTCGAGCTGGATCTCGGACACTTCCAGACCCTGCTCGCGCAACAACCTCTCGACCGGTTCGAGGATGCGCTCCCCGAACTTCGGGAACACGGTGATGCGCCCGTCCAGCGGATCGATCTCGATCCCCGCCACCTGCGGCAGGCGCCCCAGCATCTCCTGCGACATGCCGCCTGCCCGGGGCGCTGAACGAGACCGCGCCGTGATAACGCGAGCGCGCCTCCAGCTCGGCGGGCGTGGCGTCCGCCAGCAGCTTGCCGCGCGCGATGATCACCACGCGATTGCACAGGGCATGCACTTCCTCCAGCAGATGCGTCGAGATCAGGATGGTGCGGTCGCGTGCCATCACGTCGATCAGCTGGCGCACCGCATGTTTCTGATTCGGATCGAGGCCGTCGGTGGGTTCGTCCAGCATCAGCACGGGCGGATCGTGCAGGATCGCCTGGGCCAGGCCCACGCGTCGGCGCAAGCCCTTGGACAAGGTATCGATGCCCAATCCCAGCACCTCATCCAGTTGCAGTTGCTGCACCACCGCATCGAAGCGTCGATAGCCGCCCTCACCCTTGAGTCCGCGCATGCGCATGATGAATTGCAGGAACTCGTGCACCGTCATTTCGCCGTAGCCCGGCGCACCTTCAGGCAGGTAACCCAACGCCCGCTTCGCTTGCAGCGGTTCGCGCATCACGTCATGGCCGCACACCCATGCACGGCCCGATGTCGGCACCAGGAAACCGGCAATCATGCGCATTGCCGTGGTTTTACCCGCACCATTGGGCCCGAGCAGCCCAAGCACCTGGCCAGGCTCGACACGGATGCTCAGCGCATCGACTGCGGTGAGGTTGCCATAGCATCGGGTGAGCTGTTCGGTTTCGATCATGTCCGCTGGCGGGTTTCGGCATCAGGAACCGGCAGGCGCGCCGGAAGCCGCCGAGCATCGGTCGTCTCAGGAATGTACCGCAAGACGCGGGCGGCTTGGCGCTGATGCGTCCGCAGGCCGACCGCACCCAAGCAAAAGGCCCTCCCGCGATGGAAGGGCCTTGGATCTTGCCGAAATCTCTGAATGTCTTAGCCGGCCGTGCCGGAAGCCGCCGGTGCCGAACTGCTGGGCGGGGCCACGCTGCCACCCGGTGCCGGCGCGGAGCTCGGGGTGGCCGGCGCATTGCCCTCGCCGCCCGTCGCCGGCTGCATGCCGGCTTCCTGTTCCGGCGTCTGCGCGGGTGCTTCCGTCAGCGGCAGGGACACCTGGTGCGTGGCATACGAGGTGATGCCGCCGCTGGCGTCCTTCACCTCCGGCGTCACCACGATGTCATACGGCGGGTTGACCGTGCTGTCGAACTTGTAGCCGTGCGTCTGGGCGTAGGCGGTGAGCATTTTCACGGTCTGCGGCACACCATTGAAGGTGCCGCTCCAGCTGCCCTGCAGGGTGGCTCCGCCGAAGGCCATCATGGCGCGCACATCGCCCCCGACCACCAGCCGACCGGAGCGGTCGCGGGTTCCCGCGGCGGGTCCGGCAACCTGCGGCGCACCGGCGGCGGTGCTGGCCGGCGCCGGTTCAGCCGGCGGCTGCCCGTCGGTCAGGGACGGCGCGACGGGCGGCGTGAGCTGTTCGCTCTGCCCGTTGATGGTGAGCGTGCTGGAATCAATCGGCAGCGCCACTTCGAAATCGAAGTCCGGATCGCCGTAATTGGTGATGAACAGGATCGATGGACCGGTGACATTGACGCCGAGCTTCTTGGCCTGGGCCTTCAACTCGGTGTCCGCCTGCGTCATGGCGTCATCGAGCGCTTCGGTGCCACCCTTGCTGCGATCGATATGGCGCGTGACCAACAGCACCGGGGTCGGCTGGGTCTGTCCGATCTTCGGCAACAGGTCGCTGTAATCGACGTTCGCGACGCCGGCCAGCACGTTCTGCAGGTTGTTCAGGCTGAACTGGATGAACGAATCGGGATCGCCATGGATGTACAGGCTGGCGAAGCGATTGACCAGGTTCCAGCCGTACTTCACATCGTAGGACCAGGTGACCTGGGTCAGCCGTCCGTGACCCTGGCGTTCAAGGTCAAGGGTGAAATGCTTGTCCAGGCCGCGCCAGCTGTTGTCCAGGTTCCAGACGATGGTCGCGTTCTGGGTGTTGCTGTCGATCTTGTCGAATGCCGGCGTCGCACTCGCGATGGTCAGGCCGCCATCACCGAGCTTGGGATCGCTGCTGGTCCAGCTGATCTCGGAGCCAGGGCCGTAGGCCTTGCCCGAATACTTGAACTGCACCTTGCTGTCCTGCGAACGGAGCACGGAATAGTCCGGGAACCGGCGGAAATTATCCAGCAAGTCATACACCTGCCGCATATCCTTGCCTACGACCAGCTCACGTTCCACATGGCCGCTGGACGGCATGACCACGGCCGCCAGGACACCGAGTATTGCGACGATGACCAGGGCAACCAGAAATTCAAAGACACGCATCATTCCAGAGTTCTCCGAAGCGTCTTTACGCCTTGCCTTAAAAAGTGCTTTCTCGTCGCATCGCGCGCCCCAGCGCGCAGCGCAGGGGTCGGTAAAACGTCGAAGCTCCGGATGTTACTTGCTCCCGGGCTCGAACGCTATCCATGGGCGGCGCCGATTTCATCACCCGCGAATGGCCGCGGAAAGGCTTCCAGCCAGCTCAGACAATGCCCAGCTCAAGCGCTTTCAGGACGGCGCGAGTGCGATCGCGTACGCCCAGCTTGGAAAGGATATTGGAGACGTGATTCTTGACTGTGCCCTCGGCCACCTTGAGCGAATTGGCGATCTCCTTGTTGCTGTAGCCGCCGGACAGCAGCCGCAGGATCTCGGTCTCACGCTCGGTGAGGGGATCGGGCTGTTCCAGGCTGGTGAACTGGTTCTGCATGCGGGCCACCCCGGCCATCAGGCGCTGGGTGACCATCGGGGCGACCAGCGAGCCACCGCCCGCCACGGTGCGCACGGCCTCGACCAGTTGCTCCAGCGACACATCCTTGAGCAAGTAACCACGTGCGCCGGCCTTGAGCCCCTGCAGCACCAACTGGTCGTCGTCGAAGGTCGTCAGGATGATGGTCGGCGGCAACTCGCCGCGTGCCGACAAGGCCTGCAGCACCTCCAGCCCGCTCATGTTGGGCATGCGCAGGTCCAGCAGCATCACGTCCGGCTTGATCCGGGGCACTTCCAGCACAGCCTGTGCGCCATCGGCGCACTCGGCCACCACCCGGATGTCATCGGCCAGGTCCAGCAGCGAGCGAACACCTTGTCGAACCAGATTCTGGTCGTCGACGAGACAAACGGAAATCATCGCGAATCCTCGGTCATGGGTGGCAGACGGGGGTAGCGTGGAAGCCGGCGCGGCTCAGCGCCTGTGAAGAAAACCACTTCCTGCGGTTTTCTTCTATCGCACGTCCGGTACATGCCCGGACGAGCACACGCTTCGAGGTTGAGAAATTCACAACCTCTCAGCGTCTGGACATGGCGCATTCTGGCACGCCATTCCCATCTCCTCATATTACGAAACATCCAGCGCGGGCGGTTCGAACCGCGACGGTGTGTGCGCCAGCGTCGGATGCTCGCCCAGCGGCAACCGCACGGTAAGCGCGAAACCGCGGGTCAGGCCTGTGTCCAGCGCGACGCTGCCGCCAAACTCGGCGAGCCGTTCGCGCATGCCGGACAGGCCATTGCCCTCTTCCAGCTGGTCGGCGCCACGGCCATCGTCGCGCGCGTGCAGGCCCAGCAGGTCGGCCTCGGCGTAGGCGAAATTGAACCACAGGTTGCGCGCACCCGCGTGGCGCGCCGTATTCGTGATGATTTCCTGCGCGCAGCGCAGCAACACCTGCGCGCGCCGCGGGTCCTCGACGCTGAAGCGCGGTGGCATCACCACGTGCACGTTCAATCCGGGCACCCCATCGGTGAGGCTGCGCAGCGCCTGAGTCAGGTCGATCGAATCATCCTGGCGCAATTCGCTGACCGCCTCGCGCACGTCGGCGAGCAGCAACCTGGCCGTGCTCTGCGCCTTGCGCACATGGGCGCCAGCCGCTTCGTTGGTGAGATGACTGGCCACTTCCAGATTCAGGCTCAGCGCGGTGAGGTGATGGCCGATCAGGTCGTGCAGGTCGCGGGCGATGCGCATGCGCTCGGCGATCCGGCTGGACTCGGCGAGCAGGGCGCGCGTGGCACGCAGTTCGGAGTTGAGCCGGCGCTGTCCCTCGCGCTGTTCCGCCTGCTGGCTGGCCACGGTCGAAGTGACGAATACCAGCACCGAGATCCCCAGATAGATGCTCGCCTGCAGGAAGCCCATGCCGACGCTGTGGTCGTATTCGGGAAACGTGGCAAAGACCGCCACCAGGCTCAGGTGCTGCAACACCAGCCAGAACGCCGCCAGCCACAGCGGCAACAACCATGGAAGCACCAGCGAGGCGACCACCATCAGCATCGCCGACAGGCCACTGTGGCTGTACCAGCCCACGGCCACGGCTGCCGCCGTCATCAGCGCCAGACCCAGCAGTTTCAACGCGGGATAGCGACGCGAGTCCAGGTTGCTGGTCAGCAGCCAGTACATCAAACCGAAGATGAGGTAGCACAGCGTCCACAGCAGCAGCGCGAAATTGGGGCCGTGCGGCTGGTGCAACGCCGCTACCCGCTCGGTCGCCCAGTTCGTGATCAGCGGCGTACCTGCCGATAGATAGGTAAAGAAGCCCGCATAGCGAAGCAGGCGAATATGATTGAGGTAGGGCCAGCGCATGGCTCGCATCATTGGGGGTAGCGACTGTCCGCGCAATGCGCGAGAAGTCATGGCCGCGACCTGCCCGTACCGGTTTACGAAGGTTTTACATGTGTCGCGGTGATGTCAGGGCTCCGGTCACATGGCATAATGCCCCACCGCGAGACCGACTCGTCGATCTCGGTCCTGATTCCACCATTGCGGAGCAACGAATGGCCCTTGCCATCCGCGACGTGCGCGAGCACGAACTGGATGCCGTGCTGGCGCTCAACAACGCCGCCGGCCGCTCCATCCTCGCCCTGGACGTCCACCGGTTGCGCTATTTCTTCGAGCGCGCCGACTATTTCCGTGTCGCCGAAATCGACGGCCACCTGGCCGGCTTTCTGATCGCCCTGCGTGAAGGCCACGACTACGACAGCCCGAACTATGGCTGGTTTGCCGCGCATTACCCGCAGTTCGTGTACATCGATCGCATCGTGATCGCCAACGCCTACCGCCGCCACGGCCTGGGCCGCATCTTCTATTGCGACGTGAACAGCTACGCCGAGGTCCGCGTACCGCTGCTTGCCTGCGAGGTGTTCCTGGAGCCGCGCGATGACGTCGTGGTGCTGTTCCACGGCACCTACGGTTTCCAGGAGGTCGACCAGCAGAAGATGGGCGCGAAGGGCCCCAAGGTCAGCCTGCTGGCCAAGGATCTACCCAGCTACGCCTACGTGCGCGATACCTGGCTGGACCATGGCGGCCTGCCCGACGTGCCATGGCTGGCTGAACGCAAGAGCCCGGCGGTTGCCCCCTCCGGCCAGCGGCGCCTCGCCGGAGAGCGGCACCCATGAATGCAAGAGTGGAGTCCGCCGACGCCTGCGATTTGCGCTTCGGTCAGGTCGGCATGGCCTGTGTAAGGGTGCGCCGGGTCGACGCCGCCGCACTATGCGACGAACTCGAACGCCGCGTGCGCGCGGCACCCCAGATGTTTTCCCGCGCCGCCGTGGTGCTGGATCTGAGCCACCTGCTCGACCTGCCTGACGACGGCGCCGTCGACGCCCTGCTCGAGGCCGTGCGCAGCGCCGGCATGCTGCCGGTCGGCCTGGCCTATGGCACCAGCGCCACCGAAGCGCTGGCCAAACGCATGGGGCTGCCGCTGATCGCCAAGTTCCGCGCCGCCTATGAACCGGCAACCTCGGCGCCAACCGCACCCGCTGCGCCGCAGCAACAGGCAACGCGAGCAGCGCCCGCTGCGCCGCCCGAGCCGATTCTCGCCCCACCGGCGGCAGGCAGCCATCAAGGTGCCGAGCATCACGCCGGAACGGTACGCTCCGGCCAGCAGGTCTACGCGCGCGATTGCGATCTGATCGTCACCGGCGCCGTGGCCAACGGCGCCGAAGTGATCGCCGATGGCAACATTCATATCTACGGCAGCCTGCGCGGTCGCGCCATGGCCGGCGCGCAAGGTGACGAGAAGACGCGCATCTTCGTTTCGGACTTCCGCGCCGAACTGGTGGCAATCGCCGGGCAATACCGCGTATTCGAACAGATCCCGGCCGAGCTTGAAGGTCAATCCGTACAATGCTGGCTGGAAGGCGAAAAGCTGTTGATTGCCAAGCTGTAATCATTCACGACACGTCGTGCACAACAAGAACAATCATGCGGAGATGGGCCCTTGACTGCTGAGATTATCGTTGTCACCTCCGGCAAAGGCGGCGTCGGCAAGACGACGACCAGTGCCTCGCTGGCCACCGGCCTGGCCATGGCCGGCAAGAAAACCGCGGTGATCGACTTCGATGTCGGCCTGCGCAATCTCGACCTGATCATGGGCTGCGAGCGGCGCGTGGTTTACGACTTCGTCAACGTCGTCAACGGCGAAGCCACGCTGAAGCAGTCGCTGATCAAGGACAAGCGCTACGAGAACCTGTGGGTGCTGGCCGCGAGCCAGACCCGCGACAAGGACGCGCTGACCCAGGAAGGCGTCGAGAAGGTCCTCGACGGCCTGTCCGAGATGGATTTCGATTACGTCGTCTGCGATTCCCCGGCCGGCATCGAGAAAGGCGCGCACCTTGCCATGTATTTCGCCGATCACGCGGTGGTGGTGGTCAACCCGGAAGTCTCCTCGGTGCGCGACTCCGACCGCATCCTTGGCCTGCTCGCCAGCAAGACCCGGCGCGCGGAAAAAGGCGAAGGCCCGGTCACCCAGCACCTGCTGCTGACACGCTACAACCCTGCCCGCGTCGCCATCGGCGAGATGCTCAGCGTCAAGGACGTCGAGGAGATCCTCGGCATCGAAGTCGTCGGCGTGATTCCCGAATCGGAAAACGTGCTGACCGCCTCGAACAACGGCATCCCGGTGATCGTCGACGCCAACTCACATGCTGGCCAGGCCTACGGCGACACCGTAGCCCGCATCCTTGGCGAGGAGCGTCCGTTGCGCTTCGTCGACCCGCCGAAGAAAGGCTTTCTCCAGCGCGTATTCGGAGGTTGATCACGATGGGTATTCTCGATTTCCTGAAGCGCAAGCCCGAGGCCACCGCCAGCGTGGCGCGCGAGCGCCTGCGCATCATCGTGGCGCAGGAGCGCTCCACGCGGGGCGCCCCGGATTACCTGCCGCTGATGCGCAACGAACTGCTCGAGGTGATCAAGAAGTACGTCCACGTCGACCTCGAGGCGATCAACATCAATTTCGAGCGCGACAGCGGCCACGAGATCCTTGAACTTTCGGTCACCTTGCCGGAAGGCAAGCAGTCGGCGAAGGGCGCCGTCCAAGCCGGCTGACGGTCGACGCCTCAGCGGGCGGCGGCAAGCCGCCCGACCCCGTCTTTTCAACGTCCGCCCGCCTCGCCCACCCATGCACCCCGACATTCCCGCTACCGCCAGCAATTCGCCCCCCACGGTGATGCGCGTGGGCGAAATCGGATTCGGTGCAGCGGCCGCGCTGCTCGCGCGTTTCGGCCTGCAGCTGCGCCGCGTGGCCGCGGGCGCACCGATCCCCGGCAGCTACTGGGGCGAGGAGGAAGCCGGCATCATCGGCCCTGTCGTCTACGCCCGTGACGACACCCCGGTCCACTCCCTGCTGCACGAAGCCGGACACCTGATCGTGTTGCCGCCGGAAAAGCGTTCAGCCGTCCATACCGACGCGACCGATTCGATCGAGGAAGAAGACGCTACCTGCTACCTGCAGATCCTGCTCGCCGACGAGTTGCCCGGCGTGGGACGCGCACGCCTGATGGCCGACATGGACGCCTGGGGCTACTCGTTCCGGCTCGGCTCGACGCGCGCCTGGTTCGAGCAGGACGCCGAAAACGCCCAGGCCTGGTTGCGCGAGCGCGGTTTGCTCAGCGCCTGCGAATAACTCACAACCTCTCAGAGTCTGTGAAGAAAACCACTTCCTGTGGTTTTCTTCTATCGCGCGTCCGGTACATGCCCGGACGCGCTCACACGAATCAGTCACTTACGTGACCGATCCGCGACCGGCCATCGGGCAACCGCTCCTGCGTTGCCTCAACTCGGGCATCCCTGCCCTCGCCATGGCCGGACTGCGAGGTTGAATAGTCACAACCTCTCAGCGCCGCGACACGTTGACGTCGCCAGGCACGTACCAGCGCCAGGCCTCGTCCGCGGCACGACTGAGGCCGACCCGCCCGGTCGCCACCGGTTCGGAGGGCGGCGGCACGCCATCGTCGACAATGCGAAACCCATCCTTGCCCGTCACCAGGTCGATGCCGTCCTGTTCGCCGGTGATGCCCATCGCCTGGGTCAGGCGTGCCGGACCACTGCATAGATCACGGTCGCGATACGCCTTCAGCCGTGCCGCGCGCATCGTCTCCAACCCGCTCAGCGGCGCCAGCGCACGCAGCAGGACGCCGACGCCCTCGTCGACCTCGCCGCACACCGCGTTGCAGCACCAGTGCATGCCATAAGTGAAATACACATACATGTGCCCCGCCGGCCCGAACATCGTGGCGTTGCGTGCGGTCCTGCCGCGATAGGTGTGCGCCGCCGGATCGAGCGGCCCGCAATAGGCCTCGGTCTCCACGATGCGGCCGCTGCGCCCATCGGCGCCCACCAGCACCTTGTTCAACAGCGCCACCGCCACCTCGCGCGGATCGCGCCGGTAGAACGTTCGTGGCAAGTTGCGGCCCGACACCATTACCGGCGCCGCCGGGCTGGCCGACATCCCGCCATCACTTCGCCGCATTCGGCACCACGTAGCTACCAACATCGGCCCGGAAGGAAATCGCCATCCGGTTCCAGCCATTGATGGCGATGATGGCCAGGGTCAACTCGACCAGGCTCTTCTCGTCGAACTCCTCGCGTACCTGCGCATAGAGCGCGTCCGGCAAATCATTCGTGGCCACCAGGGTGACCGCCTCGGTCCACGCCAGCGCCGCGCGTTCACGGGCGCTGTAGAACGGCGCCTCACGCCAGGCCGGCAGTACATACAGGCGCTGCTCGGTTTCGCCGGCCGCACGTGCGTCCTTGCTGTGCATGTCCAGACAATAACCGCAGCCGTTGATCTGCGAGGCGCGCATCTTCACCAGCTCGATCAGGGGCTTTTCCAGTCCACCGCGATGCACGCCAGCTTCCAGATCCAGCATTGCCTTGAACGCCTCCGGCGCCGCCTTGCGATAATCGATACGGGGTTTCATGCCTGACCTCCAATGAAAAAAATGGACGCCACGCGTTTCAGCGTGGCGCAAACAATTGCTGGGCATCGGCGTAAGAGAAATCCGCGGCCAGTGCCGCGAAGCCACCGCTCGCGCGCATTTCGGCCACGGCATGATCCACGGCGCCCAACGCCAGGGTGGCGAAACGCGTCGCCGTACTCACCCGCGCCACGCCGATCGTCTCCAGTTCACGCAGACCGGGCATGGCGGGCCCGGCCGCCACGTTGACCGGCGCATCGATCGCCACCACCAGCGCCGCGAGCGTCGCTGCGTCGGCCAGGCCAATCGGATAGATGCAATCGGCGCCGGCCGCCAGATAGGCTCTCGCGCGCTCGATCGCATCGGCCAGGCGCGCCGCGGGATCGCCATCACCATGCTGCATCCAGTGATCCACCCGCGCATTGATCACGATCGGCACGCCGCTCTCCTGGGCAGCGATCCGCGCCGCGCGCACCCGTGCCGCTGCAGCAGCGGCATCGCGCAGCGGGCCGTGCCCGGGCATGCCATCCTCGATATTGATGCCGACTGCGCCGGCGGCGATCACCGCCCTGACGGTAGCAGTCACGTCCGTCGGCGTGGCGCCATACCCGGTCTCGATGTCCGCCGTGACCGGGACGTCCACCACCCGCGTGATGCGCGCAACTGCCGCGAGCACTTCGGCCAGCGGCGCGCACTCGCCATCGGCGTAACCGAGCGACCACGCCACTCCGGCACTGGTGGTGGCGATGGCCGCAAAACCACGCTGCGCAAACAATCTCGCGCTGCCCGCATCCCAGCAGTTGGGCAACAACAGCACCCGGCTGCGATCGTGCATGTGGCGAAACGTCTGGGCCAGGTTGATCTGTGTTTCCCGCTTCATTGCTGCCTGCCGTATCAATCACTCACGTCAGCCCTTCAGCTTACGCCGGTCACCCGATCGACGCACGCGAACACGCTTGCGCCTCAACCGGTGTCACTCTCGAAGTGGCACTGGAACGCCATCGCGGCAACACCTAGAGTGTCCGGACGTCCACTCGAACGTATCGCGATGGAGGAACCATGGCGACCCGCAAGCTTGTACTTTTGTTCGACGGTACCTGGAACAAGCCAGAGTCGAACACCAACGTGGAACGTCTGCGTCGACTGCTCGCACCAGTCGATGCACTCGGCAACCCGCAGCTGGTCAACTACATCCCCGGCGTCGGCGTGAAACGCGGCATCACCCATCTGCTCGGCGGCGCCTTCGGCTACGGCCTGTCCGGCAACGTGCTGGATGGCTACGGCTGGCTGTGCCGGACCTGGCAGCCCGGCGACGACATCTATCTGTTCGGCTTCAGTCGGGGTGCCTACACCGCGCGCAGCCTGGGCGGACTGATCCGCAAATGCGGCCTGCTGAAACGTGCCGCCGATGGCAACGTGAGCAAGGATGAGCTGAGCCACGCCTACGACTTCTACCGCGACGTCGCCACGAAGCCCGACGACCCGCAGGCGGTGAAGTTCCGCGCCGATCGCTCGGTCGAAGTCGACATTCACTTCATCGGTGTGTGGGACACGGTGGGCTCGCTGGGCATACCGGTTACCGCTTCCTGGTTCCCGTTTGCCCGCGAGCGTTACCAGTTCCACGACACCGAGCTGAGCAAGATCGTCAAATACGCCTATCAGGCGCTGGCGCTGGACGAACATCGTGGCGATTTCAAGCCTGCGTTGTGGACCCGTAACCCGTACACGGTGAAAGCGGGCGAGTCGCTCACCTCGAAGAAGCAGGAACAGTGCGAGATCGAGCAGCGCTGGTTCATCGGCTCGCACTCCGACGTAGGCGGCGGCAACGACAGCGATGGCGCAGGCCGCAAACCTGATCCGTTGCCGGATCTGCCCTTGGCATGGCTGCAGCGCAAGGCGATGGCAACCGGCCTCGCCTGCACCGAACTCCTCGTTCCGGCGAGCGATGCCGCCACCGGCGTCCCACGCGATTCCTACAAGGAGTTCATGAGCGGTATCTACAAGGAGTTCGCGGCACCGTTTGACCGCACCCTCGGCGCGGGCGTCAACGAGCAAGTGGACGAATCGGTATGGCGCCGCTGGCTTGCCGACGCAGGTTACCGTTCACCCAGCCTGGTCCGTGCGCTCGCCGACACCACCGTGTTGATGTCGGTGGAAGGAGCAAATGGGCTGCATGCGGAGACTCCGGACCCTCCCCCCAGCCCCGCCTGAGTCCGGCACCGGGCAAATCTTCTAACGGCAATGGCGTGGATGCCCCCCGTACGGGACCGCGCTTGACGCGCAGACCCGTCTATCGACTACGATGATCGCTTGGGAGATGGCATGCCTCCCGCGCCGGAGTCGATGTGTTGCGCTCCGGCTCGAACCGCTTCTCGTGCGACCCACGTTGAAGTTGATGATGCCTGCATCGCCGGTTTGCGGCGGCGCAGGCCTGCCTGCCGCCGCGGCAACCGGACACTGTTCATTTGATGGAGAAGCGCCCGTGGGCGTCAGTGGATTTGTCGCGGTCGGTCTGGGTGGTGCCATCGGTTGCTGGTGTCGCTGGGGGCTGGGAATCTTGTTCAGCCCGTTGTTCCCCACCCTGCCCCTGGGCACGCTGGCGGCCAACCTCACCGGCGGGCTGCTGATGGGTGTTGCCATTGGCCTGTCCCGAAACTTCCAGGCGGCGTCGCCTGAGTTGCAATTGTTCGTGATGACCGGCTTCCTGGGAGGCCTGACCACGTTCTCCACGTTTTCCGGTGAAGCCGTCACCTTGCTGCTGCGCCAGCAATATCTGTGGTTCAGTGGGCACGTGCTGGCCCACCTCGTCGGCTCGCTGGGCATGACGGTGCTTGGCCTCGCCTTTACGCGCAGCCTGTTGCGTCACTGACCGGAGGAAGTCGCATGACCCGGGAAACCCTTCAACACGGCGTGCACCTGACTTTCTACTGCCACTCGCGCACCCGGCACGATGGCCTGCTGCTGTCCGAATGGCTGCTGCAACAGGCGCAGCGGCACCACCTGGGCGGTGGCTCGGTATTCCGCGCCATCTCCGGTTTCGGCCGCCACGGCGTGATGCACGAGGAACAGTTCTTCGAACTGGCCGACGACCTGCCGGTCAAGATCGAATTCCTGCTGCTGGAGGAGCAGGCCGAGATGCTGCTGCAACTGGTGCGCGAGGCCAACGTCGACGCCACGTATGCACGCTACGCGGCAAGCTTTGCGGTACTCGACAAACACTGAGAGGTTGTGACCATTCAACCTCGAAGCCCGGCCACGCGAGGGCATGGCGAGGGCATGGATGCCCGAGTTGAGGCAACGCAGGAGCAGTTGCCCGATGCCCGAGTTGAGGCAACGCAGGAGCGGTTGCCCGAGGGCCGGGCGCGGATCGGTCACGCAAGTGACTGATTCGCGTGAGCAAGCACGGCACGTGGCGGGCTTGCGATAGAAGAAAACCACAGGAAGTGGTGTTCTTCACAGACTCCGACAGCATGGATTTCCATACCGCACGAGGCAGGGCATGAGCCAGGACGACCTGAAACACCGCGCCAGCGAACTGCTGGACCAGGCGGGTATCCACATCGACGGCAGCGCACCGACCGACCTTCGCGTCCACGACGAGCGCCTGTATACGCGCGTGTTCGCCCGCGGCTCGCTGGGGCTGGGCGAAGCCTATATGGACGGCTGGTGGGATGCCGAGGACCTGCCTGGCCTGTGTGCCCGCTTGCTTGGCGCCGGGCTGGACCAGGGATTGAAGACCCTGGACACCCTGATCGCCCACCTGCGGGCGCGCTTCATCAACGTCCAGCGCGGCGAGCACGCCTTCGAGGTCGGCAAGGTGCACTACGACTTGGGCAACGACTTGTTCAGCGCCATGCTGGGCAAGCGCCTGGTGTATTCGTGCGGCTATTGGGCCCAAGCCGATAATCTCGACGACGCCCAGCTGGCCAAGCTCGACCTGGTCTGCCGCAAACTGCAACTGGAACCCGGCCAGCGCGTGCTCGACATCGGTTGCGGTTGGGGCGAGGCGCTGAAGTACGCCGCTGAACGCCATGGCGTCGAAGGCGTTGGCATCACCGTGTCGCAGCAGCAGGCCGACTATGCGCGCCAGATCTGTGCCGGACTGCCGATCGAAATTCGCCTGCAGGACTATCACGAGCTCAACGAGAAGTTCGACGCGGTGTACTCGATCGGCATGTTCGAACACGTCGGTGGCAAGAACTACCGGAGCTATTTCGAGACCGTGCGTCGCTGCCTGAAAGATGACGGTCTGTCCGTGTTGCACTGCATCGGCAGCAACAGCGCGCCGGGGCAGACCGATCCGTGGATCGAGAAATACATCTTCCCCAACTCGATGATCCCCGCCGCGAGCCAGGTCACCACCGCGCTGGAGGACTTGTTCGTGGTCGAGGACTGGCACAACTTCGGTGCCGACTACGACCGGACGCTTACGGCCTGGCGCGCGAATATCGAGGCGTCATGGAACCGCCTGCCGGCACGCTACGACGAACGTTTCCGGCGCATGTGGCGGTACTACCTGGCCATCTCCGCTGGCGTGTTCCGCAGCCGTCGCGACCAGTTGTGGCAGCTCGTGCTCAGCCCGCACGGCGTACCCGGCGGCTATCGCGCACCGCGCTGACGCGCGCAGGCAGGCAATCCGCCCACCCTCACGCCGCACGCGTCCCGGCCGCTTCGGGAAAATGCCGCGGCGTCAGCACCACCACGGCCAGCGTGCATAGTGCAACGATCGCCATTCCGACGTAGATGTGGTGGGTGGCCACGTACATGGCGTGGCGCAGGTAATCCTCGGCCGCGCCATGCAACTGTCCACCATGCAAGGCGCCGATGACCGCGTCGACACGATGTGGCAGATGGGGACGCAAGACGTCCGGCGCGCGCGTCAATTCAGCGGCAATGGCGCTGTTGAAGATGGCGCCGAACAATGCCGCGCCCAGGCTTTGCCCCAGATAGCGCGAGAAGATGTTGGCACCGGTGACCACGCCACGGTCGCGCCAGGTGACGGTCGACTGCACGCCCACCAGCAGCGGCGTGGACAACAGGCCGAAGCCCGCACCCAGCACGACCTGGTCGAGCACCACCAGCCATACCGGACCCGGATAAGGCAACAGCAGGAAGCCCGCCGCGGCGATCGCGATCAGCACGGCACCGGCCAGCGCGGTATCGCGAAAGCCGAAGCGCAGGTACAGATGCCCCGAAAGCGAGGACGCCAGCGGCCAGCCGATGCTGATCGTGGCCAGCACAAACCCCGCCGCGATGGCACCCAGGCCAAGCACCGACTGGGCGAACGTCGGCAGGTAGGTGTTCGGGCCCATCATCACCAGACCCATGCCCACCATCGCCAGGTTGGTGCCGGCCAGCACCCGATGGCGCCACAGCCAGGCCGGCATGATGGGTTCGGCGGCACGCCGCTCGACCAGCACCGCTGCGACGATCAGCGCCGCGGCGATGGCAAAGACGCCGATACCCGGGATCGACAGCCACGGCCACGCCTGCCCGCCCTGCAAGAGACCGAAGATCAGGCTGCCGCCAGCGGCCAGCACCAGCCCGGCGCCGGCGTAATCGATGTGGTGACGACGATGCGAGGACTGCTCATGCAGGAAGCGGCCAATCAGGATCAGCGACAGCGCGCCGATCGGCAGGTTGATGAGGAAAATCCAGCGCCAGGACGCATATTCGGCGAACGCACCACCGAGCGTCGGACCAATCACGGCGGCCACGCCCCACACGCTGGACAGCCAGCCCTGGATGCGGGCGCGCTCGCGCACCGAATAGAGATCGCCGGCCAGCGTGTTGACCGTGGCCATGATCGAACCTGCGCCCAGCCCCTGCAGGCCCCGGAACGCGATCAGCGCGGTCATGTCCCAAGCCAGGGCCGATGCCACCGAGCCGGCCAGGAACACCAGCGTGCCGACCAGCAGGATCGGCTTGCGGCCGAACGAATCGGCCAGCTTGCCGTAGATCGGAATGGTCACCGTCTGCGCCAGCAGGTAGATGGAAAACACCCAGGTGAACAGGGCGAAGCCCCCGAGATCGCCGACGATCTGCGGGATCGCGGTCGAGACGATGGTCGTATCCATCGCCGCCAGCATCATCGTCATCATCAGCGCGGCGAGGATCCAGCCGCGCTGCATCGGGGTCTCGGGGACGTTATCGGGCATGGCTGGCATGGACAGTTCGCACGACGCCACGCTACACCATGGTTGAAGCATCTTCGCCGACACGATAGCGACCCGCGCCGCGGTCCGCTTGCGGTTGCTCATCTATCCGAAATGATGGTGTACCACCGCAGCCTGCGTAGTTGCCTTGCAGCAGCCTTGCCCGCAACACTGGCACGGATGAAAGCCGCCTTGCTGACGCGCCTGCTGTTCTCTCTCGTATTGCTGCTGCCGGTGGCGGCAGTCGCGAGCCCGGCCTTGTGGGTCATCAGGAATGCCGACACCACGATCTACTTGTTCGGCACCGTGCACTTGTTGCCAAACGACACGGCTTGGCGCTCCCCCGCGCTGGATGCGGCACTGGCGAAGAGCCGCACGCTCTACATCGAGATCACCGATGACAACCCGGCGGCCATGGCCACGCTGGTGCTGCAATACGGACTGGACCCGGCCCATCCCCTCGCCGAGCGGCTCGACCAGGCACAACGGCAGCACCTGAGCGCCGCCGCGGCCCAGGCCGGCGTTCCCGGCGGGATGGAGACGCTCAACATGATGCGCCCCTGGCTCGCCGCCTTGACCCTGGCCACGGCGCCACTGCTGAAAGCCGGACTCGATCCGCAGCACGGTGTGGACAAGCAGCTCAAGGCGCAGATGCTCGCAGGCGGCAAGACGGCACTCGGACTGGAAACCGCCGAGCAGCAGATCCGCTTTCTGGCCGACATGCCCGAAACGACGCAACTCGACTTCCTGCGCGCAACCCTCAAGGACATTGACCAGGGACCGGCCTTACTCAATGAATTGATCGACGCCTGGAAGGCCGGCGATGTCGAGCGCATTGCCCGCATCGAAGACGAGGACATGCGCCAACAAAGTCCGGCGCTGTACCAGCGCCTGCTGGTGGAGCGCAATCAGGCCTGGGCCGGCAAAATCGCCGCCCTGCTCAAACAACCTGGCACGATCTTCATCGCCGTCGGCGCCGCCCATCTGGCCGGTCCGGACAGCGTGCAGGCGCAGTTGCAGAAGCTGGGCATCGAAGTCGAGCGCCAGTGACCTCTCGCACGCGCTCGTTCGTGCGAGTCCCGCGTCACGCGTCCCGATTCCCGCTTCACCTACAAGAAACCGACGCTTTCTGGCACCATCGTGCGGTTATCCGCGCGCCGCGCGCCAGACCTCCCGATGTAACGCATGAATCTGCAAGCCAATTACGAACAGATCCCGCTCAAGGAATACGCCGAGCGGGCCTATCTCGATTACTCGATGTACGTGGTGCTGGACCGCGCCCTGCCCTTCGTCGGCGACGGACTGAAACCGGTCCAGCGGCGCATCATCTACGCGATGAGCGAGCTGGGACTGGCGGCCACCGCCAAGCCGAAGAAATCCGCGCGCACGATCGGCGACGTGATCGGCAAGTTCCATCCGCATGGCGACTCTTCGTGCTACGAGGCGATGGTGCTGATGGCGCAACCGTTCTCGTATCGCTACCCGCTGGTCGATGGCCAAGGCAACTTCGGCTCGCCGGATGATCCGAAAAGCTTCGCGGCGATGCGCTACACCGAGAGCAAGCTCAGCCCGATCGCCGAGGCACTGCTGGGCGAACTGGGCCAGGGCACGGTCGACTGGGTGCCGAACTTCGACGGCACGCTGGAGGAGCCGAGCTGGCTGCCTTCGCGCCTGCCGCATGTGCTGCTGAACGGCTCGATGGGCATCGCCGTGGGCATGGCCACCGACATCCCGCCGCACAACCTGCGCGAACTGGCCACCGCGTGCATCCGCCTGCTCGATGAACCGAACGCCACCGTGTCCGACCTGTGCGAGCACGTGCTCGGGCCGGATTACCCGACCGAGGCGGAGATCATCACGCCGCGCGCCGACTTGTTGGCGATCTACCAGACCGGCGGCGGCTCGGTGCGCGCCCGCGCGGTATATCAGCGCGAGGAAGCCAACATCGTCATCACGGCGCTGCCGCATCAGGTCAGCCCGTCCAAGATCCTGGAGCAGATCGCCGCGCAGATGCGCGCGAAAAAACTGCCGATGATCGAGGACCTGCGCGATGAGTCCGACCATGAGAATCCGATCCGACTGGTGATCGTGCCCCGTTCCAGCCGTGTCGATGCCGACGAGACGATGCAGCACCTGTTCGCCACCACCGACATGGAGAAGAGTTTCCGGGTCAACCTCAACATGATCGGCCTGGACGGCCGTCCGCAGGTCAAGGATCTCAAGCGCATCCTCACCGAGTGGCTGAGCTTCCGCACCAGCACGGTGACGCGTCGACTGAACCATCGCCTGGCCAAGGTCGAGCGTCGCCTGCACCTGCTGGAAGGCCTGCGCATTGCGTATCTGAACCTGGATGAGGTGATCCGCATCGTCCGCACCGAGGACGAACCCAGGCCCGTGCTGATGGCGCGCTTCAAGCTCAGCGAGGAGCAGACCGACTACATCCTCGAAACCCGCCTGCGCCAATTGGCGCGGCTGGAGGAAATGAAAATCACCGGCGAGGCGGACCAGCTCGAAGAGGAGCGCGCGCGCATCAATGTATTGCTGAAGTCGCCGACCAAGTTGAAACACCTGATCAAGGACGAACTGCGCGCCGACGCGGCGAAGTTCGGCGACGACCGCCGTTCTCCGCTGGTCGAACGCGAAGTGGCGCACGCGCTGGATGAGAGCGCGCTGGTGACCAGCGAGCCGGTGACCGTGGTGCTCTCGCAGAAGGGCTGGGCACGTGCGGCCAAGGGCCACGACGTCGATGTCGAGAGCCTGAATTATCGCGAGGGCGACGGACTGCTCGCAGCGGTCAAGGCACGCACCACCCAGCAGGTGGCCTTCATCGACTCCACCGGCCGCGCCTATTCCACGCCGGCACACACGCTTCCCTCGGCACGCGGCAACGGCGAGCCGCTCACCGGCCGCTTCAGCCCGGCGGCGGGCACCAGTTTCGCCGCGGTCATCGCGGGCGACAACGACACCCGGCTGATTCTTGCCACCGATTTCGGCTACGGCTTCGTCACCCGTTTCGAGGCGCTCACCGGCCGCCAGAAGGCCGGCAAACAAGTACTCGGCCTGGCCGACAAGGCATCGGTGCTGGCACCGCAGGTCAGTGCCGACCCGGCGCGCGACCGCATCGTGGTGGTCACCACCGAAGGCCACCTGCTGATGTTTTCGGTCGCCGAACTGCCCGAGCTGGACCGGGGCAAGGGCAACAAGCTGATCGAGATCCCCAAGGCGAAACTGGTCAGCGGCGATGAGCGCGTGGCCGGCGTGGCCGTGGTCAGCGAAGGCAAGGGCGAGGTCACGCTGTACGCAGGCCAGCGCAAACTGACGCTGAAGTGGTCGGATCTGGTCGCCTATGGCGGCAACCGCGCGAGCCGCGGCGGGCTGCTGCCGCGCGGCTTGCGCCGGGTCGAGCGGATCGAGACGACCGGTTGAACAGAACCCCCGCAGGAGCGCACCCTGTGCGCGATGCTCTTCGTTACGTAACAAATGCATCGCGCACAAGGTGCGCTCCTACAGGGCACGCAGAGGAACTTGTCGACGCCCGGCCGTTCCAACAAGGATGTACACGTCAACGCGGTATGGTGCGTTGAACACGTGCAACCCGGAGCATGCATGCACATCCAACGATTCCTGCCCGCCCTGCTGGCGACCCTGCTGACCACCGCGGTGTGCGCGCAGACGGCGGGCCAGCCGCTGAACCTGAAGTTGCCACCTGGCAGCCTGCCCGCATCGAGCGCCAGTGTCGCGGTGGCCGGCGCGGCTACCCCTGCGGCTGACGCAAGCAGCCCGCCGGCGTCGAGCAGCAGTGTCGCGGCGACCAGCACGGGCGCGCGCGCGCCTGGCGTGAACAACGCGCCCGCTTCCCGCGGCAGCGCCGCCACGACCGGACCCGGCAGTGCGCCGGGCGTGTATTACGGCGACACCAGCGGTCGCATGGGCAATACCGAAGTCGCCCGTGAGGGCAGGCCTGCTTGCGATGATTCCACCTACAACCAGCCGCAAGTGCACGGCAGCGTCGGCATGGGCGTGGTCGGCGGCAACCACGTGAGCGGCAATTACCAGACGGGTGCGGTCAGCGTCAGCAGGGCGTTCGGGAGTTGCGACGATCCCCAGGGTGGCGTGAGCTTCTCGATCAGTGGCGGTACCGGCAACTTCCACGGCCGGGGCCACTGACAGCGGGTATGATTGCGCGATGGCGCAACCCACGTTTCCGATGCACGGCGAGTACAAGATGCCCGGCGGCAAGCTGGTGGTCGCCGACCTGAACCTGCGCGACGGCCGACTCGCCGACGTCCAGATGAGCGGCGATTTCTTCCTTGAACCGGACAGCGCGCTGGATGCGATCAATCGCGTGCTGGAGGGCCAGCCGGCAAACGCCGGTGAGGCCGAACTCAGCGCCGCCCTGCGGCAGGCACTCGGGGCCGATGTGATGATGTACGGCATCTCGCCCGAGGCGATCGCGGTGGCCGTGCGCCGTGCCGTTCAAGGGAATGACGAAGCATGACGCGCAGCGAATGGCGCGACCACGACTGGCAGCTGATTCACGCCGCGCCGCAGTCACCCAGCCTGCACATGGCACTCGACGACGTCCTGGTGCATGACGTCGGCGCCGGGCTGCGCCCGCCGACTCTGCGCATCTGGGAATGGGCTTCCTCGGCGGTGGTGATCGGCCGTTTCCAGTCGCTGCGCAACGAGGTCGACATGGCGGCCGCGCAGCGACACGACATCGAGGTGGTGCGCCGGGTATCCGGTGGCGGCGCGATGTTCATCGAGCCAGGCAACACGATCACCTATTCGATCTACGCGCCGCTGTCGCTGATCAAGGGCCTGTCGTTCCAGCAGGCCTACGCGCTGCTGGATGAATGGGTGATCGAGGCGCTGGGCACGCTGGGCATCAAGGCGTGGTACCAGCCGCTCAACGACATCACCTCCGCAGGCGGCAAGATCGCCGGCGCCGCGCAGGCCCACCGCGGCGGCGCGGTGCTGCATCACGTCACCATGGCCTACGACATCGACGCGCAGAAAATGCTTCGGGTGCTGCGCATCGGGCGCGAAAAGCTGTCCGACAAGGGCACCGCCAGCGCGGCCAAGCGCGTCGATCCGTTGCGCAGCCAGACCGGCCTGCCACGCGAGGCGGTGATCGAGACGATGATCTCCACCTTCCGTGCGCGCCACGGGCTTGCCAGCGATGTCTTGCGTGCCGACGAACTGGCGCGCGCCGAGGTGCTGGCGCGCGAGAAATTTTCCAGTCCGGCCTGGCTCGCCGAGGTACCCTGATCGACGCAACCGGTGC
Organism: uncultured Gammaproteobacteria bacterium; assembly: GCA_963771235.1. Classification (GTDB taxonomy): domain Bacteria; phylum Pseudomonadota; class Gammaproteobacteria; order Xanthomonadales; family Rhodanobacteraceae; genus Rhodanobacter. The sequence goes on from CAVYSP010000002.1 coordinate 215,461, forward strand.
AATCACGGGCGACTGAAGGACCACGATTGCATGCGCCCATCCTTGTACGGCATCACGCCGTGGAACGGCCGCGGATCGGCGTCGAACACCAGCGGCAGGAAATGGCGGTCGCCCTCCCACATCGGCAACTCCATCAGTCTGTCCAGCGCTACCCACTCGAGCGTGCCTTCGTGATTGGCTTCCAGCGGCGCGCCGCTGTAGCGCTCGATCACGAAGATGAAGCCGAGCCAGTCCTCGCCCTGCTTGCCGAAGCCGGGCCAGTTCAGCGTGCCGCGCAACTGCATCGACACGCAGGTGATGCCGGCTTCCTCCAGGATTTCGCGGCGCATGCAGGCGGCGATATCCTCGCCCGGTTCCATCTTGCCGCCGAGGCCGTTGTACTTGCCCAGGTGCAGGTCGTCCGCTCGCGTATTGCGATGGATCATCAGCACTTGTCGTCGATCTGGCGACAATACATAGCCCAGGGTGGCGACGATCGGTGTGTAGGGCATCGCGGGCTCGCGGCAAAAGCACGAGTCTAGCGGCAAGCAGCGGATGCACGCCCGGCAGGTCGCCATGCGGGCAGGCCGGACTTGCGCCGGCGCGGCTGGCCGGCGACCATCGACGCATGGTTTCACTTGCTTTGGATCTTTCCCCCCACCCATCCCGATGTCTGTTGCTGCGCTGGCTGCTCGCGGCCTTCGCCTTGGCAGGCCTGACCGCCTGTGCCGGCAAGGCGCAGGCGCTGGACAGCGGCGAACTGGCGTTCGAAGGGCAGAACTACCGTGTCGTGCACATCGACCTGAAGCACGAGCAGCTCAGCCTGTATTGGCGCAGTCCGCAGGATGGCCTGCCTTTCGGCAGCATCGAGAACCTGCGTCAATGGGGCGAGGCACATGGCCTGCGGCTGCTGTTTGCCGCCAATGCCGGCATCTACGACCACAAGTTCGCCCCGCTCGGCCTGCATGTGGAGAACGGCAAGACCCTGGTGCCGCTGAACCTGGCCCACGGCAACCCGGCCTCGGGCAATTTTTCGCTGCTGCCGAACGGCGTGTTCGCGATTTATCCGGATGGCCACGCCGCGGTACGCACCAGTGCCGCGTTCAAGGCCGACGGCAAGACGGCGCAGCTGGCCACCCAGTCCGGGCCGATGCTGCTGATCGATGGCAAGCTCAATGACCAGTTCCTCGCCGATTCGTCCAGCCTGAAATGGCGCAGCGGGGTGTGCGCGAAGTCATCGCACGAGGTCGTCTTTGCGATCAGCGAGGCGCCCGTTAATTTCCATACGTTCGCACTGCTGTTCCGCGACAAGCTCGGTTGCCGCGACGCACTGTACCTGGATGGCAGCATCTCGCAGTTCTACGTCGATGGCGAAGGCTACACCGGCGCACCCGCGTTCATGGTCAAGCCGTATGCCGGTATCTTTGCCGTCTTCGCCAAACCCTGATCACGCCAACCCCGAGCCCCACTCATGACGACACGCCGTTGGCGCATCCTTCGCGCGGCCCTGCCGGCCTTGCTGGCGCTGTTGCTGATCGCCTTCGCCGTGGCATGGTGGCTGCTCGCCGGCAGTCTTCCCACGCTGGATGGTCAACGCAAGCTGGCGGGGCTGGACGCGAGCGTCAGCATCAGCCGCGACCCGCTCGGCACGGTCACCATCGAGGGCAGGACTCGTGGCGACATCAGCTTCGCCATGGGTTTTGTCCATGCGCAGGAGCGCTTCTTCGAGATGGACTTGATGCGGCGCGCGAGTGCTGGCGAGTTGGCCGCGCTGGTCGGGCCGGCTGCGCTGAAGGTGGATCTCAATCACCGCCGACATCGCCTGCGTGCCGTGGCCGAGAGAGCGTATGCGCAGCTGCCGCCGGCGCAGAAACACGCGCTGGATCGCTATCGCGACGGCGTCAACGCGGGCCTGGCCGAGCTGCGCGAAAAGCCGTGGGAATACCTGCTGCTGGGCAGCACGCCGCGGCCCTGGCAGTCGGAGGACAGTCTCCTGGTCATCGGCGCCATGTATCTCGATCTCCACGGCGACGGCCGCAACGAACGCGAACTGCACATCGCGCAAATGCGCGCGACGCTGCCCGGGTCGCTGGTGGAGTTCCTGCTGGCGCCCGATCCCGACTGGGAGGCACCGCTGAGCGGTCAGTTGTCGCGCTCACCGGTGGTTCCCGACGCCGCCGTGTTCGACCTGCGCCAGTCCTCGCCTGCGCCGACCCCGACCAGCCTGACCGCCGCGCTGGCACCGGCGCTGGACGCAGCGCGCCCCGGCAGCAACAGCTTCGCCGTGACCAGCGCGCTTGCCGGCAATGGCGGCGCGCTGCTGGCAAACGACATGCACCTGGGCTTGCGCGTACCGAACATCTGGTTCCGTACGCGCTTGCGTTACCCCGACCCGGACGCGCCGAACGGCCAGCGTGACATCAACGGCGTCAGCCTGCCCGGCACCCCCGCCATCATCGTCGGCTCCAACGGTCAGGTCGCCTGGGGCTTCACCAACAGCTACGGCGACTGGGCGGACTGGGTGCGCGTGCAGCGCGATCCCGCCAGCCCCGCCCGCTACAAGGTGCCCGAGGGCTGGGCAAGCATTGAAACCCACCAGGAACACATCGAGGTCAAGGGCCAGCCGGACACCATCCTCGAGGTCGAGGACACGCGCTGGGGTCCGATCATGGGCAAGGACGTCGACGGCACGCCGCTGGCGCTGGCCTGGATCGCCCAACGGCCGCGCGCCTACAACGTCAACCTGATGCAGCTCGAGCAGGTGCATGACGTAGCGGCGGCGCTGGACCTCGCGCCGCAGTTGGGCATACCACCGCAGAATCTGCTGGTGGCCGACAGCGCGGGCCAGATCGGCTGGACGATCGCCGGCAACAGCATCCCGCTGCGCGCCAGCATCGATCCGCTGGTCCCCTCGGACTGGTCGAAACCCGGCAGCGGCTGGCAAGGCTGGGCCGCGGCGACGCAGTATCCGCGCATCGAGCATCCGGCCAGCGGCCGGCTCTGGACGGCCAACAATCGCACGGTCGATGGCAGCGCACTGGCCCTGCTCGGCAACGGTGGCCATGATCTCGGCGCACGTGCCCGGCAGATCCGCGACGACCTGCACGCACGCGTGAATTTCACTCCCGCCGACCTGCTCGACATCCAGCTGGACGACCGCGCGGTGTTCCTCGGTCGCTGGCAACAGTTGCTGCAGCGGACCCTGGCCGACAGCAAGGACCCCGCGCTGCGGCAGATGCGCCAGCTCACCCGCGCCTGGCGCGGGCGCGCGGGCGTCGACAGCGTCGATTACCGGCTGGTGCGCGCGTTCCGCACCGAGGTCGGCACGGCCGTGCTCAAACCGTTTGCCGCGCGCGTCAAGCAGCAGCACCCCGACTTCAGCTGGCCCGGCCAGAACAGCGCCGAAGCGGCGGTATGGATGTTGATCCGGCAACAACCCGCGTGGCTGCTCGACCCGAAATACGCGAACTGGCACGCGCTACTCATCGATGCCGCGCGCCAGGTCGCGGACGAACTCGGCGCACAGCGCGGCGGCCTGGCTGCCCGCAGCTGGGGCGAACACAACCGCAGCGACATCAACCACGCGTTGTCGCCGGCGCTGCCCGCGTGGCTGGCCCACTTCATCGACATGCCGGACCAGCCACTACCGGGCGACAACAACATGCCACGGGTGGCCGCGCCGGGTTTCGGTGCCTCCGAACGCCTCGACGTGTCGCCCGGCCACGAGGCGCAAGGCATCCTGGAGATGCCTGGTGGCCAGAGCGACAACCCGCTGTCGCCGTTCTTCGGCGCCGGGCATGAGGATTGGGTGCACGGCCGCCCTACCCCGCTGCTGCCGGGCAGGACCGAGCACACGCTGACGCTGGAACCGCGAACACGTTGACGGCGACTTGCTGTACGGGCAGCCGAGTCCTCGGGGGCTCGACCCGTTCGCCGTGGCAGGAGCCACGGCCCCGTCCATTTCTCCTCGGAAAGCGCGACAAAATGTGACGCAGTTCACATAATTTGGTGTTATGTTGCGCGCGAGCGCAGGCGACCGGCACGGCAGTCACGGAGCTGCGCTGGCCGATTCGCGGGGACGACCTGCAAGGGACTGCATGCAGGCACGGGAGTGCCGCATGTCATGACGGGCACGGGATCACCAGCGTTTCGCTATTACGCCTTCATCAGCTACAGCCACCAGGACAAGACCTGGGCCGACTGGCTGCACAAGGCGCTGGAAACCTATGTGGTGCCGAAACGGCTGGTCGGCCAGACCACCGCCGCCGGCGTCATCCCCAAACGCCTCACGCCGATCTTCCGCGACCGCGACGAACTGGCCAGCGCGAACGACCTCAGCCGCAAGGTCAGCCAGGCGCTGACGCAGTCTGCCAACCTGATCGTGATCTGCTCACCGCACTCGGCCGCTTCCCGTTGGGTCGACGAGGAAGTGCGGGTGTGGAAGCGCATGGGTCAGGATGAGCACGTCTTCTGCCTGATCGTGAACGGAGAACCCAACGCCAGCGACCTGCCTGGGCGCGCGGCGGAAGAATGTTTTGTCCCAGCGCTGCGTTTCCAGTTCGACGCTGGGGGACATCCCACGAGGGAGCCAAGTGAACCGATCGCAGCCGACGTACGTGGCGGCAGGGACGGCAAGCACAACGCCAAACTGAAACTCGTCGCTGGCCTGCTCGATGTCGGTTTCGATGCACTCAAGCAGCGCGAACTGCACCGCAAGATGCAACGCATGATCGCGCTCACCTCACTGGCGCTGGTGGTGACGGCGGTGACAAGCGCATTGGCGCTGAGCGCACTGATATCGCGCCACGACGCGTTGGTGGCACAGCGAAAAGCCGTGGTCGCACAGGAGATCGCGGAGCGCCGTCAAAAGCAGGCCGAGAGCCTGGTCGGCTTCATGCTCGGCGACCTCAACGACAAGCTCAACAATGTCGTGAGACTGGATGTCAGGCAGGCACTGGACGACAAGGCGCTGGCCTACTTTGGGTCCCTGACCACGGCTGATGCGACGGATTCGGCGCTGGCACTGCGCGTCAGCGCGCTGCAGAAGATCGGCAGCGTGCGCATGGACCAGGGTCCGATTTCTTCGGCACTGCAGGCGTATCAGGCGGCAACGACACTGGCGGCCGAACTCGCGCGCCGGGCGCCCGGCAACGCCGACCGTGCAGCAGCTTACGGCGATAGCCTGAAATGGGTGGGCCAGGCGTTTTGGTACCAGGGTGATCTAGGCAACGCACTTGAAAATTTCCAGGCCGCGACCGCGTTGCTGGAAAAGGCGCACAAGGCCAAACCTGATGACGACGATCTGACGTTCAAGCTCGCGATGGCACGCAACGATGCCGGGCATGTGCGGGAAGCGCGAGGGGATTTCGACGCCGCACAACAGGATTACTCCGCCTACCTGGAGATATTCCAGACACTGCACCAGCGAGAGCCAACCAACACCAAATGGAAGTCCTATCTGGGCAGCGCCTGGAACAACCTGGGCAAGGTCGAATTGGAACGGGGGCACCTCGATCGGGCGGTAATCAATTACCACGCTGACCAGCAAATCAAGGCGGCGATCGTCACCAGCGATCCTGCGGACCATAACGCGCAGTCCGACCTGCTGGTCAGCAATGCGATCCTCGGCCGCACTCTGGCGCTCTGTGGCGAAGATGCCGCTGCCCTTCGCTATACGCAGGCGGCGGTGGCCAGCGCGAAGCAGCTCGCGGCACTCGATCCTGGCAACAGTAGTTGGCAGAGCGACTTTGCACTTTACAACCAGCAATTCGGTGGTCTGCTGCGTCAGAACGGACAATTCGAAGCGGCCGCGATTGCCAATCATGATGCGGTACGCATCCTGACGCTATTGGCCGCCAGGGACCCCACCGATACCAATCTCCAGCAAAATCTGGCACGCAGCGAGTTGGAGCAATCCCGACTGCAACTGGCGCGCGGCGAAACCGATGCGGCCGCGGAATCGGCCACCTTCTCGCTGACGATCCTGAAAAAACTGCGCGCCAAGACGCCCGACGACCAAACCCTGATCTTGCTGGCTGGCGAGGCACACTCAATGATGGGACTCGTCGCCGCCCGGCGTCACCGTCGCAACATGGCGCAACAGCACTGGATGACAGCGCGCGATCTGCTGGCGGCGACTGCGCGAGCCGGCAACGACGTGCGGTTCATGGCCGCCTATGCAACCGCGTTGTTGCGTCTGGGCGACATCGATGGCGCTCGCCCGTTGATCGCCAGGCTGTCGGCGATGGGATACCGAACCCCCGATTTCGTCGCTTCGGTGAGCGCCGCACATGTGGCGTATCCGATCAATGCCGCATTCACCGTACGGATCGCAGACATCATGCAGGAAGCGCCCGCCGTCCACTAACCGCACGCAAGCATCCGGTACGCCAGTTAACGATCGCTTCACCCCCGTGATCCAACGCACAGAAGGAGTCAAGCCATGAAAAATTCAATGCCCAAGCCGCTGATCATCAACGTCAGCCTGAACCTCGAGGACGAGCATCCCTACGTGAAGCTAAACTCGCCGCACCCAGAGGCCCGCGGTGCCCAGGAAATCATCTGGAAAATAGCGCGTCGTTCTCCGGTCCAGGACTTCCGTTTCTTTCGCGAATCGGTGCGATTCACCACCCATGCCGCGTGCTTCATCTACCCGGAAGCTCATGCTCACGAGCGATCGTTCCGTATCTACAATACGCATACCATCAAGGAGGCGTGCAGCTACACCCTTATGGTGGAGTTCGAGGGCAGGTACTTCATTACTCCGCCACCGAAAGCCAAAGGCGATCCCATGATCCACAACCAATAGACCGGGTCGGCAAGTGGAAATCCATGGTGTCAGCGCAAGAGGCCATGCTCCGCCACGGCATCCACAAATCGGCACTGGTCCGGCGCCGCCATGTGCGTCTGTTACAAATTGACCACCTGATCGACCTGCGCCACAAATAGAAACTGGATCAGGTCCAAGGCACGCTGGTGGCTGTCGGACAGCGCGTGGAGGGTAATGGCCGCATAAACGGCTGAACTTTGCGCTGCCAAAGCACCCACATCAGCGAGTCCGCCACGGGGACAGAAGCATCGCGCTAGAAAGACATTGGTCATGCAGCCATTCGTCGTCACTTTTCAGAATGCGCAAGCAATCGACATGGCACTCGCGGGGTGGTTGCCGGCCGTTGCTGGCGGGACTGTGCGGAAGGGATTGGCATATCTGACGGCGCCTGGCCGGCGCCGTACACGTGCCTCGCAGCATGACAGCTGCAAGAAATCACTGTCCCAGCATCCGCTCGCACACCGCCCGATACAACCGCGGCAAGTGCTCAAGCTCATCCAGCGCCACGCATTCATCGACCTTGTGGATGGTGGCGTTGACCGGCCCCAACTCCACGACCTCGACGCCCAGCGGGGCGATGAAGCGGCCGTCCGAGGTGCCGCCGCCGGTGCTCTGTTCGGGCTCGACACCGCACAGCTCGCGGCAGATCGCCACCACGGTGCCGCGCAGACGGCCGTCGGGCGGGGTGAGGAATGGCTCGCCGGAGAGAGTCCATTCCACGGCGTAGTCCAGGCCATGGCGTTGCAGGATCGCTTCGCTGCGCCGGCGCAACTCGTCGGCGCTGCTGGCCGTGCCGTAACGGAAATTCATCAGCGCGCGCAGCTTGCCCGGGATGACGTTGCCGGCGCCGGTGCCGGCGTTGAGATTGGAAACCTGGAACGAGGTGGGCGGAAAATCCGCGTTGCCTTCGTCCCAGCGCTCCGCTGCCAGTGCCGCGAGGGCCGGCGCGAATGCATGGATCGGGTTGAGCGCCAGGTCCGGGTACGCCACGTGGCCTTGCACACCGCGCACGGTCAGGCTGGCCGAGAGCGATCCACGCCGGCCCACGCGAATCAGGTCGCCGAGGCGCTCTCTGGCCGACGGTTCCCCCACCACACACCAGTCGAGGCGCTCGCCACCTTGGCGAAAATGCTCGACCACCTTGCGCACGCCATCGAGATTGGCCGGGCCTTCCTCGTCGCTGGTCAGCAACAGCGCCACGCGGCCAGCATGGTCCGGCTGCGCGGCCACGAATTGCTCCAGCGCCACCACCATCGCCGCCACCGAGCCCTTCATGTCGGCCGCGCCACGGCCGTATAGACGGCCATCCCGGACGGCTGGTTCGAACGGCGGGCTGCGCCAGTCCGCCTCCGGCCCGCTGGGCACCACGTCGGTGTGCCCCAGAAAGACCAGGGTCGGGCCATCCGGCCCGTGCGTGGCCCACAGGTTGTCCACGGCGCCGTAGCGCAAATGCTCCACGCGAAAGCCGGCGCGCTGCAGCCGCCCGCCGATCAATGACTGGCAGCCGGCATCCTCCGGCGTCACCGAACGACGGCGGATCAGATCACAGGCAAGTTCGAAGACGTCGGACACGGACACTCGCGCGACAGGTGGCAGGCAAGGTCTTCAGCATACCAAGCGGGCAGCACGCCGGGCCTTGATGGCCACACTTGGGGACTCAGGCAAGCGCGACGCCGAGCACGTGACCCACGCCGTAGGTCAGCGCCGCTGCCGCCGTGGTGATGGCGAACTGGCGCGCCACCGAGAACAGCATGCTGCGCCCGGTGAACAACGAGGTGCCGATACCGATCAAGGCCAGGCCTGTCGCGGTGGAACACATGCTGGCCACCAGTGCGGCCTGCCCTCCGAGCACGAAATACGGCGCCACCGGAAACAGCGCGCCACAGGCGAACAGGCAGAACGACGAAATCGCCGCGCCCCACGCCGATCCGCCCAGCTCGCCCGGATCCACGCCAAGGTCCTCGCGCACCAGCATGTCCAGCGCCGCGCGAGGCGTCTCCGCGATATGTCCGGCCAGATGATCGGCCGCCGCCGGCGCCACGCCCCGCTCGCGGTAGATGTCGGCGATATGCTCCAGCCCGTCCTCGGGCGCCACCGCCAGGCGTTCGGCGCGTTCGGTGATTCGCGCCTGGTAAAACTCGCGCGAGCTGTTCATCGACAGCCACTCCCCGAGTGCCATCGAGCAGGCGCCCGCCACCAGCCCGGCCAGGCCAGCCAGCAATACCGCGCGATCGCCGGTGGCGGCCCCGGCCATGCCCATCACCAGGCTGACGTTGGAGACCAGGCCGTCGTTGGCGCCGAGCACCGCCGCGCGCAAGGTATTGCCACTCTGGGCGCGATGCCGATGGGGGAGCGCGCGGCCACCCTGCGGCGAGGCGAAATGGTCGCGATGGCCGCTGCGATCGACCGGCGTGGCCGCGTGGTCGGCGTGTTCCAGCCGCACCACGGTCGGCATCGCGAACTCGGTGCCGAAGCGCCGGGCAAACCAGCCCAGCGCGCGCACGCGCAAGCCGATCCTGGCCGGCGGCACCGCCTCGCCCAACTGGCGCAGATGCGATTCCCAGAACTGCGCATTGGCCTGCTCGCCATCCGCGATGCGACGATACGCGCGACTCAGCTGTGGATCGGAGGCAAGCTCGGCCAGTTGCGTGTACAGGGCGGCATTGTCACGCTCGATCCTGAGGTTGTTGCGAAATCGCCGCGCCTGATGGTTGTTCATCGCCTGCCCCTGTCTTCGTCAGCCGGTTCGTCGTCGCGCTGGCCCAGATGAATCAATGCCGCCAACAGCACCACCACGAAACGGAAGGCGCTGGCCAGGCCGTTCCACTGGCTGGACATCCACATGCCAAACCATTCGCCGCCGATCGCCATGAAGCCGCCCAGCCACAACAGCAGGCCCAGACTGAGTCCGGCCAGGGCCATGCGCGCGGCCAGGCGGAACGTCGGCGCCGACGCGCGACGTGCACGCCACATCTGCCAGCCGCCGACGCCGCACAGGCCCGCAGCCAGAGTCTCTACCGCAATGATCATCAGATACGCGATGTGCTGCAGCACCGGCGAATGGATCGCACGATAGTGGATGTCGGCGCCGGGAAAGATCGAGTCCATCGCCAGCACATGCTGCACGAAGACCCAGTTGCTGCCGTAGTCGGTGATATTTCCAAACGCGACCAGCGCCAGCCACAGTGCGATCACCAGCACCAGCAGGATCTTGGACAGACGCATTGACATGATTCACGCCTGCTCAGTGCTCGAACAGCTTCTTGAAGCCGTTGTCGGAAAAGCCCACGCTGACCGAGCCATCGCCCTGCACCACCACCGGCCGGCGGATCAGCGCCGGATATTCCTTCAGCAGCAGCGTCCACTCCGGATCGCTGCCCGGGTTCTTGCGTTGCGGCAGCAGGTTGCGCCAGGTGGTGGAGGACTTGTTGACCAGCTGTTCCCAGCCGCCGAGCTGCGCCGCCCACTCCTTCAGGGTCGCGGCTGGCACCGGGTTGGCGCGGTAGTCGACGAACTCATGCGCCACGTCGAAGCGGACCAGCCAGTTGCGTGCCTTGCGGCAGGTGTCGCAGTTGGGAAGTCCGTAGAGGGTCGCTGCTGTCATGAAATTTCCTGTAGGAGCGCACCCTGTGCGCGATCATTTTGCTGCAAGTCCTGTCGCCCACAGGGTGGGCTCCTACAAGGCTCGCAGCAGGTCGTTGATGCTGGTCTTGCTGCGCGTCCTGGCATCGACCTGCTTGACGATGATCGCCGCATACAGGCTGTGGCTGCCATCCTGCGCCGGCAGGTTGCCGGCCACCACCACGCTGCCGGCCGGCACGCGACCGTAACTCACCGCGCCGGTGGCGCGGTTGTAGATGCGGGTGGACTGCCCCAGGAACACGCCCATGCCGATCACGCTGCCGCGCTCCACCACCACGCCCTCGACTACTTCGGAGCGCGCGCCGATGAAGCAGTTGTCCTCGATGATGGTGGGATTGGCCTGCAACGGCTCCAGCACGCCGCCGATGCCGACGCCGCCGGACAGGTGCACGCCGGCACCGATCTGGGCGCAGGAACCCACCGTGGCCCAGGTGTCCACCATCGTGCCGCGCCCGACGTACGCGCCGATATTGACGTAGCTGGGCATCAGCACCGCGTCCTTCGCGACATGCGCGCCCCGCCGCACCAGCGCGCCGGGTACCACGCGTGCGCCGAGCTGTTGCAATTCGTCATCGTTGCCTTCGGTGAAGCGCAGCGGCACCTTGTCGAACGCCTGCGCCGCACCGCCGTCGACGACCTGGTTGGCGCTGATCCGGAAATACAGCAGCACGGCTTTCTTGAGCCATTGATGCACGCGCCAGCCGCCAGCACCGTCCGGTTCGGCGACGCGACGCTCGCCGGATTCCAGCAGGTCCAGCACGAGGTCCAGGGCCGGGCGCAGATGTGTATCGATCTCCGTCTCGGTCAATTCGTCACGGCGCTCGAAGGCATCGTCGATCAGGGTTTCAATGCTTTGCATGGGGTCGGATTCGCGGGTGGGGCCGGTCGAGCGTATGTCGCCGCAGTCGATGCAAGAGAGTACACGCTGTACCGATGTTTGCCGCAGTCGGTTTTCATCCTCGTTTAACCCGCGGGCGTCTACCCTTTCATCCCTTCAAGGAGCCAGACATGAGCCAGATCAAGATCGCCACCTTCGTAGGCAGCCTGCGCAAGGATTCGTTCAACCGGCGCCTTGCGCGCGCGGTGGAAAAGCTCGCCCCGGCCGAATTCGCCTTCCAGCATATGCGAATCGACAACCTGCCCCTGTACTCACAGGATTTCGATGCAGACTACCCGGCCATCGCCACACAGCTGAAAAAAGACATCGAGGCGGTCGACGGCCTGCTGTTCGTCACCCCCGAGTACAACCGCTCGATTCCCGGCGTGCTGAAAAACGCGATCGACATCGCCTCGCGCCCCTGGGGCACCAATTCCTTCGCCGGCAAACCCGGCGCCGTCATCGGCACCTCGATCGGCTCGACCGGCACCGCCATGGCGCAGCAACACCTGCGCAACGTGCTCGCCTACCTCGACGTACCCATGCTGGCCCAGCCGGAAGTGTTCATCCATTTCAAGGACGACCTGATCGCCGAGGACGGCAGCATCGCCAGCGACAGCACGCGGAAATTCCTGCAGGGCTTCGTGGACACCTACACGGCATGGATCAAGCACTTCACCGGCTGAAATCCATGCTCGGGACGCGCCAGCCCCGCTGGCGGACGCGTATCGCGACATTCTTCACTTTTGAAGGATGGGGCAATCCGGCGAACCGGTCGAAGGTCCGGCAATCTGTCGCTGCGGAACACGCGTGAGCCCAGCGGCACCGCAGCGCATCCGTACGTCACATTGCCGCGTTGAAAAGCATTCACGTGTCACCTCGCCGCGTCGAAGAACATTCACACGGCGGATCGGCGCGCTGCAAAACCCCGTACATCACATCGTCGCGCGGCAGAGCGGCCACGCGTCATGTCGCCATGGTGCGCGCGAAAGCTGGCATCCATTTTGAAGGCGCGCCCAGGGGTTCCTTCCTTCACTTCATTCGCGACGCGCTCGACAGCATTGCAGGAGCGACTTCAGTCGCGACGCCGTTGCTCGCTTTGCAGGCAAGGCGAAAGGCCGGAAGCAGAGCTTTCATGCGCGCGCGGCGCGCGAGTCACCTTGATCTCTGTGAGGGCAGAGAAACGTGCCACCGGAGAGCCGTTGGACGAAGTGCATGCGTTGAGATATCGAAATGTAACCTATAGGTTGCATTATGTTACCTATCGGTTATATTCTCACGCAACGCGATCCAGCGGATTTTTGGCGGGGATACCAGGCATGAAAAACGAAACGGAAGATCAGACAGACCGATTGATCAAGAGCGAACGACGCGGGATCTGGGTGGCACTGATGGTTGTACTTGCGCTGACCGCTGCGTTCGCTTTCGCGGGCGAGACACGCCGGGTGCTGATGGCGGAAGTTGTTCCTTTCTGCATCATATTCGGCGCGATCTGGATCAATCGAGGCAAACGCGCAGGGGCGGGCAAGACCAGTTCGAAACACCGCGAACTGGTAAGCCATGACGAGCTGAGGCTGTCGGCCATCAGCCGCTCGTACAAATGGGCATTCCTGCTGATGCTCGGCGAACTGAGCGCCTTCTGTGTCGTGAGCGCCGCCACGGGAAGCGACCTGCCTGGACAGATGGTGGCCCTGCTCGCGGTGGTGGCCGGCGCCATCGGCTTCCTTGCCTGCTTTCTCTTGTTCGATCGCGCCTGACCCATGACTCGGGAGCAGTTGGCCAACCACCTCAAGGTGCGACGCGCCGAGAGAAACCTGACCCAGGCGGATCTCGCGGAATTGAGCGAAACCACGCGCAAGTCGATCAATGCGATCGAGATGGAGCGGATGGTTCCATCGACCTTGCTTGCTCTCAAACTGGCGCGCGCCCTGGATGTCGCGGTCGAGCAGCTCTTTTATCTCGATGAACGATAGGCGCTGGCGGTCTGCTGCCGGTCAGGTGGACGCCACCCCACCCGATCGGACCCGCGCGATGGAACCATGGCGGTTCTGCGCGAAGGTCGATTCCCGGCCGCAGGCAGACTGCTCGTTGTTCGTCTTTTGGCCAGGGAAAAAGAAAGTGGCTCGATCGCCGCAGGCAATCGAGCACCCAGCCACGGGCCGCGGCTTGCACCAGCGATTCCGACCTTCGCGGAATGACGAGCGGGCGTTCGTGGTGGCGTTCGGGAATGCTGAGCGTGAGGGTCCCGGGTTCGATGAGCAGGCCTTGCCTCAGGAAGCCGTCCCGCCCACCGTCATCGAATCGATCTTCAACGTTGGCTGACCCACGCCGACCGGCACGCTCTGCCCGTCCTTGCCGCACACACCCACGCCTTCATCCAGCTTGAGGTCATTGCCGATCATCGACACACGATTGAGTACCTCGGGGCCGCTGCCGATCAGCGTGGCGCCCTTCACCGGGCCGGGTGATCCTGCCGTCCTCGATCAGATACGCCTCGGAAGCGGAGAAGGTGAACTTGCCGTTGGTGATGTCGACCTGGCCGCCACCGAAGTTCGGCGCGTACAAACCCTTTTTCACCGAGCGGATGATCTCGGCCGGATCGTGCGCGCCGGCGCGCATGTAGGTGTTGGTCATGCGCGGCATCGGCAGCGCGGTGAACGATTCGCGGCGGCCGTTGCCGGTCGGCGCCATGCCCATCAGGCGCGCGTTGAGCTTGTCCTGCATATAGCCTTTTAGGATGCCATCCTCGATCAGGGTGGTGCACTCGGTCGCGGTGCCTTCGTCATCGATGCTGAGCGAGCCGCGGCGACCGGCCAGGGTGCCGTCGTCGACGATGGTGACGCCCTTCGCCGCCACGCGCTGGCCGATGCGGCCGGAGAACGCGGAGCTGCCCTTGCGGTTGAAATCGCCTTCGAGGCCGTGGCCGATCGCCTCATGCAACAGCACGCCGGGCCAGCCGGGACCGAGCACGACCGTCATCTGGCCGGCGGGCGCATCGACCGAATCCAGGTTGACCAGCGCCTGGCGCACGGCCTCATCGGCAAAGGCGAGCGCGCGGCCGTTCTCGATCAGCTCGCGGTAACCGTAGCGGCCGCCGCCGCCGGAGTAGCCCTGTTCGCGGCGGCCATTCGCTTCGGCGATCACCTGCACATTCATGCGCACCAGCGGGCGCACGTCGGCGGCCAGGGTGCCATCGGAGGCGGCGATCAGGATGGTGTCCATGGTCGCGGCCAGGCTGACGATGACCTGCTTGATGCGCGGATCGCGCGAGCGCGCATACGCGTCGACTTCGCGCAGCAAGGCGATCTTGTCGGGATTGGGCAGACTCTCGACCGGGTCGATCGCCGGATACAGGGCGCGGGCATCGTGCAATGCCAGCGGCTTGCCGGCGCCGTTGCCATCGCGGGCGATCGCCCGCGCGGCCTTCGACGCTTCCAGCAACTGCGGCAAGACGATCTCGTCGGAATAGGCGAACCCGGTTTTCTCGCCGGACATCGCGCGCACGCCCACGCCCTGTTCGATCGAATGGCTGCCGTCCTTGACGATGCCCTCCTCCAGCGTCCACGACTCGCTGCGCGAATGCTGGAAGTACAGGTCGGCCGCATCGATGGATGGACCCATCAGCTGGGCGAAGACGCGATCGAGATCGCCCGTGGCGATGCCTCCGGGCGACAACAGCTTGCTTTCAGCGACGGAAATCAGGGAATCCATGGGCTCGGCTTGTTTATATTCAGTGCGCAACTGTCCCACATGGGGCTGCGGCGGGTCACTTTAAAGCGGCGTGCTTCATGGATGCCGCCAGCTGGCGGTTGAGATCAACCCACCGTGCTTTTCCTCGGGCAAGGCAACGCCTACCAGGCGTTGCATTCCCTTTCCGCGCTACGCCGGGGAAGGAAAACGATCAGCACAGGAAGTGGCGCGCAGGCGACAGAGTCGCCCGGATCAACGATGGGTGGAGCCGGACGCTGGCGATGCGGTGCTCGAGGCGGTTGCCGGCACGCCGGCTGCCGGTGGCACCACGCTGCCAGGTGCCGCCGGCACGCTGGCAGCCGGGCTGAGCAGTGGCGGGACCAAGGGCGGCACCTCGCCGTGCTTCTCGATCAAGGTCATCACCGGGTGGTCCCAGCTGCCGGTGATGCGATAGCGCGCGCTGGCGGCCTTGTTGAGTCCTTTCCCGAGAATGCCTTGCACGGCAAAACCTGCCGCCGCGCCGATCGGCCCCCCGACCACCGCGCCGACCAGCGGCAGGCTGTTGCCGACGTGGGGCACCACCAGGATCTGCTGGTCGTAATCCCGGGCGCGCAGCCCCGTGCGGCCAGTGATGGTGATGTTCGCCGACGAGCCGGTAATGGCCAGATTGCTGGTGGTGGCGTTGCCATCGGCCAGGCGGAAATCGCCGCTGATCGAATCGAAGCCCAGCCCCTTGCCGAAGACGTCGCCGAAATCCAGCGTGAGTCGGCGCGGCAGGTCGGCCAGCGACACCAACCCGAGCAGGCGGCCCACGCCGGGCGAGCTGGCCTCGGGAATGCGGCCATCGCTGACATGGATGCTCAGGGTGCCATCCATGGTGGCCAGCGACAGCTGGCCGGGGCTGCCCGGCCAGCTGGCATCCAGTCGGTCATGGGTTTTGCCGCCCAGCACCAGCCCGTTGTAGCCGAACGCGCCCAGCATCGCGCCCAGGTCGTCGGCCGAGAAATTGATGCGCATGTGCGTGTGACTGCTGGTGGCGCTGCCGTCCCAGTCGCCGCTGGCGGTGATCTGCACCCGCTTGGACAACGCCCGTAATTGTTCGATATGCATCCCGTCGGGAGTAGGCCAGGTCTCCAGCCGCGCCTCGCCCAGCTTGGCATCGCCCAGGCGCAGGTCGCCTATCCACAGGTGAAACGGCGGCAGTGCCGCGGGATTGATCCCTGTATTCGCCGGGTCGTCGACCGCAGCCGCCACCGGCTGCACCGGCGCCTTCGATGCACCATCAGCGGTTGCCGGCGCGGTTACCGGCGCAGCAACCGCGGAGGCGGGGGTGACATCCTTGGGCCAGTACAGATGCTGCAAGCGGGCCGTGATGCCGCGCTTGTCCAGCTCCGCGGTGGGCACCTTGACGTTGCCGGCCATGGCCGCGCCGTCCAGGTCCACGTTCAGGACGTCCGCTTGCGGCGCGGCGCGCAGCCGCATCTCTCCGAGCGAGTGACCAAACCAGAGCGCCCGGCCGGTGCCCACCTCGACGCTCTCCAGCCCGGGGCCGTCTCCGCCGGCACCCGCAGCCGCGCGCTGCACCCAGCCGGTGACATCCAGCGTGGCCGCATGGCCGCGGATGCGCAGTCCGCGCGTGGGCAGCGCTTGTGGCATCTGGTCTGAAAAAGCCAGGGTACCGGCCAACGGCTGGCCGGCGTCTTCGGGTAGTCGCAGCTGGCCACGCAAGACCTGGCCAAGGCTCAGCTGCAGGTCACTGCCTTCGATCGGCAGACTCATGGCTACGTGCAACGGCAGCGTGGCCGCGGCCGGCTTGTCCAGTGGCGCCGGCAGTTGCAAGGCCACACCACTGAGTGGCGAGTCGACGCTCAGTGTCTGCGTCAGCGCATCGGTGCCTGGCTGGCGTGCGAGGACGAACCCGATATTGAAGTCGCCGCGTCCCTGCGCCAGCTGACCCAGCCAGTCGAGCGAGGGATAGTCCTGCAGCAGTTCGGCCACCTGAAAACTCCCCTGCAAGCTGGCCGACAAAACGGTGGCCGGATCAGGGTTGGCGCCGGCAATCGCCATTTGCAGACGCGCAGGCTGACCATGGAACACGGTATCCAGCGGGCCGGCCTGCAGGCCATGAAGATCGAAATGCAGCGGGCCGTTGAGCTTGTCCAGCGCGAGCTTCCAGTCGGGCGCCGTGAGCGTGGCATTCTGCAACTGGGCAACACCATCGAGCTGCGCATTCTCTGGCTTGCCCAGGGGCAGACTCAGGTGGAAATCGAATGTGCCGCGCCCGTCCAGGCTGAGCTTGGCCAGCGTAGCGGCCGCGTCGCCGGCGACCGGACTCTTGCGCGCGAATTCCAGCAAGCTCGCGCCACTGCCGCTGCCATGCACGTTGAGATCCAGCAAGCCCTGGCCGAAATCGGGAATCAGCGCCACCGCATGTTGCGTGGTCACCCCCAGCGAATGGCCGGCGCTGGTTTCCACCAGCATGCCGTTGTTGACGAAACTGGCCACTGCATCGACTCCTTCGGCGCGCGGCCAGCCCGCGGCAAAATCGAGGGTCAGGTCATGGATGACCGCGTGCGCCTCGAAGCGCCCGTCGTTGTGCTGGAACGGCCAGTCCGCCAGGTCGCCACGCACCAGCACCCGGGCGTGCTCGAGCTGGCCGGACACCAGCGCGTGATCCAGCCAAGCCACCGTGTCAGGCGACATCACGTTGACGGGCCAGAACAACTTGGCCGCCGGCATGTCGGCGTGATCCACCGTGGCGTACAGGTCGAGAAATGGCGCACCACCAGCCGCCGGCAGGACGGCTTCGCCGCGCACGCTGCCGGCATAGCCCGTGCCGACAAAGTCCAGCGTATCGGCCCCGACATGCCAGTCGCCATCCTGTGTCCAGAACGCCAACGTGCCGGCCACCCTGGACAGTTCGAACGGCTGGCGGAACACATGCGGGAACGTCACCGTGGTGGGCTGCGCCGGCAATTCCAGCGAGAACCCTTCGCTGTCGCCACGCAGCTCGCCGCGCAAGTCGCTCAGCCCGGGCAGTTTGTCGACCGGGTCGATGCCCAGCCCGTCGAACTCGACCGCCAGCATCTGCAACCCGCTGTCGCGGGTCCAATGCAAGGCGACGCGGGCCAGTTCGCCGCGCGGTTTGCCGCTGCCCAGCCAGCGCGCCAGCGACGGCGCCAGGTCCGGCTTCAGGGCCAGCCATGGCAACAAGGGCGCCAACTGCAGCTTGCGCGCGGCCGCATCCACGCGCAGCTGCGGCGTGCCGGGATGATCCAGGTTCAACACGGCCGCACTGCCGTCGTCGCCCGCCCAGCGCAGCTCATAACCGTCGTCCGCGTGGCGGATTCCCGCCAGCCCGTGCAACGCGGCCACGCTGGCCATGCCATGGTTCGGTGCGCTTGCCGACAAGGTGTCCAGGTCGATACGCAGCACGCCGCTGCGCAGCGTCCCTTGGGTCCAGTCGAGCCATGCGCTCAGCCGGCCCGCGCCGTGCTCGACGGTATAGCCTGCCAAGTCGACGCCATCCAGCAGCGGCTTCAACTCGGACGCATCGGCGCTCATCCACAACCTGCCGGCACGACCGTCCTGGCGAAAGCGGCCCGCCGTGCGCACGCTGGCACCGCTCACGCCGGCGCGACGCAAACTGCCGCCGAAACGAAGCCACTCACCCTGATGGCTGACACGCAACTCGTGCGACAGCACCGTGTAGTGCTTGCCGAGCGTGGCGTCGGTGACGTCCACCCGCAGATCGTCCAGCCAGAGATCCACGGACAGATGACCCAGCGACAGCGGCTGGCGATCCGCAGTAGCCGCCGTCCCCATGCCGCTGACGTGCCAGCCAGCGGCGTCGTGCAGCAGATCCAGTCGCAAGCCCCGCACGTACACGTTGAGGAGATGCCGTGACGGCAGCAGCCAGCCGCCGAGATCCAGCCGCACCCTGGATTCCGGCAGATGCAAGGCTGCGCCGCTCGCCCCGGGCGCTGCGCCTATCGTTACGCCATGCAGCACGAACTCCGGGCCGGCGGGGCTCCAGTGCCCTGCCATCGACGCGAAGCTGACCGGACGCTGCAGGCGCTGGCTGAGCTGTGCGGCCACCCACGCCGGATGGCGCGCCAGCAGCGGCAGCAGCAACTGCATCAGCGCGGCCAGCACCGCGAGCAGGATCACCAGCACGCCCGCGGTCCAGCCCAGGCCGCGAGCGCCGCCGTGCAGTCGGCGCCGCCACACGATATTCACGCGTGCCGAACCGGACCGGACTTACAACAAGACCACATCGAATTGTTCCTGCGAATAATGCTCTTCCGCCTGGAAGCGTATGCTTTTCGAGATGAACTCTTCCAGTTCGGCGACCGCGGCAGATTCCTCTTCGAGGATGCGGTTCACCACGTCCGCGCTGGCCATGACCAGCAGCTTCTCCGCGTCGAACTGACGCACGGCGCGGGTGATCTCCCGGAAAATTTCGTAGGTCACGGTCTCGGCGGTCTTCAGCACGCCGCGCCCGTTGCAAGCCGGACACGGCTCGCACAGCTGGCGCGCCAGGCTCTCGGTGGTGCGCTTGCGGGTCATCTCGACCAGGCCCAGCGCCGACATCGGGTACACCGTGGTCTTGGCGTGATCCCGCGCCAGGCCCTTGCCGAGCATGCGCAGGACCTGGCGCTTGTGCTCCTCATCCACCATGTCGATGAAGTCGATGATGATGATGCCGCCCAGATTCCTCAGGCGCAGCTGGCGCGCGCTGGCCTGCGCCGCTTCCAGATTGGTGCGGTAGACCGTCTCCTCCAGGTTGCGCGAGCCGAGATAGGCACCGGTGTTGACGTCGATCGTGGTCATCGCCTCGGTCTGGTCGACGATCAGGTAGCCGCCGGATTTCAGCGGCACCTCCTTCTTCAACGCACGCTGCATTTCGTCCTCGACGCCATACAGGTCGAAGATCGGCCGCTCGCCGTCGTAGAGTTCGATGCGATCGTCCAGTTGCGGCATGAACTTGTGCACGAACCGGGTCACCCGCTCGAACGTCTCGCGCGAATCCACCCGTACCTTCTCGATGTCCTCGTTGAGCATGTCGCGCAGGCTGCGCAGCGGCAGCGACAGCTCCTCGTACACGCGCTCGCCCACGCGCGCCTTGGCGATGTTCTCCTGCACCACCCGCCACACCTTGCCGAGGTAGGCCACGTCGAAGGCCAGCGAATCCGCACCTTGCCCTTCGGCATTCGTGCGCACGATGTAGCCGAGGCGCTCGCCAGCGCTCACGTCGTCGCCGATCAGCGAGGTGAGCACGTTGCGCAGGCGTTGCCGCTCGTTCTCGTCATCGATGCGGGTGGAGATGCCCAGCGTGCGCGCGTGCGGCAACAACACCAGGTAGCGCGAAGGGATCGACAGATGCGCCGACAATCGCGCGCCCTTGGTGCTGATCGGGTCCTTCACCACCTGCACCACGATTTCCTGGCCCTCGTGCACCAGTTCGTTGATCAGCGGCACGTGGCCGTTGCCCGAAGATTCCTCGCCTTCGGCCGCCGGCAACGTCGGGCGCACGATGTCCGAGGCGTGCAGGAAGGCTGCCCGATCCAGCCCGATCTCGACGAAGGCCGCCTGCATGCCGGGCATCACGCGCTGCACGCGGCCCTTGTAGACATTGCCGACGTAGCCACGCCGGGAGGCGCGCTCGACGTGCACTTCCTGCAGCATGCCGTTCTCGACCACGCTGACGCGGGTTTCGCGCGGCGTCACGTTGATCAGGATTTCCTCGCTCACTGCATACTCCCCAAAACTGACCATCTTTATAGCGGCTGGCGCTACGAACTGTCGATGAACAAGTTCGAAAATCGACCTCGGCCCTCCAATATTGCAGAATAGCCCCGCTTCCGGCGCCACCCGCCGCGACCGTGCCTGAATCGAACGCCCCGACGGCCGATGCCGCTGCGCGACGCCCGCCAACCTGCAGGAGCCCGCCGAGCATGAGCACCCCGATATTGCTGGCCTGGAGCGGAGGCAAGGACTGCCTGCTGGCGCTCGAGCGGCTGCGCGCCGATCCGGCGTGGCAGGTGGTCGGCCTGCTGACCACGGTCAATCGCAATTACCAGCGTGTCGCCATGCACGGCGTGCAACGCGAGGTCCTGCTCGCGCAGACCGCGGCGCTCGGCCTGCCCCTGATCGAAGTGCTGCTGGATTGGCCGGGCAGCAACGAAGCCTACGAGGAGACGCACGCCCGGGTGCTGGCCGACGCACGCATGCGCTGGCCGGGCATTCGTCATTGTGCCTTCGGCGACCTGTTCCTCGAAGACGTACGTGACTATCGCGTGCGCCAGCTCGGCCGCGAAAACTGGCGCGCGGTGTTCCCGCTGTGGGGCGAGGATACGGGCGCACTATCGCGTCGCTTCATCAGCGCAGGCCATCGCGCCATGTTGTGTTGCGTGGATACCCAGCAACTGGACGCCAGCTACTGCGGCCGCGACTACGACGCGGCGCTGCTCGACTCGCTGCCGGCCGCCGTGGATCCTTGTGGCGAACGCGGCGAGTTTCATACCCTGAGCTACGCCGGACCGCTGTTCCGCCAGCCGCTCAAGCTGCGCCGCGGCGAATCGGTGCTGCGCGATGGACGTTTCCAGTTCACCGATTTTCTGCTCGACGAGCATGCCGAACCGCGTTGACCGCCACATCCTGCCCGACGTCCTCGGGCCGAGGTTGCGGCTGGTGTTCTGCGGTACCGCCGCCGGCAAGCGCTCGGCAGCTGAACAGGCCTACTACGCGCACCCCGGCAACCTGTTCTGGCGTGCACTGTTCCAGGCCGGACTGACGCCGCGCCTGCTGCTGCCAGCGGAATTTTCACTGCTGACCGATTGCGGCATCGGCCTCACCGACCTGGCCAAACGCCACAGCGGCAACGACGCCGACCTGCCGCGCGATGCGTTCGATGTCGATGCACTGCGCGGCAAGATCGCGCGCTACCGCCCGCGTCTGCTCGCGTTCACCAGCAAGAACGCGGCGCGCGCAGCACTCGGCCACGCCGTCAACTACGGCCTGCAGGAAGAAACGATCGAAGACACGTCGCTCTTCGTCCTGCCCTCGCCCTCCGGTCAGGCGCGCGGACACTGGAGCCTGGCGCCGTGGCTGGCCCTGGGTGAATTGTATCGCGGCGTGGCCGAAGGCTGAGCTTGAATCAGGGCACTCAATCGATCGGTGTGTGCCGATACCTGGCCACCTGCTCCGGGCGAACCGGCGCAACCCGATTGGACCATGCGTGCCGGATGTAGCTGACCACCGCCGACACGTCGCTGTCATCGAGCTGCTGGGCGAATGGCGGCATCGAGTAAGGCCGCGGGTTTCCCGCCGTGACCGGCGGGAACCCGCCCAGCAGAACCATCCGCGTGGCGTTGATGCCGCTCGGTTCGGTCACCGTGGAATTGCTGTCCAGCGGTGGATAGACCCCGGCCACGCCCTCGCCGCGCTTGCCATGGCAATCGGCGCATTGCTTGGCATAAATCTTTTCGCCGTCAGCCAGGACCGCCTTCGGTACGAACTCGCGCGAAGATTCCGCTGTCTCGGCGCGCGGCGGCAGCGAGCGCAGATACGTGGCAACCGCGCGCAGGTCCTCGCCGCTCATGTGCTGGGTGCTGCCGGCCACCACCGAAGCCATCGGGCCGAAAGCTGCCCCTTTCGCCGACTGGCCGGTCTTGAGCAGATCGACGATGTCCTGCTCGCTCCAACCCTGCAAACCACCGTGCTCCCGTGTGCTCAGGTCCGGCGCGTACCAGTCCTGCACCGGAATCTCGCCGCCGCTCAGGTGCTGGCCGCTGGCGATGCCGCCCAGCGAACCTCGCGTCGCGTGGCACTCGTTGCAGTGACCCAGGCCCTGCACCAGGTAGGCGCCGCGATTCCACTCGGCCGACTGCGCCGGGTCGTTCTTGAACTCGCCCTCGTGGAAATACAGTGCGCGCCACGCCACCAGGCTGCGGCGCAGGCTGTAGGGAAACTCAAGCGATGGTGCTGCGGCGGGTTGGTGCAGCGCCGGCAACGATTGCAGATAGGCAAAGATGGCCAGCGCATCGTCGCGATGCACCTTGGTATACGAGGTGTACGGGAACGCCGGATACAGCAACTTGCCGTGGCGGCCCATGCCCGCATGCAGCGCACGCCAGAAATCCTGGAAACTCCAGTCGCCCAGGCCGGTCGCTCGATCGGGCGTGATGTTGGGCGCGGTGATATTGCCGAACGGCGTGGGTATCACCCGTCCGCCGGCGAAACGGGCGCCGCCCTGCGCCGTGTGGCAGCCGGCGCAGTCGCCAACCGTGGTGAGATATTCACCCCGGGCAATCCGCGCCGGTTCGTGCAACATGGCCGTTGTCACCGGACTCGCCACTGACGAAGTTGGCGCATGGCCGCCGCCAGCGATCAGCAGCCAGAGCGCCACCAGCGCGATCAGCAGCACGACGACCACCGGTACGACGAACACCAGCCACCGATGACGCCTCATGGCGTGCCTCCCGTCGCGCCCAGCACGCCGCAACGCAGTGGCGGCGTCACCGACCCGGCTGGCTGTGCATGCGTGTCGGCGGGAAGTTCGCGACTGGCGAGCGCCACGGCGACCGCGGTGATATCCGATTCACTGAGCCGGGTGGCCACGGCGGCCATGCAATCGGGCGCCACCGTGGCGCGGGTGTGCGTGCGCCAGGAGCCCAGCTGCGCGCTGATGTAGTCGTAGGGCAAACCCACCAGGCCTGGAGTGGACGGCTCCACGCCGGTCAGTTGACGGCCGTGGCATTCGACGCAGGCGGGGATCTTGCGCGATGGATCGCCCTTGCCGAGCAACTGCTCGCCGCGCTGCAGGGTCGCTGGCGGGACCGACGGCACCGGCGAGCGTGCGTAGGGAACCTGTTGCGCGGAGAAGTAGTCGGCGATCTCGCGCATGTAGGCCGGACTCAGATGACGTACCGTGTATTCCATCGGCGCGTACTTGCGCAAGCCATCCTGGAAATCCTGCATCTGCCGCGCCAGATAGGCTGCCGGCTTGCCGGCCAGACGCGGAAAATAGCCGCTGGCCGCCCGTCCTTCGCCATGCACACCGTGACACGTGGTGCACGCCGCGATGCGCTGTTGCAGGGTGTCGGGGATCGGCGGCGTATCCGCGGCGAGTCCCGGAGTTCCGGCCAGCCACGCGGCCACAAAGACAATGGCAAGACCGAATGGTCTGGCGCGAAGCAGACGAGCGTTCCACATCATCCGCGCATTGTACGCTGCTGCCGCTGCGCCCGGCCGCGGGCGGCGTTAAGCTGGAGCCCTGTGCACCTGCCACAGCAACCACCAGGGGATCACCATGAAGCGTTCGGCCGTCCATCTCGTTGCACTGGTCACCGCCTTGCTTGGCGGCGCGGCGTGGGCTGCGCAAGCTCCCGGGCCGGCCACTCACGACGTCGCGTATGCCTCCGTCGCGCAACTGCAGCAGCGCATGAATGCGGGCACGCTGGATACCCGCCAGCTTGTCGATCAGCTGCTTGAACGCATCCGGCAAATCGACCAGACCGGACCGACCCTGCGCGCGATCCTCGAGACGAATCCCGACGCCGCGCAACTCGCCGGCGCGCTCGACCAGGCCCGCAACGGCGCCAAGCCACGCGAGTCGATGTACGGCATACCGGTGCTGCTCAAGGACAATATCGATACCGGAGACCGCATGCTCACCACCGCCGGCTCGCTGGCGCTGACCGCCGCGCCGGCACCGCGCGATGCCGGCCTGGTCGAGCGGTTGCGCAAGGCCGGCGCGCTGATCCTGGGCAAGACCAACCTCAGCGAATGGGCCAATTTCCGCTCCGGCCATGCCAGCAGCGGCTGGAGTGGCGTGGGCGGACAGACGCGCAACCCGTACGTACTCGATCGCAACCCCTGCGGTTCCAGCGCCGGCTCGGCCGCGGCAGTCGCCGCGGGACTGACTACGGTGGCGATCGGCACCGAGACCGACGGTTCGATCATCTGCCCAGCCGCGATGAACGGCATCGTGGGGATCAAGCCCACGCTGGGCCTGGTCAGCCGCGCCGGCATCGTGCCGATCAGCCACAACCAGGATACCGCCGGTCCGATGGCGCGCAGCGTGGCCGATGCCGCCGCCCTGCTCTCGGTCATCGCCGGCACCGATCCACGCGATCCCGCCACCGTCAATGCCGACGCTCACGCCACCGACTACACCCGCTTCCTCGACCCGGACGGCCTGCGTGGCAAGCGCATCGGCGTGGTGCGCCAGCTCGCCGGCAACGAGCCCAACGCGGACCGCGTACTCGACGCGGCCATCGCCACCATGAAGGCCCAGGGTGCGATCATCGTCGACCCGGTGCAGTTGCCGCACCTGAGTGAACTCGGCGCGCCCGAGATGACCGTGCTGCTGTACGACTTCAAGCACGACATCAATGCTTACCTGGCTACCCGCACTGGCCTCGCCGTGCACACGCTCGCGGACCTGATCGCGTTCGACCGCGCCCACGCGAACGAGGAGATGGTGTGGTTCGGCCAGGAACTGTTCGAGCAGGCGGCGCAGAAGGGACCGCTCAGCGACAAGGCCTACGTCGATGCGCTGGCGCTGGCCAAGCGCCTTTCCGGGCCCGAAGGCATCGACGCCGCGCTCAAGGCACAACATCTCGATGCCTTGCTGGCGCCATCGTGGGGCCCGGCCTTCGTGACCGACCCGGTGCTGGGCGACCACATCGTCAGCGGCGATCCCACCGTCGGCGGTGCCTCGCAACCGGCCGCCGTCGCCGGCTATCCGTCGATCACCGTCCCCGCCGGCTGGGCCCATGGCCTGCCGGTGGGCATCGTGTGGTTCGGCGCGAAATGGAGCGAACCGACCCTGATCGCCATCGCCTACGGTTTCGAGCAGCACAGCCACGCGTGGCAACCGCCGAAATTTCTCGACACCGTGGGCGGCCAGCCGGTGGCGCCAGAGCCGCTGTGAAGGCATCCGCGACCTGGGTGGCCCGCACGTGGCAGAACCCTGTTGCGAAAGGTGAAATGCGCTGCTCCAAGCAGCGCATGCGCACCGATCGGTCAGCGGCCTCGCTTCGCCGGCTTCAACCCGGTCGCTGCCCACCCACGGACTTGCGCACGATCAGCATGGCCAGCTCCAGCGACTGCTCGTAGTTCAAGCGCGGGTCGACCATGGATTTGTAGGCGCGATCCAGGTCGCTCTCGCTCAGACCGCGGGCGCCACCCATGCACTCGGTCACATCCTCACCGGTCAACTCCAGGTGCACGCCGCCGAGGAAGGTGCCGACTGCTGCATGGATGTCGAAGGCCTGGTCCAGCTCGCCGCGGATATTGTCGAACTGCCGCGTCTTGTGTCCGTTGGACGTGCTCTCGGTATTGCCGTGCATGGGGTCGGCCACCCACAGCACGCGTCGCCCTTCGCGTTTCACCGCCGCCAGCAACGCCGGCAAGGCGGAGGCGATGCGCGCATTCCCCATGCGGTGGATCAGGGTCAGCCGGCCCGGCTCGTCGTGCGGGTTCAGCACGTCGATCAGCGGCAGCAGCTGGTCCGGCGTCACCGAAGGGCCCACCTTCAGCGCAATCGGATTGCGGATGCCGCGGAAATACTCCACGTGCGCGCCCTGCAGTCCGGCCGTGCGCATGCCGATCCACGGAAAATGGGTGGACAAGTTGAACCAGCCGGGGTTGCGCGGCACCCGGCGGGTCAAGCCCTGCTCGTAATGCAGCAACAAGGCCTCGTGCGAGGTGAAGAAATCCACCTTGGAGAAACCGGCGATCGGCCCGGCCAGCGTCTCCATGAACCGCAGCGAGTCGCTGATGGCGGCCACCATCTGGCGGTATTCGGCGGCCAGCGGCGAATGTTCGACCCAGGCCAGATCCCAGTACTCGGGGTGGCGCAGATCGGCAAAACCGCCGTCGATCAACGCGCGCACGAAGTTCATGGTCAAGGCCGAGTGCGCGTGCGCCTGGATCAGCCGCTGCGGATCGGGGCGACGGGCCGCGGCCGTGAACTCCGCGCCATTGACCACGTCGCCACGAAAACTCGGCAAGGTGCAGCCATCGCGGGTCTCGGTGTCGGCGGAGCGTGGCTTGGCATACTGCCCCGCGAAGCGGCCGACACGCAGCACCGGCTTTTTCAGCCCGTGCACCAGCACCAGGCTCATCTGCAACAGCACCTTCAGGCGATTGGAAATCACCGGGCTGGTGCAGTCGGCAAAGGTCTCGGCGCAATCGCCACCCTGCAGCAGGAACCGCTTGCCCTCCTGTGCCTCGGCAAGCGCTTCCTTCAGCGCCAGTACTTCCCACGAGGTGACCAGGGGCGGCAACCGGGCCAGGTGCGCTCCCGCCCGGGCCAGCTCCTCGGCATCGTCGTACACGGGTTGCTGCAGGGCCTGGCGTCGCTGCCAGGAGTCGGGCGCCCACGGTGCTGCGCCCGGCCCGATTCCCGTCGCGCCGGAATCACCCTCCACTTCGGCCATGCTCATCGGCGCTGGGTCCTCTGGCGCACGGCAAATATCGTCAACACGGCGAGCGCGATGAACCACAGCAGGGACCATGCGGGCATCGGCAGACCGAGGATCGGCTCAACCGTGGCGCACTCGCCCGAACCGGTGAACACCATCCTGAGCGCCTTCGCGAACGGGAACGCGCTGAACATGTAATCCAGCGGCGGACCACAGGAAGGGATCTGATCGGCGGGAAGGGACTGGATCCACAGGTGCCGGGACGCCACCACGATGCCGAACGCCGCGCCGAGCCACACGCCCGCGGCATAAACCCAGCGCACGCCGCCCCGGGGCGCATGGAGCGCGCCGAGCAGGAAGAACAAGCCCATCACGACGAAGCCGATCCGCTGGAAGATGCACAGCGGACACGGGAACATCTGCCAGACGTATTCCGCGTAAAGCGCAAACCCCAGCAAGCCGGCGCAGACCAGGAAGCCGACGAGGAAACTGACACGGTAGGACCAGCGGAATGGGTTCATGACATTTTGTTGCGTTGCGGGAAGACGACATTACCTGTTCGAGGCGTTGCTGTCAGCATGATCGTAAGCGCCACCGCTGGCGGAATGGTACGCCGCACAAGCAAAAACCCGGCGAGTCACCCGGCCGGGTTTGCTGGATCTCACTCGAATGTCGGCCAACCGAAGCGGTCAACTCACCCGAGCAATCTAGGCGGCATCCACTGCATCAACCTGCGGGCGGCCGACCAGTTCGACATACGCCATCGGCGCGCTGTCACCGGGCCGGAAGCCGCACTTCAGGATGCGCAGGTAGCCGCCGGGGCGTTCCTTGTAGCGCGGCCCGAGTTCGACGAACAACTTGCCTACCGCTTCCTTGTCGCGCAGACGCGAGAACGCAAGGCGACGATTGGCGACGCCGTCAACCTTGGCCAGCGTGATCAGCGGCTCGGCAATGCGGCGCAGTTCCTTCGCCTTGGGCAGGGTGGTACGGATCAACTCGTGCTTGACCAGCGACGAGGCCATGTTCTTGAACATGGCTTCGCGATGGCTGCTGGTCCGATTGAGTTTGCGACCGGATTTCATGTGACGCATGGTGAAAGTCTCTATGTCTGTTGTTATGAAAAACCGGCACCTGTGTCCGGCTTCCCGCGGTTACCCGCTTTAAGGCCTTATTAAATCCGAGGCTCTGTTTTGAAAACCCCATCGGAGCAGAAGCTCTTGTGAGGAGTGCGGCCACGGACGGCCGCTTTTGGTATTCGACCAGAGCGCGATACGCACTCCGGTCGGAGGTTTACTACTCAGCGATCAAGGAGCGATCGCACAAACAACTCATCAACCCAACTGCATGCCGTGCGAAAGGCCCGGCGGCGGCCAGTTTTCAAGCTTCGTACCCAGCGCGAGACTGCGCCCGCCGAGCACATCCTTGATTTCGGTCAGCGACTTCTTGCCCAGGTTCGGCGTCTTCAGCAACTCCACCTCGGTCTTCTGGACCAGGTCGCCGATGTAATAGATGCTCTCGGCCTTCAGGCAGTTGGCCGAACGCACGGTGAGTTCCAGATCGTCGATCGGACGCAGCAACAGCGGCTCGAAACCGCTCTTCTCGGCCTGGTCGGTGGCGCTCTCGCGATGCGAGAAATCGCCAAACACCGACAGCTGATCGTTGATGATCTCGGCCGCCTTGCGCACCGCTTCCTCGGCGTCGATCGTGCCATTGGTCTCGACGTCCAGCACCAGCTTGTCGAGGTTGGTCCGCTGCTCGACACGCGCAGCGTCCACTTCGTAAGCCACGCGCAGCACCGGCGCGAACGAGGCGTCCAGTTGCAGGCGACCGATCGGGCGCGCCTCGTCATCCGGGTGTTGACGTGCACTGGCCGGCTCGTAGCCGACGCCGCGACGCACCTTCAGACGCATGTTGAGCGCGACATCCTTGGTCAGGTGGCACAACACATGCTCGGGGTTGACGATTTCCACCGTATGGTCGACCACGATGTCGCCGGCGGTGACCACGCCCTTGCCCTTCTTGGACAAGGTCAGGGTCACTTCATCGCCGGAATGCTGCCGAATCGCCACTTCCTTGAGATTCAACAGGACTTCAATGACGTCCTCCTGCAGACCTTCCAGGGTGGTGTATTCGTGCAGCACGCCGTCGATCTCGACCTCGACAATCGCGCTGCCGGGGATGGAGGAGAGCAGGACGCGCCGCAGCGCGTTGCCAAGGGTATGGCCAAAGCCACGCTCAAGCGGTTCGACGACCACTCTGGCGCGGTTGGCTCCGAGCTGTTCCACGCTGAGACCACGCGGCCGCAGCACGCTAGTTGACGAAACTGCCATGCAGAGCTCCGGTTAATTACTTCGAGTAAAGCTCGATAATCAATGCTTCATTGATGTCGGACGGCAGATCGCCGCGGTCCGGCACCGACTTGAACGTACCTTCAAATTTCTTGGCGTCGACTTCGACCCACACCGGACGCAGATCCATGGTGTCGAAAACAGTCGCCGCTTCCTGTACGCGCAACTGCGCGCGCGCCTTTTCGGTCAATGCGATCATGTCGCCCGGCACGCACCTGATAGGAAGGAATGTTGACCTTCTTGCCATTCACCAGCACCGCCTTGTGCGCCACCAGCTGCCGCGCCTGCGCGCGGGTGACCGCAAAGCCCATGCGGAAAACGACGTTGTCCAGGCGGCTCTCAAGCAGGCGCAACAGGTTTTCACCGGTATTGCCCTTGATCGTCGTCGCCTTGGTGTAGTAATTGCTGAACTGGCGCTCAAGCACACCGTAGATGCGCTTGACCTTCTGCTTCTCGCGCAGCTGCACGGCATAATCGGACAGACGCATGCGCTTGTTGGCGCCATGCTGGCCCGGCTTGTTTTCCAGCTTGCACTTGGAATCCAGCGCGCGCGCCGGACTCTTCAGGCTGAGATCTGCACCCTCACGACGGGCGAGTTTGCAGGTAGCTCCACGATAACGTGCCATGTTTATTCTCTTTCTAAGAAGGTCGGTCAGATGGCCGGCCTCGATTCCCGCGATCGACTGGAATCGCGACGTCAACTTCAGACCCGGCGCTTCTTGGGGGGACGGCAGCCGTTGTGCGGAATCGGCGTGACGTCGATGATGTTGAGCACCTTGTAGCCCAGTGCGTTCAGCGAACGAACCGCCGACTCGCGGCCCGGGCCCGGGCCCTTGATGCGCACTTCCACCGTCTTCACGCCGTAGTCGCCGGCAGCGCGGCCGGCCTTCTCGGCGGCCACCTGGGCGGCGAACGGGGTCGATTTGCGCGAACCGCGGAAACCCGCGCCGCCTGCAGTCGCCCACGACAAGGCGTTGCCCTGGCGATCGGTGATGGTGACGATGGTGTTGTTGAAGGAGGCCTGCACGTGGGCCACGGCATCCGTGACAACGCGCTTGATCTTCTTCTTGGTTTTGACCGGCTTAGCCATGGTTCTCTTTCGATGAGTGCGGCCATGAATGGCCGCTCTTGATCTTCGCGATCATGACGATCGCGAAATCAGGTTACTTCTTGATGGCGCGACGCGGGCCCTTGCGGGTACGCGCATTGGTACGCGTGCGCTGGCCGCGCACCGGCAGGCCGCGACGATGACGCAGGCCGCGATAGCAACCCAGGTCCATCAGACGCTTGATCGCCATGCCCACCTCGCGGCGCAGATCACCTTCGACGGTGTACTTGCCGATCTCGAGGCGGATCTTCTCCACCTCGCCTTCGCTGAGGGACTTGATCTGGGTGGTCGGAACCACGCCAGCGTCCACGCAGACCTTCTTGGCCCGGCTGCGACCGATACCGTAAATGCTCTGCAGACCAACCCAGACATGCTTCTGGACCGGCAAATTGACACCCGCAATGCGCGCCATGATGTACTCTCTCCGAATGCGTTTCTTGCGCGGTAAACGCGCAATTTTAACCTGAATTACCCGAACTGGAAAGCCCTGCGGCACCGCGGCGCCGCCACTTCCGACCTGGAACGACGCTTTGCTGCCTCAACTGCGGCGAAGATTGGCTTTCTTGAGCAGACTTTCGTACTGGTGACTGACCAGATGCGCCTGGATCTGCGCCGTGAAATCCATCACCACCACCACCACGATCAGCAGCGACGTGCCG
This sequence comes from uncultured Gammaproteobacteria bacterium, assembly GCA_963771235.1. GTDB lineage: Bacteria > Pseudomonadota > Gammaproteobacteria > Xanthomonadales > Rhodanobacteraceae > Rhodanobacter. The sequence goes on from CAVYSP010000002.1 coordinate 247,027, forward strand.
CCGAAATAGAACGGCACATGCCAGGCCTGCTGCATGAACGACGGCACCAGACACACCAGCACCAGATAGATCGCACCGACACCGGTCAGACCTGTCATCACCGCATCGATGTAGCTGGCCGTGGCCTTGCCCGGACGGATGCCCGGAATCAGGGCGCCCGAACGCTTCAGGTTGTCGGCCGTCTCATCCGCGTTGAACACGATCGCGGTGTAGAAGAACGCAAAACCGATCACCAGCACGCGAAAACACGATTTCATACAACGGGTTGCCCGGGCTCAGCGACTGCGTCAGATCCTGCACCCAGCGCGACTGGTGGCCGGTGCTGAACCAGCTCACCGCGGTCGCCGGAAACATCAGCAGGCTGGAGGCGAAGATCGGCGGGATCACGCCCGACATGTTGATCTTCAACGGCAGACTGGAACTCTGGTTCTGGTAGGCCTTCTGCCCACCGGAACGCCTGCGCGTAGTTCACCGTGATGCGCCGTTGCGCCCGCTCCATGAACACCACGAACGCGGTCACGCCAAGCACCAGCCCAACCACCATCAGCAACTGGATCAACGACAGTTCGCCGTTGTTGGCCATGCCCAGCGTGTGCACCACCGCACCCGGCAGGCCCGCCACGATACCGGCGAAAATCAGCAGCGAAATGCCGTTGCCGATACCGCGCTCGGTCATCTGCTCGCCCAGCCACATCAGGAACATGGTGCCGGCGGTCAGCCCGACCACGGAGGAAAACACGAATCCGAATCCAGGCGTGTACACCACCGGCGCGCCACCGGCGGCCACCTGGCCCTGCAGCGCCACCGCAATACCGAACGACTGGAAGGCCGCCAGCAGCACGGTGGCATAACGCGTGTAAGCCGTCATCTTGCGCTTGCCCGCCTCGCCTTCCTTGCGCAGCGCCTGCAGGCTCGGAACCACCGAGCCCATCATCTGGAACACGATCGACGCCGAGATGTACGGGATCACGCCCAGCGCGAACACCGAAAACCGCTCCAGCGCACCGCCCGAGAACATGTTGAACATGTCCATCAGGCCATTGCCGTTGACCAGGTTCGTCATGGCTTCCGGATTGACGCCGGGAACCGGGATGAACGAGCCGAGGCGGAACACCATCAGCGCGCCGACCACAAACAGAATGCGCTGGCGAAGCTCGGTCAGCTTGCCCAGCTTGCCCAGTGCATTGCCCTTGGCTTGAGCCATCTGACTACTCCACGCTGCCGCCGGCCGCCTCGATGGCTGCCTTGGCGCCGGCCGTAGCCAGCAGACCGGACAGCTTCACCGCACGACCGATTTCACCCTTGAGCACGACCTTGACCTTCTTCGCGCGGCTGTCGATCAGGCCAGCCTGATGCAGCGCGATAACGTCGATCACGTCGCCCTTGAGGTTGGCCAGCTGGTACAGGAACACTTCCTGGCTCTGAGCCTTCATCTTCGAGCGAAAGCCGACCTTCGGCAAACGGCGGTTCAGCGGCATCTGGCCGCCTTCGAAACCGAACTTGTGCGTGCCACCGGCGCGGGCGTGCTGGCCCTTGTGGCCACGACCGGCCGTCTTGCCCAGGCCCGAACCGATGCCGCGACCGACGCGCAGGCGCGTCTTGTGCGAGCCGGCGTTCGGCTTGAATGTCATTCAAGCGCATGATGCTTACTCCTCGACCCGGACAAGGTAGTAGACGGTGTTGATCAAGCCACGCACCTGCGGGCTGTCCTTCAATTCACGAACATCATTGATCTTGCCCAGGCCCAGCGCCTTGACGCTGAGGCGATGGCGGCCCTGGACGCCGCGCAGGCCCTTGACCAGGCGCACGCGCACGGTTAGCGGCGGTTTCGTTCTTGTTAGCCATTGCCGAGCACCTCGTCCACGGTCTTGCCACGCTTGGCGGCGATCTTCTTGGGCGAGGCAACCGCCTGCAGGCCCTTGATGGTGGCGCGCACCAGATTGATCGGATTGCGTGAACCGACGGCCTTGGCCAGCACGTCCTTCACACCGACCACTTCCAGCACCGCACGCATGGCGCCGCCAGCGATCACACCGGTACCTTCGGACGCCGGCTGCATGTATACGCGGGCGGCGCCGTGGTTGGCCTTGATGGCGTACCACAAGGTGCCGTTGTTCAGTTCGATGTCCACCATCTGGCGGCGGGCACGCTCCATCGCCTTGGAAATGGCCACCGGCACTTCACGCGCCTTGCCATAACCGAAGCCGACCTTGCCTTCGCCGTCGCCGACCACGGTCAGCGCAGTGAAGCTCATCTGGCGGCCACCCTTGACGGTCTTGGCCACGCGGTTGACGGCGATAAGCTTTTCGAGCAAACCGTCCGAATTTTCGCGATCACGATCATTAGAAGCCATGTTCTATTCCATATGCCCGGCGGACCAGGACTTTTGCTTGCGGCTTGGCCGCTTGGAGTTGTAGGTGTCGCATGCGGCCGGATCCGGCCGGTATTGCTTCAGAACTTCAGGCCAGCTTCCCGGGCTGCTTCGGCCAGGGCCTGGATGCGGCCGTGGTAACGGAAGCCGGAGCGATCGAATGCAACCGACTCCACGCCCGCGGCGACCGCGCGCTCGGCCACGGCTTTGCCCACCGCCGCGGCGGCAGCCTTGTTCTTGTTGCCCTTGAGGCCTTCGGCAACCGACTTTTGAACCGTGGAAGCGGCAGCCACCACGTTCTTGCCGGACGCGTCAAAAACCTGTGCGTACAGGTGCTGCCCGGTGCGATGCACCGACAGCCTGGCCACCGCCAGCTTGCGGATATGACTGCGCGTGGACTTGGCGCGACGCAGACGGTTTTCGTTCTTGGTCATCTCTATGTTCCTTGAAAGCGGATCGGCTTGAGTGCGGACTACCTGCTTTTTGAAGAGTCTGGCCATGGATGGCCAGTCTTGCGCGCAGGGACAGCACATTTATGCCTTCTTGGCTTCCTTCAGGGTGATCTTCTCGCCGGCATAGCGCACGCCCTTGCCCTTGTAGGGCTCCGGCGGACGGAAGCCGCGAATCTTGGCAGCGACCTGGCCGACGACCTGCTTGTCGGCACCCTTGATCAGCACCTCGGTCTGGGTCGGCGTCTCGATGCTGACGCCAGCGGGGGCATCGAACACCACCGGGTGGGAAAAGCCGAGGCTGAGGTTCAGCGACTTGCCCTGCATGGACGCGCGATACCCGACCCCGACCAGCTCGAGCTTGCGCTCGTATCCGGTGGACACGCCGGCAACCATGTTGGCGAGCAACGCACGCGCGGTGCCGCCGAACATGTCGTCGACGCCCTCACCCAGGCTGATGGTGGCCACGCCGTTGTCGACGGTGACCGTCACGCCGGGCAGATGATGGACGGAGAGCGTGCCCTTGGGTCCCTTCACCGAGATGCTGTCGCTTCCGACAACAACTTCGACACCCTTCGGGAGAGAAACAGGTTGTTTGGCTACACGTGACATTGAAGGCTCCTTATGCCACTTGGCCGATGACTTCGCCGCCCAGGCCCCTGGCACGGGCCTGCGCATCGGTCAACAGACCAGCGGAAGTCGAGATGATCGAGATACCCAAGCCGCCGAGAACCTTTGGCAACTCGCCCTTGCCGCGATACACACGCAGGCCGGAGCGACTGACACGGGAGATTTTCTCGATGGCCGGCTGGCCCTCGAAATACTTGAGCTTGATCTCGAGCACCGGCTTGCCGTCTTCGACGGCAGTCATCGAGTCGAGGATGTAGCCCTCATTCTTGAGAAGGTTGGCGATAGCCACCTTGAGTTTCGACGACGGCATCCGCACGGTCGGCTTGCCCGTGGCCTGGGCATTGCGAACGCGCGTGAACAGATCGGCGATGGGATCAGTCATGCTCATGAAAACATCCTTCAGAGTGCACCGATATCCGAGAAAACCGGAAATCAATCAAATTGTGAGCCAACATTGCATTGGCCTGCTTTATGCAGACCGCGGACTATATCAGCTTTTCCCGGCTTTCGCGAACTTGCGATGCGATAGTCGTGTCAACGGCACCGGACACGGGCCGCGGGTGAATCGACAAGGGGCGCAACGCCACCCTGCCGATCCGTGATACGGGATTTACCAGCTTGCCTTGCGCAGACCCGGCACGTCGCCGCGCATGGTCGCTTCACGCAGCTTGTTGCGGCCCAAGCCAAACTTGGCATAGACGGCGCGCGGACGACCGGTCAGGGCGCAACGCGTGGTCACGCGCACCGGGCTGGCGTCGCGTGGCAGCTTCTGCAAGCGCGTCTGGGCTTCCATCTTCTCGTCGTAGGAAGCGGTGGTGCTGAGCACAACCGCTTTCAGTTCAGCGCGCTTGGTGGCGTACTTCTGGACGAGTCTGGTCCGCTTCAGATCGCGGTTCACCATTGATTTCTTGGCCATATATTTCGCTCAATTCCGGAACGGGAAGCTGAAGGCCGTCAACAAGGCCTTCGCCTCGTCGTCGGACTTTGCCGTCGTGGTGATGGAGATATTCATGCCACGCAGCGCATCGACCTGATCGAAGTCGATCTCAGGGAAGATGATCTGTTCCTTGATGCCGAAGTTGTAATTGCCGCGACCGTCGAACGCCTTGGCCGAAACACCACGGAAGTCGCGCACGCGCGGCAGCGAGATGTTGATCAGGCGATCCAGGAACTCCCACATCTGCGCGCGGCGCAGCGTGACCTTGCAGCCGATCGGCCAGCCGTCGCGGATCTTGAACGAGGCCACGGAAACGCGCGCCTTGGTCGTGATCGGCTTCTGCCCGGCGATCTTGGCCATGTCGGCCACCGCGTTCTCGAGCACTTTCTTGTTGCCCGCGGCTTCGCCCACGCCCATGTTCAGCGTGATCTTGGTGATGCGGGGAACCTGCATCACGTTCTGGTAGCCGAACTGCTCGGTGAGCTTGCCGACAACCTGTTCTTTGTAGAAATTTTCAAGGCGCGTCATGATCGTGTTCCTTACGCGTCCACGACCTCGCCAGTCGAACGGAACACGCGGACCTTGCGCCCATCATTGAGCGTTTTGGTGCCGACGCGTTCACCCTTGTTCGTGGCGAGGTTGAACAGCTGCACATTGGAGAGATGGATCGAGGCTTCACGCTCGACGATACCGCCAGCCTGATTGGCCTGGGGGTTCGGCTTGGTGTGACGCTTGACCAGATTCACGTTGGAGACGAATACGCGATCGCCTGCAACGCGCAGCACGTCGCCGCGCTGACCCTTGTTCTTGCCGGTGATCACGAGGACCTGGTCACCTTTGCGGATACGGTTCATTGTCTTGACTCCGCTTCAGAGCACTTCGGGCGCAAGCGAGACGATCTTCATGAACTTCTCGCTGCGCAGCTCGCGGGTGACCGGCCCGAAAATACGGGTGCCGATCGGCTCGAGCTTGTTGTTGAGGAGGACCGCTGCATTGCCGTCGAAACGGATCAGCGAACCATCGGCGCGGCGCACGCCCTTGGCGGTGCGAACCACCACGGCGTTGTAAACCTCGCCCTTCTTTACCTTGCCACGGGGAATGGCATCCTTCACGGCGACCTTGATCACGTCACCGATCGAGGCGTAACGACGCTTGGAACCGCCGAGCACCTTGATGCACATCACTTCCTTGGCACCGCTGTTGTCCGCCGCGGATAGCGTGCTTTGCATCTGGATCATGGCTGCACCCTCCCTTAGACGTTGGCTCGCGTGATGATCTCGATCACGCGATGATGTTTGGTCTTGGACAACGGACGGCACTCGGCGATGCGCACGAGGTCGCCCTCGTTCGCGCCCAGGTCGTCCTGCGCATGCAACTTGGTGGAACGGCGGATGGTCTTGCCGAGCAGCCAATGTTGTTCCTGGCGCTCGATCAGCACGGTGACCGTCTTGTCCATCTTGTTGCTGGTGACGCGACCCTCGAGGGTGCGTGCCTTCTTCTGGTTCTCGCTCATCTCGGCCGTCCCTTACTTCTTGCTGCCGAGCACGAATTTCGTGCGGGCGATGTCACGCCGAACGCGGCGAAGCTGGTGCGGCTGGGTGAGCTGGCCGGAACCCTTCTGCATGCGCAGGTTGAACTGCTCCTTGCGCAGGTCCAGCAGGTTCTGCTTCAACTCGTCCGCCGACTGGTTCTTGATCTCTTTGCTGGCCATCACATCACCGCCCGGGTCACAAACTGGGTCTGCACCGACAGCTTGGCAGCGGCCAGGCGGAACGCCTCGCGTGCCGTCGGCTCGTCGACGCCCTCGATTTCGTACAACATGCGGCCGGGCTGTACCGGCGCGACCCAGAACTCGACCGAGCCCTTGCCCGCGCCCATGCGCACTTCGATCGGCTTCTTGGTGACCGGCTTGTCCGGGAAAACCCGGATCCACAACCGGCCACCACGCTTCACGAAGCGGGTGATGCAACGACGAGCCGCCTCGATCTGGCGCGCCGTCAGCGCACCATGGGTGGTCGCCTTGAGGCCGTACTCGCCAAAGCTGACGAGGTTGGAGCATTGCGCCAGGCCATCATTGCGGCCTTTGAACTGCTTGCGGTATTTGGTTCGCTTGGGTTGCAACATGGCAACTCTCCTTACTTCGCGGACCGCTCGCGGCGGCCGTCACCGGCCTCGCGACGCGAATCATTACGACGACCTTCACCGCGCGGCTGCGACGGCTCGTCCTTCGACTCCTGGGCGGAGGCGGCCAGATCGAAGATCTCGCCCTTGTACACCCACACCTTGATGCCGATGATGCCGTAGGTCGTGTTGGCTTCGGCAAAGCCGTAGTCGATATCGGCGCGCAGCGTATGCAACGGCACGCGACCCTCGCGGTTCCACTCGGAGCGGGCGATCTCGGCGCCATTCAGGCGGCCGGAGACGTTGATCTTGATGCCCAGCGCGCCCAGGCGCATCGCGTTGCCGACCGAGCGCTTCATCGCGCGACGGAACATGATGCGGCGCTCCAGCTGCTGCGCGATCGACTCGGCCACCAGCTGCGCGTCGAGCTCGGGCTTGCGCACTTCGTTGACGTTGATGTGCGTGGGAACGCCCATCATGTCGCTGACTTCCTTGCGCAGCTTCTCGATGTCCTCGCCCTTCTTGCCGATCACCACGCCCGGGCGGGCGGTGAAGATCGTCACGCGTGCGGTCTTGGCCGGACGCTCGATCTGGATCTTCGAGATGCCGGCAGCGGCCAGCTTCTTCTTCAGCATGTCGCGGACCTTGATGTCGGCCACGAGATACTTGGCGTAATCGCCCTTGTTGGCGAACCACTTCGCGTTCCAATCCTTGGCAATGCCGAGGCGGATACCGGTGGGATGAACTTTATGACCCATCGTCTATATCCTCAGTCAGTTGCCGACAACCACAGTGATGTGGCTGGTACGTTTCAGGATGCGCGAACCGCGGCCCTTGGCACGGGCATACATGCGCTTCATCGCCGGACCTTCGTCGACGAAGATGCTGGACACCTTCAATTCGTCAACGTCGGCACCGAGGTTGTTCTCGGCATTGGCAACGGCCGACAGCAGCACCTTGCGAACCAGGTGCGCCGCCTTCTTGTTGGTATAGGTGAGCACGTCGCTGGCCCGACCGACGGGGAGCCCGCGGACGAGATCAGCCACCAGGCGTGCCTTTTGCGCCGAAATGCGGGCGCCGCGCAGGATCGCTTTGGCTTCAGTGCTCATCACTTGCCCTTCTTGTCGCCGACATGGCCTTTGAACGTGCGGGTCACCGCGAACTCGCCGAGCTTGTGCCCGACCATGTTCTCGTTGATCAGGATCGGCACGTGCTGGCGACCGTTGTGGATGGCGATGGTCAAGCCGACCATTTCCGGCAGGATCATCGAGCGACGCGACCAGGTCTTGATCGGGCGCTTGTTATGTGTGGAAACCGCAGCTTCCACCTTCTTCACGAGATGAAGGTCGACGAACGGACCTTTCTTCAAAGAGCGAGGCATGTCGGCTTCCTGTTACTTGGAGCGATGACGCACGATGAACTGCTGCGTGCGCTTGTTGTTGCGGGTCTTGTAACCCTTGGCCGGTGTGCCCCACGGGCTGACCGGATGACGACCACCGGAGGTCTTGCCTTCACCACCACCATGCGGATGGTCGACCGGGTTCATCACCACGCCGCGAACGGTCGGGCGAATACCCCTCCAGCGATTGGCGCCGGCCTTGCCGAGCTTCTTCAGGCTGTGCTCGCCGTTGCCGACCTCGCCAATGGTGGCGCGGCAGTCGACCGAGACGCGGCGCATTTCGCCGGAGCGCAAACGCAACGTGGCGTAACCGGACTCGCGGGCGACCAGCTGCGCGGAAGCACCGGCACTGCGGGCGATCTGCGCGCCCTTGCCCGGTCGCAGCTCGATGCAATGAATCGTGCTGCCCATCGGGATGTTGCGCAACTGCAGGCAGTTGCCGACCTTGATCGGCGCCTCGCGGCCCGATACCAGGCGATCGTCAACCTTCATGCCCTCGGGCGCGATGATGTAACGGCGCTCGCCATCGGCGTAGCACAACAACGCGATATGCGCCGTGCGATTGGGATCGTATTCGATGCGCTCGACGCGGGCGGCGATGCCTTCCTTGTCGCGCTTGAAATCGATGATGCGGTAATGCTGCTTGTGACCGCCGCCGCGATGACGCACGGTGATGCGACCATGATGATTGCGGCCGCCGGTGCGCGACTGCGATTCGGTCAACGCAGCATACGGCGCGCCCTTGTACAGGCCTTCCGTACGGACACTGACCGAGTCGCGGCGACCCGGCGAGGTCGGCTTGTGGGTGATTAATGCCATTTCACAAAACTCCTGGCTCAGGCCTTGGCGGACACGTCGATGGTCTGGCCATCGGCAAGACGCACATAGGCCTTGCGCTTGCCCTGGCGGCTGCCAGCGCGTTGGCGGAAGGCTTTGACCTTGCCCTTGGTGTTGACGAGGTTGACCTGTTCGACCTTGACCTCGAACAACTCTTCCACGGCAGCGCGGACATCGGCCTTGGTCGCCGCCGGGGCGACCACGAATACATACTGGTTATGCTCGGCCAGACGCGCCGACTTCTCGGAAATGTGCGGCGCGCGCAGCGTATCGAGAATGCGTTCGTTGTTCATGCCAGCCACTCCTCGATCTTCTTCATCGCTTCGACCGTAACCACCACGTGGTCGGAACCGACGAGGCTGACGGGATTCAGGCCCATCACATCCAGCACATGAATGTAGGGAATGTTGCGGGCGGCCAGGAACACCGACTCCGACGCATCCTCGGACACCAGCAACACGCGACCGGCAACTTCCAGCTCGGCCAGCTTGGCGACCATCGCGGAAGTTTTCGGCGTGTCGACACCGAAGGTCTCGATCACCTTCAGGCGACCCTGGCGAACCAGCTCGGAGAAGATCGAACGAATCGCGACGCGATAAGCCTTGCGGTTGACTTTCTGCTCGTAGCTGCGCGGCTTCGCCGCAAACGTGCGACCGCCACCCACGAAGATCGGTGCGCGGTAGTCGCCGTGACGGGCGCCGCCGCCCTTCTGCTTCTTGAATTTCTTGGTGGTACCGGACATCTCGCCGCGCGACAACTGCGACTGGGTACCGGCACGGCCGGCCGCCTGATAGGCGATCACGACCTGGTGGACCAGGGCTTTCTTGTATTCACCGCCAAACACTTCGTCGGAAACCTTGAGTGCGGCGTTATCGGGCGATGAAGCGCCAATGACATTGAGTTCCATGGCGTCTCTCCTCAGCTCTTCGTCGTCGGGCGGATGATGACGTCGCCACCGGTGGCACCAGGTACCGCGCCCTTCACCGCGATCAGATGACGCTCGGCGTCGACCTTGACCACTTCCAGGCCTTGCTGCGTGCGGTTCACCGCACCCATGTGACCGGACATCTTCTTGCCCGGAAACACGCGGCCCGGGGTCTGGCGCTGGCCGATGGAGCCCGGCGCGCGATGCGACAGCGAGTTGCCGTGGGTGGCGTCACCCATCTTGAAGTGCCAGCGCTTGATCGTGCCCTGGAAACCCTTGCCCTTGGACACGCCGGCGACATCGACAATCTGGCCGACCGTGAACACGTCATCGGCCTTGATTTCGGCACCGACCTCGTACTTGCCGAGATCCTCGGCAGTGACGCGGAATTCCCACAGACCACGACCCGGCTCGACCTTGGCCTTCGCGAAATGACCCTTCGCCGGCTGCGTCAACAGGTTCGCGCGCTTGCTGCCAGCGGAAACCTGGACCGCGCTGTAGCCATCGTTGTCGTCCGTCTTCAACTGGGTCACACGGTTCGGCGTCGCTTCAATCAGCGTCACCGGAATCGAGCGGCCATCTTCAGTGAAGAGTCGGCTCATGCCGCATTTGCGGCCAACCAATCCGATACTCATCTTCGTATCCTGTCTGTCGCTCAACCGAGCTTGATCTGAACATCGACGCCAGCGGCGAGATCGAGCTTCATGAGCGCGTCCACGGTCTTGTCGTTCGGGTCGACGATGTCGAGCACACGCTTGTGCGTACGGGTCTCGTACTGGTCGCGTGCATCCTTGTCGACGTGCGGCGACGTCAGGATGGTGTAACGCTCGATCCTGGTCGGAAGCGGAATGGGTCCGAGTACCGTGGCACCCGTGCGCTTTGCCGTCTCGACGATCTCACTGGCGGAGCGGTCGATCAGTCGATGATCGTACGCTTTCAGCCGAATGCGAATCTTCTGGTTCGCCATAACCGTGTCCTGTTGTCGAAAGAACGTAATGTGAAGCAAGGCGGCTTCTCACCGCCTCGCACTTCCTGCTGTCGCTATACCGGTGACGCCGGGCAATCCGTACGCCCCAGTCGAAAAGCCCAAGCGAGCACGGGAGCGGCTCGCCTGGACTGAAGTTGCTTCTTCACGCAGAAAACGTGACCAACAGGTTGTGCCCGTGATGACGTTGACTCGCGAGGGCCGATCCACGGCCTGCGAACTCGAAGCGCATCCTGCGCCTCATTTCGCGGTAGGTTGATCAAGACCGGGGCCGTGACCAACAAGTGAGCTGCGAAGTATACCGGTAAAAAACTACGTAGGGAAGTAGCTCGATGAAGTTTTCGTCGAGAATCCCCAGCGCCCCGCCATTACCCCAGCGCTTCTGGAGACCGCATCCATGCCGGAGCGTTGTTTGTGTCGTCCTCCGTGACGACGAAGATCAAACCGGCATCCATGCCGGACTCTTCAATAAGTGCGTCGACCAACCAACGGATTCGAAGGTCGCCGTGGCTTGCCCCGGCGCTAACCGGCGCGGCGCAGCCGCGTCCGGTTCAACGGCGGGAGTTATTGCGGCGCCACGCGCCGCAATAACCTTACTTGACGACCTTGGCCACCACGCCGGCGCCGACGGTGCGGCCGCCTTCGCGGATGGCAAAACGCAGGCCTTCGTCCATCGCGATCGGGTGGATCAGGCTCACCACCATCTTCACGTTGTCGCCCGGCATCACCATTTCCACGCCTTCCGGCAAGGTCACCGCTCCGGTCACGTCGGTGGTGCGGAAATAGAACTGCGGACGGTAGCCCTTGAAGAACGGCGTGTGACGGCCACCCTCGTCCTTGCTCAGCACATAGACCTCGGCCTCGAAGTCGGTGTGCGGGGTGATCGTGCCCGGCTTGGCCAGCACCTGGCCACGCTCCACGTCGTCACGCTTCAGGCCGCGCAGCAGCAGACCGGCGTTGTCGCCCGCCTGACCCTGGTCCAGCAGCTTGCGGAACATCTCCACGCCCGTGACGGTCGTCTTCTGCGTGTCGCGGATGCCGACCACTTCGACTTCGTCGCCGACCTTGATGATGCCGCGCTCGATACGACCGGTCACCACGGTGCCGCGGCCGGAGATCGAGAACACGTCTTCGACCGGCATCAGGAACGGCTTGTCGATCACGCGCACCGGCTCGGGAATGTAGCTGTCCAGCGCTTCCACCAGCTTGATGATCGAGGGCACGCCGATGTCGCTCTGGTCGCCTTCCAGCGCCTTCAGCGCCGAACCCAGGATGATCGGGGTGTCGTCGCCCGGAAAGTCGTACTTGGACAGCAGCTCGCGCACTTCCATCTCGACCAGCTCGAGCAGTTCGGCGTCATCGACCATGTCGGCCTTGTTCAGGAACACCACGATGTACGGCACGCCGACCTGACGGCGAGCAGGATGTGCTCGCGCGTCTGCGGCATCGGACCGTCCGCGGCGGAGCACACCAGGATCGCGCCGTCCATCTGCGCCGCACCGGTGATCATGTTCTTCACATAGTCGGCATGGCCCGGGCAGTCCACATGCGCGTAGTGGCGATTCGGCGACTCGTATTCCACGTGCGAGGTCGAGATCGTGATGCCGCGCGCCTTCTCTTCCGGCGCCGCGTCGATCGCGCTGTAGTCCTTGAACTCACCGCCAAAACGCTCTGCACCGACCTTCGTCAGCGCCGCCGTCAGCGTCGTCTTGCCGTGATCCACGTGACCAATCGTGCCGACGTTGACGTGCGGCTTGGTCCGTTCGAATTTACCCTTTGCCATGACTTGAAACCTCTGAATGGAACTATTTCGTCAGTGCGGCTCGGCCGCGTTTTTTCATTTACGCGATCACTCGGATCGCACTGCTTTTGTTGGATCGCACTGCTTTTCTTGAGTGCGGCCATGGATGGCCGCTTTTGATCTTGCCCTGCGATCACGGATGATCGCAAAAGCTACGCCTTCTTCATCACCTGTTCGGCGACGTTGTTCGGCGCCTCGGCGTAGTGATCGAATTCCATGGTGAAGGTGGCGCGTCCCTGGGTCAGCGAACGGATCGTGGTCGCATAACCGAACATCTCACCCAGCGGCACCATCGCATCGATGGTCTTGCCCGACGGCGTATCGTCCTGGCCCTGAAGCAGACCACGACGACGGCTCATGTCGCCCATCACATCACCGACGTAGTCTTCCGGCGTCACTACCTCGATCTTCATGATCGGCTCGAGCAACACCGGGTTCGCCTTGTTGAAACCCTGCTTGAACGCCATCGAAGCGGCCAATTTGAACGCCATTTCGGAGGAGTCAACGTCGTGGTAGGAGCCGAATACCAGTTTCACCTTGACGCCCACCACCGGGAATCCGGCCAACGGACCGCTGGTAATGGTTTCGCGCAGGCCTTTCTCGACCGACGGGATGAACTCCTTCGGGATCACGCCACCGCTGATGTCGTTGATGAACAGGAAATCGTCCTTGATCGCCGCCGCGAGCTTCTCGTCAGCGCGATCCGCGGCAGTGATCGGCGACAGCTCGATCACGACGTGGCCGTACTGGCCCTTGCCGCCGGACTGCTTGGCGTGCTTGTAGTCGGACTTGACGTCTACCGAGCGAATCGTTTCGCGATAAGCCACCTGCGGCTTGCCCACGTTGGCCTCGACACCGAACTCACGACGCATGCGGTCGACCAGGATATCCAGGTGCAGCTCGCCCATCCCGGAAATGATGGTCTGGCCCGATTCCTCGTCGGTGCGCACGCGGAACGACGGATCCTCCGCCGCCAGACGCCCGAGCGCAACGCCCATCTTTTCCTGGTCCGACTTGGTCTTCGGCTCCACCGCCATCGAGATCACCGGCTCCGGGAACGTCATGCGCTCCAGCGTGATGACATCATCCTGGGAGCACAACGTATCGCCGGTGGTCACATCCTTCAGGCCGACCGCGGCGGCGATGTCGCCGGCGCGAACTTCCTTCAGCTCATGCCGTTCGTTCGCGTGCATCTGCAAGATGCGGCCAATGCGCTCCTTCTTGCTCTTGACCGGGTTGTACACGGCATCGCCCGAATTCAGCGTGCCGGAGTAGACGCGAAAGAACGTCAGCGAACCGACGAACGGATCGGTCATGATCTTGAAGGCGAGCGCGGAGAACGGCGCGGTATCGTTGGCCGGACGCGTCGCCGCCTGGTCGTTTTCATCGAGGCCGGCAACCGGCGGGCGGTCGGCGGGCGAGGGCAGCAACTGCACCACGGCGTCGAGCATCGCCTGGACGCCCTTGTTCTTGAACGCGGTACCGCAAAACACCGGGATGATCTCGTTGGCAAGCGTGCGCTGGCGCAGCCCGGCAATGATCTCTTCAGTGGTCAGATCACCACCTTCGAGATACTTGTCCATGAGTTCTTCGGTGGCTTCGGCAGCGGACTCGACCACGAAGGCATGCGCTTCCGCCGCCTGCTCGGCCAGTTCGGCAGGAATCTCCTGCAGCTCGAACTTCATGCCCTGGGATTCCATGTCCCAGACGATCGCCTTCATGCGCAAGCAGGTCGATCACGCCCTCGAAATGATCCTCCGCACCCATCGGCACCTGCATCGGTACCGGGTGCGCGCCCAGGCGGCTCTTCAGCTGCCCGACACCTTGTCGAAATTCGCACCGGTGCGGTCCATCTTGTTGACGAAGGCCAGGCGCGGCACCTTGTACTTGTTGGCCTGACGCCACACCGTCTCCGACTGCGGCTGCACGCCGCCGACCGCGCAGAGCACGAATACCGCGCCATCGAGCACGCGCAGCGAACGCTCGACCTCGATCGTGAAGTCGACGTGTCCGGGGGTGTCGATGATGTTGAAACGGTGCTGCGGCATGGAGCCATCCATGCCCTTCCAGAACGCCGTGGTCGCCGCCGACGTGATGGTGATGCCCCGCTCCTGCTCCTGCTCCATCCAGTCCATCGTGGCGGCGCCATCATGCACTTCGCCAATCTTGTGACTGACGCCGGTGTAGAACAGGATGCGCTCGGTCGTGGTGGTCTTGCCGGCGTCAATATGCGCCATGATGCCGAAGTTGCGATAGCGGTCGAGTGGAGTGTTGCGTGCCATGGATATATACCTTTACCGGGCTGCCTGCCCAGATTCAACGCGGCCGTCCGGGCCGCGCTTCATTTATGAGTCCGCCATGGATGGCGGGATCTTCTTTGCCGTCATGGAAGACGGCTTGAATCAGAATCCGGCATGGATGCCGGGTCCTGCCGTTGCCGTCATGGTCGACGGCAAAAACCAAAACCACTTACCAGCGATAGTGCGAGAAGGCCTTGTTGGCCTCGGCCATGCGATGCGTCTCTTCACGCTTCTTGGCGGCACCACCGCGGCTTTCGGAAGCCTCCAGCAACTCGGCGGCCAGTTTGCGCGGCATCGAGGTTTCGCCACGCTTGCGCGCGGCATCGATGACCCAGCGCATCGCCAGCGCCATGCGACGGCCCGGACGCACTTCAACCGGCACCTGGTAGGTCGCGCCACCCACGCGGCGGGACTTCACCTCGACCGCCGGGGCAATGTTGTTCAGCGCCTTCTCGACCAGCGCCACGGGCTCGGCGTTCTTTTCGCCGATCTGCTGCAGTGCACCATAAACGATGCTTTCAGCCACGGACTTCTTGCCGCTCTTCATCACCATGTTGATGAAACGGGCGATCAGCTCGCTGCCATGCTTGGGATCGGGCAGGATCAGACGAGCGGGATGTGAACCTTTACGCGACATGTTTTTTGTCCGTTGTTTTTGCGAACATCCTGTCCACATTGAAGGCAGTCGTCATGACCACCGCACGAGTTTCGCGGAATCCGCGTCCGCCCGGATGGCAGCCATCCTGGCCGCGCTGGTGTATTTTTCGCAGGCATCCATGGCTGCGGTGCAAACGGCCGGTGGCCGCCGCGCCCTCGACAGGAACTTACTTCTTGGGACGCTTGGCGCCGTACTTCGAGCGCGACTGGCGACGCTTGGTGACGCCCGCGCAATCGAGGCTGCCGCGCACCGTGTGGTAACGCACGCCAGGCAGGTCCTTGACGCGACCGCCACGAATCAGCACCACCGAGTGCTCTTGCAGATTGTGACCTTCGCCGCCGATGTAGCTGATGACTTCGAACCCGTTGGTCAGGCGCACCTTGGCGACCTTGCGCAGGGCCGAGTTCGGCTTCTTCGGGGTGGTGGTGTAAACACGGGTGCACACGCCGCGACGCTGCGGGCTGCCTTCAAGGGCCGGCGAGCCGCTCTTGTAGGTCTTCGGGCTGCGGGAATTGCGCACCAATTGATTGACTGTCGTCATGCGAAGCTGTTCCTGAAACCTGATTCTAAAAACCAGATGGTAAAAATATTAAAGGCAGCCCGATCAAACTCGGTCTGCCAAGAAGCGGAAATTTAACATGAGCCGCCCGCCTTAGGCAAGCCGAAGCTCTACCATCCGTGGCCCGAACACGAGGTGCGTCCATGCACCTCTTTTCGTATGTCAGCGAGTGCAGTCGCGAACGGACTTACTCGACACCGTCATCCGCATCGGCAGCCACTTCGGCAACTGCCGTCGCAGGGGTGGATCCGGAAAGCGTCTCCAGCTCCGTGGCGGTCAAGCCGCCCTGGCGACGACGCGATGCGTGGTACGCCAACCCTGTTCCTGCCGGAATAAGACGGCCGACAATAACATTTTCCTTCAAGCCACGCAAGGTATCGCGCGTGCCGCGCACCGATGCCTCGGTGAGCACCCGGGTGGTTTCCTGGAACGAAGCCGCCGAAATGAACGACTCGGTCGCCAGCGAAGCCTTGGTAATGCCGAGCAGGATCGACTGGTAATCGGCCGGACGTTCGCCCTTGGCTTCCGCACGCTCGTTTTCGCCATTGATCCGCACACGTTCGATCTGCTCGCCACGCAGGTAGTGGCTGTCGCCCGGCTCGACGATCTCGACCTTGCGCAGCATCTGGCGAATGATCGCCTCGATGTGCTTGTCGTTGATCTTCACGCCTTGCAGGCGATACACGTCCTGGATTTCCTTGGCCAGGTACGAGGCCAGCGGCTCCACGCCCAGCAGGCGCAGGATGTCATGCGGGCTCGGCTCGCCGTCGACCACGGTCTCGCCCTTCTCCACATGCTCGCCCTCGAACACGATGACCTGGCGCCACTTCGGAATCAGCTCCTCGTGCTCGTTGCCGTCCACGTCCTTGATCACCAGGCGCTGCTTGCCCTTGGTGTCCTTGCCGAAGCTCACGATGCCCGAACGCTCGGCCAGGATCGCCGGCTCCTTCGGTTTGCGCGCCTCGAACAAGTCCGCCACGCGCGGCAGACCGCCGGTGATGTCGCGGGTCTTCGAGCTCTCCTGCGGGATACGGGCAATCACGTCACCCACGCCCACTTCGGCGCCGTTCTGGATCGACACGATCGCACCAGCCGGCAGGAAGTACTGCGCGGCGATATCGGTTCCGGGCAGCTTCAACTCACGACCCTTGGCATCTTCCAGGCGGACGATCGGGCGCAGATCCTTCGCCTGCGTGCCACGACGCTTCGGGTCGGTGACCACCGCCGACTCCAGACCGGTCAACTCGTCGGTCTGGCTCTGCACGGTGACGCCATCGAGGAAGTCGATGAAGCGCACCACGCCGGCCACCTCGGTGACGATCGGATGGGTATGCGGATCCCAGTTGGCCACGGTCTGGCCCGGCTTCACCGCCGCGCCATCCTTGACCGCGATGGTGGCGCCGTAAGGCACCTTGTAGCGCTCGCGCTCGCGCCCGCTGGCGTCGATCACGCTCAGCTCGCCCGAACGCGACACCGCCACCAGATGGCCCGACTTGTGCTGCACCGACTTCAGGTTGTTGTACTTCAACGATCCGGTGGTCTTCACCGTCACGTTGTCCACCGCCGCCGCACGCGAAGCCGCGCCACCGATGTGGAACGTACGCATGGTCAGCTGGGTACCCGGCTCGCCGATCGACTGCGCGGCGACCACACCCACGGCCTCGCCCATGTTGACCAGGTGGCCACGGGCCAGATCGCGGCCGTAGCACAGCTTGCACACGCCATGTGCGGGCTTCGCAGGTGATCGGCGAGCGCACCTTGATGATCTGCACGCCGGCCTTGTCGAGCTTCTCGACCAAGGCTCTCGTTGAGCAGCGTGTCGCGCGAGACGATCGGCTCGTCGTCGTCGCCAGGGGCGTAGACGTCCTCGACCACCACGCGGCCCAGCACGCGCTCGCGCAACGGCTCGACCACGTCGCCGCCCTCGACGATCGGCTGCATCGTGATGCCGTTCTCGGTGCCGCAGTCGTCCATGGTGATGACCACGTCCTGCGCCACGTCGACCAGGCGACGGGTCAGGTAACCGGAGTTCGCCGTCTTCAACGCGGTATCGGCCAGGCCCTTGCGGGCGCCGTGGGTCGAGTTGAAGTACTGCAGCACGTTCAGGCCTTCGCGGAAGTTGGCCTTGATCGGCGTCTCGATGATCGAGCCGTCCGGACGCGCCATCAAACCGCGCATGCCGGCCAACTGGCGAATCTGCGCCACGGAACCACGCGCGCCGGAGTCGGCCATGATGTACAGCGAGTTCATCGACTTCTGATTGACCATCTTGCCGTCGGCATCCTGGACACCTTCTCGGTGCCGATGCCGTCGATCATCGCCTTGGCGACCAGCTCGCTGGTACGCGACCAGATGTCGACCACCTTGTTGTAGCGCTCGCCGGCGGTGACCAGACCCGATTGGTACTGCTGCTGGATCTCGACCACTTCCTTCTCGGCGGCTCGATGATCGGCTTCTTCTCCGCCGGGATCAGCATGTCGTCGACGCCGATCGAGATGCCCGAACGCGTCGCGTAGCGATAGCCGGTGTACATCAGCTGATCGGCGAACACGACCGTATCCTTCAGCCCCAGCAGGCGATAGCTGGCGTTGATCAGGCGCGAGATGGCCTTCTTGTTCAGCTCGGTGTTGGCCAGCTCGAACGGCAGGCCCTCCGGCAGGATCTCCATCATCAACGCGCGGCCGACCGTCGTGTCGACCAGCGATGTCTGTCGTCGTGCGCGACCCGTCGTCGGCAATGTGCACCAGCGTCAGGCGCACCTTGACCTTGGCGTGCAACACCACGGCACGGTTGTCATACGCGCGACGCACTTCGGCGACGTCGGCAAACACCATGCCGGTGCCCTTGACGTTGATCAGCTCGCGCGTCATGTAGTACAGACCCAGCACCACGTCCTGCGTCGGCACGATGATCGGCTCGCCGTTGGCCGGCGACAGGATGTTGTTGGTGGACATCATCAACGTGCGCGCTTCCAGCTGCGCCTCGATCGACAACGGCACATGGACGGCCATCTGGTCGCCGTCGAAGTCGGCGTTGAACGCCGTGCACACCAGCGGATGCAAGCTGGATCGCCTTGCCTTCGATCAGCTTCGGCTCGAACGCCTGGATGCCCATGCGATGCAGCGTCGGTGCGCGGTTGAGCAGCACCGGATGCTCGCGGATCACCTCTTCGAGGATATCCCACACCATCGGCTCTTCGCGCTCGACCAGCTTCTTCGCCGCCTTGATCGTGGTGGCTTCGCCACGCGCCTGCAGCTTGGCGAAGATGAACGGCTTGAACAACTCCAGCGCCATCTTCTTGGGCAGGCCGCACTGGTGCAGGCGCAGCGTCGGACCGACCACGATCACGGAGCGGCCGGAGTAATCCACGCGCTTGCCCAGCAGGTTCTGGCGGAAGCGGCCCTGCTTGCCCTTGATCATGTCGGCGAGCGACTTCAGCGCACGCTTGTTGGTGCCGGTGATGGCACGGCCGCGGCGACCGTTGTCGAGCAACGCATCGACCGATTCCTGCAGCATGCGCTTCTCGTTGCGCACGATGATGTCCGGCGCGTTGAGTTCGAGCAGCCGCTTGAGGCGGTTGTTGCGGTTGATGACGCGGCGATACAGGTCGTTCAGATCGGAGGTGGCGAAACGGCCGCCATCCAGCGGTACCAGCGGACGCAGGTCCGGCGGCAGCACCGGCAGCACGGTCAGCACCATCCACTCGGGCTTGTTCCCCGATTCAATGAACGCTTCGATCAGCTTCACGCGCTTGGTCAGGCGCTTCAGCTTGGTTTCGGAATTGGTCGAGGCGATCTCTTCCTTCAGGCGAATCACTTCCGCAGGCAGGTCGAGCGCACGCAACAGGTGGAACACCGCCTCGGCGCCCATGCGCGCATCGAACTCGTCGCCGTGCTCTTCGGTCGCTTCCAGGTACTGGTCTTCGCTGAGCAACTGGCCGCGCTCGAGCGCGGTCATGCCCGGATCGATCACCACGAAGGCTTCGAAGTACAGGATGCGCTCGATGTCGCGCAGGGTCATGTCCAGCATCAGGCCGATGCGCGAAGGCAGCGACTTGAGGAACCAGATGTGCGCGGTCGGGCTGGCCAGCTCGATGTGGCCCATGCGCTCGCGGCGCACCTTGGCCAGGGTGACCTCGGTGCCGCACTTTTCGCACACCACGCCGCGATGCTTCATGCGCTTGTACTTGCCGCACAGGCACTCGTAATCCTTGACCGGCCCGAAGATGGCGGCGCAGAACAGGCCGTCACGCTCCGGCTTGAAGGTACGGTAGTTGATGGTTTCCGGCTTTTTCACTTCGCCGTACGACCACGAGCGGATCAGCTCCGGCGAAGCCAGCGCGATCTTGATCGCGTCGAAATCGGGCGTCACGCGCTGCTGGTTGAACAGATTGAGCAGGTCTTTCATTTTGTCTCTCCGAGGCGGAGCTGATACTTGGACGGGTTCGAGGACTCCAGCGAATTTCGGGAACGGGGAACGGGGAACGGGTAACGGCAAGCAGCAGGTTGTCCCAAGCTTTTACCGTTCCCTGTTCCCTGTTCCCCGATCCCTGTCTTCACTTGACCTCTTCCAGATCGATGTTGATCGCGAGCGAGCGGATTTCCTTCACCAGCACATTGAAGGACTCCGGCATGCCCGCGGACATCTCGTGGTTGCCATCGACGATGTTCTTGTACATCTGGTTGCGGCCCTGCACGTCGTCGGATTTCACCGTCAGCATTTCCTGCAGGGTGTAGGCCGCGCCATAGGCTTCCAGCGCCCACACTTCCATTTCGCCAAAGCGCTGGCCGCCGAACTGCGCCTTGCCGCCCAGCGGCTGCTGGGTGACCAGCGAGTACGGGCCGGTGGAACGCGCATGCATCTTGTCGTCGACCAGATGGTTGAGCTTCAGGTAATGCATGTAGCCCACGGTGACCGGGCGATCGAATGCCTCGCCGGTATGGCCGTCGTACAGCGTGGTCTGGCCCGACTCGGGCAGATCCGCCAGTTTCAGCATCGCCTTGATCTCGGTCTCTTCGGCACCGTCGAACACCGGCGTCGCCATCGGCACGCCTTCCTGCAGATTGGTGGCGAGGGTGAAGATCTCCTTGTCGGTGAGCGATTTCAGGTCGACGTATTGCACTGCGCCCGCGACGTGGTTGTTGTAGATCTGGTCGAGGAACTTGCGGATTTCGGTGACCTTCTCCTGCGCCTCGAGCATCTTCTGGATCTTCTTGCCCAGGCCCTTGGCGGCCCACCCCAGATGGACTTCCAGCACCTGCCCGATGTTCATGCGCGAGGGCACGCCCAGCGGGTTCAGCACGATATCCATCGGCGTGCCATCGGCGGCGTAGGGCATGTCTTCCACCGGCACCACGTTGGACACCACACCCTTGTTGCCGTGGCGGCCAGCCATCTTGTCGCCCGGCTGGATGCGGCGCTTCACGGCCAGGAACACCTTGACCATCTTCAGCACGCCCGGCGCCAGGTCATCGCCCTGGGTGATCTTGCCCTGCTTCTCCTTGAAGCGCTTGTCGAACTCTTCGCGGTGACGCTTGACCTGCTCGGCGGCGCGTTCGAGGAAATCGGTGACGTCCTCGTCCTTGACGTTGATCTTGAACCAGTCGTCCTTCTTCAGGCCATCAAGATAGGCGTCCGTGATCTCCGCCCCACGCTTCAGACCGCCAGGACCGCTCATTGCCGCCTTGCCGACCAGCTGGGCGCGCATGCGGCTGTAGATCGCCCCTTCCAGGATGCGGAACTGGTCGTCCAGATCCTTGCGCACCCGCTTGACCTCGGTTTCCTCGATCTGCTTGGCGCGCTTGTCCTTCTCGATGCCATCGCGAGTGAACACCTGCACGTCGATGACGGTGCCGTCCATGCCCGGCGGCACGCGCAAGGACGAATCCTTCACGTCGGACGCCTTCTCGCCGAAGATCGCGCGCAGCAGCTTCTCTTCCGGCGTGAGCTGGCTCTCGCCCTTGGGCGTGACCTTGCCGACCATGATGTCGCCGGCCTTCACTTCCGCGCCGATGTACACGATGCCGGATTCGTCCAGGCGCGCCAGCGCCTGCTCGCCCACGTTCGGGATGTCTGCGGTGATTTCCTCGGCGCCGAGCTTGGTGTCGCGCGCGATGCAGGACAGCTCCTCGATGTGGATCGAGGTGTAGCGGTCTTCCTGCACGACCCGCTCGGACAACAGGACCGAGTCTTCGAAGTTGTAGCCATTCCACGGCATGAAGGCGATCAACATGTTCTGGCCGAGCGCGAGCTCGCCCAGATCCGTCGACGAGCCATCGGCCAGGGTATCGCCCTTCGCTACCACGTCACCCACGTTCACCAGCGGACGCTGGTTGAGGTTGGTGTTCTGGTTGGAGCGGGTGTACTTGGTCAGCGTGTAAATGTCGACACCGGCATCATTGCCCGCGACTTCGTCCTCGTTCACGCGCACCACGATGCGGGCCGCGTCGACCTGGTCGATCACGCCACCACGCTTGGCGGTGACGATGACGCCCGAGTCACGTGCCACCGCGCGCTCGATGCCGGTACCCACCAACGGTGTTTGCGAGCGCAGGGTCGGCACGGCCTGACGCTGCATGTTCGCGCCCATCAAGGCGCGGTTCGCATCATCGTGCTCCAGGAACGGCACCAGCGCGGCGGCCACCGATACGGTCTGCATCGGCGAGACGTCCATGTAATCGACCTCGGACGCCGGACGCAGCTCGGATTCACCGCGGAAACGGCAGGACACGAAGTCCTCCACGAACGCACCGTGCTTGTCCAGCGGCGAGTTCGCCTGGGCAATCACGTGATCGCCTTCCTCGATCGCCGACAGGTAATCCACCTTGTCAGTGACCTTGCCGCCCGCGACTTTGCGGTACGGCGTCTCCAGGAAGCCATACGAGTTGGTACGTGCATAAACTGCGAGCGAGTTGATCAGGCCGATGTTCGGGCCTTCCGGCGTCTCGATGGTGCAGACGCGGCCGTAATGGGTCGGATGCACGTCACGTACTTCGAAGCCGGCGCGCTCGCGGGTCAGGCCGCCTGGCCCGAGCGCGGAGACGCGACGCTTGTGCGTCACTTCCGACAACGGATTGTTCTGGTCCATGAACTGGGACAGCTGCGAGGAGCCAAAGAACTCCTTCACTGCCGCCGCCACCGGCTTGGCGTTGATCAAATCCTGCGGGGTCAGGCCATCGGCCTCGGCCAGCGACAGGCGCTCGCGCACCGCGCGCTCCACGCGCACCAGGCCGATGCGGAAGGTGTTCTCGGCCATCTCGCCGACCGAACGCACGCGACGGTTGCCCAGGTGATCGATGTCGTCCACCGTGCCGTGACCGTTCTTGATGTCGATGAGTACTTTCAGCACATCAAGAATGTCGGACGTTTCGCCCTGCTCCTTGACCCACTGCTGCGAGGTTTCATCCTTGCGCTCGCTGAAGAAGCGGTGGTCGTACAGCACGCCCGGACCGACGATTTCCTTGCGACCGACGCGGCGATTGAACTTCATCCGGCCGACGTTGGACAGGTCGTAGCGATCGAAGGTGAAGAACAGGTTGAAGAACAGGTTCTGCGCGGCATCCTTGGTCGGCGGCTCGCCCGGACGCATCATGCGATAGATCTCCACCAGCGCCTCCAGCGGCGTCTTGGTGTTGTCGATGCGCAAGGTGTGCGAGATATACGCGCCACGATCGAGGTCGTTCACGTACAACGTCGGCAAGGTTGCGATGCCCGCCTTGCGGAACGCTTCCAGGTGTTGTTCGGTGATCTCGTCGTTGGCGGACGCCAGCAGCTCGCCCGTCTGCGGATCCACCACATCGGTGGCCAGCAGGCGCCCGATCGGATAATCATCCGGCACTTCCAGCGCGGAGATGTCTTCCGCGGCGAGCTGGCGCACATGGCGCGCAGTGATGCGCTTGCCGGCTTCCACCAGCACCTTGCCGCCAATCGCCAGATCGAAGTTCAGCGTTTCGCCACGCAGGCGCTCGGCCACCAGCTCCAGCGTGGTGCCACCCTTCTTGCCCAGGTGGAACACGTTGTGCTCGAAGAAGATGCTCAGCATCTCCTCGGTGGTGTAACCCAGCGCGCGCAGCAGCACCGTCACCGGCAACTTGCGGCGGCGGTCGATACGGGTGAACAGCGCGTCCTTCGGGTCGAACTCGAAGTCCAGCCAGGAGCCGCGGTAAGGAATGACGCGCGCGGAAAACAGCAGCTTGCCCGAGCTGTGCGTCTTGCCGCGATCGTGGTCGAAGAACACGCCCGGCGAACGATGCAGCTGGGAAACGATCACCCGCTCGGTGCCGTTGATGATGAAGGTGCCGGTGTCGGTCATGAGCGGAATCTCGCCCATGTAGACCTCCTGCTCCTTGATGTACTTGACCACTTTCTTCGAGGCCGGGCTGTCCTTGTCGTAGATGACCAGACGCACGGTGGTGCGCAGCGGCGCGCCGTAGCTCATGCCGCGATTGCGGCACTCGCGCTCGTCGAACGCCGGCTCGCCGAGGCGGTAATCGACATACTCCAGCGCCGCATTGCCCGAATAGCTGGAGATCGGGAACACCGATTTCAAAGCCGCATGCAAACCCTTCTCGGCGCGTTGCTTGGGTGCAACGTGCTCCTGCAGGAACCCTCGGTAGGAATCGGTTTGAATGGTCAGCAGGTTAGGCACGTCCAGTACGGGCGGACGCTTGCCAAAATCCTTGCGGATGCGTTTCTTCTCGGTAAACGAGTAGGCCATGATCGGTAGCGCCTCGGTTCGCAGTGACGCCGGTGGTGCACACACCGGCTGAATGAATAATTGTCTTTGCCGGACGGCCAAGGCCATCCGGGTCGGGATTTGGGAATCGAGAATCGGGAATCGTCAAAGCGATGGACGCGCGCTTTCTGACAATTCCCTATTCTCCATTCCCCATTCCCGTTCAAACGGGCAAAGCCCGGGAGCTTTCGCCCCCAGGCTCGCTTGACATCAAGTCGAAGCGGCGGCGTACAAACGCCGATTACTTCAATTCGACGGTGGCGCCGGCAGCTTCGAGATCTTTCTTGAACTTCTCGGCGTCGTCCTTCGACACGGCTTCCTTCAGGACACCACCGGCCTCGGTGAGATCCTTCGCTTCCTTCAGGCCCAGGCCGGTGATCGCGCGCACAGCCTTGATCACGTCGATTTTCTTGGCACCGGCGGATTTCAGGATCACGTCGAACTCGGTCTGTGCCTCGGCGGCCGGGGCAGCAGCAGCCGGACCAGCGGCAGCAACCGGAGCGGCGGCGCTGACACCAAACTTCTCTTCGATGGCCTTCACCAGCTCCATCACTTCCATCAGCGACTTCGCGGCGACGGCTTCAACGATCTGTTCGTTGGACAGGGACATTTCATTTACCTCTAGGATGTAATTCGGTTCGGTTTGTTTTGATGACGACAGAAATCAGGCGGGCTCGGCCTCAGCCGGAGCCTCGGCGGCGACTTCGCCACCATCCTGCTGATCGGCCACGGCCTTGATGACGCGTGCGAACATCGCGGCCGGTTCGGCCAACACGCGCGCCAGCATCGAAAGCGCCTGTTCGCGGGTCGGCAACGAAGCCAGTACGTCGACGTGCGACGCCGGCAGCAGCTTGCCTTCCACCGAGACGACCTTCGCCTGCAGCTTGTCGTTGCCCTTGGCAAATTCCTTGATCAGACGCCCGGCAGCACCGGGCTCTTCCGTCGAGAATGCGTACAGCAGCGGACCGACCAGGGCGTCCTTGACGACCTCGAACTCGGTACCGGCCACGGCGCGCGACGCCAGCGTGTTCTTGACAACGCGCAAGTACACACCGTATTCGCGGGCCTTCTTGCGCATCGCGGTCATTTGCTCGACCGTGGTGCCCGCATACTCGGCAGCGACCAGGGAGTGAGCCTTCGCGGCGATTTCTGCCAGTTCTGCGACTACTTCCTTCTTCTGAGACAGATTGAGAGCCATTGCACTCCTCCAAATGAACTCCGCTTGCGGCTCCTGCCGCTTGCGGTCCTGGGCGACGCCATCCGTGACGTCGGGGACACTTCGTGCCCCGGGTGATGGCCTTCCCAGAACAAGTCAAACCGTTCCAGTCGGGGCAGCACCATCTGCGCGGGCCGGATCCACATGAATCCGATCAAGCAACCTCGTTGGCGACGCGGCGATTCCCTGCCAGTACTTCAAGCTCCCTGCCCGTCGTCGTCGCCCGTTGGTCGCGCCTGCGGTCTTTGACAGCGATCCCGGCTGCATACGCAAGCCGGAACTACCCTCAAAAACTGCCCGCCCCGGCAAACACGCCGGCGCGGGACTTGAGTCTTACTTCGCGGCGGTCGCCAGCGTTGAGGTATCGACGGCAACGCCGACGCCCATCGTGCTGGACAACGCCACTTTCTGCAGAAACTGGCCCTTCGCCGTGGTCGGCTTGGCCTTCAGCAGGTCGGCGATCAGCGTGTTGAGGTTGTCCGCCAGCTGGGTGGCCTCGAAGCTGGCCTTGCCGATGGTGGCGTGGATGATGCCCGCCTTGTCGTTGCGGAACTTCACCTGGCCGGCCTTGGCATTCTTGACCGCGTTGGCGACGTCGGCGGTCACCGAGCCGTCCTTCGGGTTCGGCATCAGGCCGCGCGGGCCAAGCAACTGGCCCAGCTTGCCCACCACGCGCATCGCGTCCGGCGTGGCGATCACGCGACCGAAGTCGAGATCGCC
The DNA here is from genome assembly GCA_963771235.1 of uncultured Gammaproteobacteria bacterium. Classification (GTDB taxonomy): domain Bacteria; phylum Pseudomonadota; class Gammaproteobacteria; order Xanthomonadales; family Rhodanobacteraceae; genus Rhodanobacter. The sequence goes on from CAVYSP010000002.1 coordinate 273,669, forward strand.
AGCCTGCATGCGCTCGGCCAGGTCATCCATGCCGACGGCGTCGGCACCGGCGGCCTTGGCAGCCTCGGCCTTCTCGCCCGGCGGGCAGAACACGGCAACCTTGACGGTCTTGCCGGTGCCATGGGGGAGCAGCGAGGAGCCGCGCACGCCCTGATCCGATTTCTTCGCGTCGATGCCCAGGCGTACGGCCACGTCGACCGATTCGGCGAACTTCGCCGTGGCGTTGTCCTTGACGATCTTCAGGGCCTCGTCCAGAGAATAGAACTTGCCCAGCTGTACCGCGGCCTGGGCAGCCTTCATGCGCTTCGTGATCTTTGCCATGTTCTCAGCCCTCCACCGTCAGGCCCATGCTGCGAGCGCTACCAGCAATGGTGCGCACCGCGGCGTCAAGGTCGGCAGCCGTCAGATCCGGCTCCTTCTGCTTGGCAATATCTTCCAGCTGCTTGCGGGTGACCTTGCCTACCTTGTCGGTATTGGGCTTGGGCGATCCCTTGCTCGCGCCAGTGGCCTTCTTCAACAAAATCGTGGCCGGCGGAGTCTTGGTGATGAAGGTGAAGCTGCGATCGGAATAGGCGGTGATGATGGTCGGAATCGGCAGACCCGGCTCCAGCTTCTGCGTGGCGGCATTGAATGCCTTGCAGAACTCCATGATGTTCAGGCCACGCTGACCGAGAGCGGGACCCACCGGCGGCGATGGATTGGCCTGCCCGGCCTTGACCTGCAGCTTGATGTAACCGACAACTTTCTTTGCCATGGGGATTTTCCTCGCGAGTGCAGGCGCCTTGCGGCTCCTCGCTGTTCACCATTCCGTGGAGGGACGGAAGGATCGGCATCATGCCAATCCTGAAACGCGGACACGCCGGATCATGAATAGATCCAGCGTGAACTGCGTAGTATAGAGATGGACTGGCCTCTCAGCAAGCCCCGTGCCAAGTTCGTGTGAAGCGCCTGAATCAGGCCTTCTCGACCTGCCCGAACTCCAGTTCGACCGGGGTGGAACGTCCGAAAATCAGCACCGCCACGCGCAGGCGGCTCTTCTCGTAATTGACTTCCTCGACCACGCCGTTGAAATCGTTGAACGGGCCTTCGGTGACCCGCACCATCTCGCCGGGTTCGAACAGCACCTTGGGCTTGGGCTTCTCCACACCCTCGCGCACACGGCTCAAGATGGCTTCGGCTTCGCTGTCCTTGATCGGCAACGGACGGTCGGCGGTACCGCCGATGAACCCCATCACCTTCGGGGTTTCCTTGATCAGGTGCCAGCACTCGTCGTCGATCCGCGGCGCCTTGCCCTCGGTGCTCGACTCGATCTGCACCAGCACATAACCCGGGAAGAACTTGCGGTCGCTGCGGCGCTTCTGCCCGCCGCGCATCTCGATGACTTCCTCGGTCGGCACCAGCACTTCGCCGAATTTCTCTTCCATCGCGGCGCGCTTGATGCGCTCCTCGAGAGAACGCTTCACCTGATTCTCGAAACCCGAATAGGCGTGCACCACATACCAACGCTTGCTCATGCTCACCTCAGCCACCCATCTTCAGCAGCCAGTCGAGAATGACCGACTTCAGGATCAGGTCGATCAAACCCAGCAGCAGCGACAGGATCACCACCACCAGAAGGATGACACCGGTCGTCTTGATCGTCTCGTCGCGCGTGGGCCAGACGACCTTGCGCATCTCGAATTGCGATTCGGCCAGGAAGTTCCTGGTCCGCCGGCCCAGCCCGGTAAACGCGGCAATGGCCAGCGCGATCACCAGCGCAGCCAGCACGCCCAGCAGTCGCATCGAGGAAGAAATGGTGCCATCCCGACCGAACCAGGAGTAGGCAAAGATGCCCGCCGCCAGCACCAGCACCGCCAGTATCAGCTTGGCAATATCGCCAGCGTTGGTGCCCTTGGGCTGTTCTGCCTTGGTATTCATGTGCAGTAATCAGGTGTCGGCAGCGTACGTACCTTGCGGTCGAAGCTGCCATCGTCACCCGTCTGGATCCTCGGGAAGTGGCACGCCAGGAGGGACTTGAACCCCCAACCTGCGGTTTTGGAGACCGCTGCTCTGCCAATTGAGCTACTGGCGTAAATTTGTGTCGTCATCCCTGACGACAAAAGCAAAACCGGCATCCATGCCGGACTTTTCATAAGTGCGTCGATCAACCAACGGATTCGAAGGTCGCCGTGGCTTGCCCCGGCGTTAACCGGCGCGGCGCAGCCGCGTCCGGTTCAACGGCGGGAGTTATTGCGGCGCCACGCGCCGCAATAACCTTACTTGACGACCTTGGCCACCACGCCGGCGCCGACGGTGCGGCCGCCTTCGCGGATGGCAAAACGCAGGCCTTCGTCCATCGCGATCGGGTGGATCAGGCTCACCACCATCTTCACGTTGTCACCCGGCATCACCATTTCCACGCCTTCCGGCAAGGTCACCGCTCCGGTCACGTCGGTGGTGCGGAAATAGAACTGCGGACGGTAGCCCTTGAAGAACGGCGTGTGACGGCCACCCTCGTCCTTGCTCAGCACATAGACCTCGGCCTCGAAGTCGGTGTGCGGGGTGATCGTGCCCGGCTTGGCCAGCACCTGGCCACGCTCCACGTCGTCACGCTTCAGGCCGCGCAGCAGCAGACCGGCGTTGTCGCCCGCCTGACCCTGATCCAGCAGCTTGCGGAACATCTCCACGCCCGTGACGGTCGTCTTCTGCGTGTCGCGGATGCCGACCACTTCGACTTCGTCGCCAACCTTGATGATGCCGCGCTCGATACGACCGGTCACCACCGTGCCGCGGCCGGAGATCGAGAATACGTCTTCCACCGGCATCAGGAACGGCTTGTCGATCACGCGCACCGGCTCGGGAATGTAGCTGTCCAGCGCTTCCACCAGCTTGATGATCGAGGGCACGCCGATGTCGCTCTGGTCGCCTTCCAGCGCCTTCAGCGCCGAACCCACGATGATCGGGGTGTCGTCGCCGGGAAAGTCGTACTTGGACAGCAGCTCGCGCACTTCCATCTCGACCAGCTCAAGCAATTCCGCGTCGTCGACCATGTCCGCCTTGTTCAGGTACACCACGATGTACGGCACGCCGACCTGACGGGAGAGCAGGATGTGCTCGCGCGTCTGCGGCATCGGACCATCCGCCGCGGAGCACACCAGGATCGCGCCGTCCATCTGCGCCGCACCGGTGATCATGTTCTTCACATAGTCGGCATGGCCCGGGCAGTCCACATGCGCGTAGTGGCGGTTCGGCGACTCGTATTCCACGTGCGAGGTCGAAATCGTGATGCCACGCGCCTTTTCTTCCGGCGCCGCGTCGATCGCGCTGTAGTCCTTGAACTCACCGCCAAAACGCTCTGCACCGACCTTCGTCAGCGCCGCCGTCAGCGTCGTCTTGCCGTGATCCACGTGACCAATCGTGCCGACGTTGACGTGCGGCTTGGTCCGTTCGAATTTACCCTTTGCCATGCGCGCTACACCCCGATGGAGTCAATCAATTGAAGGAAAACTGCCCTTTCGGGGCTGGCCTGACCGGCCTTGCATCTGGTGCTCATGACAGGAATCGAACCTGTGACCTCTTCCTTACCAAGGAAGTGCTCTACCGACTGAGCTACATGAGCGGGATTTTGTGTACTTCAGCCATCTTCCCTGATGGCGAACCATAGACCGGCATCCTGCCGGACTCTTCATAACTTCAGCCGTCCTTTGAGCTGGCCAACTTGCCTGGACAAGTGCAGCGCAATGGAGCGGAAGGCGGGAATCGAACCCGCGTAATCAGTTTGGAAAACTGATGTTCTACCATTGAACTACTCCCGCACTGCGCGGAACTCTTGGCCGCTCGCGCCACTTTCGCGTCGCGTGGAACTTTGGTGGAGGGAGGTGGATTCGAACCACCGAAGGCGTAAGCCAGCAGATTTACAGTCTGCCCCCGTTGGCCGCTTGGGTATCCCTCCAGAATTTTTTTACAAAGCCTTGCGTATTGCGTGATGCCGGCGTCCGGCGGTGGATGACTCCGGGCATCCTGCCCTTCGCCCCTTCGGGGCCAGCCCTGCGGGCTGTTCAAATTCGTTCCAGACGAATTTGTCGAACCACCGAAGGCGTAAGCCAGCAGATTTACAGTCTGCCCCCGTTGGCCGCTTGGGTATCCCTCCAGAATGTTTTTTGAAACCTTGCGTGTGACATGAGGCCTGCGTTCGGATGTGGATGACATCCTTGGTCGCAGGGGTATTCCTCCAGCAAAGAACGCGTATTGTGTGGATCGGGCCCTGAACTGTCAACTCCTTGAGGTGCCCACGCGGCCCGGGGAAGGCTGCCTTTTGCCGACTACATCAGTCCGCCAACGGGGCGTCGAGCTCTACCAGTTGCTCCATGCCCCTGGACAACTCCAGCAGTTGTCGGGCCTTGGCCTGCAACTGGCGTTCGCCGTCGTCGCGCGGCTCCCAGTGCGGTACCGGGGTAGGCTTGCCATCGGGACTGTCCAGCGCCACGAACACCATCACGCAACTCGTCGCCAGGCGCTGTTCGTTCCTGCGCAGGTCGCGCGCCATGACGTCTACCGCAAGATGCATGCTGCTCGTGCCCGTATGGATCAAACGGGCATGCACGCTCACCAGGTCGCCGATCCGGATCGGCGCCACGAAGTGAATGCCGCTGACAGACACCGTGACGCAGTAAGCGCCGCTCCAGGCTACGGCACAGGCGTAGCCTGCCTGGTCGATCCATTTCATGACCATGCCGCCGTGCACCTTGCCGCCATAGTCACATCCGTAGGCTGGGCGAGAAAGCGGAAGGTCACCTCGTGCTGCTGTCCGGGCATGGACCAGATCCGTGCAATGGCGGGAGCGCGGATTATGCACCGCGACCCGCCTGCGCGACGGTCAATGCGCCGGTGGCGCCGGAGGCGGACCGCCCTGCAGGCTCAATTTTCCATCGCGCACATCGGCGCTGGCCTCAAACGCGGCGTGTTGCACCGTAAGCTTGCGCAGGTCGAGGCGGCTGCGAGGGCCGATTCCGGTGACCCGCACGCCACGGTAGTCAAGCGGTTGCCCCGCTTCGACATGTGCCGGCCCAGCCGGCGGCTGCACCAGCCACGCATAGCCGTGATCCACGGTGAACAATCGGCCGATGCCCTGCCCGTCGACGCCGAGCGCTGACCCCTGATCCACGCCCAGGCCAACGACGTCGAGATGGCCGGCATGCCGCAAGTTGGCGACGAACGCGATCAGGCGGCCAAGCCGGTGGCGTGCGTTGAAGTGCGTATCGGTGATGACGTCCTGCATGTTGGGCAGGTGCAGGAATCCGTCGACCAGGGTGACGCCGCTGCCCAGCGGGTCGTGCAACGCATCGGCCGAAGTGATGCTGCCACCGTCGAGCGCGCCATAGGCGTAACCGCCCAGGATGGCCAAGCCGGCACTGGTGCCACCGATCGGCTTGCCCGCAGCGACATGCTGATCCAGCAGCTGGTTCATCGGCGTGCCTTTCCAGAACCGCACGTAATTCGCCTGGTCTCCCCCGGCGATGAAAATGGCGTCCGCGTGCCGCAGGATGTCGAGCACCTGCGGATCGCTGGCCGCGGTGCGATCGTGGAATACCAGGGTCTGCACCGACGCCACGCCGCCGATCTCCGCGTACAACTCATGCTGCATCTCGTCCGCCCCGGATGCCCGCAGTATCACCACATGACCGTGGCCAGCCCTGGCCACCCACCAGAGCACGCCATCCCGCGGCCATTGGCCGCCTCCAACCAGCAACAACGCGGGCTCGATGGGCGCGAGTCGGTCGGCCTTCAAATCGCCAACGTGGTAGTACTCGTAGCCAACGTGGAGAACCGTGGTATCCCCCGCACAAGCCGATCCAGCGACGCTCATCAGGGCGATGCAAAGCCCCAGCGCCCACACCACGATACCGCGGCCATCCGCGCTTCGGTTCTTGCTCGACTTCATGGATCGATCTCCCTGATGGGGTGCGACGCGCACCCGTGCCCGGTCACCGGGACGAATCAACGCAGGATTTCCCCCGTGGGAGCGGCATCGCCACGCGTCCGCTGTATCGCCGACACGGTTTGACGCTAAGGTCCGCAACATGGACGACTCACTCAACGACTGGTTCTGCCGCGAAATCCTCGTGCACGAGGGTGCGCTGATGCGTTATTTGCTGCGCTGCTGGTTTCGTCGCGAGGAAGTCCACGATCTGCGCCAGGACATCTACGTGCGCGTTTACGAGGCCGCCGCGAAGGCGCGGCCGGCCATGCCCAAGTCGTTCATGTTCACCACGGCACGCCATCTGATGACCGACCGGCTGCGCCGCGGACGGGTCGTGTCGATCGAGGCGATGGGTGATTTGGACGCGCTGAACGTCTTGGTAGACGACATTTCGCCAGAACGCAGGCTGAGTGCGGGACAGGAACTGAAGCGCCTGAGCGCGGCGATCGATCGACTGCCCGATCGTTGTCGCGAAGTGGTGTGGCTGCGCCGGGTGGAGGATTTGCCACAGAAGGTGGTGGCGTTACGCATGGGCATCAGCGAGAAGACCGTGGAAAAGCAGATTGCCAAGGGCGCGCGCCTGATCGCCGACTACTTTCATGGCGGCACGGTGGCGCCGTACCGGCGACCTGCACCGCTGCAGGACGCCGAACAAGAGAACTGACATGGCCGGCAGCAAGGAGATCGAACAGACTGCGGCAACCTGGCTGGCCCGACGCGACAGCGGACACTGGTCGCCGCACGACCAGGCCCGGCTGGACGCGTGGCTCGATGAGGCGACCGCGCATCGGGTCGCGTTCATCCGGCTCGATTCGGCGTGGCAGCAAACTGACCGGCTGAAGATTCTGCGTGCGGGCCGGTCGACTGGCGCCGTGCCAGCGTCGGGAAGCTGGTTGCCCATCCGCTTCCGCGCGCCAGGCGAAACCCGCCAACGCCCTGCAACGGCGCTTGTGTCCCAGTCATCGCCCGCGCAACGATGCGAGGCGCCAACCAGGCGTCGTCCGCGCTGGTGGCGCTATCCAGCCGCACTGACGGCTGCCATCGTGATCGTCGCACTCACGCTGGGCTGGCGGCATTACGGCGCCGTGGAGCGGGCTTCGTTCCAGACTGCAGTCGGCGACCTGCGGGAGGTGCCGCTGGCGGACGGTTCGAGCGCCATGTTGAGCAGCGACAGCCGCATCGTGGTCGCCTTCTCCCACGGCGAGCGCCATATCGACCTGCAGCGCGGCGAGGCATTTTTCGTGGTGGCCAAGAACCCGGACCGGCCGTTCGTGGTCAGCGCCGATGGGCGCCGGGCCGTCGCCGTGGGCACCCGTTTCGCGGTCCGGCGCGATCAGGCCGACCTGCGCGTGGTGGTGACCCAGGGCGTGGTGCGGCTGGAGCCGGGCGACCACACCGGCGGGCGGCGCCAGCCCACCACCCTGCTGCCGGCGGGCAGCGTGGCGCTGGCCAGCGATGCCGGGGTGGTGGTGCATGCCGACACGGTACAGCAGGCCGAGGCATATCTCGATTGGCGCAATGGTTTCGTCAGCTTCCATGACACGCCGCTGGCAGCGGCCGTTGCCGAATTCAATCGCTACAACGTGCAGAAAATCGTGGTCGGGGATGCCGCTGCAGGCCAGCTGCGCATCGGCGGCAATTTCCGCTGGTCCAACACTGAGGCGTTCGTGCGATTGCTGGAGCAGGGTTTCCCGATCCGGGCCGAACGGCGCGGCGACACCGTCGTCCTGCATCGTCGTTGACCGGCGACTTGCGCAAACCCGGGGGCGGGATTTCCCCGGCTCGTTCGTCCCGCCAATTCTGAGGACGCGCATCGCGCGCGGCCACCTGGGGAGGGGGCGACATGGTCCGATTGCTGCGCAACGTGTTCTTTGTCATGGCCAGTTCGTTGCCGATGCTGGCAGGGGCGCAAGGGGAAAGCCCCAGGCGCGTGGATGTTTCCGCGGGTGACCTGGTCACCGCGCTGGATACCCTGGCACGCCAATCGGGCGCCCAGTTCATCTACCAGGCCGACCAGCTGAAAGGTCATCACAGCCCGGGCGCCCATGGCATGTTGTCGACCGACGATGCCTTGCGCCAAGTGTTGACTGGCAGTGGGTTCGGCGTCCGCCGTGACGCCTCGGGCGCCATGGTCATCGTCAGGAATCCGGTGCCCCGCAACGTGCCAGCGTCCTCTGGCGCAAGCCCGGGCAGTGCGGCTTCGCCCGCCACACCGCAGGCCACCACCCGATTGCAGGAAGTCGTGGTCACCGGCTCGCGCATCCCGCGCGCCGAACTCGAGGGTCCGGCGCCGGTGGTGACCATCACCGCGCGCGAAATCCAGAATCGCGGCTTCGCCAACGTACCCGCACTGATGACCTCGCTCACCCAGAACCTCGGCGCGCTGGACAACAACCAGCAACACCGACGGTTTCTCGCCTGGCGCGCAGGCGGTCGACCTGCGCGGCCTGGGGCCCAACCACACGCTGGTGCTGGTGAACGGCCGGCGCATCGCCGACTATCCGCAGTCCTACAACGGCAACAGCAACTTCACGGATATCTCGAACCTGCCCCTCGCTGATCGACCGCGTCGAAATCCTCAGCGGCAGCGCCTCGGCCGTGTACGGCTCGGACGCGATATCCGGCGTGATCAACTTCATCCTGAAAAAGAAGATCGACGGCACCACCCTCAACTTTCGCGTGGGCGATACCCAGCACGGCGGCGGCGCATCGCAGCGGGTGCAGTTCACCAGCGGCTTCTCCAACGGCAAGTTCGATTCGGTCTTCGCGCTCGAAGTCAGCTACAAGCAGCCGCTGTGGGCCTACCAGCGCAGCTTCACCGACTCGCGCCTGGACAGCCCGGGCGATCCGTCGCGCAATTACCGCCAGCCAGGTGTGGGTACGCATGGACGAGGACGAGAATTACATCGATCCCGGCCAGGCAACCTGCAACACGCTGTCTTCCTATGATCGACGGCTCGATCATCTATGCGATACCGCCGCAACTGGGGCAACTATTGCGGCAGCTACAAGGATGTCGGCTACGGCACGCTGGAAAACGGGCGCCGGGCCGCGAACTTCTACGGCTCGGCCAGCTACCGCCTGAACGATCACGCCGAGTTGTTCCTGGATGTGCTGGCCGGCACTTCGCACCAGGACAGCTACAACACTCCGCTGCAATGGCAGAACAGCTATCAACTGAATGGCGACTCGACGCCGATCCCGTTCTACAACCAGGCCACCGGCCAGATCGAACAGTGGCAGCGGCGCTACTTCACGATCGAGGAGAACGGCGGCTTCGGCCCCGGCAAGATCCGCAACATCAACAACACGTTGTCGTTGAACACCGGCGTCAAGGGCAGCTTCGGCAGCGACGACAACTGGAATTACGAGGCCATGTTCGGCCATTCGCAAAACCAGCTTATAGAGAAATGGCCGGCGCTGGTCTCCGCCAAGGCGCAGGCGCTGTACCTGGGACCGTCGCTTGGCGTCGACCCGGACAGTGGCTACCAGATCTACAACGCGCCGATCAGCCGTCTGTATACGCCGCTCACGGTGGCGCAGTTCCGCTCCATCACCCAGGATTCGATCGACCGCGACAGGAGCCGTTCGGAAAACTTCTCGCTCACCGTCAACAATACCGAGTTGCTGCAGTTGCCGGCCGGCCCGCTGGGGTTCGCCGGCGTGGCCGAATACGGCAACCAGTATTTCGGACTGAAGGCCGACCCGCTGTCGCTGGATGGCACCTACTTCGGCCTGCACAACACCGACGCGGTGGGCTCGCGCAGCCATTCCGGCGTCGGCGTCGAGTTCAGCGTGCCGGTGTTTTCCCAGCTGACCCTGACCAGCGCCGGGCGCTACGACAACTACAGCTACAGTTCGACGTCGGCCGGCAAGTTCACCTATTCGCTGGGGCTTGAGTACCGCCCGTTCCAGAGCCTGCTGCTGCGCGGTTCGCTGGGCACCGGTTTCCGCGCACCCGATCTGTCGTACCTGTATGCCGGGATCAGCGGGTCCAGTTCCGGCGGCACCGACTACTACCTGTGCCGCCGCGACGAGGCCGATACGGCGCCCGACTTCGCCGACGATTGCAGCAACGGCGACATCGGCTTCAACGGCCGCAGCCACGGCAGCACCGCGCTGAAGGACGAGACCAGCAAATCGTTCACCTATGGCTTCGTGTATTCGCCCATTCCCGAGCTGGACATCACCGCGGACTACTACAACATCAAGCTCAAGCAACGAGGTGGAGTACCAGGGCAGCGACGAGATCCTGCGCGCGAGGCCGATTGTCGCCTGGGCGTCGACCACGGCGGCGCACCGGTGGACATCAATTCCGCGCTGTGCCAGCAGATGATTGAGCCAGGTCGTGCGCAATGCGGCCGACGGCATCGTTCAATCCCGAGGGCGTCACCTCGGTGCTGGTGCTGCCGATCAACGCGGCGCGTCGATCACACCTCGGGCGTGGATTTCAATTCGCATTACCGCCTGGCCACCGACCGCGTTCGGCAACTTCGTGTTCAGCCTGGGCGCCACCTACGTGGCAAAGCACACGATCCAGCTGTCCGCCGACTCGCCGGTCGACAATGAGCTGACCGATCTCTACTACTACGTGATCCCGCGCAGCAAGGCCAATTATTCGGTGAGCTGGAACTTCGACAAGTTCACCGCGACGCTGTACGGCTCGCGCCTGGGCGGACTGCCGAATTACGACGGCACGCAACGCCTCGGCCCGACCTTCATGTACAACGCGACGTTCAACTATCAGTTCAGCCCGCGCCTCGCGGCGACCTTCACCGTCGACAATCTGTTCGACACGCGGCCGGGCAAGGACGACACCTGGACCAGCTATCCGTACTACGCCAGCCGCTGGTTCAATCCGATCGGTCGGTCGTTCTTTGCCGAACTGAACTATCGTTTCGGCGGCAACGAATGAGGCCAGCGACCCGAGGCGTGCTCGGATGACTCAGACGTTGAACAGGAAGTGCAGCACGTCGCCGTCCTTCACGACGTAATCCTTGCCTTCCTTGCGCAGCCGGCCGGCAGCCGCCGCGCCGGCCTCGCCCTTGTACTGGATGAAGTCGTCGTAACCCACCGTCTCGGCGCGGATGAAGCCGCGCTCGAAATCGGTGTGGATCACGCCGGCCGCCTGCGGCGCCGTGGCGCCCCGCTTCACCTGCCACGCGCGAACTTCCTTCGGGCCAGCGGTGAAATAGGTCTGCAGGTCGAGCAACTTGTAGCCGGCGCGGATCACCCGGTTCAGGCCCGGCTCGTCCAGGCCCATGTCCTTCAGGAACTCGTCGCGATCGGCGTCTTCCAGTTGCGCCAGCTCTTCCTCGATCGCGGCGCAGACCGGCACCACCTCGGCGCCCTCGCTCGCCGCATGTTCGCGCACGGCGTCCAGCAGCGGGTTGTCCACGAAGCCGTCATCGGCCACGTTGGCGATGTAGATCAGCGGCTTCAGCGTGAGCAGGAACAGGTCGCGCACCAACAGCTTCTCTTCCTCGTCCAGCCCGACGCTGCGCGCGGAGCGGCCCTCGTTGAGCGCAGCCGCGAGTTTCTGCAAGACCGGCTTTTTCGCCAGCGCTTCCTTGTCGTTCGCCTTGGCTGCGCGCTCGGCGCGGTTCAGCGCCTTGTCCACCGACTCCAGGTCGGCCAGCGCCAGCTCGGTATCGATGGTGGCGATATCGGCAATCGGGTCGACCTTGCCGGCCACGTGGATCACGTCCCCCTCGAAGCAACGCACCACGTGCGCGATGGCATCCACTTCGCGGATGTGCGCCAGGAACTTGTTGCCCAGGCCCTCGCCCTTGCGACGCACCAGCCACCAGCCCGGCGATGTCGACGAACTCCACCGCAGTCGGAATCAGCTTCTGCGGATTGACGATGGCCGCCAAGGCATTCAGGCGCGGATCCGGCACCGGGACGACGCCCACGTTCGGCTCGATCGTGCAAAACGGAAAGTTCGCCGCCGCGATGCCCGCCTTGGTCAGCGCATTGAACAGGGTGGACTTGCCGACATTGGGCAAGCCGACGATGCCGCATTTGATGCCCATGGGTAACTCCGGGGAACGGGGAACAGGGAACAGGGAACGTGCAGATCGGGAAAGGGCGGAACGGCGCGGCTGTTGCCAGGCGCTTACGTTCCCTGTTCCCCGTTCCCCGTTCCCGCTGTATGTAGCTGCTTCATCGCCTTCTCAAACTGGCCATTCACGGCCAGCGGGAGCACGTCCAGCGCACGTGCGATGGCGTCGACGATCGAATCCTCGTCCGCGGCGGAGGGGCGACCGAGCACCCACGGCGTGACCTGGTCACGATGGCCGGGATGGCCGATGCCCACGCGCAGTCGATGAAAGCGGCCATGACCCAGGTGCTCCATGATGTCGCGCAGGCCGTTCTGGCCGCCATGGCCTCCGTCGAATTTCAGCCGCGCGCTGCCAGGCGGCAGATCCAGGTCGTCATGCGCAACCAGGCACTGCTCGGGTTCGATCTTGTAATAGCGCAGCGCCGAAACCACGGCGATGCCGCTCTTGTTCATGAAGGTGGCCGGCTTGAGCAGCCAGACCGATTCACCACCGAAGCGCACGCGACAAATTTCGCCATGCAGCTTGCCGTCGAAGGCAAAGCGTTCGCCCTGCCCGCTGGCGAGGGCGTCAGCCAGCCAGAACCCGGCATTGTGCCGGGTTTGCAGGTATTCGGTACCGGGATTGCCCAGCCCGACGATGAGTCGCAAACCATCCATGCAGACGAGCAGCAGAAACGGCTCGCGCCCGGGAGAGCGCGAGCCGAAGCGGCTTACTTCTTGTCGTCCTTCTTGTCTTCTTTCTTCTCGTCTTTCTTGTCGTCTTTCTTCGCGGCGGCGTCGGCGACCGGTGCTGCCTCTGCCGGCGCTTCCTCGACTTCTTCCTGGACCAGGTTCGCCGTGACGATGGCAACATCGTGGCCTTCACCGCCACCAGGCAGTGCGACCAGCTCGACATTCGGCGGCAGCTTCAGCTGGGACAAGTGGATGATGTCCCCGGGCTTGAGGTCCGCCAGATCCAGCTCGATCGACTCAGGCAGGTCCTTCGGCAGGCAGGATATTTCGACCTCGGTCAAGTTGTGCGAGATCACCACGCCGGAGGTCTTGGCGGCTTCCGACTTTTCCTTGTTCAGGAAGTGCAGCGGAACGCTGACGCGGATCGCCTCCTTCTCGTTGATGCGCAGGAAATCCATGTGCATCATCAACTGCTTGAACGGATGCTTCTGCCAGTCGCGCACCAGGACCTTCTGCACCTTGCCATCGACGCTCAGGTCGAGGATCGAGGAGAAGAACCACTCGTTCTTGGCGGCGAGCAGGATCGTGTTGTGCTCGATCTGGATGCTCTCGGGGGGCTGGCCGGCGCCATAGACGACGGCAGGCACGAAGCTCGCATGACGCAGGCGGCGGCTCGCACCTTTCCCCTCGTCCTTGCGGCTCTGCGCCTTGATTTCATGTTTCTGGGCCATTTCATTTACTACCTGGGTTGGTGTGTGCCGCCTCGCGGCGGGCTGGTGACTTCCCCGCGACCAGGGAAGACGTTATTTCCACGCGGCATCCATGCCGCGAAAAGCGAAAGATCAAGACCGCCCATCCTGGGCGGACTTTTCAATTTTCTCAATCCACATACAACGAACTCACCGACTCGCCAAAGGCGATGCGGCGAATGGTTTCCGCCAGCAGTTCGGCGACGGACAGCTGGCGAATCCTGCTGCAAGCCTCGACTTCGGGACGCAGCGGCAGGGTGTTGGTGACCACCAGCTGGTCGAGCTGGGAGCCTTCGATATTGCTGATCGCGGCACCCGAGAGCACCGGATGCACGCAGTAGGCGGCGACCTTGCGGGCCCCGCGCTCCTTCAATGCCGCCGCCGCTGCGCACAGGGTGCCGGCGGTGTCGACGATGTCGTCGACCATCACGCAGGTCTTGCCCTGGACGTCACCGATGATGTTCATCACGGTGGACACGTTGGCACGCGGACGGCGCTTGTCGATGATCGCCAGTTCGGCATCGTCCAGCCGCTTGGCGATCGCCCGCGCACGCACCACGCCACCCACGTCGGGGCTGACCACGATCAGGTCATCCATGCTGTAGCTGCGCCAGATATCGGCCAGCAAAACGGGCGAAGCATACACGTTGTCGACTGGAATATCGAAAAAACCCTGGATCTGATCGGCATGCAGGTCGACCGTCAGCACCCGGTCCACGCCCGCGGCGCCGATCATGCGGGCGGCCAGCTTGGCGGTGATCGGCACGCGCGCCGAACGCGGCCGGCGATCCTGCCGCGCATAACCGAAATACGGGATCACCGCAGTGACACTGGCGGCGGAGGCGCGTTTCAGTGCATCCGTCAGTGCCAGCAACTCGAACAGGTTGACCGCGCTCGGCGCCCCGGTGGGCTGGATCACGAACACTTCCTGCTTGCGGACATTCTCCTCGATCTCGATCTGCACCTCACCGTCGCTGAAGGTACTGACCAGCGCCTTGCCCAACGGCATGCCCAGGCGATGGGCGACATCCTCTGCCAGGGCACGATGCGCATTGCCGGTAAACAGCATCATCGGGCTGGACGTGTCCACAAGGGTTACCTCGAAACTGGGCCATCTGAACAATGAAGTTGAATCGGGCCTTGCTGCCCTTCTTCAACACGCCAAGTCAGGCACATGCCGGACCTGGCTCCGTCCATCGGGCACCGTCGTGCCTGATGGGCGGCAGGCCTTCCGTGACCTGCATCAACAAGGTGCCGACACCTTGGCTGATGGAGTGGCTGGGGCGGCAGGATTCGAACCTGCGAATGCGGGAATCAAAATCCCGTGCCTTAACCAGCTTGGCGACGCCCCAATGTCTCGTGTATCCGGTGTTGCCTGTACCTGATCCGTCAACTCGTAATCCGTCAACTTGCGCGATGGCGCGCCAGCGCCTCTTGCAAGAGTGAAACATCCATGCCGCTGGCGACGTGCGCCTCGAACCGCGCCGGACAGCGATCGGCCACGGCGCGCGCCCGCGCCAGCGAGCGCAGTTCCAGGAACACGCAGCCGCCGCTGCCGGAAAGCCGCGCGTCGCCGAAATCGCCGAGCCA
Organism: uncultured Gammaproteobacteria bacterium; assembly: GCA_963771235.1. Taxonomy (GTDB): domain Bacteria; phylum Pseudomonadota; class Gammaproteobacteria; order Xanthomonadales; family Rhodanobacteraceae; genus Rhodanobacter. The sequence goes on from CAVYSP010000002.1 coordinate 288,703, forward strand.
GTCCAGCGCGTCGGCCACTCGCGGATGTCGCGCCCGCACCAGCGGCAGAAATGCGTTTTCCGTCGTTTCGCCGGAAACAAAGGATGAAATTGTCGCCCGCGGCGCATTTCGTGTCAATTCAGGCGCTTGAAACAGCGCCGCCGTCGACACCGGTTCCCGCGGGTCGAGCACCACATAGTGCCGCCGCGGCAGGTGGATCGGGCTGAACTCGTCGCCGACGCCTTCGGCCCAGGCCGAGCGCCCACGCACGAACACGGGCACGTCGGCGCCGAGTCGACGTCCCAGCGCGGCCAGCGTGTCCTCGTCCAGGTCGAGTCCCCACAGCCAGTTGAGCGCCACCAGCACGGTCGCCGCATCCGAGCTGCCACCACCGAGACCGGCCCCCATCGGGATGCGCTTGCGCACGTCGATGTCCACGCCGAGGGCGCAACCGGCATGCCGCCGCAGCAAGTGCGCCGCGCGCATGGCCAGGTCGTCCTGCTCCACCACTCCGCTGGCCCCGCGCACACGGGTGACGGCGCCATCCTCGCGCACCCGCAGGCGCACTTCGTCGCCCCAATCCAGCAGGCGGAAAACAGTCTGCAGCTCGTGATAATCGTCGGCGCGACGGCCGGTAATGCGCAAAAACAGGTTCAACTTGGCCGGCGCCGGCCAGATCGTCCAGTCGCTGCGCCGCGGCGCCGACAGGTTCCGGCTCATGAAGACGCGCAAGCGATCGGGAAAGCCGTGCTCGCGATCGCGATCGCGCGCATAGGCGAAGGCCGGATCGTTCTTGTCGACCACGACGAAGCCGTGCCTGGCATAGAACGGCGCGTTCCATGGCACATCGGCCAGCGTGCCCAGGTCAACGCGCCGATAGCCGGCGGCACGAGCCCAGCCACAGGCGTGTTCGAGCAGGGCCGCGCCGATGCCGCGCCGGCCATGTTCCGGCAGCACGTCGATCTCCGCGATGCCGATGGCGCCACCAGCAAGCTCCGCATCCAGCCAGACAAAGCCGAGCAATGCCGCCGATTCGTCCCGCCCCACCCAGACCAGGCCGCGGTCGATCGCCTGGCGCAACAGTTCAGGCGGGATCGACTCGGCGGAATAACTCGCCCATGCCGGATGACCCCGAAACAGCTGCACGGCGCTTGCGCTCGATCGCGCACAAGGCGTCGACCTGGCTCGGCTGGGCGCGTTCGATCTGGATGGTCATGAGGAGATGCGTCTGCACGGTGGTTCGCGCGCCGGCGGGGCGCAAATGCTAACCCCATTCGTGCGCGCTTACTGGAACTGCCAGGATTCGATCGACAGGCGCACCTTGTAAGGCGGCTTCGCCGCGTACACTTTCGTGGGTAGCGGTGGTTGGCGGCGACTCGTCCCACGCGCGGTAATCGACCGACCACCCATCCTGTTGCAGCAGCGCGGGCAAGCGGTTCGCGCCAAAACTGAGCTGCGCCGGCGTGCCCTGCGGCGCGCAAGCCGAGCACCCAGGCGCGCAGATCGTGCAACGGCACCTCCCAGCCCAACGCCTTGCGCATCAGCGCCTCGGCATCCGGGCCGCGCAGCGGACCATCGCGCAGACCGTCGAGCACCGCGCCCTGCGGGCCACCGCTGAGGCGGAAATCCATGCCGCTGATCGCCGGCCCACGCAGCACGAAATCGTAATGGTCGCCGTTCTGGGTCCAACTGAAACTGCCGCTGCCGCCGGTGCGGCCATCGGAAACACCGAGCCGCCCCTGCAAGCGTCCAGTGATCCGCCCGCGTCAGGGTTTGCTCGCGCGTACGCTGCGCATCGAGCAAGCCGGCATCGGCTTTCATTCGCACCGCCGGCACGCAGGCGGCCAGCAACAAGGGCAGGACTACCGCGACGATGCGCCCTGCACTGCGCACGGACCAAGACCTCATGGCCCAAGCCGCTTCAGTGCGTTGCGCAAGCTGGCGCTGTGCGGATCGCGTTTGCGCACCTCGTCGAAAACCTTCTGGGCGTCCTGCCGCCGTCCCTGCTTCCACAACACCTCGCCCAGATGCACGCCGACATCGGCGTCCTTGCCGACCTGCCAGGCGTTGCGCAAGGTCTGCTCGGCCTGCTCCAGGTGACCGAGCCGGAATTGCAGCCAGCCCCAGGAATCGGCGATCGCCGGATCATGCGGTTTGGCCGCGCGGGCAGCCTCCAGCAGTTTCTTCGCCTCGGGCAGGTCGCGATTGGCGTCGGCCAGGGTGTAGCCCAACGCATTGCTGGCGTCGACGTCACCGGGCTTGATCTTCAGCAGGTGCTGGAAGTCCTGCACGGCCTTGTCGACCTCACCGGCCTCGGCATACGTCAGGCCGCGCCCATACAGCAGCCCGGGATCGTTGGGCATGACCTGCAGCGCGCGGGTGAATGCGGTTTCCGCCCTGGCATAGTTCTGCTCGCGCAGGTACAGCTCGGCATCGGCCTGCCATGCCTGTCGCAACTGTGCCGGTTGTTCGAGATAGTCGATCTCCAGCTGGGCCAGCAGTTGATGGGCCTGCTTGCGTTTGCCCTGCTCATGCAGGATCACGGCACTGCGCAGGTCGGCGTCGAAGGCATGCGGGTCCTCGTCAGCGACCTGGCCATACCAATCCAGCGCTTCGCCATCATGGTTCTGCATTTCGGCGAGCTGACCGAGCAGGAAGGCATTTTGCGTACGCACGTCGGGTGCAGTTTTCTGCAACTCGCGGTAGAGCACCGCCAGTGCCTTCATGTCCTTGTGCCGCGCCGCCAATGCGGCGCGCATCGCGTAAATGTCGCCACTCTGCGCGCCATGCGCAAGCAACTGCGTGGCTTCCGCATCGTGGCCAGAATCGCTGAGCATGCTGGCGTAGGCAAGGCGCAAGTGCGTGTCGGCGGGCGCCTTGGCCAAGGCCTGGCGCAACAGCGCCTGCGCGCCGTCACGATCACCATCCCTGAATTTCATCTGGGCGGCCCAGGCATACGTTTCGGCGCTGTGGAAACGCTTCACCGCGGCCTCGGCGATCTTCAACGCGTACGCTTGCCGCCCCAGCTTGGCGCCCAGCTCGCTCATCGCCAGCCAGGCTCTTGCGTCGGCCGGCAGCCGCTGCGGCGTGGCAAGGGTTTCCAGCAGGCGAGCCGCCTGCGCCTGGTCGCGCGCCCCGACCAGCACGCGACCGAACATCCGCCACGCGTCCTTGTCACCGCTGCCGACCAGCAGCTCCAACTGGCGCTGCGCCGCGGCCGCGTTGCCCTGATCCAGCGCGAGTTCGGCGCGTGCCTGGGCCAGTTGGGCGGGTTTGGCGCCAAGGGTCTGCCAGCGATCCAGCGCGCGTTCGGCAGCATCGACGTGATGCACCGCAAGGGCCAGCGCGGTGGCCCGCTCGGCCACTTCGGGGTCCACGCTCAGCGCCATCGCCTTGTCGTAATGCACCGAGGCAGCTTTCAGGTCGTTCTGGCCAAGTGCCATTTCACCCGCCAGCAGCTGCGCCAGCAGGTCGTGCTCGGCATCCGGCGTGGCGACCACCATCCGCTCCAGCGGTTGCGGCGTGACGGCAACCGCCGGGGCATGCCGCGGCGGCGCCACGGCGCATGCGGCCAGACCCAGCACCAAAAGCGGCAGTGCCGTAAAATGCCGCAGTTGCTTGAACTTGCCTGCTGCGCTACCCACACTACTCTCCGTCCACATGCCTGCTTTTGTCGTTCCGGAACCTTCCGGGCAGCGCGGCATCAAGCTTAGCCTACGCCGGACCTTTGCCGTCGAGATGTTCCCGCCACCATGCCGCTGATCGCCCTCGGGCTCAATCACCTCACCGCGCCGGTCAGTTTGCGCGAGCAGGTAGCGTTCGACGAGGACGCCGCCGGCGCCGCCCTGCTCGAACTGGCGGGCGAGCCGGGGGTCGAGGAAGCGCTGATTCTTTCCACCTGCAATCGCACCGAGCTTTACGTAGGCGTGACGGCTGGCGCCGAGGGCATCCCGCAGGCATGGCTGAGCCGGCATCATCATCTGACTCCGGGCAAGCTGGATGAGTTCCTGTACCGGCACGAGGAGCAGGACGCCGTGCGCCACATGTTCCGCGTGGCCACCGGGCTGGACTCGATGGTGCTGGGCGAACCGCAGATCCTGGGCCAGGTGAAGAACGCCTATCAGCAGGCACGCCAGGCGCACGCCCTGAAGGCGCCGATGGATCGCCTGCTGCAACACACCTTCGCCGTGGCCAAGCGGGTGCGCACGGACACGCAAATCGGTGCGCATACGGTGTCGGTGGCGTTCACCGCGGTGCGCCTGGCCGAGCAGGTTTTCACCGACCTGCAGCAGGCCTGCGTGCTGTTGATCGGCGCCGGCGACACCATCGAGCTGACCGCGCGGCACCTGGCCGAGAGGCAGGCGCGCCGCCTGATCGTGGCCAACCGCACGCTGGAGAGCGCGCAGGAGCTGGCGACTCGCTATGGCGGTTATGCCGTGGCACTGGCCGATCTGCCACAGCACCTGGCCGAAGCGGATATCGTGATCTCCTCCACCGCGGCACGACAGCCGATCGTCACCCGCGGCATGGTCGAGCAAGCGATGTCGACACGCCGGCGCAAACCGATTTTCATGGTCGACATCGCGGTGCCGCGCGACATCGAGGAGTCCGTCGGCAGCCTGCCCGATGTGTATCTCTACGGCATCGACGACCTGCGCCAGGTGATCGACGACAACCGCCGTTCGCGCGCCGCCGCCGCGCGCGAGGCCGATGCGATCATCGACCTGCAGGTGGGCCGTTACATGGCCTGGCGCCGTGCCCTCACGGTCAGGAACCCGGCGCTGGACATGCGTCAGCATGCGGAAATCTATCGCGACGAAGTGCTGGACAAGGCCCGCGCCATGCTCGCGCACGGCAAATCACCGGACGAGGCGCTGGCGTTCCTCGCCAACACGCTGACCAACAAGCTGCTGCACCACCCGAGCGCGCGCCTGCGCCAGGCGGCGCTGAGCGGCGACATGGACCTGCTGCACGCCGCTGGTCGGCTGTACGGGCTGGACGACGACGAGACGCCGTAGGAGCGCACCCCGTGCGCGAACGCCTTTCGCCGCTGGCCCTCCAGACAGCTTTCGCGCACAGGGTGCGCTCGTACACAGACGCGAACACCTCCACCCATGACGCCATCCATTCGCCGCAAACTCGAAGCCCTCGCCGAACGCCATCAGGAGATCGGCCTGCTGCTCTCGCAACCCGACGTGCACGCCGACAACGCCCGCTTCCGCGAGCTTTCGCAGGAATACGCTCAACTCGAACCGGTCACCGCCTCGCTGCGCGAACACGACCAGGCCGAACACGAACTGGCCGAAACCCGCGCCATGCTGGACGATCCCGAACTGCGCGAGATGGCCGTCGATGACGTGCGCCGCCTGGAACAGCGCCTGCTCGACCTGGACGGCGAACTGCAATTGCTGCTGCTTCCGCGCGACCCGCGCGACGCGGCCAACCTCTACTTGGAAGTACGCGCCGGCACCGGCGGCGACGAGGCGGCGATCTTCGCCGGCGATCTTTTCCGCATGTACCTGCGTTACGCCGAAAGCCTGCGCTGGCACGTCGAAGTGCTGAGCGAACACGCGGGCGAACATGGCGGCTACAAGGAAATCGTGGCGCGCGTCGAAGGCAACGGCGCGTTTTCGCGACTGAAATTCGAATCCGGCACCCATCGCGTGCAGCGCGTGCCGGAAACCGAATCGCAGGGTCGCATCCACACCTCGGCGGCAACCGTGGCGATCATGCCCGTGCCCGACGAGATCGACGAGATCGAGATCAACCCGGCCGACCTGAAAACCGATACCTTCCGTGCCTCCGGCGCCGGCGGCCAACATGTCAACAAGACCGACTCCGCGATCCGCATCACTCACCTGCCTACCGGCACCGTAGTGGAATGCCAGGACGAGCGCAGCCAGCACAAGAACCGCGCGCGCGCGTTGAGCCTGCTGAAAGCGCGACTACTCGATGCCGAACGCAGCAAGCAGAGTGAAGAACGCTCCGAAGCACGCCGCCTGCAAGTTGGCTCCGGCGACCGCAGCCAGCGCATCCGCACCTACAATTACCCGCAAGGCCGCATCACCGACCACCGCATCAACCTCACCCTGTACCGCCTGCCCGAAATCATGCAGGGCGACCTGCGCGAGTTGATTGACACCCTGTCCCGCGAATACCAGGCCGACCAGTTGCAGTCCTTGGCGGGCGCCTGAAGCGCACCGCGGCGTCCGGTGCCGGCGTCGTTTCCGGCGAACCAGCCCAAGGATCATCCGCGTGCCCGGCACGCGCCAGGCGTTCGGCAGTCCACTCCCCCGGTTCAGCCGGTGATGAAACCGAACAGGTCCTGCTCGGTCAGGTCCTCGCGGAACACCTTCGCCACTTTCGCCGCCGGCGGCCCCTGCCAAAGCCACTGCTGCATCGCGTCGAGCGCCTCGCCACGGCCACTGGCCAGCACTTCGACCCGGCCATCGGCCAGATTCTTCGCGTGACCGGCCAGTCCCAGGCTGAGCGCCTGCTGGCGGGCGCTGGCGCGAAAGAACACGCCCTGCACCCGACCACTGACGATGAATCGCGCGGTTGGCATCAAGGCTCCCCGATCCATTGCTTCAACATGGTCGCGGTCACCGGCCCGAGCCGGTGCTGCACCACCTTGCCATCCGGATCGATGAGGTAGGTGGTGGGCAGGCCGCGCGGCGTGTCGAAATCCTTCAGCGGCTGGTCCAGGGTGACCTGCGCGATCGGATAGACCACCGGATGTTTGGCCAGGAACGCCTTGATATCGGCCGGCTCGCTGTCCTCATAGGCCAGCCCGATCGCGCGGACGTTCTTGTGGGTGGCCACGAAGTGCGAGATGTCCGGCATTTCCTTGATGCACGGCACGCACCAGGTCGCCCAGAAATTGACGATCACCCAATGCCCCCGTTGCGCGGCCAGATCAAATTTCTCCCCCTTGAGCGTGATCACGTGCAGGGTCGGCTGGCTCGGCATCGCGGCGCGTGCCGGCGCGATGCAGGCCAGCGCCAGGGCCGCGGTCGCGAGGAGCCGGATGGCGGACATAGTCATGCAGGAAGTTCCTCGGTATCGGCGGGCGGATCGGCAGGTGCGGGATAGACCTCATCGAGCCGGGCGCCCAGTTTGTCGTGCAGCGTGGCCGCGAGTTCATCGAGCAGCCCGAGCAGTTCCGCCGGCAGTTCGATGCCCATCGCGGCTGCTTCCCCGCTTGGCTCCAGCGGCAGTCGACGATGCGTGTTTCGATACAACCGAAGCAGGTCGGTGCTGTCGAGACTGCGACTGAGCAGCCAGCCGCCGGCCTGGCCATGCTGGATCAGGTCCGCTTGCTGCAGGTCGTCGAAGTAGCTGCCGATGTCGCCCACGCTGAGGCAGGGCGCGCGCAGGCGCACCACGGCCGGATCGACGCACTCGCCACTGCGCTGGGCATCCACGAACATGCCCAGCACCAGCAGCAAGCCCAGGAATTCGGCCGCCTCCGGCAGGGTTTCGGACGGCGGCTGGTATTCGTAGGCCGAGATCGACGCCGCGATCGAGGCGGCCAGGATCACGATCACCCACGACAGGTAGATCCACAGCAGGAAGATCGGAATCGTCGCCAGCACGCCGTAGATCTGCTGATAGGTCTGCGCGCGACCCACGAACTGGCCAAACCCCCAGCGCGCGCCCTCGAACAGCACCGCGCCCAACAGCGCGCCGATCGCCGCGTCCCGGCGCGACACGCGGATGTTGGGAATGACCGCATACATCAACCACAGCGTGCAAAACGTCACCACGAAGGGCAGCGTCTTCAGCATGCTGCTGCCGATGGTGTGAATCTGGCCGGAAGTTGCGCCCAGGAACGGCATCGCGGTGACATACGACGTCGCCAGGACGCCGGCGCCGACCAGGATTGGTCCCAACGTCAGCGCCGCCCAGTACAGCAGCAGCCGCGAACCCCAGCGCCGCGCCTGGTGCACCCGCCAGATCATGTTCAAGCGGTCCTCGATGCTGATCATCATCGACAGCGCGCTGAACAGCATGACCAGGATGCTGATGCCGGTCAGTCCCTTGGCGTTGTCGGCGAAACTCTGCAGCGCTTCCTGCACTTTCACGCCCGCGGCGGGGACGAAGTTGACGAACACGAAATTGACCAGGGTGTCGCGCGCGCCCGCGAACACCGGAAACACGGCAAACATCGCCAGCACCGCCACGGTAAGCGGCACCAGCGACACCAGGGTGGTGTAGGACAGCGCGCCGGCCGTCTCGAAACACTTGTCGTCGATGAAGCGCTGCCACACGAAGCGGCGGAAATAGCGCAGGCGATCGGGATCGAAGCGACGGGCCATCGGATTCCTCTGTCGGCGGCAACCGCCGCGACGAAAGTTCGAACGGTACACTAGCGGATTGATTGTGAATGCCCAATCGCGAGCCGACGCTAGATGACCCGAGAAATCCTGGTGCTGTACTACAGCCGCAGCGGCCACACCGCGCAACTCGCCCGCCTGATCGCCCGCGGCATCGAGGAAGTGCCCGACCTGCGCGCACGCCTGCGCCAGGTGCCGCCGGTGGCACCGGTGACCGAAGTTGCCCAGCCGCCTGAACCCGCCGATGGCGCGCCCTACGCGACGAAACAGGATCTCGTCGACTGCGTGGCGTTGGCCATGGGCAGCCCGACCCGCTTCGGCAACATGGCGGCGCCACTGAAATATTTCCTGGATTCCACCGCGGCCGAGTGGGCCAGCGGCACGCTGGCCGGCAAGCCGGCAGCGCTGTTCACCTCCACCAGCACCATGCATGGCGGCCAGGAATCGACCCTGCTGAGCATGGCGCTGCCCTTGCTGCATCACGGCATGTTGCTGGTCGGCGTACCGTACACCGAGCCCCGGCTGACCAGCACCCGCAGCGGCGGCACGCCTTACGGCGCCAGCCATGTCGCCGGCGCCAAGGGCGACAACCCGATCAGCGAGGACGAACGCGAACTGGCGCGCGCGCTGGGCCGGCGCCTCGCCGACGTCGCGCGTCGACTGACGGACACGCCATGAGCGGCACGACGCGCGCGCCGATCGCGCCGGTCTACCGCATCGGCCTGCTCGCCTGGGCATTGCTGCTGTTGCTGCAACCGGCCTGGCACGGCTGGCTGTTTCCGCCGCAAACGATGGCACCGTGGCTGCTGCTCGTGGTCACCGTGGTGCCCTTGCTGCTGCCCTTGTTCGCGATCCGCAACGTGCGCCGCGCCCTGCTGTGGGTCGGCATCCTCAGCCTGTTCTATTTCTGCCACGGCGTGGCCGAGGCGTGGAGCGCGCCGGGTGAACGCATGCTGGCGTGGCTGGAGATCGTGCTGACGGTCGGCCTGATCGCGGTGCTGGGCGCCGGCGTCAGGCGGCGACAACCGGCGCCGCGCTGAACGCTGCGCACCCTGGCGGCGCAAACGGCAGCAACTCAATCGCGCCGAACCACCCGTACCACCGATTGGCGCACCTCCACGAAGCCCATACGCCGATACAGCGCACGGGCGCCCTCGTTGGCGCGCATCACATGCAGGAACGGCGTTTCGCCGCGCAACAGCTGGCGCCGGATGAGCTTGGCGGTGAGCCGACGGGCCAGCCCGCGCCCTTGCGCCTGCGGATGGGTGCAGATGCCGCTGACCTCGCGCAGATCACCGGCAAAGGCACGCTCGCCGGCCATGGCCAGCAGCCGCGCCCCGTCGAATACGCCGAAGTAATCGCCCAGCTCGAGCGTGCGCGGGCCGAATGGTCCAGGCCGGGTCAGCGCGGTCAGTTCCAGCGCCTGTTCGACATCCGCAGGCCCCAGTCGCAACGCTTCGGGCGCGGTATCGGCCGGCGGAAGTTCGCCGTCCCACAACATCTTGAACATGGTCGATTCGAGCTCGACGTGCCAACCGACCGGCGCCGGACCCGACCAGCCATCCGTGTAGAACGATTCCCCCGGCGCACAGAATGGCAACAGCGCGTCGAAGTCCGGCTGCTCCGGATCGGCGAAAGCCAGGATCGGCGAGAAGCCCGGCGCATACCGCCGCGCGCCACCCGCACCCTGGGCAAAGCGCGCCTGAGGTCCGCTCAGCGCATGCCAGAAGATGTTGTCGAGGACAGTCGGCATCGGCGCTACGGCAAGCGACGCATGCATGGGCAGTCGCGCAGCAAAGCGAGAGCGAAGGAACGGGTGGTTTCGTCGGCGTGGATGTCCATGCCCCTCGATGGTAACGCGCCATGCGGCGCCCGCCACGGCTGCGTGGAGGGTCTCGATGTGGAAACGCGATGGCGGGCGTCTGCGCGCACCGGATACCTCTGATATGCGTGGATCAAGTTTAAGGGGAGTCGACACTGCCGTCGCCACCATCGGTTGCACGCGCGAGTTCAAGCAGGGACGGCAGCTGGCCACATGGCTGGGCTTGGGGCCGACGCAACATTTCAGTGATGGACATGCGCGAGTGGGCGAGATCAGCTGCCGGGGCGAAGCCGACTGCGCACGTTGCTGATCCAGGGTGCGCGCAGCAGCCTGCAACGAACCAAGGCAGTGGCCACCGTCTCTCCTTGGCGTCTAGCGCTTGAGGTAGCCGTCGCGTATCCGCGTAGCGCGTCAGCGTCCGGTTGACTGACTAGTTGGGCACTCCGCCCTGTGGCATGAGGGTGCCAACGACTGCCAGCACAAGCAGCAGCCCGCCGAATGCAACGGCTAGCCGGTTTAGCCACGAAAAGTATGCATTCCTGTAATTAGCAACGCCACTTATCCCGTTGACCGCAAGGGCTGTTGTGTTGGCCGGGATAATTGCGATAACGCTCACAATAGAAATGAGCCAGTATGGATCAGGTAGACGCCACGACGCTTGCAGCAAAAAGTACAGGATGGCAAGCAATGCTATGCCGGGAAGCTTTGGCCCGCCGTATTGTTGACTGTCCTGCTTCATGTGCTCGAAGCAACTGTAAGCCCATATCGGTGCAAAAAAAGCGCGCCAAAATGGCATGAGTGATTGACCTGTACGTTGCTTGATCAGCACCCAGTTCTTGTAGAACCAATACAGCTCGTAGATGCCGAACGTACATACTGACATCAGTACTAGTTTGCCGTTTGATGGCGTAAAAAAGTAAAGCTGACGCACTTCGTTGGTGCCACTTTCCAGCTGTGTATCGACTCCAGATCCCATTGTTGCCATGACGCCCCCGTGGTGCTTGACGCTGGAATTAAGCGGCGGCGCAGCCGTCAGCCTTTAACAATGTTAGCCATCAGCCAGTAGGTTACTTTGCTGCTGTTATGACCGCATTGATCTTGTCTTTGTCTATATATTTGTTCATTTCTGACATGCCCTTTGCCACTTCCGGATTTGAGAAAAGCTCCCTTCCAGCTACTTGCCCAAGCACAGTAAAGCCAGCCGTAATGGCCCCACTTCCCTCATATTTGACAGCGAGTTGCAACTCCGGCTTGCAAGTGACCGTCATGAGAGACTCAAACAAATTTGCCGCATTTACGTTGAACTCTTTACGCTTTGCGTCCGGAATGGAGACGAATTTTGCGACCACCGGGTTCAAGGACATTGCAGAGAACATCCAATTGACAAGAACAGCCTTCTGATCCGTTGTCGTCTTGGAAACGAGGCACCTTGACAGATCGTCCGTGTATACGCCAGCAAACGCCGATTGTGATGTAGCTGCGAAGAGGGCCAGCAGTATCTGCGCAAAAAGCGTAACGCCATATCGGTTTTTCATATCCAGGAAGGCTCGCTGCAAGAGTAGAGAGAAGGCTAGCGCCGAAGTTCCACCAACAAAGAGGTCAGGTTCATTTTCCACATGCAAATAATGAACCTGACCCCTTGGTTTTTGCCTTGTTTTGACAAGCTGGGTTATGCGGCAATGGCAGAAAAGCCGTGCGCGAGCGAGTAGCTTGCGACAAAGCGTACGAGGGGCTCAGGCATTCCGGCAATTTGTGCGACTACGACCACGGTCCCGATGTCTGTTGAGGTCGAGCCGAACAAGTTCTCGAACAGGGGACGAATGTGTCTAGCGAATGAATAGAGCTTTAAGGATGAGTGCGCCGGTATTGATATCGGGTAAGTAGCGTTCTCGTCCCGATACTGCGCTTCCCTGACTCCCTTCGGCATGAGATCCGTCGGCTTCTCCAAAACTCCAACAGTACAACTGTTGATTGAGCGGTTGATAGAACTAGCGTTCTCAAAGGTCAGCTCTACAACCGTGTCGTCTATCGTTGCGTCATCGTAGTGAATCTTTACCGCGAAGGTGCTCGTGTGAAGCGCCGGAAAGTTCTTCGCTGCCTCCAACTGTTCTCGCTGAAGCCTCGCTAACTTCGCGGACTCCCGCTCAAGGCTAAGTTGTCGCTCTTGAAGTTCAATCTGGCGTGACGCGACTTCGCGCGCACGTATCAAAGCAACAAGCGACGTCACCGCTGCAACGATGGCCAACAGAATCGAGAGGAGTTCAAAGTTCGTCATAGCCCTGCGACGCCTAACGCTCTGTAGATTTCAAAATGAATTGCAACCCTGCAGCCCATCCCCTACTCGCCATACACAATATGGCCCCGGCCTCCTCAGATCAACAAGTTGCAGCGCTTGGCGCAGCCTGACCTCGCCGCCTGATCCCGCCGTGCTTTCGCGGGCATGACCACTGCGCAAAACCCCGTACCCGCGGGATTCCCCGCCCCTCACCCAAACACCACCATGCTCTGCCGGCTCAGCGCCACCGGCTCCCCGCGCGGCCCCCACAGCATCACGCTCTGGTTGGTGTAGCCATCGCGGGCGGCGAGCAGCTCGGCGTCGACGCGCCAGTCGTCCAGGCCGAGGTCGTCGTAGCGGTCGCGCAGCAGTTCGATCATCCAGGTCAGCGAGCTGCCCGGCATGGGCCGATCGAACATCGACAACGCGATCGGCGGGATGAAGTCGGCGAAGGCCAGCACATGGGTTTCGTCAGGCGGTCCCTCGTCGCGCAGCGACAGTTGCAGCACGGACTGCCGTTGCGCGCCGCCGCTGAAAGGCAGGTCGCCGCGCAACCAGCGCGCGCGAAAGTGCTGGGTGAACGCCGGCATCGAGCCCTCGACGTAATGCAATTCCTGCGCCGCACTAGCCGCGACCGGCTGCTGTTCCGGCTGGAAATCAAGCTCCGACGGGCGCGCGCTGCCAAACACGCCGAGCAGCCGGCACAAGATCTGTGTTCCGTCGCACAGGCTGGCCTCGACATGGATCGCACTGCGTCCCTGGCGCAGGCAGGCGGCGCGAATCGTCACGCTGCCAACAGGTACGGGGGCCAGGAAAGTGATCTGCAGCGTGCGCAGCGGCATGTCCGGTGGCACCAGGTCGCGCATGGCGCGCAAGGCCAGCGCCGCCTGCAACCCGCCGAACGCACTGCGTCCCTGCAGCCAGTCCTCGCTGACCGTGGCTTGCCAGCTGTCGCCATGGCGCGTGACGGTCTGCATCGCTTCGGAAAATCGCATGGGTGGCGCCTGCGCCGGGGAATGGCTTTCGATGATGCCAGCGCGACGCGCCGAATGCGCGCGTGCCTATACTCGACCTCTCGACTCTGGACGGAGCGCGCCATGGCCTTCCTGCAGGATCCGCCGCAACTTGCCCACCCGTATCGCGGCGACCGTTCGCTGCTGGCACTGCTCGATCGTGTGCTGCCGGCCGAACGGCGCGCGGCGCTGGATGCCGATCTCGACGCGCTGGGCGACTACGCGCTGATGGCATGGCAACGCGCCTGCACCACCACGCGGCGCAAACCGGTGCTGACCCAGTGGGACGCGTGGGGCCAGCGCATCGACCGCATCGAGCTGACCCCGGCTTGGCAGGAGGGCCCGCGCATCACCGCGCGCCACGCGGTGCTCGCCGCCGGCCATGGCGACAGCGAACACGCGCGGCTGGAACAGTTCGCGCGCGTCTACCTGTATCACCTGGCCAGCGAGTTCTACACCTGCCCGCTGGCGATGACCGACGGCGCCGCCACCGCGCTCAAGGCCTCCGGCAACGCGCGACTGATCGAGCGCGCGCTGCCGCATTTCCTCAGCCGCGATGCGTCGAGCTTGTGGCTCAGCGGCCAGTGGATGACCGAGACCACCGGCGGCTCCGACGTCGGCCACACCGAGACCATCGCGCGGCAGGATGCGGACGGCCAGTGGCGGCTGCACGGCCGCAAGTGGTTCACGTCGGCCGTCGTCGGCGAGATGGCGCTGACGCTCGCGCGCCCCGAAGGCGCCGGCGACGGCACCGGCGCGCTGGCGCTGTTCTACGTCGAGACGATGGACGGCGCGCGGCGCAACCGGATCTGGTCATCGACCGCCTCAAGGACAAGCTCGGCACGCGGGAACTGCCGACCGCGGAGATCCACCTCGACGGCATGCCCGCGTGGCCGCTCGGCGAGCTCGCCCACGGCGTGCGCCAGATCGCGCCGATGCTCAACGTCACGCGCACCTGGAACGCGGTCTGCGCCGTCGCGAGCATGGCGCGCGCGATCGCCTGGCGCGCGACTACGCCACGCGGCGGCAGGCGTTCGGCCGTCCGCTGATCGAGCAGCCGCTGCACGCGCAGACGCTGGCCGACATGCAGGCCGAGTTCGAGGCGGCGTTCGCGCTGGCCTTCGAGGTGGCGGAGCTGCTCGGCCGCGTCGAGCAGGACGAGGCTGCGCCGGCACGAGACGCCGCGCTGCTGCGCCTGCTGACGCCGCTGGCCAAGCTGTGGACCGGCAAGCTGGCGGTGAGGATCTGCTCCGAAGCCTGGAATGCTTCGGCGGCGCCGGCTACATCGAGGACACCGGCCTGCCGCAGTTGCTGCGCGACGCGCAGGTGTACCCGATCTGGGAAGGCACGACCAACGTGCTGTCGCTCGACAGCCTGCGCGCGCTGGCCGGCGACGGACTTGGCGCGCTGCGCGACCGCCAGCGCGCTGGCTGGACGGCAACGACGACATGCACGCGGCCAGCGCGATCAGGCAGACACTCGACGCGGCGGCGCGCTGGCTCGATCAGCACGCGGCGCACGCGCGACACGCTCGAAGCCGGCGCGCGCGGCCTCGCGTTCACGCTCGCGCGCTGCGCCGCGGCCGCGCTGCTCGCGCGCAGGCCAGCTGGTCGAGCACACCATGGCGATCCGCGCCCCGCTGCCGCACTGCAGCGCTTCGTCCGCCACGGCCTCGACCGGCTGGTCAGCGCCGGACGCCGCCAACACCGCGCTGCTGCTTCGGGCGACGTGCGGATGCGCTTGCAACTCGAATGCTCCCGGCACCGAAGCCTGGCAGCCCGTCGGCGAAAGCGTCGCGCACAGGGTACGCTCCTAGAAGCACGTGCACGGCTAAAATGTCCGACCCTTCCATGGCGCATCGACATGCAGCATCTGACCATCGTCACCACCGGCGGCACGATCGACAAGATCTACTTCGACGACAAGTCGGACTACCAGATCGGCGCGCCGCAGATCGGCGAGATCCTCGGCAGCTCGGCGTCGCGTTCACGTTCGACGTGATCCCGATGCTGCGCAAGGACAGCCTGCACATGGACGCGGAGGACCGCGCGCTGATCCGCGCCACGATCGAGGCGCAGCCGCATCGCCACGTGCTGGTCACGCACGGCACCGACACCATGGTCGAGACCGCGCGCGAGCTGGCCAGCATCGAGCGGCAAGGTCATCGTGCTGACCGGCGCGCTGAATCCGGCGCGGTTCCAGGGTTCGGATGCGGTGTTCAACATCGGTTGTGCGGTGGGCGCGGTGCAGACCCTGCCCGATGGCGTCTACATCGCCATGAACGGCCGCATCTGGGATCCGGCGAGGGTGCGCAAGAACCGCGACGCGAACCGCTTCGAGGAAATCGGCGGATCGAAACCGCCGTAGGAGCGCACCCTGTGCGCGATGCCTTGTTTTCCTGACCCCGTGAAGAGCATCGCGCACAGGGTGCGCTCCACAGCATGCCGGTTTCGAGCTTGGCCTCGTCGGACATCATCGAGTGGTTCCACGGCGGATCGAACACCAGGTCCACATCGGCCTCGGTGACGGTGGGAATCATCTCCAGCTTGGTCCGCGCATCGTCCACCAGGATGTCGCCCATGCCGCAGCCCGGCGCGGTCAGGGTGAGCTTGACGTAGACCTTGCGCTCGCCGGCTCGGAATGTTCCATGCTGAGGTCGTAGACCAGCCCCAGGTCGACCACGTTGACCGGGATTTCCGGATCGAACACGGTGCGCAACTGGTCCCACGCCAGCTTCTCCACATCGGCGTCGGTGGCATTCGGCGGCACCTCGATCGCGTGCGGCGGCTCCTTGCCCAGCGCATCGGCATCGTCGCCGGCCACGCGGAACAGGTTGCCTTCCACGTAGACCGTGAAACTGCCGCCCAGCGCCTGGGTGATGTAGCCGATCTGGCCCGGCCGGCAGGCTCACCACCTCGCCCTGCGGCACCATCACGGCGTTGCAATCACGCACCAGGGTGAAAGGTTCGCTGCTCAGACTGAAACCACTCATGCCAATGGCCAATCCCGTGTCTGCGGGCGCGACCAGCGTGCGCTGCCGAAGTGTCTATTATGCCGCCCGCGCAGCGCAGCCGCTTGTTCCAGATCAGGCCGAGCCGACTGGACTCACGGCTAACCGCTGCCCGATCGAGCGCGCCGCGCCACGTTATGATGGCGCTTTGCCCGGCGGACAAACGCATGCCTGCATCCTTTCACGCACGCGCCACCGATGAGCGTGCGCAGCGCGCTGGTGTTCCGTGTTCGCGCTGTTCAGCGCCGTCATGCTCGGCCTTGCCGCCGGTGCCGTGTGGATGGTGGCTGGTGCTTGTATCTGCGCCATCCGCTGCCGTGGCTGGCGTTGCCGATCGGTGCCTTGCTGGCCTGGACGATCCGCGGCTGCGTGCATCCGCGCCGGCACCGGCGCCGCGCTGCTGGCGGCTGGCGCCACCGCGCTGGCGGCGCTGTACGTGAACATGCTGATCGCCGGCGTGCGGATTGCCGGCAACATGGGCATGGGCCTGATCGACGCGCTGCGCACGGCCGGTGTCGGCATGCTGTGGCAACTGGCCCGCATGGCGATGCGCCGGCGGACGTCGATCTGGGCGGTGCTCGGCGCATGGCTGCTGGCCGCGATGGCTGGCCGGCGCGCGCACGCGGCCGCGCCAGCCTTGATCCAGCCGCGCGGCCTCAGCCGTCGACCGCCTTCAGCTGCGTTCACCAGTTCGCCCAGCGCGGCCTGGCCGTCGCCATACAGCATGCGCGTGTTGTCGGCATAGAACAGCGCGTTCTCGATGCCGGCAAAGCCGGTGCCCTTGCCGCGCTTGATCACGATCACCTGTTTCGCATTGCACCACGTCGAGGATCGGCATGCCGTAGATCGGCGAGGCCGGGTCGGTCTTGGCCAGCCGGATTGACCACGTCGTTGGCGCCGATCACCAGCGCCACGTCGGTGGCCGGGAACTCGGGATTGATGTCGTCCATGTCGGCGATCAGGTCGTACGGCACGCCGGCCTCGGCCAGCAGCACGTTCATGTGGCCCGGGCATGCGGCCGGCCACCGGATGGATCGCGAACTTCACCTTCACCCCGCGCTTGATCAGCAACTGCGCGAATTCCCACACCTTGTGCTGCGCCTGCGCCACCGCCAGGCCATAGCCGGGCACGATCACCACGCGCTCGGCGTAGGCCATCATCACCGCCGCATCGGCGGCATCGATCGGCTTCTGCGCGCCCTCGATCGCCTGCGCCTCGCCGCCGGCCGCGCCGAAGCTGCCGAACAACACGTTGCCGATCGAGCGGTTCATCGCCTTGGCCATCAACTGGGTCAGCAGCGTACCGGCCGCGCCCACCACCATGCCGGCGATGATCATCGCCTCGTTGCCCAGCACGAAGCCCTCGAATGCCACCGCCAGGCCGGTGAACGCGTTGTACAGCGAGATCACCACCGGCATGTCGGCGCCGCCGATCGGCAGCGTCATCATCAGGCCGAACAGCAGCGCCAGCACGAAGAACGCCACGATCAGCGGCAGCTGGCGTGGCCCGATGGCGAGCAGCACGCCGACGACCACGGCCGCCGCCAGCAGCAGCAGGTTCACCGCGCGCTGGCCGGCAAACACGAAGCGCTTGTCCAGCCAGCCCTGCAACTTGGCGAAGGCGATCAGCGAACCGGAAAAACTCACCGCGCCGATCAGCGCGCCGAGCACGCCCAGCGACAGCTCGACCGGCGACAGCAGGTCAGCCCGTCGGGGAGCGCGAGGCGGCGTTGATCGCCCAGCTCTCCGGCTGCAGCGGCGAGGTATCCGGCACGCCGGCCGGATGCAGCAGGGCCAGGCTGCGCACGTAGCCGATCAACTCGACCGCGCCGATCGCCGCCGCCGCGCCGCCGCCCATGCCGTTGTACAGCGCCACCATCTGCGGCATCGCGGTCATCGCCACGCGCTTGCCGGTCCACCAGGCCACGCTGACGCCGATCACCACCGCGGCAATGATCAGCTCCCGGTTGTGCATGTCCGGCAGGAAGAACGTGGCCAGCACCGCCAGCAGCATGCCGTACGCCGGCCCAGACGATGCCGCCGCGCGCCGTGCGCGGCGAACTCATGCGTTTCAGGCCCAGGATGAACAGCACCGCGGCGAGGAAATAGCACGCCTTGACGAGCGTCGGCAGCCAGCTCATCACTTGGCCTCCCTTTGCCGGCGCACCGGGCTTGCTGGACTTGAACATCTCCAGCATCCGCTCGGTCACCACGTAACCGCCGGCCGCATTGCCGGCGCCCAGCAGCACGCCGATGAATCCGATGGCGATCTCGAACGGTGGTCTGCGCGTGGCCTAGCGCGATCATGGCTCCAACCAGCACAATGCCGTGCACGAAGTTGGAGCCGGACATCAGCGGCGTATGCAGGATCACCGGCACCCGCGCGATGATTTCATAGCCGGTAAACGCGGCCAGCATGAAGATGTACAGCGCCAGGAAACCGTCGATCATGAGCCCACCCCAGCAGGATTCATCCGAAGCCGCATCATACGGGAACCGCGGCGATCGTCGAGGTTGCCACGCCGCCCGGCTCCCTGCGCCGCACCGGCGCGCGCGGTCAACCGCTGCGAGCCTGCTGCGTTGAACACGAAGACCCTCCGATGGAGCCCAGGATGATGCAACCGACGGCACCGGAAGCGGCCGCCATGAACACCGTGGCCGGCGCGCTGGTCGCGGACATGCTGGCGCGGGACAGCCAGCGCGACGCACGGGAAACCCGGCCACGCTGGACGCGTTCCTGGCCCAGGTCGAGCGCCGCGCCTTTCGCATGGCCGAGATGCAATTGCGCCAGCGCGAAGACGCCATGGACGCCGTGCAGGACGCCATGCTGCGGCTGGTCAAGCACTACCGCGACAAGCCCGCCACCGAATGGGCGCCGTTGTTCTGGGGCATCCTGCGCCGGCGCATCATCGATCTGCAGCGTCGGCGCAAGGTGCGCTCGATCGTGGTCAATTGGCTCGGCGGCGGCCGGACAACGATGGCGACGAGCTGCCGGTGTGGGAGCCGGCCGATCCGGGCCAGGATCCGCTCGACTCGCCTGCACGACGTGCAGTCGTACGCGGACATGGCCGCCGCGGTGCAGAAGTTGCCGCAGCGCCAGCGCGAGGCCTTCATGCTGCGCATGCTGGAAGGACTGGATGTGAGCCGAAACCGCGCAAGCCATGGGCTGCTCCGAGGGCAGCGTAAAAACCCATCTGTCGCGCGCCATGCATCAGCTGCGCGACTCAACTGGAGGATTGGCGATGAACTCGTCCGGCAACAACCGGCATGATGACCGGCAACTCAAACCGTTTGAACAGCGCGCCCGCGAGCTGTGGTGCGAGGCTGCCAGGCAGGTCGACCCCGGCACGGCCGCCCGCCTGCGTGCGGCCCGTCGCCAGGCGCTGCAGCGAAGTGCGCAGCCTGCGCCCGCAGGCGGCACGCTGGCTGATCCCCACCGGCGCCTTCGCCGGCCGTCGCGCTGGCCGCGATGATGGTGTGGCAACCGCTGCCGCGCGCGCCGTCCATGGCGCGAGATCACGCTGCCACCAGCGCTGGCGGAGCCGACAGCGAACTGCCGCCCGACGCCGAACAAGACCGACCCGGCGCTGTACCAGAACCTCGATTTCTACGGCTGGCTGGCCGCCAACGACAGCCGTCCCGCCACCCACTGAATCATGAGCAACCGCCTCGCCCGATCTTCTCCTTGCTGGCCGCCGTGCTCGGCGCCGCGCTCTGCCCGCTGTGCGCGCAGACCGCTCCCGCAGCGCCACCTGCCACGCAGGCCGAGGCGCCGGCCCCGACAGCGCATCCCTGGGCAGCCTGGATTCCGCCCAGCGCGAGGTGCTGGCGCCGCTGCAGCAGCAGTGGGATCAGTTGCCGCCGCAGCGAGCAGGCGCACATGCTCAAGAAAGCGCGAGCACTGGGTCACCTTGCCCCCGGAAAGGCGCGAGAAGATCCGCGAACGCATCGCCCGTTGGCAGCAGATGACGCCCGAGCAACGCGAGCAGGCGCGCGCCAACTGACGCAAGTTCCGCGAGCTGTCACCGGCGCAGCGCCAGCGCCTGCACCACGAGCTTCGAGCGCTTCCAGCAGATGCCGCCGGCGCAACGCGAGCGGCTGATGCAGCAATGGCGCGAACTGCCACCGGCGCAACGCCAGAATGGACGAACGCCACGGCCATGATCGTCCGCCACGCGGCCACGCCAGCATGCCGCCATCGCGCCGTGGCGCATCCACTGTGCGCGAGCCATCCGCTGCACCAAGCGCGTGCGAGCGCCGTCGATCTCGCAGCTGACACGGCACGCGCACAGGGTGCGTCCTACGAAGTTGCAGGCGCCGCTCACTGCCGCTACGAAGCGCGACTCTCGCCGGCGTGCGCTCAGGCAGCTCTTCGCCACCAGCTCGTCGTCGAAGTCCGGCTTCAGTGCGCCGTCGTGCACCAGCAACTCGACGAAGTTGTAGACATTGCGCGCATACATCTCCGACGCATGCAGCGGCGCGCCGGCCGGCAGGTTGAGCGGGCCGAGGATCACCACGCCGCCGTGCTCGACCCGCTCGCCCGGCCGGGTCAGTTCGCAATTGCCGCCGCCCTCGGCGGCCAGATCCACGATCAGCGCGCCTGGCTTCATGCCCTCGACCATGGCCGCGCTCAGGATCTTCGGCGCCGGCCGCCCCGGCACCGCGGCGGTGGTCACCACCACGTCGAACGACTTCAGGTGCTCGGCCAGCGCCTGCTGTTGCGCGGCGCGTTCCTCGGCGGACAACTCACGCGCATAGCCGCCGCTGCCGGCGGCGCTGACGCCCGAGTTCGAGGAATTTCGCGCCCAGCGACTCCACCTGCTCGCGGGTTTCCGGGCGCACGTCGTAACCCTCGATCTGCGCGCCCAGCCGGCGCGCAGTGGCGATCGCCTGCAAGCCGGCCACGCCGGCGCCGATCACCAGCACCTTGGACGGCCGGATGGTGCCCGCGGCGGTGGTCAGCATCGGGAAGAATTTCGGTGACGCCTCGGCGGCGATCAGCATCGCGCGATAGCCGGCCACCGCCGCCTGCGAACTGAGCACATCCATCGCCTGCGCCCGCGTGGTGCGCGGCAGCAACTCCAGCGAAAACGCGGTGAGCTTGCGCGCCGGCCAGCGCGGCGATGCGCTCGCGTCGCGCCGTACGGGCGCAGCTGGCCCACCACCACGCTGCCTTCGCGCAGGCCGCGCGAAAACCGCGTCTTCCGGCGGCAACACGCAGGCCAGCAGATCCGCCTGCGCCAGCACGCCGGCGGCGTCGGCAAACTCCACCTCGGCATAGGCCGCGTCGGGAAAGCCCGCGGCGCGCCCGGCATCATGCTCCAGCAACACGCGCAAGCCCTTGCCGCGCAGCTTCTTCGCCATCTCCGGCGTGATCGCCACGCGCCGCTCCCCGGCGGCGGTCTCGCGCAAGGCGGCAATGGTGATCGGCATGGTGCGATCCCTCTGGAGTGGTCCGGGCATCTTAGCGGCAGTTGGCCATGCCATTGGACCTGGGAGCAGTCGGGCTTTGGTGGTCGAGCCGAGAATTCGGCTGGTGAGGCCAGATTTTCGACGATTCGCCGGCCATGGTGGTTCTATGCCAGTGCAGGCCACCAGCGAACTGGCAAATATGGACCCACAGCCGAATCGCAGGCCGGCCAACAATGCCGACTGCCGCCGTCCGGCAGAGTAAGCTGTCCCGCCGCCGCAGAATGTCCGCCGGGGTCATCGCCGGAGACCACGATGCCCGCAAGTACCGCTGTACTGGACGACCTGCTGACCTGGCGCGCCAGCGCGCGAGCAGGCCTACGCGCCCTATTCCCACTTTCACGTTGGCGCCGCGTTGCTCACCCGCGATGGCCGCCGCTTCGGCGGCTGCAACGTGGAGAACGCCGCCTACGGCCTGTGCAACTGTGCCGAACGCACGGCCCTGTTCAGCGCGATGCCGCCGGCTGCCGGCCCGGCGATTTCGCCGCGCTGGCGGTGATCGCCGACCCCCGCGACCGGCCAGTCCGTGCGGCGCCTGCCGCCAGGTGATGGCCGAACTGTGCGATCGATCCATGCCGGTGCTGCTGTCCAACCTGGGCGGAAGCACCCGGAAAACCACCGTGGCCGAGCTGCTGCCCGGTTCGTTCAAACTGCCTCAGAAGTCTGTGAAGAAAGCCACTTCCTGTGGGTTTCTTCTATCGCGAGTCCGGTGCACGCCCGGACTCGCTCACATGGAACAGTCACTTGCGTGACTGTTCCATGTCCGGCCGTCCGTGGCCGGCCTGAGAAGTATAAACACAACCTCTCAGGCCCGCCGAGGTTCGCGCGTGCGCGGCACGCCCGCTAGCATGGGCAGTCCCGCACCCAGTGAGCTGCTTCATGCCCGACGCTCTTGCCCTGCTCCAGCAACGTCATTCCGTCCCCTCGCGCCAGCTCGGCGAGCCGGCGCCCGACGAGGCGACCTTGCATGCGCTGCTGGAAGCGGCGATCCGCGTGCCCGACCACGGCAAGCTGGTGCCATTCCGGCTGATCCGCCTGCAGGGCGAGGCGAAGCTGCGCTTCGGCGAACGGCTGGCCGCGATCGGCAGTCCGCAACCATCCGGACATGTCCGAGCGCCAAGCTGGAGAAGGAGCGCCTGCGCTACACCTTCGCACCGCTGGTGATGGCGGTGGTCGCGCGCATCCACGCCGAGAGCAAGGTGCCGGAGATCGAGCAGAAGCTGTGCGCCGGCTGCGTCGCCTACAACCTGTTGCTCGGCGCCTATGCACTGGGTTTCGGCGCGCAATGGCTGACCGGCTGGGCCGCCTACGATCGCGAAGCCGCCGCGGCTGCTGGGGCTGGCCGACGAACGAGCACGTGGTCGGCTTCGTGCACATCGGCACGCCGCAGATCGAGGTGCCCGACCGCGACCGCCCGGCGCTGGCCGACGTGCTCGAGCACATGGACGCCGTGAGCGCCGCCAGCGAGACGGCCGTCCAGCCGTCCATCTGGTCGACGGCAGCCTGTACGTGTTCCGCGCCTGGCATTCGATGCCGGACGAATTCTTCGACGCCGACGGCCATCCGGTCAACGCGGTGCACGGCTATACCCGCTTCCTGTGCGAGCTGCTCGAGCGCGCGCAACCCGAGCACATCGCGGTGGCGTTCGACGCCTCGCTGACCAGCTCGTTCCGCAACGCCATCTACCCGGCCTACAAGGCCAATCGCGAACTGCCGCCGCCGGACCTGGAGCGCCAGTTCGTGCAATGCCGCGCGATCACCGAGGCGCTCGGCGTGCACATGATGATCGACCACAACTACGAGGCCGACGACCTGATCGGCAGCACCGTGTGGAGCCTGCGCGCGCTGGGCTGGCGCAGCGTCATCGTGTCGGCCGACAAGGATTTCGGCCAGTTGCTGGGCGAGCACGACGAGCAGTGGGATTACGCCCGCGGCCTGCGCTGGGGTCCCGCCGGCGTGCACGAGCAGCTGGGCGTGCATCCGCACCAGGTCGCCGATTACCTGGCGCTTGTGCGGCGACGCGGTGGACAACATCCCCGGCGTGCCCGGCATCGGCGCCAAGACCGCCGCCGCCCTGCTCAGCCATTTCGGCAGCCTGGACAGCCTTGCTCGAGCGCATCGACGAAGTGGCGTTCCTGCGCATGCGCGGCGCCGGCCAGCTGCGCCGTGAAATTGCGCGAGCATGCCGAACAGGCGCGGCTGTGCCGGCGGCTGACCCGCATCGCGCTGGACGCGCCCGGCGCCAGCCGCGTCGAGACGCTGCAGCGCCAGCACCGGCCGACCGATCAGCTCGACGCCCTGTGCGAGCAACTGCGCTTCGGCGCGTTCACCCGCAGCCGCCTGCACGCCTTGCTGCGCTGAGGATTGGCGCGGTTCCGGTCATCTGCCCGAGGAGAGAAGAGCCAAAGCCCCTCTCCCCCTTCGGGAGAGGGGTGGGGGTGAGGGTGCGGACGGAGCGAGCTGTTGCAACCCTCGCTGATGTGGCTCCGCGCTTCGCCCGCACCCTCATCCGGCGCTTCGCGCCACCTTCTCCCGACGGGAGAAGGGACGAAAGCCCCTCTCCCACCGGGAGAGGGGTGGGGGAGAGGGTACGGGCGAAGCTCGCTGTAACAACGTTCGAGGCTGCAGCCTCGCCTCGCCCGCACCCTCATCCGGCGCTTCGCGCCATCCTTCTCACCCGCAACGGGACTCCCAAGGTCGCCGACGAGAGAAGGGACGAAAGCCTCTCTCCCCCGGCGGCGGTGGCTCGCGACCGTCCTTGTCCGGGGTTGTCCGGTCACGCGCGAGCGGTCAACATGCGCTTTCGCCACCCCGACGCGAAACCTGCGATGAACGACGCCACCCACGACATCCCCGCCGATGCCCGTGCACCGGTCGAAACCTTGTTCGAAGGGCGCTGGCTCAGCCTGCGCAAGCGCGGCCGCTGGGAGTACGCCGAGCGCAACAACCCCGACGGTGCCGTGATCATCCTGGCCGTCACGCCGGCGGACAAAGTGCTGTTCGTCGAGCAATACCGCGTGTCGATCCTGCAGAACACGATCGAGATGCCGGCCGGACTGGTCGGCGACCTGGCCGATCAGTCCGACGAAAATGCGCTGATGGCCGCGCAACGCGAACTGGAGGAAGAGACCGGCTATCGCTGCCGACGCGTGGAGTTCGTCCATTGCGGCCCGTCCTCCTCGGGCATGAGCACGGAGATGATCACCTTCGTGCGCGCCTGGGATCTGGAGAAAGTCGGCCCCGGCGGCGGCGACGAAACCGAAAACATCGTGGTGCACGAAGTGCCCCGCGGCGAGGCTGGCGCGTGGCTGTTCGCGCGCGCCGCCGAGGGTTATTCGATCGACCCGAAACTGTTCGCGGGGCTGTGGTTCATCGAACACATGGACCCGCGCCCGGCCTGAGCTGTCGACGCAACCATCGAATACCCGCCTCCCCCGCGCAACGCGGAACCTGCCATCGCGGTGCCTTCGCTTCCTCCGCAAAGCGGGGGAAGCTGCCCGGAGAGCCTGCCCCGGACTTGATCCGGGGCTGATGGGGCGTTTCTGGCTATGCCAACCAGATGCAGGAGCAGCCGCTTCCGCCTTCGGCTCCTTCCCCGCCATGCGGGGAAAGGGAAACTCCTGTCAGATGCCGGTTGCGATCATCGGGCCGAATCTGCAAACCACGACGATCGCCGGATCAGTGGCGGTGCGCAGGACCGGGACGATGGCGCAGACACCAGGCGAGAGTGCGACGCCAGCAAGGGTCACTGCCAGCCAGCCGCCCAGCACGGTGCGCATTCCCACCGCTCAGCCAGATGACACTGGCCACGCTGCCAACGCCGATGGCGCCCAGGCCCATGGCCAGCAGCGGACGCTGGCGGCGGCGTTGGGCCGGCAGCAGCAAGAACGCGCCCAGCGCTGCCAGCAGCACCCCGAGGACGCGCCAGATCATGACGAATTTCGGCGGCACCGGCAGGTCGGGAAACATGTCCAGCAACGGCACGTCGCCGACCTGTACCTGATAACCCTTGCCATCGCCGGCATCTGACGCAGCGTCCAGCCGGGCACCATTCAGGCGCGCCACGACGGTTACTTCCTGCAACGGCACCTCGATCCAACTCACCCGAAGATCGCCCAGCCGCGGACTGCCCGGCTGCGCGCTGGTGACCAGGTAATCCTGGTGAGGGCTGAA
Organism: uncultured Gammaproteobacteria bacterium; assembly: GCA_963771235.1. GTDB lineage: Bacteria > Pseudomonadota > Gammaproteobacteria > Xanthomonadales > Rhodanobacteraceae > Rhodanobacter. Next base: position 314,780 of record CAVYSP010000002.1, read on the forward strand.
GCTGGCGGCGAGGTTATATGGCAGCGCAGCCGCGTCGGGCTTGACCACGTCTGAACCGGGCAATGCGTGGACCAACGCACGACCGAGCTTGAACCCACCCAGCTGCACCAGGCCGGCATCGAACTGCTTGCCACTGATCGGAAATTGGCCTGGATTCTCATGCCCGTTCGGATCCTTGAACCGGCTGGCATCCAGCGGATGATCGACCCAGTCCAGTTCATAATGCACGTTGTCGCCAATGGCGATTTCGCGCCACTGGAACATCTCGACGCGACGCAGCAGCACGGGCGTGTTCGAAGTCTGGTTGAAATCCCGGTCATGCGGCGCTTCCACCACCCGGGGCGTGCCCACGATACGTGCCATGTAGCCGTGCTGGCCGGCTTGCGGCTGCGCGTCCGGACCCAACTCGATCACTTCGCCGCCGTGCCGGCTGGATGCTTCGCGGTAGGCGATCAGGTTGCTTGCGTTGAGCGCTTCCATGCCGACGCCGGCCAGCACCAGCAGAGTCCCGACAACGTTGGCCAGCAGCAACCGCCAGGACATGCCCCGGTGCAATTTCATCAGGCGAACCCTGCCGACGAAGACGCCAGGACACGGTGCCCCGGCTTCGTTCCAACCCCGGCCTGCGCGCTGCGGCATCCAGCACGATTCGACGACGAGGGCACGCCGACCCACGTGGCGCTATCGGCCTGCCGCCGCGAAGTGAGGAATGGTGAAAGCCGTTGCATCGGCGGGCCTACTGCACTTCGCCCAGGCCCGACGGACGGCGCGGGTCGCTGGCGGCGTCGAGCTGGTTGGTCTTGCGATCCCAGGTCACCACGTTCATGAAACCCCATGGGTCGCGTTGCTTCAGCGTGTAGCCCATCTTCTCCAGCGCGGCGCTGGTGGCGGGATCAAACATGCCCGGCTCGACCATCACCACGTCGGGAAGGTACTGATGATGGAAGCGCTTGTGCGCCACGATCTGCTGCGCATTCTCGCCATCGATGAAATGCAGGATGCCTTCGAGCACCTGGGTGATGATGGTGGAGCCGCCGGGCGAGCCGATCACCATGGTGCGCTCCGGCCCGATCACGATGCTCGGCGACATCGACGACAGCATCCGCTTGCCGCCCACCGGCGCATTCGCCTTGCTGCCGAGCAGGCCGTAGACATTCGGCTTGTTCGGCACCAGCGCGAAATCGTCCATCTCGTTGTTCAGCAGCACGCCGGTGCCGGCGGCGACGAACTTCGAACCCAGGATGGTGTTCACGGTCAGGGTCACCGCCGCCATGTTGCCGTCGGCGTCGATGATCGAGAAGTGCGTGGTGTGCATGCCGGCGTCGGCCGGTTCGGCGCGCGGCAACATCGACGAGGGCGTGGCGCGATCGGGCAGGATGCTCTGGCGCAAACCATCGGCGTAATACGGTGACAACAGCATGTCCAGCGGCATCTTCACGAAATCCGGATCGCCCAGATAATCGTTGTGGTCGCGGAACGCGCGGCGCATCGCCTCGACGACGTAGTGCACGCGCTGCACCTGGTCCATCTTCGCCAGGTCGTACCCGGACAGGATGTTGAGGATCTCGGCGATCGCCACGCCGCCCGACGAGGGCGGCGGCGCCGTGATGATCTTGTAGCCGTGGTAGTCGACGCCGATCGGCGTGCGCTCCTTCGCCTGGTAGCCGGCCAGGTCGGCCAGCGTCCAGTTGCCGCCGGCGGCGCGCACCGCATCGACCAGCTTGCGCGCGGTCTCGCCATGATAGAAGCCGGCATCGCCCTGCTGCGCGATCAGTTCCAGCGTGCGTGCCTGGTCCGGATCGCGCCAGCTTGCGCCCGCCGCGGGCGGCTGCCCGTTCACCAGGTATTTCGCCGCCGACGCCGGCCAGCGCTGCAGCACTTTCTGCTCTTCGACAATGGCGCCATGCAGGCGCGGGTCCGGCTGGAAGCCATCGCGGGCGATGCGGATCGCCGGCGCCAGCGACTGCTGCAGCGACAGGCGCCCGTAGCGTTTGGCGATCAGCACCAGTCCCGCCGGTTCACCCGGGATGCCTGCCGACAACGGCCCGGTCAACGAGGCCTCGCGGTCCGGACTGCCATCCGGCTTGACGTAATCCTTCGGATCGACCGCGGCCGGCGCGGTTTCGCGCGCGTCGATGAACACGTTGTGGCCATCCTTCGCCCGATGCAGCACCGCCATGAAGCCGCCGCCGATGCCGGAGCTCTCCGGCTCGACCACCGACAGGGTGGATGCCACCGCAATCGCCGCATCGAACGCGTTGCCGCCCTTGCGCAGCACCTCCAGGCCGGCACGGGTGGCCAGGAAATTCGCGCTGGCGATGGCCGCGTGGCCCGGCCGCTGCGATGCCGGCGCGACCTGCGCCACCGGTGCAGCCGCCGGCCTGTCCGCCGCGGCAGACGCGGATCCCGCGCCAGCGCTCAACAACAGGCCCAATGACAACACGCGCCAATCGAGGGAGAAATTCATGACGCGGTTTCCTTGCTCATCAGGTGGCGATACTTCAAATCGAGCTGCTGCGGCGACTCGACGTGGTCAGGATCGCCGATGATGCATTCCACCGGGCACACCGCCACGCACTGCGGCTCGTCATGGTGGCCGACGCACTCCGTGCACAGCGCGGGATCGATCACGTAATACTCCTCGCCCAGCGAGATGGCCTGGTTCGGACACGCCGGCACACAGACGTCGCAATTGACGCAGGCGTCGAGGATCTTCAGTGACATGATTCGATCTTGAGCCGGACCAGGGCGCCCCGGGAACACCTCGCCAAGGCGAGATGTTCCTGCCGGTGATGCCGCTTGCGTACCAGCCGGGGGCGTTGCGCAGGCAGCACCCTCACATTTCGACGAAGCGGAACGTCGCGCCGGTCGGCTTCAAGGCATCCTCCACCTTCTGCTCATCCGCCTTGTCGCCGATGAACAGCACGATCACGTCCTTGAACGAACCGGGGTTGGCATTCTTGAATGCGTCGACCACGAACTCGGAGGTGGCCGCGGAACTGGGGCCGCCGAACGCCAGCAGGTTGCCCGGCAGCACGCCGCGCGCCACCGTGTCCTGCACGCCCTGCAACTGCCGCGCGTTCTGGGCCTGCTGTTCGGCGGTCGTGCCCGGCGTGACCAGGTATGCATACGGCTGCGGCGCCTTCATCCCCTGCAGGTTGGCCTGCACGAGCTGGCCGAGATAGTCGTTCCAGGCCTTGGCGTCGTTGATGTCGGTCGGCTTGGGCGCCTTCTGCACCTGCTCCTGCGCCTGTTGATCGTCGCCCTGCTTGTTGCAGGCGCTCAGGCCCAGGCAAGCGCTCAGTGCAACAACCGCAATGAGAATGAATTTACGCATGGTCACCACCTTTTGCTTCGGTTTGCTGGTTGGAATCATTGAGCTTCTTCTGCCAGCGCAGGCGCATGGCCTGCTGCACGGCCGGATGCACGAAACTGGAAATATCCCCGCCCAGGCGCCCGATTTCGCGCACCAGTGACGAGGAGATGAAACTGTATTCTTCGGCAGGCGTCAGAAACAGTGTTTCCGCCTGCGGAATCAGGTGCCGGTTCATGCTGGCCAGCTGGAATTCGTATTCGAAATCCGACACCGCGCGCAAGCCGCGAATGATCACGCCGGCTCCCACCTGCTCGACGAAGGTGGCCAGCAGGCAGTCGAAGCCGCGAACTTCCACGTTGGGCAAGTCCGCCAGGGCCAGGCGCGCCAGCGCGACCCGCTCGCCGACGCTGAAATTCGGCCCCTTGCTGGAACTGTCGGCCACCGCCACGAGCACCCGATCGAACAACGGCGCGGCGCGCGTCACCAGATCGGTATGACCGTTGGTGATCGGATCGAATGTACCCGGATAGATGGCCAGGCGCGGATTGCCCAAGGTTTTTCTCACGGATCGCAAGGATTGGCTGCAGCGGAATCACTCTAGCTTAACGGAAGCCAACGCCGATAGAGCGCAAAACGCACCTCGCCGGCATGGGCTTCGCGATGTGTGACCCAGTTTGCAGGCAGCCCCGGCACGGCGGCGCGCGGGGATTCCACGTAAATCAGCGCATTCGCGGCAAGCCAGCCGCCCGCTTCAAGTTGATGTGCCAACTCCGCCCACAGCGCCGACCCGAAAGGCGGGTCGAGGAACACCAGGTCGAACGCTTGCGCCGGGCCACGCAGGAACGCGCCCGCATCGAGCGTCGAGACCCGCGCCTCGACCTTCAGCCGTGACAGGTTCTCGCGCAGCGCTTGCGCCGCGCCCGCATCGCGCTCGACGAACTGCACGCTGGCCGCTCCACGCGAACACGCCTCGATGCCGAGCGCGCCGGTGCCTGCACACAGATCCAGGCAGCGCGCACCCGCGAGCATCGGCGCCAGCCAGTTGAACAAGGTCTCGCGCACGCGCTCGGGCGTGGGGCGCAGCCCCGGCAGCTCCGGCACCCGCAGGCGCGAATTGCGCAGGTTGCCGCCGATGATGCGGATGCGGCCGGGGCCAGCCTGATGGCTGCTGCTCATGCTCGGCGGCCCTCAGCGGGCGGTACAGGTCGGAGTGTTAGCATGCCGCCCATTGTCTTTGAATCGTCTGCGTCATGCGCAAATTCTGGAAGAAAAAACCCGCCGACACGGAAGCGTCGCCACCCGCGGCGGGACCGCCTGCCGAGGTCAGCGTGCCCGAGGGTGGCCAGCCGTCGCTGCGCGAGGCGCTGGCCGAAGTTCCGGCGCCCACCGACACCCTGGCGCCAACCGAGCGTTTCGTGGCCCCTGCCGACGAGCCGGTCGCGCCCGCGCGCCGCAGCTGGCGCGACCGGCTGTCCGGCAGCGTGTTCTCGCGCAGCCTCGGCTCGCTGTTCGTGCGCAATCCCCAGCTCGACGACGACCTGCTCGACGAACTGGAAACCACGCTGATCACCGCCGACGTCGGCATCGAGGCCAGCACCGAGCTGGTCGAGGACCTGCGCAAGCGCATGCACAAGCGCGAATTCGCCGACGCCCAGGCGCTGCTGGCAGCCTTGCGCCAGGCACTGATCGGCCTGCTCAAGCCGGTCGAGCAGCCATTGCAGATCGATGGCGCGAAGCCCTTCGTCGTGCTGGTCGTGGGCATCAACGGCGCCGGCAAGACCACCACCATCGGCAAACTGGCCCGTCGCTGGCACGACGAAAAGCGCGCGGTGATGCTGGCCGCCGGCGACACCTTCCGCGCCGCCGCGGTCGAACAACTCAAGACCTGGGGCGAGCGCAACCAGGTACCGGTGGTCTCGCAGGGGCAGGATGCGGACGCGGCCAGCGTGATCTTCGACGCGCTGCAGGCGGCGCGTTCACGCGGCATCGATGTGTTGATCGCCGACACCGCCGGGCGATTGCACACCCAGGGCGGACTGATGGACGAGTTGGGCAAGATCGCCCGCGTGCTGAAGAAGCTCGACACCGACGCGCCGCACGAGGTGCTGATGGTGATCGACGGCACCACCGGCCAGAACGCGGTCAACCAGGTGCGCCAGTTCCGCCAGACCGCCGGGGTCACCGGCCTGGTGGTGACCAAGCTCGACGGCACCGCCAAGGGCGGCGTGGTGTTTGCACTGGCGCGCGAATTCGGCCTGCCGATCCGCTTCGTCGGGCTGGGCGAGACCGCCACCGACCTGCGCAGCTTCGAAGCCGAGGCCTTCGTCGATGGCCTGTTGCCGGCCAGCCTCGGCCGCGGTCAGGACGATGTCTGATTACAGGAATCTGTCGGGCTTTGGTTGGCCGGTCTGCGAACTCGGCGGTGTAGTCCATATTCCCGCCGATTCGCCGATCCATGGAACCACCATGGACCGGCGAATCGTCAGAAATCTGTCCTCACACCGCCGAGCTCTCGCCTCGACCACCAAAGCCCGACAGACTCCGGACAAACGCGGCTGATGGCCATGTCGCGCCGCCTGCGGCTGAGCTTGCTCGTGGCTGGCGGACTCGCCGCCGCCGTGGTGCTGGGCGCGGTCATCGCGGTTTACCTGTTGCTGCAGCCCGATCGCTTCACCGCAATGCTGCAGACCCAGGCCCATGCGGTCGGACTGGATTTGCGTCTGGCGAGCCCGGCCAGCCCGAGCCTGTTCCCGCGGCCGGCGCTGGATCTCAACGGCATCACGCTCAGCGCCGAAGGTGCGAGCGCCCCGATCCTGCTGGCGGCGCGCGGTCGCCTGGCGCTGCCGTGGCATACCCTGTTCGGTGGCCCCACGGTGATCTCGCAACTGCAGATTGACTCGCCGCGGGTCGACCTGGACGCGCTGCAGACCTGGATGGCGGCACTGCCGGCCCAGGCGGAGAACGCCGCGCCGAACATCCCGCGCATCGACACCGGCATCGAGATCACCCGTGGCAGCGTGGTGCGCGGTGACGAGGTGTTGCTGGACAATCTCTCGCTGCGCGCCGGCAGCCTGATTTCGGGCCAGCCATTCCCGCTCAGCGTCACCGCCACCGCCGCCGGCAAGCCGTGGCAGTTGCGGCTGTCGGCGACACCGCGGATCGAAGTCAACGCGCTGCAGCTCAACGACATCAGCCTGCACGTTTCCCAGGGCAGCGCCGTGACCCTGGCGCTCAGCGGTCGTGCGCGCTGGCACGGCGCCGCGAACGCGGCCGCCACCCTCGCCGGCAAGCTGGATCGCGCCGATGCCGGCCAATACAGCATCTCGCTGGTCTTGACCCCGGCCGACCAGGACGCCCCCTTGCTCCTGGCGCTGAAACTCGATGGCCCCGGCAATCACGCCGACCTGCGCCTGCCGCCGCTGGCGCTGGCCAGCTGGTGGAGCCAGCTGGGCAATCCGCAAGATCCGCGGCTGAGCGTGCCACCGGGGAGCGGTCACGCCGAATTCGACAGCATCGATGTCGGCGGCGTGCACATCGAGGGGCTCACCGTGCAGGCGGGCGACAACGTGCCGGCCACGGCCGCCAGCACCGCGGCGCCGGCTCGTGCTGGCGGCGACAAATAAGCTTGTGCGGCATGAGCACGTATCGATGAGCGCCAGCGTGTCCAGCCGACTGCTGCGCTGGTTCGACGCGCACGGGCGCAAGGACCTGCCGTGGCAGCACGAAACCGCGCCGGGACAGCGCGACGCCTACCGCGTGTGGCTGTCCGAAGTCATGCTGCAGCAAACCCAGGTCACGACCGTGGTCGGCTATTTCGAACGCTTCGTGGCCGCACTGCCAACCCTGCGCGATCTCGCCGCGGCCGACGAGGACACCGTGCTGGCGCTGTGGTCGGGCCTGGGCTACTACCGCCGCGCGCGCTTCCTGCAGCGGGCCGCGCAGATCTGCGTCGCGCAACACGGCGGCGAACTGCCGCGCGACTTTGCCGCGCTGAACGCCCTGCCCGGCATCGGGCGCTCCACCGCCGGCGCCATCCTGGCCCAGGCACATGGCCTGCGCTTTCCGATCCTCGACGGCAACGTCAAGCGCGTGCTGACCCGCTACCACGGCATCCACGGCCATCCCGGCGAAAGCAGCGTCGAGAAACAACTGTGGCGGCACGCCGAAGCGCATACCCCGCAGCGCCGCGTCGCCGACTACACCCAGGCGATCATGGATCTGGGCGCCACCATCTGCGTGCGCTCACGCCCGCGCTGCGAAAGCTGCCCGCTGGCCGCCGACTGCATCGCCCATCGCGACGATCTCACCGCGCAACTGCCGACCCGCAAGGCGAGCAAGACCATTCCCACCCGCGCCACCTTCATGCTGGTGCTGCGCGACGAGCAGCAGCGCATCCTGCTGGAACGGCGCGGCCCGCAAGGTGTGTGGTCCGGGTTATGGAGCCTGCCCGAAGCTGCCGATCCCGACGCGGCCTGGCGCGTCGCCCGACAGCACGCGCGGATCGACGACGCGCAGGCACTCGCCCCGTTCACCCACGTGTTCAGCCACTACCGATTGAACATCGAGCCGCTGCTGTTCGATCACGCGGCAGCCCGGCCAGGCGTCGCCGACAATCCGCACCTGCGCTGGTGCAGCGCGAGTGAGATCGACGCACTCGGACTCCCGGCGCCGGTGCGCAAGCTGCTGCTCGAGATCGCCGAGTCCCCAGCCTCAAGCCTTGGCGAATGTAAAGCCCCTCTCCCTTCGGGAGAGGGGTGGGGGTGAGGGTTCGGGCAAAGCGCGCTGCGACAACTCTCGTTGATGTGGCCCCCGCCCTTCGCCCGCACCCTCATCCGCCCTTCGGGCACCTTCTCCCGGGGGGAGAAGGATTCAGGATCAGGCATGTGTCAAACCCGGCGAGGTCACACTTCGATCAGTGCTCGGCCTGCGCCGCTCCGCAAAAGCCAGTATCGCCTCCAGCACCGCATCGATCTCCAGTAACACCTGGTTGTCCCAGAACCTCAACACGAACAAACCCTGACGCTCGAGGGCCGCGGTCCGTGCGCCATCCACACCCTCATCATGTTGAGAACCATCAAGCTCGATCACCAGCCTGAGTTCTTCGCAATGAAAGTCTGCAACGTAAGGCGGAATGGGATGCTGGCGTCGGAACTTGAACCCACCCAGACGCCGCGCACGCAAGTGGTACCACAACGTGTGTTCGGCATCGGTGCCCGTCGTCCGCAGCGACCGTGCCGTGGTCAACGTCCGGGTGGGCAGCGGTGGTTTCTGGATCATGGCCCGAGAATACCTTTTCCCGTGATGGAAATTCGGGGGCATGCAGCAACGTCCTGCCCCGCACCCTCACCCCAACCCCTCTCCCGGAGGGAGAGGGGCTCAAGAGCACCGACGTACACGTATTCCTTCTCCCTTCGGGAGAAGGTGCCCGTAGGGCGGATGAGGGTGCGGGCGGAGCGTGCAGCCGCGTCCTGCCCCGCACCCCAACCCCTCTCCCGGTGGGAGAGGGGCTAAGAGCACCGACCTACACGTATTCCTTCTCCCTTCGGGAGAAGGTGCCCGGAGGGCGGATGAGGGTGCGGGCGGAGCATGCAGCAACGTCCTGCCCGCACCCTCACCCCAACCCCTCTCCCGGAGGGAGAGGGGCTCAAGAGCACCGACCTACACGTATTCCTTCTCCCCGACGTACACGTATTCCTTCTCCCTTCGGGAGAAGGTGCCCGGAGGGCGGATGAGGGTGCGGGCGGAGCATGCAGCCGCGTCCTGCCCCGCACCCCAGCCCCTCTTCTGAAGGGAGGGGGGTTCATGTGGCGCCGAATTCAACCTTTACTTGGTCGCCGCATCCTTCGCCGTCCATTTCTTCAGCCACGCGTTCACCGTGTCGTGCCATTGCACGCTGTTGTGCGGTTTCAGCACCCAGTGGTTCTCGTCCGGGAAGGTCAGGAATTCGCTGGGGATGCCGCGGCGCTGCAGCGCGGTGAATGCGCCCAGGCCCTGGGTGATCGGGATGCGGAAGTCGTCGTCGCTGTGCACCACCAGCATCGGCACGCGCCAGTCCTTGACGTGGTCGATCGGGTTGAATTTCTCGTAGTTCTGCGGCACTTCGTACTGCGGGCCGCCGTTCTCCCTTTCCTCGAACCACAGCTCCTCGGTGGCGTAGTACATCATGCGGGCGTCGAACACGCCGTCGTGGTCGACCATGCATTTCCACGGCTGGTTCCACACACCGGCCATCCAGTACACCATGTAGCCGCCATAGCTGGCGCCCAGCGCGCAGGCGCGGTCGCCATCGAGGAACTTGTACTTGTCCAGCGCGGCCTTCCAGCCGAGTTTCAGATCCTCCAGCGGCTTGCCGCCCCAGTCGCCGGAAATCGAGTCGGTGAATTTCTGGCCGTAGCCGGTGGAACCGTGGAAGTTGATGGTGACCACGGCGAAACCCTGGCCGGCGTAGGTCTGCGGATTCCAGCGATAGCTCCAGCCGTTGCTCATCGCGCCCTGCGGGCCGCCGTGGATGATGAACGCGACCGGGTAGGTCTTGCCCTTCTGGATAATCGACCGGCTTGACCACGTAACCCTGCACGGTTTCGTTGTTCCAGCCCGGGAAATTGAAGAACTGGAAGTCGCCCATGCTGGCCTCTTTCAAATCCGCGGCGTTGAAATGGGTGACCTGCTTCAGGCCCGCTCCACCAGCGCTGGCCCCGCTCAGATCCAGCGTATACAGGTCGGCCGGTCGCTTCAGGTCGTCGCGCGCCAGCAACAGCTTGCCGGCCGCCAGCGAAAAGCCGTTCACGGTGCCGGCGCCGGACAGGCTGCGCACCTGGCCGTTGGTCGGGTCGATCGCGAACAGCGGGTGCTGGCCCTCGTCGTCGGCGGTGGCATACAGGGTCTTGCCGTCTGCGGAAATCGTCAGGCCGCCGGGCGAGCGATCCCATTTCGGATCCACCTCGTGGATCGCCCCGGTGGCCAGGTCCATCGCCTTGATCGCGAAGCGATCCGCCTCGAAGCCCGGGGTCTGCATGGCCAGGTAATACAGCGTCTTGCCGTCGGGAGATGGCACCGGATATCCGTCCCAGGCCTTGTTGTCGGCCGTGAGATTGGTGGGCTTTGCGGAGCCATCCACCGGCACGCGATAAATGTCGAAATTGGTCGACCACGGCTCGCTGGTGCCGGCAATGCGCACGTCGAAATAGACGCTCTTGCCATCCGGCGCGAACGCAAACTCGCTGTCGTCGCCAAACGGCTTGCTCGGCACGTCGCCATCGATGCCGCGGGTCAGCAGGGTCGGCTCGGCCGACAACTGGCCGTGCGCGTCAAACGTCCCCACGAACAACTGGTTGCGCGTGCCGTCGGACCAGGTGTCCCAATGCCGCACGAACAATTTCTTGTACAAGCGTGCCACTGGCCTTGTCCTGCTTGCGCGCTGCCACGCGCTGCTCGGTGCAGGCCAGCGTGGCGCAATCGGTGAACACCCCGTATGAGAGCAGCACCTGCTTGCCGTCGGGCGACAACTTGAAGCCGCCAAGATCCAGCGGCGCATGGGTGACCTGCACGGCCGCCGCGTGCCCGGCGGGATTCAGGCGATCCTCGGCGCCCAGGTCGACCCGCCACAACTGCGCCACGTCCTTCGCTGGCGCCATGAAATACAGGCTGTGCCCGTCCGCCGACCAGCGTGCCGACGAACCCTTGTCGATCACCTTCACCGGCGTGGCGCCCTTGTGCGCCAGGTCCAGCACATAGATCGCATTGACGCCCTTGTTCGCCGCGTAATCCGTGCTGCGCACGCCGAACGCCGCATAGCGCCCATCCGGCGACAGCTGCGGATCGCTGACCCGCTCCATCATCACCAGGTCGCGTACATTGAACGCATGCGGCCCGCTGGCCTTGGTGAAGCTGGTATCGACGACATCGCCGGCCAGTGCGGGCGATACGGCCAGAGCCAGCAGCAACGCGGCTATCAAAGGTTTCATGGGAATTCCTTGTGGGTGACCGGAAAGATCAAAGCGGAACGTGATCATTGTTTCGATTCGATGAAGTTTCACACAAATTTATGGAGATTCGACGATCACCGACACTTGAACGCCGCTCCCATCGGCGCGAAAAGATGTCTGGTCCGCGTCGAACCTCCATCACTGAGAGCGCATTTTTCAACCGTTCACCCTGAGCGGCGAAGGCCGATAGGCCGCAGTCGAAGGGCACCCCGGAGGCACGGCGTCGACTTCGCTCGCCGAAGCGAGCTTCGTCTGTCCTGAGCTTGTCGAAGGGCCCGGCGCGAACGGGTGAGGCCAACTTGGGGTTCGACGCCGATCAGGGAAAAATATCGGCGGCCCCTATGCACGCAATGAACGTGGACGGAGCGCGCGCCGCGGAGATTCTGTCCTGCAGGCACGCTCCTGCACGCATAGGCAGTCGCCCTGCCAAGCCTTTCAATACAACTGGTTGCAGCATTCACGTAGATCGACGGAGCGGCTAGAGTAGTTGGAGGTAGTACTCGTTGCTAAGGAGGCGATCATATGCCGCTGCCAACATCCATCAAACTCGACGACGCTCTGAAAGGTCGGTTGCAACGTTTGGCAGAGACGCGCCGGCGCTCGACACACTGGATCATGCGCGAAGCGATCGAGCAATATGTCGAGCATGAGGAAAAACGCGAAAACCTCAAGCAGGATGCCTTGGGGGCCTGGGAGAATTATCAGCAAACCGGCAAGCATCTCACCCTTGAAGAGGCTGACGCGTGGTTGGCAAAACTGGAAGCCGGTGAGGATGTCGAGCCCCCCGCGTGCCATCCCTGATCTGGACGCCGCCTGCGCTCGTCGATGTGCAGCGGCTTTACCGGTTCCTCGTCTCCAGGGACGTCAACGGCGCAGCGCGCCGTGCGCGCTATTCGCACGGGAGTCGAAATCCTGGCACATCAACCGGGCATTGGCCGACCGGTCGAGGACATGGATCCCCAATTCCGGGAATGGCTGATTGATTTCGGAGACAGCGGCTACGTAGCGCTGTATCGCTACGATAGCGCGACTATCTCGATCCTCGCCGTCCGACACCAGAAAGAAGCTGGCTATTGACTGGGGCAAGGTGGAGGCAAGAAGCATCGCCGACAACCGGTTTTGTCAGCCACTAATGAGTTTGTCGTACTCGGCATGGCTGCCAATCCAGAACCAAACGACCCCATCAGTAGCCTCTACACCCAGCGCCCGGAAGCTCAGCCCTACGCGCACCGACCAGAAACGGCCGACCCGTTTGAAGTGCAACGAAGGGTGGCGCGAGTCTGTTTTGAGAAGCTGATAATTCCTGTCTGCGAGCCGCCGAACGTGGACTGGAAGTGACTCATAGGCCTTCCAGAAATCCGGAGTCGCGAAATGTTTCACAAAGTTCTGGTGCTGCCCGAGGCATGCGCTTGGAGCGCTCTCTCTGCAAGCGGGTCCAACTTGCCGGAAGCCGCATCCTGTTCGACCTGGTGGTCCCACGCGTCTGCGTCAAACTTGGAATACCAGGCACGGAACCGAGCAAGCTCCTGCTGCGAAAGCTTGGACACCTGAACTTCGATTTGCTCGACGTTGTTCATACAGTGGAAGACTACCAGAGGCCGGTATAGCGACCAAAACTCCGCGCGATCACCCGACCAACCGGATTCGATTCGGCGCATCCCCTCGCAAGCATCACCCTTCCTACTTGGCGCAGCGAATGACCGTTGCGCGACGTTCGCCTGCAAACAGCCACCAAGAGCATCATCGCACCCGGGTTCCCGCATCAGGCATTACATCGTTCCCATCGCCCCGCCGAACCACTGCCAGCAATGCCACCCCCGCCGGCAGATCGAACCAGTCCAGCAGCCGCCGCTCGCTGCGAAAAAGCCGAGCGCAGCGCGCGCTTGACGAAGGCAGCGGAAACGGCCGTGCCGGATGCTCGCCCGGCCAGCAGCAGGCGATCTTTCAGCCGCGCCAGCACTGCCAACGGCAGGAGCTACATATTGAGACAGGACGGCCGCTTCGCGGGCAGTCCGGCATCGGTGCGTCGTATATTTGAATAGTGTCATTATTGATACTATATTTTCGCCATGGACAAGATCGCGGCGTTGATCGAACAGATGCGTCGCACGCCGCGAAACGTGGGATACGGCGATCTCTGCAAGGTTTGCGATCACTATTTCGGGAAAGCGAGACAGGAAGTCACAAGCCACCGCGTATACAAGATGCCGTGGAACGGCGACCCCCGCGTGAACATCCAGAAAGGCGAAGCCGGGAAAGCCAAGCCATACCAGGTGCGACAAGTGCTGCAGGCAATCAAGAAGTTGGAGGAAGGTGATGGACGTTCGTCATTACACCTATCGCGTCATCTGGTCTCCGGAGGACGGCGAGTATGTAGGCCTGTGCGCCGAGTTCCCGAGCCTTTCGTGGCTGTCTGGCCAACAGGCGAAGGCACTGGCCGGCATCGTGCGCGTGGTCAACGAAGCCGCGAGCGACATGGATGCAAATGGCGAAGCACTGCCCGAACCGATGAGCGCCAGGTCCTACTCAGGCAAGTTCCAGGTCCGCATCCCGCCAGAACGCCACAAGGCGCTCGCCATGCAAGCCGCGGAACAAGGCATCAGCCTCAACCGATACATTTCGGACAAGCTGTGTGCATGAACAGGGACCCTGCCAGGCGGGCCTTTTCGTTGAGTCCTGCCGCGTCCCTCTGTTGACCGCGTGACGCGATGCCCCACCCCATGGGACCACGATGGACCGGTGAATCGTCGGTTCTGTCCTCACACCGGCAAATTCTCCACTCGACCACCGGAGGCAAAAAGCATCGCCCGCAAGCGAGCTCCTACGGCGGGATTGAGGATGGCCGAACAACCCCGCACAACACACCGCGAGATTTCACCCGCCACGCTGCCCAAACAACCGCGAGGGGACACGCGGCCAATAGCTTGCGTTCACGTCGCAATGTACATACTATGGACATAGGTCACCCCACGGGAGATTTGCCATGACTGCAGCCGTTGAACGCATCGTGGTACAGACCACGCCCCAGGAAAAGCAGGCCATCGTCAAGAAAGCCCGACAGCTCAACATGACGGTGTCAGAATTGATGCGTAGCGGCGCCACGGAATACGCGCCAGCCGACATGGATTTGCTGGCGCTGGCCGAAGCGGCGAAGGCATCGGCCGAACGGTCGATTGCAATGATCGACGAGACGACACGCATTGTCGCCGCCAGCAATGAGCGTATAGCGGCAATGGAAGCGAAGGCGAAGGCCAAACGCGAATCCAGGCCGTCCGCACCACGTCAGAGGCAGGCGCCGTAATGGGCGCGTCGCAGACGATCTGGAACGCGTTGACCACCATCATCCAGATGGAGGGAAGAGTGGGCGAACAGGAACACCGAGGTCGTGCGCAGCAAGCAAAGATCGAAGATCTGACCGCGCGGGTCATTCGCCTGGAAGCCCAACTGGAAATGCTTCTGATCGGCGCTGGCGCGAAGTCCGCTACACCCAGGAAACTGCGGTGAAGTAAACGGGCCAGTGACCATGAAGTCACCGTACCACCCGATGGGCAGAAAGGTGGCTGCGCTGGTCGGTTCTCTTGCCGAACCCGGTCATTCGTGATGGCAAGCTGCGTGGTCGGTGGCACCAGGTACTTTGTCCGGAGCAGCAAAAACCAGTCCCCAC
>CAVYSP010000003.1:0-6675 GCA_963771235.1 uncultured Gammaproteobacteria bacterium
CTGGGAATCAGCTTCCAAGCATACGACGGATTGACTTCACGCCGCGTCGTACGAAGGTCGCAGGCACTCGCACAGGCCCGATTCAGCCTACCGCCAGATAACTGCGCCGAAACTTCACCGGCCGCTGCATCGAGGGCAGTTTCCACACGCCGTGGATGCTGAGCTGCTTGCCGTCGGGGGAGCGGATCCAGTCCTGTTGCAGTTGACGGCCGTCGGCGTAGCGGATCGTGATGCGCACGCCGTTGGCGTAGGCGCGGCCTTGCACCATCGCATCGCCATTGAGCGATTGCCGGGCCTGGCCGTCGAGTCTGACATCGAGTTGTTCGCCATTGTCGAGCTGGATCTGCACGGATTTCGCCCGCTGCTGCACCAGCAGCACCGAATCCACCTGCAGCAGGGGCGGCAAGGCAAACTGCGCATGGGCGAGTGGATCCTCGTCGGTAGCGGGCTTCTTGTCGCTGGCGCCGTTGTCAGAACGCTGGTGGCCGTGGCCGCCGCCCATGCCGCCGCCGCCCATGCCGCCATGGCCCATCCCGCCACCTCCCATGCCGCCGCCGCGCTTGCCAGCAACGTTGTTGTTGCTTGTCGATGGCGGTGCGGCGTGCGCAGTCGCCGGCAGTGCGGCGGGTTGTTCGCGGCGTGCTTCGGCGCGCAGCAGCGTGGTGAGCGTTTCAGCACTGTCGCTGTGCTGGTCATCCAGTCGCCAGGCGCCACTGATGTCAGCGGTGGCTACCTGAGCGTGTGCGATCGCCACGGCCACGGCGTACACGGTCAGCAGAAGGACGACCCGCCACGGGCAAAATCGAGTCACACATCGCAGGGCGGGCATGGGCATTTTCGGAGCCGGAAAGTGTGCAGTTCAGCTCCTAAAGACGCGCAAGTGGCGCCGACGTTTACAAATGATGAGCTCGGACCAGTGGCGCGTTCCGCCGACGGGAAGGTTACACGCCACCGGTACGGGAGTGGGCGGCAAGCATTCATTAGTGACCATCTCAGGTCCCGCTATACTCGCGTCGTCGCCCGGGAGAGAGCGCGCACGTGAAACCGCACTACCTGTTCGTTGCCATTGCTCTTCTTGGAATCACTGCGATGAGTCATGCTGCCGTCTCGCCCGTACTGGTGATCCATGGTGGCGCCGGCGCGGTGCGCCACGACATGACGCCAGCGAAGGAGAAGGCCATTCGCGCGGCAATGACCGAGGCGCTGCGTGAGGGTTACGCCGAGCTCAAGGCCGGCAAATCCGCGGTGGATGCGGTGACGGCGGCGCTGGTCGTGCTGGAAGACGATCCGAACTTCAATGCTGGCAAGGGCGCGGTATTCACTCACGACGGCAGGAACGAGCTGGATGCCGCGATCATGGATGGGGATACCTTGCGCGCGGGCGCGGTGGCTGGCGTGCAGCGCGTGAAGAATCCGATCCTGCTGGCGCGCGCGGTGATGGACAAGACACCGTATGTGATGCTTTCCGGCGCCGGCGCCGAGGAGTTTGCCGGGGAACAAGGCATGCAACTGGTTGACCCCTCGTACTTCCGCACCGAACAGCGCTGGCAGCAATTGCAGAAGGCACTGAAGGAAGACGCCGCGAAGCAGCCGCATGCTGATGAAGAGACGGCAAAGCACTTCGGTACGGTCGGTGCCGTCGCGTTGGATACGCAGGGCCGCCTCGCTGCGGGCACCTCGACCGGTGGCATGAATGACAAGCGCTGGGGCCGCATTGGCGATTCATCGATCATCGGTGCCGGCACCTATGCGAACTCGGACTGCGCGGTCTCCGGCACCGGCTGGGGCGAGTTCTACATGCGCACCCTGGCGGCGTATGAGATTTGCATGAAGGTGACCCAGATGCGGATACCGATCAAACGCGCGGCTGCGGTGGTGATCAATCAGGAAATCCCCTCGATGGGTGGCAACGGCGGCGCGATCGCGCTGGATGCGCAAGGCCACATCTCGATTCCGTTCAATACCGACGGCATGTACCGAGGCTGGATGGGCGCCGACGAGGTACCGCACGTGGCGATTTACGGCGACGAGGACGACGGTACCGCGGAGCTTCCCGACCCGGCGCCGGCCGACAGCGCCGAGCAACCCTGAGCGCAGTCGCGCCCACGCTTTCCGTGCAGGTCCGTGTATGCAGGCCGGTGTAGGAGCGACTTCAGTCGCGATGCTTCTGCGCCTGGCCGTCACAGCAAGAGCATCGCGACTGAAGTCGCTCCTACATCGCTCCTACCGGAGCTTGCCCAGCTGCTGCGGCGTCAGCTCGCCGCTGATGCCCAGGCGGCTGCCGTCGGCGCGGATCACCAGCACGCGCGGCGTCTCGCCGCCCCAGTCCGGGTCAAGCAGGAAGTTCAGGCGGTCCGGCGAAGCTTCGGCATACGCGCGGTTCGGATAGCCGTCCATCTTCATCTGCTGCAGGCGCGTTTCGATCGCCTGGCGCCGATCGATGCTGTCGGTGCTCACCACGACCAACTCGATGTCGCGCGGATGCGCGCGTTGCAGCTTGGCCAGGGCATCGAGATTGGATTCGCAATAGGCGCAATCCAGTGCCCATAGCGCGATGACCCGTGTGCCGTGTGCCGGCGGCCGCAGCAGCGTGGCGACGTCGCCCGCGGCCAGTGGTTGCAGGGTGCCGGCCAGCGCCAGGCCGGGCAGCCACAGGGCGAGCGCGAGCAGCAGGCGTTTCATGGCGTGATCCCGATCACGCGGAAGCCGTCTGCCGTATTCCATGCCACGAACGGATGACCCTGCTTCTGCAACAGTTGCGGCGAACCGACGGCGGTCGCGCTGCTGGCGATCTCACGGGCTGCGTCGAAGTGCGCGCCGTTGTCGCTGGAGCGCCGCAACATCAGGCGGTAGCCCTTGGCGTCGACCTGGTTCCAGACCACCCACACCGTGTGCTCGTGCACGGCCACGTCGGCATGACCGGCGCCGGTGGTGGCAATGACCAGTGGGTGACGTGGCGGGTGGCCCGGGTCGAGCTGGCCATAATGGATCGTGGGTCCGTGGCTGGCTTCGTACCACACGGCGTGGCGGACGCCGTCGCTGCCGATCGCCAGGCCAGGGCCATGATGTGGACAGCCGGCGATGTGCCAGTCGCTCCAGGTGGCGCGCTCGGCGTGGCTGGGCCGTCCGTCGGTGTGCAGCACGGCGAAAGCGTGATCGCGGATGTTGTCGCCGTAGATGCTGCGGAAGAACGCCGCGACTTCGCCGTCGGGCATCCGCGCCAGCTCGATGCGGCAGCACTCGCAGCTCTGGTCGACCAGTTTGCGTTCGGCCACGAAACTGGCGCCGCCATCGGTCGACCAGTTGTAGTAGACCGCGGCGCCCAGGTACGGCTTGCCGGCCTTGGTCGCGGCGATCACGTCGCGCTTGTCGATCCAGGCGATCACGATGCGGCCGTGGCCGTCCACCGCCAGCGCATCGAAGCGGTGGGTGATCTCGGCGCGGTCGTGTTGCACGGTGATCGGCGTGCTGAAGTGCCGGCCATGGTCCAGCGAGCGGGCGAAGCGCACGAAACCGGTCCACGGTGCGGCCCGCGGTTGCGACCAGCTCACATAGATCTCGTCGTGCGGGCCGAACGCGATCTTCGGCCGGTTCTCGCCTTCGTCATAGATCCGCTCGGCGGTGGCGTTCACGTCGACCGGCGCGCTCAGCGTGCGGCCGTTGTCGTCGGAGTGGCGCAGGCGTACATGGCCGTCGAGCGCATCCACCACGTACAGCCGGCCGTGGCTGTCGAACGCGGCGCTGGCACCCAGTTCCGGTTCTTGCGGCATATTCATGTGCATACCGTCGTGCGCCAGCAGCGCGGGCGACAGCAGACACAGCAGAACGATCAGCAGGTGGCGCATCACAGCTCCCAGCGCAGTTCGCCGAACCAGGTGCGTCCAGCATAGGGATGGTAGACCCAGTAACGTTCATTGGTCAGATTGTCGACGCCCAGCGCGGCAGTCCAGCCTGCGGCGAATTTCCAGCGCAGTTTCGCGTCGGTCACGGTGAAACTGCTCACCGCGCCGTAGGTGTTCACGAAATCGTTGTTGTTGAGCGAGCCGTACTGGCGGCCGGAATGGCGAATGCCCAGCGACGCGTCCCATTGCGGCGCGAAGCGGTAGTCGGCGAACACGCTGGCGCGGATCTTCGGGATGCGCGGGAAATACTTGCCGTCGGCCAGCGGGTACTGGTGATCCTGCAGCGTCTTCGCGTCGTTGAACGCCAGACTGGCCGAAAGATCCAGCCCGGACGTCCAGACGTCCGTCAGACTCAGCGCAGCTTCGATGCCACGGCTGCGCATGCGGTCGATGTTCTGCACGCTGGTGACCGTGGGGCTGACGGTGACGTCGGTCTGGGAATACAGCGAGTCGGCAATCCGATCCTGGTACAACGAGACCCGCCAGTGGCCGTTGTCCAGATGACGGGTCAGGGTGAGGTCGGTGGATTGGTCAATCTCAGGTCTGAGGGCGGGGTTGTTGTTGACGATGGCACTGCCCGAAATGGTGCCCTGGAACAGTTCGGCCACGGTGGGATAGCGCACCGCCTTGCCGTAGGCCAGCCGCAGCTCCCAGTCCTGCGCCATGTCCCAGGTCAATGCAGCCTTGGGCGAGAAGTCGGTGCGCTGCCGATCGGCGTAGCGCAGGGTGTTGCCGGCGTTGCCGAGCAGGCCGCCGTAGGCGCGCCACTGCTCCAGCCGTCCGCCCAGGGTCAGCGCCCACAAGTCGGCGAAACTCCATACATCCTGCAGGTAGGCGGCGCGGGTTTGCGTGCGCCCGGCAAAGGCACTCAGTGCGTTGCCGTCGGCGTCGTCCAGCCAGTTGCGGGCGTTGCGCACGCGGGTATCCAGCACGTAGCGGTCACCATGCACGCCCGCGTAAAACCGGTGGTGGTCGCCGAGCGGGCCGGAGCTGCGCAGGTCGAAGGTGTCCCAGCCCGATCCGGACATGTCGGCGATCGTGCCGGGGCCACCCACCGGCGTGCCGGGTTCGGCCAAATTCGCGGTAGCCGCCTGCGAGTGCAGGAAGTCGTAATGACTCGCCACGGCGGTCCAGCGCCAGTCGTTGGCGAGATGCCCGTTCAACTCGACGCCATACAAAAGATGGGAGTCGTGGGCGGAGGTCGGCGCCAGCCCGCTGGCCGGCAGTGTCCAGGTCTGCCCGGCGGCGCTGATCACGCCGCTGGAAACCAGGTTGCC
The DNA here is from genome assembly GCA_963771235.1 of uncultured Gammaproteobacteria bacterium. Taxonomy (GTDB): domain Bacteria; phylum Pseudomonadota; class Gammaproteobacteria; order Xanthomonadales; family Rhodanobacteraceae; genus Rhodanobacter. Next base: position 5,180 of record CAVYSP010000003.1, read on the forward strand.
TTCGGCGTCGCGGATCAGGCTGCGGGTGCGATCCCCGGCGCGGTTGTGCCACCAGCCCACGGTGAACAGCGCCGCGACCTGCTCGCTGAGATCGACGCCGACCTTCAGCTTGGCCTGGTCCTGCACGGTGTGCTCGATGCTGTTGGCGCCATACACCAGCCGCGGGGTGCCGTTCGGATTGCGATCGGCGGTGGCGCCGGTGACCGGGGCCGCGCTGGCCGGGTTGCCGCCGGCGCTGGCGGTGGCGTACTGCAGGGGCTGGCCTTCGTTGTCGAGCCGGCTGTATTCGAGCAGCCAGCTCCAGCGGCCCTGCTTGTTGCCCAGCAGGGCCGCGGCCTGGTGGCCGTTGTAGCGGCCACCGGCGCCGTATGCGTCGTGGTAATCCTGGCTGAAGAACTGGGTGCTCACGCTGGCCATCAGCCGCTGCGGCAGGATCGTGTGGATCAGCACCGTGGTGCCCAGCGAGTTGCCCGGATACAGCGCGGAGTAGGGTCCGTACAGGGTATCGACGGCGCCGATCTCCTCGGGCGCGACCATGCCCCAGCGCGGGGCACCGTTCCAGCCGTTGGTCATCAGGTTGGAGAGCAGCAGGCCGTCGGCATACACCAGACTGCGCGCGCTCTGCAGCGTGCCGGCGTTGCGCCCGCTGATGATGGCATTCGGGTCACCGATGTAACGCTTGCGCACCATCATGTTCGGCACGTACTTCAACGCATCGGCGCTTTCGGTGACATTCTGCTGCTGCAGCTTCTGCCGACTGATGCGCACCGCCACGCTTGGCGTCTCCGTGACCATCGTGTCGCTGGCATGGACCGAGACGGGTGCGAGATCGGTGGCTTGGGGGGATTCGGTGGCTGCCAGGATGGGGCTGGCGAGTGCGACGACGACTGCGCAGAAATGGGCAGACAGGGCTTTCAAGAGTCACTCTGGACGTGGATCAAGGGTTGCAAGGATAGTTCATCCCTGCGACCACGAAAGGTGGCATGTCGTCGCAGCGGGATGACGATGGGATGCGCTGACAGCGGGAAAAGTGCCCGCGTCAGGACGCCTGGATCGAACGTGGAGGAGCCGCGCTGCTCAGTCGTCGCGGTCGGGTCGCTCACGCACCGGGTGCTTGCCCAGCTTGCGCTGCAGCGTGCGCCGATGCATGCCGAGCCGGCGCGCGGTTTCGGAGATATTGCCGTCGCACTCGGTCAATACCCGCTGGATGTGTTCCCATTCCAGTCGGCGCAGGGCGAGCGGCTGTTCGGGCGCATCCGGTGGCTCGCCATCGTCCGGCCCGCCATTGTCGCCGTCGAGCAGCGCGCGGACCACGGCATCGGCATCGACCGGCTTGGCCAGATAGTCGTGGGCACCGCGCTTGATGGCTTCCACCGCGGTGGCGATCGAGGCGTACCCGGTGAGCAGCAGCACGCGCAGATCGGGCACCAGGGAGTGCAGCTCGGGGATCAGGCGCAGGCCGTTTTCCTCGCCCAGCTTCAAGTCCAGCACGCAAT
>CAVYSP010000004.1:0-296634 GCA_963771235.1 uncultured Gammaproteobacteria bacterium
CGGCCTTCCTCGCGCCCATCGTCAAGGCCTACGGGATCGTCCCGCTCGTCATCCAGTGGCGATGGCGCGTGATCGTCTGGACGGCGGCGGTCGGCTTCATCACGTTGCCGATCTTGCCGTGGGCCATGTTCTTCGCTCACCTGTCCGAGACGGCGGGATTCCTGACGGATCAATCCTCCGGCGGTATGAGTGCGTGGTTCTTTCCCGTCCTGGTCCCTTTCGTCGGCGGTCGCCCTCATCGTCATGGGCCGCGACAAGGCGTCATGGTGGTTCTCTCCATCCCTGCCCTGTGGCCGGCAACGCAGTGGGGGACCACACGCTGATGGCCATGCCAGCGATGACGGCATTGACCGCGGCGATCCTGGCGGCACCGGTCCAGGGGCTACCAGCGGTGGCCGCAGTCGTTGCGGCAGGGGAGATCTGGTACAAGCGCCGTCGGATCCGGGCGAAGACGATGCCGGATCAGCCGGCGGCGGCGACCTCGGACGGGCGGACGGCCCGCGCGCCCTGGTCGTAGATCGACTCGATGGCGGCGACCATCCGCTCGACGCAGAACCGGTCGTGGACCAGGTCGTGGCCGGCCCGGCCGAGCATGTCGGCGAACGGGTGGTCGCGCAGCAGCCGGATGATGGCGCGGCCAGCGCCTCGGGGTCGTGCGGCGGGACCAGCAGGCCGGTGACGCCGTCCTCGATCATCTCCGGGATGCCGCCGACGTTGGTGGCCACGACGGGCGAGACGAGCGCCATCGCCTCGAGGATGACGAGACCCTGCGCCTCGCGATACGACGGCAGGACCGCGACATCCAGCGCGGCGGTGACGGCGGGCACGTCCTCGCGGCGGCCGGTGAACACGACCGCGATGCGGCGATGCCGCGAGTCTCGCGCGCCTGCGGCTCCCGAGCGCCAGTCGCCGGCCGCGCTCGCCCTCGCCGACGATGAGCAGGTACGCGTCCGGGCACGGCGCGCAGCACCGACGGCCATGCCTCGAGCAGCGTCGTGTGGCCCTTCTCGGGCTCCAGCCGCGCGACGACCCCGACGATCTGCGAGCCCGGCTCCAAGCCGTACTCCTCGGGCAGCGTGCAGCACGCCTCGGTGTGGTCGTAGCGCGTCCAGGTCGACGCCGTTGTAGATGAGCTCGACGGGCGTCGTCCCGTCGACCCTCGTCGTTCCATCTTGGCCACGATCGCCTTGCAGACGGCGATGAGCCGGTCGATGGACGGCGTCAGCGCGACGCAGCAGGTCGCGGTCTCCTCGTGCCCGGACGCGCGACTCGAATGGATCGTGCTCGACGAGGTACGGCCGCGCGCAGGCCGCCTCCTGCGAGCAGGGCGGCCTGGCGCCGACGATCTCGGCGCGGTACATGTGGCCGTGGACGACGTCGGCCCGCACCTCGCCAGGTGCGCGGCCAGCGCGCCGACGGCGATCGCGTCGTCCGGCCTCGTCGATGACGCAGACGCGGGATGCCGGCCCGCTGGAGCTTCGACGGCGCTGCCCGTCGGACAGCGAGACGCCGAGACGTCGTAGCGCGCCGGTCGATGCGCGTGAGCAGCGAGGACATGCTCCTGGGCGCCACCGTTCGTGCCCGTCGCGAGCAGCTCGACGACGCGGATCCGCTCGGCTCCGGCAGCGGCGGGTCGCGGCGACGGCTCGAGGCAGGGGTCGCGGGCGGCGGATGCGGCATCACGCGTGGTCTCTGCGTCGACGGAGGAGGCGCTGGATCGGCTCGTCGACGGCGCCCCACTCGTACTTGTAGGGCTCGTTGCCGCGCAGGAAGTCGAAGCGCCGTCGGCCGGCCTCGATCCGCTCGCGCGATGTACGCGGTGGACCATGACACGCCCGGCGAGAGGTCCCGCGCATCGGGGTCGACGCCCGCGTTGTAGTAGAGGAGCCGGTCTGGCCGTCATCGAAGTGGACGCCGGCGGCGATCCGTCGGCCGCCGACCGGTCAGGAACGTGAGCGGAGCGGCGCCGTCCGTCGCCGACCAGCTCGAACAGGCGCGGAGGAAGACCCGGCTCTGCGTCGCCGCCCGGCGTCGGCGGGAAGAGGCCGTCGGCGCCCCAGCGCTTCTGGTGGAGGTCGATGAACGCGTCGAGGTCGGCGAGCGGATCGGCCGAGCGCGTCAGGAGCGACCTCGCCGGCCGCCTCGGCGCGGCGGACCTTGCGCCGGATCTCGTGGCGCTCCTTCTTGTCGAGCGTCGCGAGGTAGTCGTCCAAGTCCGCCGTCGGGCAGGGTGACGACCGGGCAGACGTCCTCCCGCTCCGTTGAGCGTCCAGCCCTGCGGCGATCTCGCGCGCGCCGAAGGCCGCGGCCAGCGCGTCGGCGGCGGGGTCGCCGCAGCGCAGTCGGCGCAGGTCGATGACGTCCCACGTCGCCGAGCGCTCGCGGGCGACGGCGTACTGGCCGCGACGGCCGTCGGCGACCTCCGGCAGGTCGGCCGGGCCGCACAGGATCGTGGCGTAGTCGGCGTGATAGCTGGCGCCGAAGAAGACGGCCGTGGCCTCGGCGGGCACTGGGGTCAGGTCCGCGTCGAACCGTGGCGCAGCGTCGTGTGGACGAGCGCGTCCTCCGGCTCGACCTCGTGGCGGTGCATGAGCGGCACGATCCCGACGGTCTCGCCCGGGCGCGTCGGCGCGGACGACGACCAGGTCTCCTCGTGGGCGTTCGCGCCGTATGCGTCCCACCAGGCCCGCTGGAAGGCCCAGTCGGAGAACGGGGTCGCCCACGGGTTCGCGGCGGCGAGCGCGTCCCAGGTCTCGGGGGAGAAGTCGAGATGGACGTCGCTCGGCCGGAGCGGAGCGGCGGTCGGTGGCGGCCGGTGTCCTGGTGTCGAGCGGCGTGGGACCCGGACAGGCAGGCTCCGTGGCGGGGGCGGATGTGGTCACCGCCGAGGATAGCATCGGGATCGGCGATGGTTGCGGAGGCAACCGGCCGGACGCGACCGAAAGCCGCGTCAGACCCGAGCTGGAGGTAGCGGAGGAGGTCGGTAGTCGTCCGTGAACGGGCGGTCGGCCGGCGTGCGCAGGGCCCAGCCCGGCCTCGAGCGCGGCGACGCCGGCGGGATCGCGCGATGGCCGCCGGCGCGTGACGGCGATCGCGCCGGCGTCGTCGGCGGCCGTCGGCCGGCTCGAGCGCCCGGACGATGAGGGTCAGAGCCGGCCGCGACGGCACCGGCGGGAACGGCCGGCGCCAGGTCGTAGTAGCGGTTCGAGATGTGGATCGCGACGACACCGCCCGGCGCTGACCATCCGCAGCTCGATCGGCGATCGCCTCGGTCGTCAGCAGATGGACCGGGATCGAGTCCGACGAGAAGGCGTCGAGGAGCGACGAGGTCGAACGTGCCCGGCCGGCTCCGCCTGGAGCGACAGGCGGGCATCGCCGAGGACGATGCGGGCGGTCGGGCGCGTCCGACAGAAACGTGAAGTACGGGGATCCGAGGCGACCCGAGCGACCACCGGATCGATCTCGAAGTAACGTCATGCCGTCCGGGCTCGACGTAGGCGGCCAGCGTGCCGGCACCGAGCCCGACGACGCCGACCGCGGCCGGGCTGGCGTCGCGCCGCGAGCGAGCGGGAAGACGTCGCCGACGGGCCCGTGTCCGGCCGTAGTAGGTCGTCGGGACGTCGCGGCCACGACGGATCCGTCGACTGGGTGCCGTGGACGGTCGTGCCGTTCAACAGGACAGTGATCCGTGGCGTCCGCCGGGCCGCAGGACCTGTGGTCACGCCGAAGAAGCTGCGTTCCCGGAAGCTCGACGGGCGGCTGGAGGACGAACGTCGCCAGGACGCAGGACGAAGGCCGGTCGCGACGGCAAGGAACCACGGCCGCGCCCCGACGGCCAGGATCAGGCCGCCGACGAGGAGCCAGCGGATCCCGGCCTCGTGACCGAGCGAGTCGCGTCCGACCAGGCCGACGGCCAGCAGGCCCGGCGACGACGAGGTACGGCCGCATCCGGCCGCCGACGCCGGCGACGAACGGGCGAGAAGTCGAGTCCGCGGGCGCCGGCCGCTCGCTCGGCCCGCCGGTCGCGCCGGGCGGGGTCGACAGGGCGAGCGCGAGGAGCGCCCCGACGAGCAGGATCGGGAACTCCCAGACACCCGGGAAGAGCGGCGCGACGAGGGCGACGAAGCCGCTGGCGAGCGCGCCGCCGATCGAGAGGACGAGGTAGAACTCGGTCAGGTGGGCCGGCGTCGGGGCGGTCCAGCGCGAGCCGGCCGTGGAGGGCGACGGCGACGAGCCGAAGGCCGACGAGCTCGAGCGGCGAGGATCGCCGAGGATCGGCCAGCCCCCGGCCGAGCCGTACGGGACCCACAGCAGGGTGATGAAGCGGGCGCGGCGACCACGCGGCGCGGACGGACCAGCTGCCGCCACGCGGCGAGAACGCGACGATGAACGACGCCAGGTAGATCGCCAGCGGCGACGAGCCACAGGAGCGGCGCCGACACGAGGTCCGTCGCGATGAAGGTCGTGACCGCCGAGAGCAGGCCGGACGGGACGGCGGCCAGCAGGAGCCAGCGGAGCGCGCCGCGCGCCAGGCGATGCGCTGGGCGGGCATCGACGTGACGGGCCGCGGCGACGGCGCCGGCGGCGGCGCTCGGCCGCTCGGCGCGGCGATCGCCGGCATGGCCCGGCACCGCGGCGACCGCCAGCAGCCGACGAGCGACCGCGAGCCGAGCAGTCCAGAGGCCGCGCTGGGCGGTGAGCCCGAGGCGCGGCTCGATGAGCGAACGGATAGGCGAGCAGGGCGAGCAGCGAGCCGCCGTTGCTCAGGGCGTACAGCCAGTACGGGATCGCCGCCTGCGCCGGTCGGTCCGGCTCGCGGCGAACCAGCTCGAGCACGAGCGGCGTGGTCGTCGTGAGGACGAAGGCCGGCAGGCCGATGATCAGCACCAGGAGGACGCAGGACAGGTCGAGGACCGGCGGTGGCCGCCGTCCCGCAGGTCGCGCGAACCGTGCGCCGGGGCGACGAGCAGGGCTCCCAGCCCGAGCCGCGCACGAGGACGAGGTGGACGATGGCCCCCAGCGGCCGAGCCGCGTAGACCGAGAGGTGGGCGTACAGGTAGCCCGACGAGCAGGACGGCCTGGAAGAAGAACAGGATCGTCGCCCAGACCGCCGGCGTGCCACCGAAGATCGGCAGCGCGAGCCGCCGATCAGCGGCTCCACGGTGAAGAGCAGGAACGCCGACAGCCCGATCGGCGCCGCGAAAGCTCGATCGTCCGGTGTCGTCGTCGTGCGGGTCGTCATGCAGGCTCCCGGAAGCGGTTCTGCGGGCGAAGGCCAGGACGACCGCGAACGCGACCATCAGCAGGACCGGCGTTCGGATGAGCGGACCACCCGGCTCGGTGACGCTCAGCGGGTTGGTCAGCAGCACGACGAACGGCGCCGCGAACAGGGCGAGCCCGAACCAGCGACCCTCGACGCGATCGCGGACGGCCCCGTAGGCGATCGCGCCGGCCGGGACCAGCAGCAGGTCGTCGTGCGGGTTGAGGTGCGGGCTGAACAGCAGCCCGAGGACGAGGGTCAGGCGAACCGCAGCGCGAACGACGGGCTGCCCGCGTCCCACCGTCCGCGCCACAGCCAGGCGACCACGGCGAGTGCGGCGATCTGCCCGACCAGCGCGATCGTGTTGATCGCCGACGCCGTCTCCGGCGTGACGGTCGAACCGGCCAGCAGGGTCAGCGTCCCGCGCAGGTTCCACATGACCGACGGCCGGACGCTGAACACGTCGAACGAGCCCACGTAGTCGCCGATGAACCGCAGGTACGAGGCCCAGATCCCCGACGCCCATGACGACCGTCGCCGCCGCGACCAGGACGAGCCCGATGGCAGCCGCGTACCCGATGACCCGCCAGCGACGCGCCGCCAGCAGGGCCACCGCGGTGGTCAGGACGGCCTGCGGCTTGACCGCCGCGACCACGAGCCACGCGGCGGCGGCCCGGTCGCCACCCGGCTCGCAGCGCCAGGTAGACCTCCAGCATCGCGACCGTGACGAGCAGCGAGAACGATCCCTGGAGCAGGGCCAGCGCGAGCGGCGGCGCGGCGAGCGACGCCCCGACCAGGAGGAAGCGCTCCTCGACCCGACCAGCCGACGGCGACCTTCGTCAGCAGCCGCCAGATCAGCCACGCGAGCAGGACGACCTGGATGGCGGCCCACGCGACGTACGAGGTCGCCAGCGGGAGCGCACGAGGGGCACGAACGGCAGGACCGAATAGGGCGGGTTGTTGAACGGGTTGAGCCCCGCCTCGAACGAGCGCCCGCCGAGGATCCGTTGCTGGACCTCGGTCTGGACGGCCGGGTCGTAGAGGCTCGGGCCGTGTCCCGTCGGCGACGATCGTCCAGCCCGTGTAGAAGGCCGTGTAGTCGGCGCCGTCCGACCCGCCCGTCGCGATCAGCGCGCCCCACAGCCCGAGGTAGAGCGCGAAGACCGCGGCCCCGGCCGCGAGGCCGACCCGGGACAGGATCCGACGGCTCGCGCCCGCTCGGCGCGCGTCAGCCACCAGGTCCGGCCGCCGCCTTCAGCGTGGATGGCACCGCCAGCGGCGAGGTCGTCCCTGCCAGCGGCGGAGCAGGAAGTACTCGGACAACGGCCGGTCATCGGTCACCATCGGACCGTCGCCGGCGAAGGCGGTCACGGCCGCGCCGGAGAGCCAGGTCAGCTCGTCGATCTTGGCCGTCCAGCCCGCGACGGTGTTCGTCGGGCTGTCGTACGCGCTCGAGATGTCGGCGAGGATCCCGGGTCGCGCGAGGACCTCGCGCGATCGCGTCGTGCGAGAACGCGATCGGCTGGTCCGACCCGAGCATGTAGCTGCCGTAGCCGCCCGGGCCGAACACGATCGTGACCTGCGGGAAGACCGAATCGAACGCCCGGACATGGGTCTTGAACTCATCGATCGTCTGCCCGTACGGGACCCACTCCATCATGATCCCGCCCGGTGTCAGGTGGTCGTGGCCGGCCTGGTAGTACTCGCGCGAGGTGATGACCGAGGCGCCGGAGCTCTCGATCGGTGGCGGCGGGTCGGTGACGATGATGTCGTAGTGCTTGTCGGTCAGCTCGAGGTGGTTCCGGCCGTCGGCGATGATGACGTGGCCCTTGGGGTTGGCCAGCACGGCATCGGCGTCCGGGTAGTAGTACTTGAACATCTTGGGAACGGACGGCACGAGCTCGACCGCGTCCGTCGTGCAGCCCGGCGATCAGCGCCGTCCGGAACGCCGTCCCCATCCCGAAGGCGACGACCAGGGCGTCGGTCGAGCCCGGGCGGGCGATGAGCGGCAGGATCGGCATCATCTTGGCGTCGACCGTGAGCAGGGTCATCGACGTGCCGGCGACCCACAGCTCGGGGGTCGAATGGACCTGGCCGGCTTCGACCGTCGCGATCTCGTCCTCGGTCGCCCCGAAGATCGTGGCGTTCTGGAGGCGCAGCGGGCCTCGTTCGGCGAGATCAGCACCGCGGGGGCGAGGGCGGCAGCGACGATCGCGATCCCGACGAAGCCGGCGACGATCGGCGTCGTCCAGCGCCTGCAGACCGTGCACCACGGGATCGACAGGGCGATGACGGCGCCGGTCACCACGTTGACCAGGGCGAGGAGCGCGGCCGCGTGCGGCGAGCCGAGCGTCGGGATCAGCAGGAACGGCACGAGGAAGCTGCCGCTGATGGCGCCGAGCGTGTTGATCGCCAGGAACGTGCCGGCACTCCGGCCGGTGTGCGAGCCGTCCTGCGGCAGGAGCGTCGAGCTGGCCGGGAAGGTCAGGCCGAGCACGATCGTCGTCAGCAGGACGACCGGCGCAGCCGTCCCGACGAGCGCACCGATGACGTCGAGCGGCTTGGATCGGGTCGAGCAGCTCGATCGGCCTGGCGATGATCGCCACCAACCCGTAGAGCACGAGGACCCCGACCAGGACCTGGGCGGCGGCGAGCAGCCGGGTCGGGTCGCCGATCCGTGAGCGGATCGCGCGTGAAGATCAGCGCGCCGATCGCGAGACCGATCAGGAACATCGCGAGGATGACCGTGAAGACGTACGTCGTGTTGCCGGTCCCCGAGGCGAGCATCCGCGTCCACAGGACCTGGTAGCCGAGCGACGTCAGGCCCGACACGAACGCGATCCCGAGCGCGAGACGCGTGCGGTCGGGCCGCGCGAGCGCGGGCGGGCCTCGCGGCAGCAGGGCGGCGGGTGCCGCGACCGGCTCGAGCGGAGCGGCCGCCTCGATCGGCGCGGGGCCGCGCGTCGACGTCGCTGACCGTCTCGCTCCGCGCCAGCCACAGCGCGCTGACACCCGCGATGAGCGAGCACCCGGCACCGACCGCCAGCGCGCCGGTCAGCCCGAACAGCTCGATGAGGACGATCCCGGCCACCAGCGTCCCGACGATGGCCCCGATCGTGTTGGCCGCGTACAGCTTGCCGAAGGCCGCGCTCAGGTGGCCGTTCCGCGTCAGGTAGCGGGTCAGCGTCGGCAGCGTGGCGCCCATCAGGACCGTCGCCGGGGCCAGGGCGAGGACCGCCAGGCCCATCCGGACGAGGGCGAGGAGCTGCGGCGAACCCTCGAGGCTCGGGTAGATGCCGCGATAGACCTCGTTGATCAGCCGGAACGTGATCGGCGTGACGATGACGACGACCGCCAGGACGACCTCGAGCCAGCCGTAGACGCGGAGCGGGCGGCGGACCCGGTCGGCATACCGGCCGCCGACCGCGGCGCCGATCGCCATCCCGCCGAAGAAGCCGGTCAGGATCGCCGAGACGGCCTGCGTCGTGTTCCCGAACACCAGCACCAGCTGGCGCGACCAGACGATCTCGTCGATCAGCCCGGCCGCCCCGGACAGCACGAAGATGACGAGGATGCGGACGGGGACGCGGTCGAGGTGCGGGGTCGTCTGGCGACGAACCCTACCCGGCGGCGCTGACCACGGGATCCCGACCCGACCGCGCCACGGCCTCAGATGACATAGGCCCAGTAGACCCCGACCGCCATCACCACGACGCCGAAGATGATCAGGACGCGCCAGCCGATCCCGATCGGGCCGCGGGTCGCCGCGGCGCTCGCGCACAACGCGATGACGAACGGCACCGAATCGAGGAAATAACGGAAGCCGTACTGCAGCCAGCCGCCGCCGTAGTAGAGCAGGCTCGGGATGAGGACCGCGACCGTCGCCGCGAGCAGGATCCACGAGCTGGCCTTTTCGCCAGTCGGCGCGAACGGCGTAGAGCAGGCCGGGGCTGGTCAGGAAGATCGACAGGCCGAGACCATCCGGGCGGAAGAATGGCGGCGTCGAGATGAACGTCGGCATGTGGGTGAAGAGGTAGTCGAAGTTCATCGGGACGTGCACGAGGGAGAAGAGCCCCTGCTCGCGGAGTTGCTCGAGGAACGGCGGCAAGAGCGCCAGTCCATAGCCGGACTCGAAGTAGGACCCGAACCGGAGCTGGTTGTATTCGAAGAAGACGACGACCGACGGCAGCACCCCGATCGCCAGCCAGGTCCACGCCCGCCACGGGATCGTCGGCCGGCTGCGTCGGATGTAGCCGCCCACCGTCTCGGCCGGGAGGAGTGCCGGAGCCTGGATCAGCAGGAGCGCATAGAAGGGCACCGCGAAGGCCAGCGGCGCCCGGGTCAGGAAGGCGGCCCCGGCGAGCAGCCCGATGAGGAGGGCCCGCCGGCTCCCCCACAGCTCGAGGAGGCAGCCGAAGGTCAGCAGCGTCGCGATGAGCTGACCCGTGTGCCACACGCCGCCGCGCGTCGTGATCCACAGGATCTGGGTGGAGAACCCGAACAGGATCGTCAGCCAGGCGCGATCCCGGAGCCGCGAGACCCCCAGCCGCCCGACCGTCCACCAGCACATGCCGACGGTCGCGGCCGCCAGGAGGCCGTTGATGATCGGCTCGGCGTGGTCCGCGGCCACGGGGCCGATCAGCGCGATCAGCGGGACCGCGGCGATCGCCGGGAACGGGGCGAACGGGACGTAGTACCGCCCGTCGATCCGGATGACGTCGTACGGACCGGGGGCGAAGTCCAGCCACGTCCGGCCGTGCAGGAAGGCGTCGGCCAGGTAGTAGAAGTCGCTGCGGCCGGCGTCGAAGTTCCAGGCACAGGCCGTGTAGATCACGAACGACAGCGCGACCAGCAGCCAGCCGATCGCGGCCGGAGACGTGCGGTCGCTCCCAGATCGACCGAGCCGTCGTCACGTCGGCCGCCTCCGCCCGGCGGTCGACCACGAACGGCGCCAGCAGCGAGACGCCGAAGACGATCGGATAGATCGCGGCCGGGACGAACGGGAGCACCGGCAGCGACGTCGCGAGCGGGATGGCGACCGCCCATCGAGCCCCCCGGGAGATCAGCCACGCCGCCGGCGCCAGGAGGATGACCGCGTAGTGATCCCACAGCAGCGGCGAGATCAGCTGGGTGGCGACGACCGCCACCATGAAGCTCGCCTGGGCGCTCAGCGTGCGCGCGGCCACGACCACCACGACCAGCGTCGCCGCCACGGCCAGCCACTGGATCACCGAGGCGGTCCCGGCGTCGAGGCCCGCCTGGTAGAGGATCGCGCCGGGCGTGAAGTTATGTGGCGTCGTGATCGGCTGGCTGACCGAGCGGAGGATGGTCACGTAGTCGGACCAGGCGCCGAGCCCGACCAGCGGCAGCGTCACGAGGACGACGGCCACGACCCCGACGAGTGCCGCGACGGCCGCCCGCGGACGACCCGTCAGCACCGCCCAGACACCGAGCAACGCCGGCTGGATCTTGATCAGCGTCCCGATCGCGATCGTGGCGCCGAGACGGATCGGCTGGTCGAGCCAGCGCCAGCCGAGCACGAACAGGAGCAGCAGGATCGGCCCGACCTGGCCGAGCTTGATCGAGTAGACGACCGGCCAGGACGAGCCCGGCCAGCAGCAGCATCAGCCAGCGAAGCGGTGTCGACACGGGCATGAGCGCGATCGCGGCGACCATGCAGCCGATCAGCAACGCGGTCCAGGCCCACAGCCCGGCCGGGTCGCCGAGCAGCGCGAACGGCACGAAGGCGAGCGCGAACGGCGGCGGATACAGGAAGATCGCGAACCCGCCGGCGACATCGACATTCGGGTCGTAGAGCGGCTGGCCGTCGAGCAGGCGCTGGGCGGCGTGCGCGTAGGCCTGGTAGTCGTAGCCCCACGTCCCGTGCGCGGTCGCGAGGATCGCGACGGTCGTGAGGCCGAAGATGCCGATCGCGAGGATCGGTAATGCAGCTCGAGCCAGGGCCACGTTCAGTCGGCGGGCGTCTGGCCGCGCCGCACCCGATGGACGCCGCGGTGGAGGAACGGGATCCGGAAGAGGTCCCAGGCGACGGTCAGCGCGAGACCCGGGCGCGGCCGCATCCGCGAGCCACGGCGGTCGGTCCAGTGGACCGGCACGATCGCGATCCGATAGCCGCGCCGCCGAGCGAGGTAGATGAGCTCGACATCGAAGACGATGCTGCGGATCCGCTGGGCCGGGAAGAGGTCGTGCGCGGCCTCGCGGGTGAAGCCCTTGAACCCGCACTGCGTGTCCTGGACCGGTCCGGCCGCCCAGGCCGAGGCGAGCGCATGGAAGGCGCGACCGAGCGCCCGCCGGTAGCGCGGCTGGCTGGTCCGCATGTCGGAGCCGTCGGGCTGGATCCGCGACCCGAGCGCGACATCGTGGTCGGCCAGCGCGGCGACGAGGAGCGGCAGCTGATCGGGCGGGGTGGCCATGTCGGCATCGGCGAAGACGACCAGGTCCGCGGTGGCGGCCAGCATCCCCGCCTGGACCGCGGCGCCCTTGCCGCCATGCGGGACGCGCAGGACGCGCAGGCTCGTGCCGTCCGGGGCGCCGGGCGCCGTGGCTTCGGGCCGTGCCTCCACGATCGCGACGGTCCGGTCCGTGCTGCCGTCATCGACGACGAGGACCTCGATCCGCTGCGGCAGGCCCCCGGTCCCGGGCGCCGTCGCGGCGCGAGATCGCCGCGCCGGCGCAGGTAGCCGAACAGCTCGTCGAGCGCCGGACCGAGGCGAGCCTCCTCATCGAAGGCCGGGAGGATGAGCGCCAGGCCTGCTGTGTCCGACATCCGGCGAAGTCTATCCGGCGGACTCGTCGGCCGGGTGCATGGCCGAGTGCGCGAGGGCCGCACAGATCGCGAAGCCACTGGGCCACAGGAATGGGCAGGCTCGATCGTGGGCGGCGACGACGACGGTCCAGCGGCGGCTGGGTCCGGGCTCCCCAGCACGACCAGGGCGGCCGCGGCAACCAGCCGGGCCCAGAGCGGAATCCTCGATCTGGAACTGCTCCACGGTCCGACCCTGCTTTCGGGCCTCGCCTCGAGGAACGTGATCCACTCCTTCCATAGCTGCGGGTTCGATCGACGAACGAGACGGCCAACGATGGCCACTCCGTCAGCCCAGCGCCATCTCAGCTGTCCCCACTCACGCCGGACTCGCGAACCAGCAGGAGACCCACGCCCAGGGTGGGCTTGGTGAGCAGGACGAAGCACCACGTCCATGGGTAGCGGAGGCCGAGGGCCATCGGCGGCGGCGATGAACAGGTCCATGTTGCCGTGATAGAGCTCCAGAGCGACCGGCGGGAACGCCAACACGAGGATGCGGCCGCCGGCGGCCGAGCCAGATCGGCCGGCCAGCAGGACCGCGAGCCAGACCCACAGGAAGACCTACCACTCGAATAGCCCGGAGAACCCGAATAACAGGCCACCGGCGGCCAGTAGTTGAAGGCTCGAGAGGGCCGCCCGGCGCCACACGTACGGATGTCGGGCGCGTTGACGCACCAGTAGGCGAAGGCATCGAAGCCGACCGTGCGCCTGCTTCGGCGCGACCACGACGAACAGGTAGGCGGGTGAACAGGAGACCCGCCCCACGATCGAACCGTCGCGGACGGACCTCGGAGAGAACGCGCTAATCAAAACGAAAGCGGCGATCCGGTCCGGATCGACACCCGACCATGGTACGGGCGCGAACCGTCGCTGTCGGGCGGCCGATACTTCCGCCGGCGTGACCTAAGCGCACGAGTCCCACGCCCCTGCTGGGCCCAGACGGCCGAGGCACCCGGGCGATCCAGGCCGTCCTGGGCCTGGTCACTGGGCCGCCATCGTCGTGAAGGAGGCCATCCCGATCGTCACGACGTTCCCGGTGGCGCTCGACCTGTGTCATCCCGCTCCAGGGCGGTCGACCCTCGCTGGTTGGACGGCGGTGACGGTCTACCTCGCCTGACGGCTTCGCGGACCTCCAGCCTGTTGCCGCCGTCCCGATCCGCCAGGTCATCGTGCTGCCGTTGATCGCGCCCCTGAACGATGCTGCCCGAGGAGATCGTCCGTGGGAGTCGGCTTGGTCCTCGACCATCGGGACCTCGCCCGTCCTGGTGTGCCGGCGGCTCGCCATGCCCTGGGTGGGTGATCCCGGTGGTCGCTGCTCTGGGCGCCGATGCTCCGCGGCGACGTGGGGCGGCAACGTCCGGAACATCCTGTTGGTCACGGCCTTCGTGGTATGCGTTCTGGCGCGTACCCGGAGAGCCATGACCTGCACGGGGCGCTCCCCGATGGACATCGATGCGCCCCGAGACCGTCACGAGCGCGGACCGGCTCCTCTCTCCGCCGCAGCCGTGGCGAGCGTCAAGGTCAGCTCAGCTCCAGGCCTGGCGGGCCGTGCTCCGCTCGCTCGCCACGATCGGCGCTCCTGGGCGTGGTCCCGTGGGTCGCGCTTCGTCGCCGTGACGCTACCCCTGGTCGGGGTGGGCGCTCTATGGCGATTGGCTGGACCAGGTCTCGACGGGCATCGGACCCGACGTGGCCGGCGATGGGGCCGTCGCTGCTGGCCTATTCTCCCGGGGCGTCGTGTTCCTGGCGTTTGACCTCTCGGCTCGTTCGCGCTGGCCCTGCGGTTGCGCGGCCCCGAGACCGGCGGCATGGCTCGGTCTCCTCATCCTCATCGTGACCCCGAACATGCACGACTTCAAGCGCGGTTCTTCATGCTCCCCGCCCTGCTGCTGTATCCGGCGCGAGCTCGCCTTTGCTCGCCGTCATCCTCACCACCACCTCACACGTACCCCGGTTGGTGGCTGGGAATCGCCATCGTCGCGGGCTCGCCAGCTCGTCGGGACCCCGCTGGCCCGCCTTCCGCCAACCGGCTGGGACGGGTCGCGTCGGTCCGGGAACGGGCGGCCGGGACCGCCGCCGGCAGCGTCGACAAAGTCGGTACATCAGGAGACGCGGGTTCATCAGCACCGAGACCGCGACGGCCAGCGCCCATCCCACCGCGGCGTCGGCGCGAAACGGAGCGCCAGGCCGGACGAGTAGTGCGACGAACCCGAGCCACAGAGACAGGCGCGATCGCATAGAGCGACAGGTTCTCGACATCGCCGACCTGGGCCAGGCCGGGAACCCGAGGAACGCGCGACCGTCCCGGCCGGTTCGAGCACGAATGACAGCGCGGCGAGTCCGACCAGCCACGCCGCCAGCGTCAGCAGCGAAGCGACGGTCCCGCCGGCCGATCCAGTAGACGGCGACCAGGATCGGGAGCGAGCTTCAGGTTGGCCGCCAGGGCGATCCCCTCATGGCGTGCCCTAGGATCGACCAGGAACGTGACGAGGACCTGGTGCCTGGCCCACGGCAAGGCTCCAGGGCGATGGGCGCGGCCAGCCAGCACAGGACCAGCCAGGTCCATCGGTTCCGAAGGCCCGATCGCACCACCGTCGCCGCGAACGCTGCGAGCAGGACGGCCTCCCAGATGAGGTGCGGCCGTCTAGAACGGCAGGGAGCGCCAGCGGCCGGAAGGCGACCGCCAGCAGGGGGCGGGTAGCGATAGAACGCCGCATCGTCCGTCCCCGCCGGCTGGACGTACAGCGGCAGTCCGGCGTTCAGTCGAGCGCCCGCGTGGTAGTACGCCCTGGACGTCCGCCAGGGGATCCAGGGTGAGGTGGAGGACGAGCCGTCTGGAGGCCGATCAGGACCGCCGAGGACCGCCGCGCTCGACACAGGAGCGACCTGGACACCACGAGACTCGAAGGCGCGCTGCCAGCGGGACACGGGGCGCATCGTACAGGCCCGCCGAGTGGCCGCCTGACCTAGACTCTTTTCGTACTGTCGGAGCCCGGGGGACCCGGTGCTACGCTGCACCGGCCGTGCGTACACCCCTACTGCTGTACGGGCTTGCCCTCGCCGTCCGGGCGGTGCTCATCTGGCACTTCCCGGCACCGGCCTATCCCGATTCGTCCTATTACGTGGACGTCGCGCGAGCCCTCCACGCCGGCCAGGGCTTCAACATCGACTTCATCTGGATCTTCGCGGAGGTCGGCGGCACATCCCGGTCCATCCGACCCTGCCGATCCGTCCAACGCCCACTGGATGCCCCTGGCATCGATCGTCCAGGTGCCGTTCCTCGCGGTCTTCGGCGAACGCCGTGGGCCGCGGCGGCGCCCTTCGCGCTCATCGGCGCCATCGCCGCGCCGCTGACCTGGGCGATCGCCCGTGACGCCGGCGCGACGGCGCTGTCGCCGTCGGCGCCGGCATCCTCCCGCCGTCCCGCTGCTCTCGGCCGTCTACCTCGTCCAGCCGGACAACTTCTCGCTGTACCAGCCGCTCGTCGTCGGGGCGCTCTGGATGGCGCGCCCGGGCGCTCCGCGGCTCCGCCGCGGGCGTTCGTCCTCGCCGGCCTGCTGGCGGGCCTCGCGACGCTGTCGCGGAACGACGGCCTGCTGGTCCTGGCAGCCTCGGGCTCGCCGTCGCCTGGGACCGCTGGCGGGCATGGCGCTCCGCGGGAGCGCGCGTGCCGGCCATCCCGTTCGGCGGCCGCGGTCGTGCGTCGCGACGTTCCTGGTCGTGATGGCGCCGTGGTGGGCGCGTCAGCTGCCGTCTTCGGCTCGCTCTCGCCGTCGACGGCGTCGGGCAAGGTCTTCTTCATCCGCGACATCGGCGAGTGGAACAGCATCGCGACCCCGGCGACGCTGGAGCGTCTGCTCGGCATGGGCATCGGTCCGCTGATCGCCGCCCGCATCGACGGGCTCGTCGCGGCCGTCCTCATCTACACGACCCTGGTCGCGGGGGTCGTGCTCGCGCCGTTCATGCTGATCGGCGGCTGGGTGCGGCGGCGGTCGGTCGACTTCGGCCCGTTCTTCGTCTACACGGGGCTGCTGTTCGCGTTCTCCGGCGATCGTCTCGGCCGTCCACGTGCCCGGCGGCACGTTCATCCACTCGGCGATCGCCCTGGCGCCCTACAGCTACATCCTGGCGCTCGAGGGCATCGTCGCTCGCGTCGCTGGGTCGCCCGGCGGCGGCCCGCGTGGGACGCGGACCAGGCCACCCGCATCTTCACGGCGCGGCCGTCGGGTTCGCGTGGCTGTGCACGGTCGCGGGTTCCTCGCCGTCCACGCGGTCTGGGACCGAGCGCCGCCAGGTGAGACGGTCGCGACGCGCTCGAGCCGGCCGGCGCCAAGCTGACCGACGCGTGATGTCGATCGACGCGTCGGGCACCAAGTACTGGACCGGGCGCGGTGGGGTCGTCCTCGTCAACGACCCGATCGACACGATCGAGGCGGTCGCCCGCGCGTACGACATCGGGTGGCTCGTCCTCGATGCCGACGAGGCGGTCGCGTCGGCGAGCCCATCCTCGACGGTCAGCGTCCCGACTGGGTCGGCGCCCCGCGTCAGACCAAGGACCGGGACTACGCCGGGTCCCGACTGGTCTACCCGGTCGGGCTCGCCGTGCCGCTCCACCTGGGCGGCTCGTGACCCGTCGCGAAGCGGTCCTGTCGGCCCTCCTGGTCTTCGCGCGTCGCGCTGGTCGTGCGCGTCGTCTTCGCGAGCCAATCGTCTTCCCCAAGCCCGAGGACACGGCGTACTACGTCGGCGTGGCGCGCAACCTCGTCGAGGGCCACGGCCTCGTCTCCGACGCGCTGTGGAGCTTCGCGACCCCGCCGCTCGGGTTCCCGCGGCCCGCCTTCGAGGTGTGGCTGCCGCTCCCGACGTTCCTCGCGGCCACCCCCATGGCTGTCGGCGGCGTGAGCTTCGCGGCGGCGCAGTGGTCGTCGGTGCTCGTCGGCTCGCTGGTGCCCGGTCCTGGCCTGGCGGCTGGCCGCGGACGTCGCCGAGGAACGCGGCCTGCCGACGGCCGGGCGCGGACGCTGGCCCTCGGCAGCGGCCTCGACGACGGCGGTCTACCTGCCGCTCATCCTGCACTCGGCGCTCCCCGACTCGACGATGCCGTTCACGGCGCTCGGCACTCGGCGCCTGCCTGCTGATGACCCGGATCGCCCGTGACCCGCGCGGGGCGCGGCTGGCCGACCCGCGGCTCATCGGCCTGGGCGTCCTCTTCGGCCTGGCCGCGCTGACCCGCAACGAGGCGCTCTGGCTCGGCGCTGGCCTGGGCGATCGTGGCCTGGCGGGCCGGCGACCTCCGACCATGCGCGCGGCGCGTTCCGCCTCATCGGCGTCGCCGGCGTCGTCGCCTTCTGGTCTTCGCCCCGTGGCTGGTCGCGACTGGGTGGTCTTCGGCAGCCCGCTGCCGGGCCAGGCCGCCACGAACGCCTTCAGCTGACCGGCTTCGACATCTTCGCCTGGAACGACCCGCCGACCCTCGCGCGCTACCTCGCGGTCGGGCCGGCCCGCTGGTCGAGATGCGGGTCGACGGCTCACCCACAACCTGTTCAACGTCCTGGTGCTGCCGGGCCTGCCGATCTCGCTGGTCGGCCTCCTGGCGCTGCCGTGGCAGGGCCGCGCGCCGCCCTGCGACCGGTCCTTCTCGTCGGTCGTCACGTTCCTGTTCACGAGCCTGGTCTTCCCGGTCGCGACGACGTGGGGCACGTTCCTCCACGCGGCCGGGCCGGCTCACGTGCTGATCGTGCTTCGGCCCTGCTGGCCCTCGACGCGGGGATCGCGAGGCTCGGGGCGCGGCTGGGCTGGACCCGCCCGGTGGCCTGGCTCGGGGCGCTCCTCGGCGACCTTCGGATCGCCCTGTTCTCCATCGCGCTGCTCCCGTCCTTCGGCGAAGGACCGCGACGGCCGGGCTCTACGAGGAGCTCGGGCGGCGGATGGCGATCGCCGGGCACCCGCTCGACGCACCGCCGGCCCGGTCATCACGGACTTCCCGATCTGGCTCGCCGAGAGCCGAGCGGATCCCGGCGCTCGCCCTGCCCGACGAGCCGCCCGTGGACGTCCTGGACCTGGCCCACGACCCGGCGTTCCCGGGCACGCATCTCCTCGTGAGTCGCGGGCGGGACCACGGCGAGTGGCCGGCCATCCTCGAGACGGATGCGCCGGGGACCCAGCGCCAGATACGCCGCTGGACCTGGGAGTGCCCGCCGCGGGCACCACCGACTACCGATTGGAGGACGTCCGCGTGTACGTCATGGCTTGCCCATGAATGACGACCCGTATCCTACGGCCTTCGAGCCGGACGTCTTGTGCACGTGCCCGGACCGAGGCTCGAGACACCGACCTGGCCGTCTCGTCCGAGGGCGCCGACGTCCAGGCCCGGATCGTGCAGGCCCAGGAAGCCGAACGTGGTGGCACGCCGGCACCGCGGCTGCTGGATGAGGTGCGCCGAGTGTTGCGGTTGAAGCACTACAGCTTGCGCACCGAGGCGGGCTATGTGGGCTGGATTCGGCGCTTCATCCTGGCCAATGGCAAGCGTCACCCGCGGGACATGGGCGCAGCTGGAGGTCGAGCGGTTTCTGTCGGACTGGCCGTGGAGCGGCAAGGTGGCGGCGGCTACCCAGAACCAGGCGTTGTCGGCGTTGTTGTTCCTGTACAAGCAGGTGCTGGGCGTCGAGCTGCCGTGGATGGACGGTGTCGTGCGGGCCAAGCGGCCGCAGCGGTTGCCGACGGTGCTGTCGCAGCGACGAGGTCACCGCGTTGCTTGGCGAGATGGACGGCCGGCGCTGGCTGATGGCGCAGCTTGTTGTACGGCACGGGCATGCGCCTGATGGAGTGCGTGCGGCTGCGGGTCAAGGATGTGGATTTCGAGCGCAGCGAAATTACGGTGCGCGATGGCAAGGGCGGCAAGGATCGCCGCACCATGCTGCCGCGATCGCTGCGCGGAGCCGTTGCAGCGCGAAGTTGAGCCGGGCCGCGACATTCATCCACGCGGCGGATCTGGCGGCCGGCTTTGGTCGCGGTCTGGATGCCCGTATGCGCTGGCGCGCAAGTATCCCGGCGCGGCACGGGAGCTCGGGCTGGCAGTATGTCGTTTCCCTCGCCGCGGCGTGCAGGTCGATCCGCGCGACGGCGATGGAACGCCGCCATCACGTGGACGAGTCGCGACTGCAGCGCGCGCTCAAGACGGCACGCGAGCGCGCCGGCATCGTCAAGCCGGCCAGCGCACACACCCTGCGCCATTCCTTTGCCACCCACCTGCTGGAGGCCGGGCTACGACATCCGCACGGTGCAGGAGCTGCTCGGCCACAAGGACGTGGCGACGACCCAGATCTACACCCACGTGCTCAATCGCGGCGGCCACGGCGTGCTGAGTCCGCTGGATCGTGAGTGAGTATCGCGGTTCGACGACAGCCGTGCGTCGTCGGACTTGACAACCGCGCTCCGGCTTTCGTATCGCGGTCACGGGCGCGGATGGTTGAGCTCACGCTGTGCTCCGCGCCGTCGTCGATCAGCGGAATGCAGGCCATCCGCTTGCGCCACGCCATCCAGCGCATACGCGGCTGGTCGTGTCCGCATCGCTCTGCCGCACGTTCGATGCGGTACAGCGTGTCGCGATAGCGGTAGTCCATGCGGAAGCCTTCCCACTCCGCCGGCAGCACCGGCGCGAAGCGCAGGTGCCCGTCTTCCAGGCGCAGGCCGAGCAGGGATTCGATCGATCAGCCGGTACATCCAGCCGGCCGAGCCGGTGTACCAGCTCCAGCCGCCGCGGCCGGTGTGCGGCGGCGACCGCGTAGACGTCGGCGCTGACCACGTAGGGCTCGACCTTGTAGACGTCCATCTGCGCCGGGTCGAGGCCGTGGTTGACCGGGTTGATCATGCGCAGCAGTTCCCAGGCGCGCGCGCTGTCGCCGAGTTCGGCGAAGGCCATCGTGGCCCAGATCGCGGCGTGCGTGTACTGGCCGCCGTTTTCGCGCACGCCGGGCACGTAGCCCTTGATGTAGCCCGGGATCCATCGGCGACTTGTCGAACGGCGGATCGAGCAGCTGCACCAGGCCGGCGTCGCGGCGCACCAGGTGCTGGTCGAGCGAGTCCATCGCCTGCTGGCGGCGGTCGGCGGGCGCCATGCCGGAGAGCACCGACCAGCTCTGCGCGATGGAATCGATGCGGCATTCCTCGTTGCCGTCGGCGCCGAGCGGGGTGCCGTCGTCGAACTAGGCGCGGCGGTACCAGGCGCCGTCCCAGGCGTGCTGCTCGAGTGCGTCGCGCAGCTTGGCGACTTCCTCCTCGCAGCGCTCGGCGAACGCCGTCGTCGCCGTGCAGCCGCGCGACCTCGGCGAAACCGCTGCAGCACTTCGCAGGGAAGAAGCCCAGCCACACGCTCTCGCCGCGACCGGCTTCGCCGACCCGGTTCATGCCGTCGTTCCAGTCGCCGCCGCCGATCAGCGGCAGGCCGTGCACGCCGCGCGGCAGGCCGTGCTCGATCGCGCGCACGCAGTGCTCGTACAGCGGCTCGGACAGGCCCGATGGCTGCGGCAGGTCGTAATAGGATTCCTCGCCGGCGTGCAGCGGGCGGCCTTCGATGTAGGACACCGGCACGTCCAGCACGCCGCGATCGCCGGTGGCCAGCACGTAGCGGCTGGTCGCCAGCGGCAGCCACAGGTAGTCGTCCGAACAGGTGGTGCGCACGCCGCGATCGAGCGGCGGATGCCACCAGTGCTGCACGTCGCCTTCGGGGAACTGGTGCGCGGCGCACAGCAGCAGCTGGGCGCGGGCCAGTTCCGGCGCGGCGTGCACGGTGGCCATCGAATCCTGCAGCTGGTCGCGGAAGCCGAACGCGCCGCCGGACTGGTAGTAGCCGCTGCGCGCCCACATGCGGCAGGCGATGGTCTGGTACAGCAGCCAGCCGTTGGCGAGCACGTCCAGCGCCGGTTCCGGCGTGTGCACCTGCACCGCGCCCAGCACGCGTTGCCAGTGCGCGCGCACCTGCTCCAGCGCGCCGGCGGCGGAGCCGTTGCCGCGGAAGCGCTGCACCAGGCCCGCGGCATCGGCGCCATCGCGGCCCAGGCCGAGGCGGAAGATCAGCTGGCGCTCGGCGCCGTCGGCCAGCTCCGCTTTCGATTGCAGCACCGCGCACGGATCGAGCCCGGCGCCGAGCCGGCCGGACAGTTGCCTGCGACCGAGGCCGGCGGGCGCGCGCATGCTGCCGTTGCGGCCCAGGAACTCGGTGCGGTCGCCGCCGATGCCGCGATCCGGATCGTCGACGTCGAAGAACGCCACGCGGTTGGGGAACTCGGCGTTGTAGCTGTTGCGCGCGAACAGCGCGCCGCTGGCCGGGTCCGATTCGGTGACCACGTGCATCGCGGTCTTCTCGCGCAGGTCGCCGAGCACCCATTCGACGTAGGCGGTGGCGCTGAGCTTGCGCGGCCGGCCGGAATCGTTGCGCAGTTTCAGCACCGAGAATTTCACCGAGGCATCCAGCGCGACGTAGATCCACAGCTCGGAATGGATGCCGTCCTCGTCGTGCTCGAACACGCTGTAGCCGAAGCCGTGGCGGGTGGTGTAGCTGCCGCTGCCGCGGCTGGGCAACGGGGTGGGCGACCACAGCGCGCCGGTTTCCTCGTCGCGCAGGTAGATCGCCTCGCCGCTGCCGTCGCTGACCGGGTCGTTGTGCCACGGCGTGAGGCGGAACTCGTGCGCGTTCTCGCCCCAGGTATAGGCGCCGCCGCTCTCGGAGATCACCGTGCCGAAATGCGGGTTGGCCAGCACGTTGGCCCACGGTGCGGGGGTGGCGCACGCCGGCGTCGGACACGATCACGTATTCGCGGCCGTCCGCGCTGAAGCCGCCGTGCGGATTGTCCAGTTGCAGTCCGGCGGAACGCGCGCCACGGTGGCCGGCAGCGGGAGCGGCACTTCGCTGCGAGTCAGTTCGAGCGGCGGCGCGTGGCTCTCCAGCGGACGCCGGCCGATCTGCTCGGCCAGCGTGCCGCGATGGTCGGCCAGCACGATGCGGGCGCTGGCCTGCATCACCATGCGGTCTTCGCTGGAGAGCTGCTGCGCCGGACGCACGAAGATGCCGCCGGGACGATCGATCAGGCCGGCCTCGCTGCCGGAGGCGATCAGGCCCAGGATCTGGTCCTGCAGGTGCTGCCGGTAGCCGGCGCGATCCTCGTTCCAGATCACCAGGTCCACCGCCAGCCCCTTCTGCCGCCAGTAGGCATGCGCCTGCACCAGCTGGCGCACCAGTTCGATCCGACGCCTCGTTGGCGATCTGCAGCAGCACGATCGGCAGGTCGCCGGAGATCGACTGGCCCCACAGGCCGGACTGGCCGCGCCGGTTGCCGCGCAGGATGCCGGTCTCGGCGCGCAGGTGCGCGTTGGGGTACACGATGGAGGTGGCCATGTGCTCGTACAGCTGCGCTTCGGCGAGGCCGACGTTGAGCTGGCGCAGCAGCACCTGGCTGTGCGTCCAGGCCAGGTCGAACACGCGATCGGCCAGGTGGCGGTCGCGATACTTGTCGATCAGCTGCAGGCATCCCGCGCGCTGCTCGGCGATGCCGGTGACGAAGTCGACGGTGACGGTCTGCTCCGGCTCCAGGGTGATGCGGCAGCGGATCGCCACGATCGGATCGAGCACCGAGCCGGCGCTGCCGGACAGGCGCGCGTGCGTCGGGATCGAGCGCCACCGGATCGGCGATGCTGCGGCCGCGGCCGATGAAACGGGCGCGATCGGTCTCGTAGGAGATCTGGTCGATGTCGGCGTCGTGCACCGCCAGCAGGTGGAACATCCACGGCACCGCTTCGCCGTGCGCGCGCGGGCGGCGCGTGCACACGATCGCCTGCAGTTCGGGCACCAATTCGGTCTGCACGAACAGCTTGCTGAAGGCCGGATGCAGCGCGTCGGCCAGCGGCGGGTGCCAGCACCACTTCGGCATAGCTGGTCAGCTCGATCGTGCGCGCCGTGCGGCCACGATTGGTGACCTGGGTGCGGCGCAGTTCGATGTCGTCTTCGGGCGACACCACGATCTCGGTGTGCGCATCGAAGTCGCGTTCGCGCACGCGGAACTCGGCGCGCGCCTCGGAGAAGATCGCCTCATACAGCTCGGTCTTGCGGCATACCGGCTGGTACGCGGTGGACCAGTAGCTGCCGCCGGCGACGTCGCGCAGGTAGCAGAACATGCCCCAGTGGTCGCGCGTGATGTCTTCGCGCCAGCGCGTCAGCGCCAGCTCGCCGCGCCGGCTGCTGCCGCCGCCGGCGCTGCTCAGCATCACGTGGTAGCGGCCGTTGGACAGCAGCTGCACGGCCGGACGCGATCGGTTCGGATCGCTGAACACGCGCAGGCGCGCCTCGCTCGGCCGCGGCGTCGGGATTGGTGTCGGGGAAGCCGGACGCATGCAGGTATTCGGCCGCGGTGCGCGGGCACGCGCTCCTGCAGCAGCAGCTCGGTGGCCTGGAACTGCGGGTCGGAGCCGAAGCGGCGCTGCATCGGCCGGCCCAGCAAGGCGTAATCCAGCGCCAGCAGGCTCATGCCCTGGTGATGGGCCATGAACGAACGCACCAGCGCCGAGCTCTGCCCCACCGGCAGGCGTGCCGGGGTGTAGTCGATCGCCTCGTACATGCCGTAGCGCCCCCGCGCGCCACCCTCGGCCAGCCGCTGCAGGTTCTTGGTGGCCGCCGCCGGCGCGATCATCAGGGCCAGCGCGCTGGCGTAGGGCGCGATCACCACGTCGTCGCCGAGGCCGCGCTTGAGGCCCAGGCCAGGCACGCCGAACGCGCGGTACTGGTAGGTGAAATGCGCATCGAGCGACGTTGTAGCCGGACTCGGAGACGCCCCAGGGCACGCTGTGCTGGTTGCCGTATTCGATCTGCCGCGCGACCGCGGCGCGGCAGGTCTGGTCGAGCAGGGTGCCCTCGTAGCTCGGCATCACCAGGTTCGGCATCAGGTACTCGAACATCGAGCCGGTCCACGACAGCAGCGCCGGTTCGCCGCCGACCGTGGTCAGCAGCCGGCCCAGCGCGAACCAGTTGTCCTGCGGCAACTGGCCCTGGGCGATGCCGACGAAACTGGCCAGCCGCGCCTCGGACGCGAGCAGGTCGTAGTAGCCGGCGTCGAGCCGGCGGGCGTCGACGTTGTAGCCGATCGCGAGCAGGTCGCGCGCGCTGTCGTAAAGGAAGCGGTAATCCATCTGCGCCAGTTCGTCCGCCTGCTGCGCCAGCTGCTCGATCAGGCCGACGCGCTGGCGCGCGCGCGCGCGAACCGCCTCGGCATCGAAATGGCCGGCCCAGCACAGCGGTTCGATGCGGCCGAGCTGGGCCAGGCTGGGGATGCCGCGGAAGCCGCCGTCGTCGTCGTCGGGCGGGTCGAGGTTGAGGCCGGCGATGTCGCCGCACAGGTCATCCAGTTGCGCGCGCAGCGCCGCGAGCCAGAACGCGCTGTCGCTCTCCGCAACTGACTCCAGCTCGCCGGCCAAAGCACGGGCGCGCTCACGCAGACGTTCGAGCACGACCAGGGCAGCGCCGGTGGTGGCGGGCGGGCTGTCCAGCGCGTCCAGCAAGTCGCGCTGCAGCGGGTCGAGCAGGTGGTCGCCATCGTCCAGCGCATCGTGCAGCAGTTGCAGCGTGTCGAGCAGCCCGTGCAGCAGGTTCGGCCGAAACACCGGCGCATCGATCAGCTCCAGCAGACCCGGGCGCAGGGTCAGCAGATGGCCGGCCAGGTTGCCGCTGTCCACCGCCGAGATGTACAGCGGCGGCAACGGACGCAGGCTCAGCGTGTCGTACCAGTTGTAGAAGTGCCCGCGATGACGCGGCAGCTGCTGCATCGTGGCCAGCGTCGCGCGGGTGCGCTCGAGCAGCCGCCCGGCGCTGAGGAAACCGAAGTCGTAACCGGCCAGGTTGGCCAGCAGGGCCAGGCCGATGTTGGTCGGCGAGGTGCGGTGCGCCACTACCGGGCCGGGTTGCTCCTGCAGGTTGTCCGGCGGCAGCCAGTGGGCGGCGGGGCCGACATGACTGTCGAAGAACGCCCAGGTCTGCCGCGCCAGCATGCGCAGGAAACGGGTCTGCGCCGCGTTCGGCACGAAGGTGTCGGGCCGGCGCGGCTGGCTGATCCACCACGCGATGCCGGGCGAGAGCAGCCACAACAGCAGCAGCGGCCACGCCAGCCACAGCACCATCGGGCGATGCAGCGCCAACGCCACGACAAGCAGGACGGCCACGGTCGGCGCGATCCACATCTGCCGCCACACCGCCGCGGGCTCGTTGCTGCTGCGCTTGGCCACCTCGCTGGAGGTCTGCCATTGCAGCAGGTGCCGGTGACTGACACGTGATGCGCCACAGCGTGCGCACGATCGCGTCGAGGTAGTACCACGCCTCGTGCGGCAGCCAGGCCAGTCCCAGCAGCATGCGCGCCACGTGTTGCGCGCCGGTCGCCAGGCCCGCGCGCAGGTGCTGGTCCAGTTGCACGTCCTTGGGTTTCTGCACCAGGTCCAGCAAGGCCGACAGCACCGGCGACACCAGCACCATCGCCAGCACCGCCACCGTCCAGGACAGCACCGACGGCATCACCAGCCAGCCGTGATCAGCAGGCCGAGCACCGCCGGCGGCACCAGGCTGCGCCGCAGGTTGTCGAGGATCTTCCAGCGCGAGAGCGCGGTCAGCGCATTGCGACGCCAGCCATCGCGCGCGGTCGGCGCCCACGGCAGCAGCCACGGCAGCAGTTGCCAGTCGCCGCGGATCCAGCGTTGCCGGCGCTTGACGTCGGCGCCGTAGCGCGAGGGGTATTCCTCGAACAGCTGCGCGTCGCTGAGCAGGCCGGAGCGGGCATGGCAGCCTTCGACCAGGTCGTGGCTGAGGATGCGGTTTTCCGGGAAGCGGCCGTCCAGGGTGCGCTCGAACGCATCGATCGCATAGATGCCCTTGCCGATGAACGAACCTTCGTGAAACAGATCCTGATACACGTCGGAGACCATCTGCGTGTATGGATCGATGCCGGCGTCGCTGCCGTACAGCTGGGCATAGCGCGAGCGCGCGGTGCTGGGCAGGCTGATGCCCACGCGCGGCTGCAGGATCGCGTAGCCACTGACCACGCGCCGTTGCTCGGGGTCGTACACCGCGCGGTTGAGCGGATGATCGATACTGCCGACGAAGGTCTGCGCCGCATCGCGCGGCAACTCGGTGTCGGTGTCCAGGGTGATCACGTATTGCACCGGCGGCAGCGCGGCGATGTCGCCGACAATGCGCATGAAGCGGTCATGAGCGTTGCCGCGCAGCAGCGCGTTGAGGTCGGCCAGCTTGCCGCGCTTGCGCTCGTGGCCCATCCAGCAGCGCTCGGACGGGTTCCAGCGGCGCGGCCGGTGGAACAGGAAGAAACGGTCGGAATCGACGCTGGCGTAACGCTCGTTGAGCGCCTCGATGCGCCGCTGCGCCAGCGCCAGCAGGGCCTCGTCACCGGGCAGGGTTTCGCTGTCCGCATCGCTGAAGTCGGTGAGCAGGGCGAAGTGCAGGTGCTCGTCGCGGTTGCCGAGGAAACGCACCTCCAGCGACTCGACCAGCTCTTCGACATCCTGCGCCCGGGCCACCAGGCTGGGGATGACGACCATCGTGCGTGCGCTGGCCGGGATGCCGTGGGCGTAGTTCATCCGTGGCAACAGCTGCGGCGACACCGACAGCGTGGCCATCCAGTTGAGCAGGCTCGAGCCCAGCTGGCTGGCCAGGATCAGCGCCATGACCGCGATCAGGATCGACGCCCACGTAGCCAGCCCGCCAGCGACCGCCGCCATCACCAGTGGCTCGGCAAACGCGATGGTCAGCACGAACAACAGGCCCAGGTAGATCGGCACCGGCGCCCGGTCGAAGCGACGACGCAGGCGCTCACCCCAGCGCGGCCGGATGCCGAGATGCTGCTCCAGCTGCGGACGGCCGCGGTCGATCAGATAGAAGCCCACGTGCCGCGGCAGCGACGGCGCGGCTTCCGTTCGGATGGCGGTGCGGCACAGCTCCACGGTGGCTTCGGCCACGCGGATCTCGTCGAGCCGGTGCTGCCGCGCCAGCTGCTCCACCACGTGGCGGTAGCGGTCGCGGGTGGCAAAGTCCATCGCCGCATACACGCCGGCCGGATCCTCGCGGAACTGCTGCTCGATCAGGCTGGCGCGCTCGACGAAGTCGCGCCAGTCGATCGCCGAGAGCACGCGCAGGCTGCCGATGCTGTTGCCCACGGTGACCTGTGCGGCCGCCTGTTGTTGCGCCTCCAGCTGGACCAGGTGCTCGATGCTCTGCCCCGATTCGGACAGGCGTTGCTCGATCCAGCTCAGTGGCAGCGCCAGCGCCGGACTCTGGCCCTGCAGCCGGCGCGCCATCTCGGCCACGAACGGGCTGTTCATGGGGGGATCCGAACGCGCCATGTCGGCGACGACCAGGACCACCGAGTTGGGATCGCGCTCGGCGGTCGCGGTCATGCTGTCGGCCCAGCGCACGGCGCGGCCACGATGACCCCAGTCCGCGATCACCCGCGCGGCGACCCGGCGCAGGTTCTCTATCAGGGCCAGGCGCAACATGATCGGGATCGCCCACAGCTCGCCCAACTTCAGCGGGGTCACTTCCTGATAAGCGTGGATGAAACGGTGCAGGCTGGCGGTGTCGACCCGGCCATCGCCGTGGGAGATGATCTCCAGCGCGATGTCGTAGACGCGCGGCAGGCCCGCCGAGGCACCATTGTCCAGGCGCGGCAGCTCGCGGCTGTAGCCCTTGGGCAGATGCCGGCGGGCGGTGCGGATCTGCTCTTCGATCAGGTAGAAATTGTCGAGCAGCCATTCGCCGGCCGGAGTGATCCGGCGTTTGCGCCGGGTCGCCTTGGTCATCCGTTCGCAGCTGTCGGTGATCACCGCCTCGTTGTCGGCCAGTCGCCCCAGCAACAAGTCCGCCTGTGAACGCTCGCGCAGCCGGTGCTGGGCCGCCAGCACCCGGCCATGCCGCTCCATCTGTTCGGCACTGAACAGGTCCGCGCGCAGCGCCGGTTCCTGCTCCGGCCGCGTGCGCGCGGCGACACGCCGACGGCGAAACGCCTGCAGGCGGCGCAGCTTGAGCCGATCGAAAATGCTGCCGATATTCAAACGCGACGTTCCTTGCAGGTGGATGGCGGTGCGGCCGCGCAGCGCGCCGACCATGGAAAGCCTCGTCGGTGGCGCGGTTGCGCGCGACCACGGGCTGGCGGCCCACCTTACCTGTTGCCACGTGAAGATCGCGCACGCCAAGTCCACCGCCGGGCGCTTCGCTTGCCCGCGTCGCGCGGGCAGAGATGCACGACAGCCTGCAGTACGGCGTGTTCACACGACGTCGGCGCGTGGATTTCGACCAGCACCGGGCCACATGGGTAGGATGTGCCTTTCCCCTGCCGAGTGACGCCATGTCCCTGCTGATTCGCGCCGCCACGTCCACCGATGTCGACGACCTGGCGAACTGGAACCAGGCGATGGCGTGGGAAACGGAGCGCAAGCGCCTGGACCCGGCGGTCGTGCACCGCGGCGTGAGCGGGGTGCTGGAACAACCGCGCCGGGGCTTTTATCTGATCGCCGAGCAGGACGCGACGAACGTGGGCGGCCTGCTGGTGACGTTCGAATGGAGCGACTGGCGCGGCGGCGATTTCTGGTGGATCCAGAGCGTGTACGTGGCTCCGCCGGCGCGCCGCGGCGGGGTGTTCCGCGCGCTGTATGCGGCGGTGGAGCAACGGGCCGCAGCCGCTGGCGCGGTCGGGCTGCGCCTGTACGTGGAAACGGAGAACCGGCGCGCGCAGCAGACCTACGAAGGCCTGGGCATGCAGCCCTGCCATTACCGGATGTACGAGACGCTGCTGGCAGGCGATCGCTAGCCACAGCGAAAAGCGCTCAGCCAGACTCGCCCAGCAGCCGCTCGAAATCGGCCACGGGCACCGGCGCGGCAAACAGGAAGCCTTGCAGTTCGTTGCAGCCGGCCTGGCGCAGGAACGCGGCCTGCTCCTCGGTTTCCACGCCTTCGGCCACCACCAGTTTTCCCAGCTGGCGCGCCATTGCCACGATCGCGTGGGTGATCGTGGCGGTATCCGCGTCCCCGATCACATCACGCACGAAGACGCGGTCGATCTTCAGCGTGTCGATCGGAAAGTGTTTCAGGTAGGACAGACTGCAATAGCCGGTGCCGAAATCATCCAGCGACAGGCGCACGCCACGTTGCCGGATTCGCCGCAGCAGGCTGCTGGTGGCAGCACCACCGGACATCACCATGCGCTCGGTCAACTCCAGTTCGAGCAGGCCGGCATCGAGCCCGCTTTCGTTCAACACCTCGTCCAGCCAGTGATGGAAATCGGCGTGCTGGAACTGCACCGGCGACACGTTCACGGAAACCGTGATGCGGTGACCGCGCTGCTGCCACAGGCGCGCCTGGCGACAGGCCTGGCGCAGCGCCCACGCGCCGATCGGCACGATCAGGCCGGTGTCCTCGGCGATCGGGATGAACTGGTCGGGCTTGTACAGCTCCTGCCCCGCCACATGCCAGCGCAGCAACGCCTCGGCGCCGACGATCTGCCCGCTGGCGGCATCGATCCTGGGCTGGTAGTGCAGGCTGAGCTGCCCGCTCGGCAGCGCCTGGCGCAGGGCCGCTTCGATGCTGCGCCGCGCGCGTGCGCGCTGATCCATCGAGGCGGTGAAGAAACGGCAACCGTGCACGCCATCGCCGCGAATCGCCGCGAGTGCGGTTTCGGCATGCTGCAGCAGGCTCTCCGGGTCGCTCGCGTCATCGGGATACACGCTGATGCCGACGCCCAGGTGCAGGCCCAGCTCCGGCATGCCCTCGACGCGGGTTTGTTCGCCCTGGTTGATCAGGGTCTGCGCCAGGCTGGCCGCTACGCCGACGTTGTCCAGGTGCGACAACACCACCACGAACTCGTCCGCGCCGTGGCGGCTGAGCAGGGCATCGGCGGGCAGGCAGTGCTGCAAGCGGGTGGCGAACGCGCGCAGCACGCGATCGCCACCGGCGTGACCGTGCTGGTCGTTGATCCGCCTGAACTGGTGGATGTCGATGTACAGCAGGGCCGCGCGCTGCTGGCGCCGCCGGGCGACAACCAGCGCCTGGGCGAGGTGGTCGTGCAACTGGCTGCGATTGGGCAGGCCGGTCAGGGTGTCGTGCCGGGTCAGGTGGATCAGCTTCAGCGCCAGCGCACGCGTCTCGCTGACGTCATGGAATACCAGCACGCCGCCGATCACGTTGCCCGCATGATCATGGATCGGTGCGGCGGAATCCTCCACCGGGGTATCGAAGCCGTGCCGATGGCGCAGCAGGGTCCGGCCGGCGAGATCGGTGATGGTGTTGTGTTCGACCGCCGCGCGCAGCGGGTTGGCGACGGCCTGGCCGAGGGCCGCGTCGAACAGCTGGAACACCTGCTCGACCGGGCGACCCTGCGCCTCCGCGTGACTCCAGCCGGTCATCGCCTCGGCGATCGGGTTGAGCGAGCTGATGCACAACTGCGGGTCGGTGGTGATCACCGCGTCACCGATCGAGCGCAAGGTGACCTCGGCCAGTTCACGCTCGCGGTGCAATGCGTCCTCGAACGCCTTGCGCTCGCCGATGTCCTGCGCCTGCGAGACGAAGTACACCGGCGCGCCGTGATCGTCGCGCACCAGCGACACGCTCAGCTGGACGTACACGACATGGCCATCCTTGTGCAGGTTGCGCTTCTCCAGCTGGTAGTTCTCGCGCTTGCCGGCGAGCAGCTGCGCCTTGTGCTCCGCATCGGTGGCCATGTCGTCCGGGTGCGTGATGTCGCGGATGCTCCGCTGCAGCAGTTCGTCCTCGCTGTAGCCGAGCATCTGGCACACCGCCGCATTGACGCGCAGGAAGCGACCATCCGGGCGGCTCAGCGCCAGGCCCACGGCGGCATGCTGGAAGGCGCTGAACCAGCGGCGCACGCTTTCGTGCAGTTGCAGTTCCCGCATGCGCCGCTCGGTGACGTCGACGAGGGCGGTGAACACGCCACGGACGCGGCCATCGGGGTCGAAATCGGGCTGGAAATTCCCGTGCGCGTAGCGTCGTTCGCCGTAGTGGTGGAACTCGCCCTCGTAACTGGCCGGCTGGCCGGCATAGGCCTGCTCCAGCGCCGGGCGCGCTCGCTCGTAGTTGTCCGGGCCGGCCACCTCGATCAAACGCCGACCGAGCATCGCCGACGGCTCGATCCCCAGCCAGCGCTGATGCGTGTCATTGACATAGGTGAAGCGCTGGTCGCGATCGAGATAGGTGAGCAGGACGGGCGCGCCGCGCAAGACCCTGGCGGGCCAGTCCGCTTCATCCGGCGCTACCGGCAATCCCTCGACGTGCTTTTGCGGGCCCATGGTCATCCCGTCAGCTGGAGAGCGCCGGCGCACGACGCACGGCTCATCATGCGCCGAGTCTTCGTCGCTGCACAACTGCAGGCGGGGCGCACAATCGGCCCGAAGCGGGCACGCGCCGTCGCGGTGATCTTCAGTGCAGGACGGTCGCGGGCGCGCCGAGTTCGCCCGCCTCGTCCAGCACGACCCGACCCAGCGCATCAAGCTCGCCCGCGGTCGCGTACGCGTCGGCGAGCCGCTGCAACAGCGGCCCCAGCGCCCGCGGCTGCAACGGGTAGCCGTGTGCCAGCACGCGGGCCCGTTCGGCGCCGGCGGGTTGCGCCACCGTGACGGCCACCACGCCCAGACCGGGCGCCTCGTGCGCGAACAGGTGCGGGGAACCGAGATCCGCCTCGGCCACCGCGCGGGTTTCCAGCAGATAGCCATCCGTCGCCGCGGTGCTGCCCGTGGTGGACTCCAGCGCAAGTGGAACCTGGTGCGCCTCCAGCAAGGCGGCGTACTGGCGCAGTTCGAACACGATGCCGGCGAAATCGTGGGCACGTTGCGCCGGCTCGCCGCTTTGCCGCGACAGCCATTGCGCGGGCGACTGCGCCCGCACCGTGCCGTCGGCATAACGCAACGCCAGGCCACGCGCGCTCATCGTCGATTCTTCCCGCTGCGGGGTCAGCAGCGCGGTTTCCAGCAGCGCCCACAGGGGCGCCAGGTTGACGTGTTCGTACTGCACGCAGGTGAGCGCGAGCAGATCGTTGCGACTGAGATAGCGCACGTGTTCGAGGCGGACGCCGAGCGTGCGCATCAGCCAGTCGGCGGTCTGTGCGCCAGCCTCGCCGCGGCCGACCAGCTGGATCTCCAGCTGGGTGGAGAGATCCTCGGCCAGGGCGGCCGGCGCCAGCAGGCTGAGCGGCAGCAGCCGCATCGGACCGCCGGCGTAGATCGCGGACGGCTCCAGTTCGGGCGCCGGCATGCTTCCGTCGTGATGGCCCACGGCGACCACGTTTTCCAGATGCCCATGAGGTACGCGGCGACCCAGCTCATCCAGCGCCGCCCACACCGGAAAACCCGGACGCAGCAGCTCGACCTGGTCGAACAAGGCGCCCGCAAGTACCAGTCGCGCGCCTCCCACCTGCGGCACCAGGCCCAGCAGATCCGCCGCCACCAGTTCTGCCAGCGCGGCCGCATCGTCGCGGCCGAGGGTCATCGGCAGCGGTGGTCCGCCGGCGACCGGTTCCAGTGCCAGCAGCACGGGCAGCGGCAGCAAGGTCTGTGCTTCCACGAGAGAGGCTCCACGATCAAAGAGACCGCTCATTCTATCAGCGAGCTGTCAGCGGGCTCCCGGCGCGCCTGCGCGTCGGCCTGAACGAACCGGCACAACGGCGGGCTTGCGGGCTTTCGCGCGGCGGCATGGCGGGTTAGCCTTGAAGCAATCGAGTGAGGGATTGTTCCGGGCATGGAAAACACGCACAGGCGCGTCGGGGTCATTGGCGGCGTACGCATTCCGTTCTGTCGCAACAACACCGCCTACGCCGACGTCGGCAACTTCGGCATGTCGGTGAAAGTGCTCGGTGCCCTGGTCGAGCGGTTCGGCCTGCATGGCGTGGAATTGGGCGAAGTGGCGCTCGGCGCCGTCATCAAGCATGCCGCCGACTGGAACCTGGCGCGCGAGACCCTGCTGAGTTCCGGGCTGGCGCCCACCACGCCGGGCATCACCACGGCGCGCGCCTGCGGTACTTCGCTCGACAACGCCATCATCGTCGCCAACAAGATCGCCGTGGGTCAGATCGAGGCCGGCATTGCGGCCGGCTCGGACACCACCAGCGACGTGCCGATCGTCTACGGGCGCCGCCTGCGCAAGCGTCTGCTGGCGATGAACCGCGCCAGGACGCCGACGGACAAGTTGAAGACCGCGCTGCGCGGATTTTCCTTCAGCGAATTGAAGCCCTCCTTTCCAGGCGTGGCCGAGCCGCGCACCGGCAAATCGATGGGCGACCATTGCGAGCAGATGGCCAAGCAGTGGCACATCAGCCGCGAGGCGCAGGATCAGCTGGCGCTGGAAAGCCACCACAAGCTGGCGGCCGCCTATGACGCCGGTTTCTTCGACGATTTGCTGATTCCGTTCCGCGGCCTGCGGCGCGACGGCTTCCTGCGTCCGGACAGCAGCATGGAAAAGCTCGCCGCGCTGAAGCCCGCGTTCGACAAGCGCTCCGGTCACGGCACCCTCACCGCCGGCAATTCCACCGGGTTGTCCGATGGCGCCGCCGCGGTGCTGCTGGGCACCGACGCGTGGGCGGCGCAACGTGGTTTGAAAGTGCAGGCCTATTTGCGCGATGCCGAAGTGGCCGCGGTGGACTTCGTGCATGGCGAGGGCCTGCTGATGGCGCCCACCATCGCGGTGCCGCGCCTGCTCGCGCGCAACGGCCTCAGCCTGCAGGATTTTGATTACTACGAGATCCACGAGGCGTTCGCCGCGCAGGTGTTGTGCACCCTGCGCGCCTGGGAATCCGCCGATTACTGCAAGAACCGGCTCGGCCTGGACGCGCCGCTGGGCGCGATCGACCCGGCCAGGCTCAACGTGCACGGCTCCAGCCTCGCGGTGGGCCATCCGTTCGCCGCCACCGGCGCACGCCTGGTCGCCACGCTGGCCAAACTGCTGGAACAGAAAGGCGCCGGCCGCGGCCTGATCTCGATCTGCACCGCCGGCGGCATGGGCGTCACCGCCATCCTCGAGCGTCCCTGACGCAACCATGCTGCGTTTGCGCACCACCACGAGTCTGAGCGCGCTGGCCTTGCTGGTCGGCGTCGCCGGCACCGGCTGGATCAGCAGCCTGACCGCCCAGTGGCGCGAGCCATCCGACCGCGTGGCGATGGTCGAACGCATGCCCGTCACGCGACGGACTCCGCCGCAAACGCACCGCTTGCAGCGCCCGGTCGCCGTGGTACCGGTACACCATGCCCGGCGATATCACCCGAGCAGCGACAGCGTCGTCCGCGCCGCGGTGGCCGCGCCAATTACCGCACTGCAACCACTGTCCATGCCCGCCGACACCAGCCAGAGCTGGGATGAGCTGCGCGGCCATCTGGATGGCCAGGTGCTCGTGCGGTTGCGGGTCGACGGCGCCGGACGGGTGCAGGGCGCCAGCGTGATCGCCTCCAGCGGCGACCCGATTCTCGACCGGCATGCCTTGCGCAGCGTGCGTGGCTGGCGCTTCGCCGTACCCGCCGATCACCCCGACGGTCTCAGCGGCGAATTGCCGATGCGTTTCTCCTCGCAGCAGGGCCGCCAGCTGGGCATGCTTTGATCCGGTGCGGCAGGGGCACCCGGAGCAACTGAGCCTGCTACGGCTATATATCTAAACTAACCGGTATGTTATCGTCCCGGCCCGGTTTCTCCCCAGCCCAGGCCCCTCCGTGTCCAGCGACCCGTTTCGCCGCCCGCCGATCTCCTGCCTGAACCTCGCGCGCATCCTCGTGCCCTTGCTGGCGACCCTGGCCGCGGCCGGCTGTGCCGTGGGCCCGAACTACCAGCGCCCCGCCGCACCGGCGGTAGACCGTTTCACCGACCAGCCGTTGCCGGCCACCACCGCCGCGGCGCCCACCAGCGGTGGCGACGCGCAGCGCTTCCTGCATGACCGTGCCGTGCCGGCGCGCTGGTGGACCACGTTCGACAATGCCGAATTGACCCGCCGGGTGAACACGGCGTTGCAGCACAGTCCGTCGATCGCCTCGGCGCAGGCAGCGCTGCGCCAGGCACAGGAAAACGCCCGCGCCGCGGGGGCGATGAATTTTCCGTCGATCGATGCAAGCGCGGGCGTCACCCGCCAGAAGCAATCCGGCGCCGCGTTTGGCGGGGCCTTCACCTTTGCGCCGATGACCGTCTACAACGCCTCGGTCAGCGTGAGCTACGGCATCGACCTGTTCGGCGGCACCCGACGCGGGATCGAGGCCCAGGCCGCGCTGGCGGACGTGCAACGCGCGCAGACCGACGCGACCTACCTGACCCTGGCCGCCAACGTGGTCACCGCCTCGCTGCAGGAGGCTTCGCTGCGCGAGCAAGTGCGCGCCACCGAGGAGATCCTGGGCAGCCAGCGCAAGAGCCTGCACATCGCCGAACAGCAGCAGCAGATCGGCGCCAAGTCGTTGTCCGACACGCTGGCCGTGCGCGCCCAGCTGGCCACGACCGCGGCCACCCTGCCGCCGCTGCAGGCGCGGCTTGCTGCCACGCGCAACCAGCTGGCCACCTATCTCGGCACCACCCCGGCGCAGCTGGAGTTGGCGCCGCTGCAACTGGATGCGATCACGCTGCCCAAGGACATTCCGGTGAGCCTGCCTTCGGCCCTGGTCGAACAGCGCCCGGATATCCGCGCCGCCTCCGCCCAGTTGCACGCGGCTACCGCCCAGGTCGGCGTGGCCACCGCGGCGATGCTGCCACAGATCTCGCTGTCGGGCAGCGGGGGTTCGCAGGCACTGCACGCCGGCGAGCTGTTTTCCGCCGGGACCCGCGCCTGGTCGGTGGGACTGGGCCTGACCCAACCGCTGTTTCATGGCGGTGAGTTGAAACACAAGAAGCGTGCCGCCCAAGCCGGGCTGGACCAGGCGCTGGCGGACTGGCAGCAGACCGTGCTGGTCGCGTTCCAGAACGTCGCCGATGCGCTGCAGGCGCTCGAGTACGACGCGCAGGGGCTGGCCGCGCAGGCCACCGCGGAAAGCACGGCCTCGCAGCAACTCGCGCTGACCCATCAGCAGTATCAGACAGGCGCCACCGGTTATCTCGACCTGCTCAACGCCGAGCGCAGCTACCAGCAGGCGCGCATCGCGCTGATCCAGGCGCGCGCAGCCCGGCTGGCCGACACCGCCGCGCTGTATGCCGCCCTCGGCGGCGGCTGGCAGGGCGCCGCCGAAGAACAGGTAGCCAGACAAACGCCTTAGTTTTTTTCGAAGGCGGCGGGATATCCGCGGCCTTGATCCCGCGCTCATGACGAGCCGCACCGACGAAACCATCGCCACCCCCACAGGAGCCCGCGCATGCCCACGCGCGTCGACAACAAACCCGACAACACCAGGCCCAGCACCACCAAACGCATGCTCTGGATGATCGGCGGCGTGTTGCTGCTGATCGCGGTGATCGTCGGCATCAAGGTGCTGCTGGTGATGCGCATGATCCACAGCATGCCCAAGCCGGCGCCGATCACGGTGAGCACCACCACCGCCCGCGAGCAACCCTGGCAACCGGCGTTGAACGCGGTCGGCACGCTGCGCGCGGTCAACGGTGCGGATCTGGCCATGGATGCCGCCGGCCTGGTCACCGCGGTGAAACTGAAATCCGGCCAGGATGTGCAACGGGGCCAGCTGCTGCTGCAGTTGCGCGATGACGATGCGACCGCCCAGCTGCAACAGCTGCAGGCCGCCGCCCAGCTGTCGCAACTGACCTTCGAACGCGCACGCAAGCAGCTCGCCGGACAGGCGATCAGCCAGGCCGACTTCGACAGCGCCGCCGCCGACCTCAAGGCGAAGAAGGCCGCGGTCGCGCAGCAGCAGGTGATGGTGGACAAGAAGCAGCTGCGCGCGCCGTTCGCCGGTCGCGCCGGCATCATCACCATCAGTCCGGGCGACTATGTGAGCGCCGGAACCACGCTGGTGACGCTGCAGCAGCTTGACCCGCTGTTCGTCGATTTCCACGTGCCGCAAGGCGAGCTTGGCCGCTTGCAGGTGGGCCAGTCGGTAGAGCTCACGCTGGATGCGTATGCCGACCGCCCGTTCAGCGGCAAGCTGAGCGCGATCAGCCCCAAGGTCGATACCGGCACCCGCAACGTGCAGGTCGAGGCCAGCGTGCCGAACCCCGACAAGGCACTGACCCCGGGCATGTTCGCCAAGCTCGAGGTCGAGGTGGGCAGCAAGCAGGACCGCTTGACCCTGCCGCAGGCGGCGATCGTCTACAACCCGTACGGCGACACCGTGTACGTGGTGCAGCCGTCCAAGGGCAAGGACGAGCAGGGCCACATCCTGCCGCCTACCGTGCAACAGACCTTCGTCACCGTAGGCGAGACCCGCGGCGACCAGGTGGCGATCCTCAAGGGCATCAAGCCCGGCACCGAAGTGGTGACCAGTGGCCAGGTCAAGCTGAAGAACGGCGCCCAGATCAAGATCGACAACAGCGTGCAGCCGGCCGACAGCGCGCATCCCACGCCGCAGGAACATTGAGCGACCGCCATGAAGTTCACCGACCTGTTCATCAACAAGCCGGTGCTGGCGATCGTCGTCAGCCTGCTGATCCTGGTGCTCGGCCTGAGGGCCGTCACCAGCCTCACGGTGCGCCAGTATCCGAAGACCGAGAACGCCACCGTCACCGTCACCACCGCCTATTACGGCGCCGACGCGCAGACCATCGCCGGCTTCATCACCCAGCCGCTGGAGCAGGCGATCTCGCAGGCGCAGGGCATCGATTACCTGTCCTCCAGCAGCGTCGTCGGGCGTGTCGACCATCACCGCGACGCTGCGCCTCAACTACGACGCCAACCGCGCGCTGACCGAGATCACCACCCAGGTCAACTCGGTGAAGAACCAGCTGCCGCCGCAGGCGCAGCAGCCGGTGTTGAACGTGCAGACCGGCGAGACCATCGACGCGATGTACCTCGGCTTCTACAGCGACGTGCTGCCGACCAACAACATCACCGACTACCTGGCGCGCGTGGTCAAGCCCAAGCTCGATGCGCTCGAGGGCGTGCAGACCGCCGAGCTGCTCGGCGCACGCCAGTTCGCGCTGCGCGCGTGGCTGGACCCGGCGCAAGATGGCGGCGCACGGCGTGACCGCCAGCGACGTGAACGCCGCGCTGGCGGCGAACAACTACCTGGCCGCGGTGGGCTCCAGCAAGGGCCAGGCGGTGACGGTCGACCTGACCATCGGACAGCAGCCTGCACACCGGTCGATGAGTTCAAGCAGCTGGCGGTCAAGCAGGACCAGGGCGCGATCGTGCGACTCGAGGACGTCGCCAACGTGACGCTGGGTTCGGACAACTACGACTTCAACGTGGCGTTCAGCGGCAAGCGCTCGGTGTTCATCGGCATCAAGGTCGCGCCCGACGCCAACGTGCTGGACGTGGCCAAGCGCGTGCGCGACGCCTTCCCGGAACTGCAGCATCAAATGCCCAACGGACTGACCGCCAAGATCGTCTACGACGGCACCGATTTCGTGAACAGCTCGATCAAAGAAGTGGTCAAGACCCTGGTCGAGGCGCTGCTGATCGTCACCCTGGTGATCTTCCTGTTCCTGGGCAGCGTGCGCGCGGTGATCATCCCGGTGATCGCGATGCCGCTGGCGCTGATCGGCGCGTTCTTCGTGATGCTGATGCTCGGCTACTCGATCAACCTGCTGACCCTGCTGGCACTGGTGCTGGCGATCGGCCTGGTGGTGGACGACGCGATCATCGTGGTGGAGAACGTCGACCGGCACATGAAGGAGGAAGGCAAGAGCGCCGCTGCAGGCCGCCCTGCTCGCCGCGCGCGAACTGGGTGGGCCGATCCTGGCGATGACCGTGGTGTTGATCGCGGTGTATGTGCCGATCGGTTTCCAGAAGGGACTCACCGGCGCGCTGTTCAGCGAGTTTGCCTTCACGCTCGCCGGCGCGGTGACCGTCTCGGCGATCGTCGCGCTGACCCTGTCGCCGATGCTGACCTCGAGGTTTTTCAAGAGCGAGCAGGAAAGCGGGCGCTTCGTGCAGTTCATCGACCGCCAGTTCGACCGCGTGCACCATGGCTACCAGCGCGTGCTGCACAACGTGTTGTCGACGTCGACGGTGGTGATCGTGATGGCCGGCCTGCTGCTGCTGGCGACGGTGGCGCTCGGCATCACCGCGCAATCGGAACTGGCGCCGGAAGAGGACCAGGGCGTGGTGGTCGGGCAGATCGTGGGCGCACCGAATGCCACCGCGCAGCAGATGAACGTGTATGCAGAGCAGATGTTCAAGCTCGCGACCGAGCTGCCGGCCTACGACCAGATGTTCCAGCTCACCGGCGTGCCCACGGTCAACCAGGGCATCGGTGGCGTGGTGTTCAAGCCGTGGGACCAGCGCAGCCAGAGCGCGCATGAGCTGCAGCAGGAGTTGCAGCAGAAGTGGAACGGCATCGCCGGCGCCAAGGTCGCGGCGTTCCAGTTCCCGCCCTTGCCCGGCGCGCAGGGCCTGCCCATCCAGGTGGTGATCACCACCACCGAGCCATTCGACAACCTCAACGATGTCGCCAGCCAGGTGCTGCAAAAGGCGCAGGCCAGCGGCAAGTTCTACTTCATCGACTCCGACCTGAAGGTCGACAAGCCGCAAGCCACGGTAAGCCTGGATCGCGACATGATCACCAGCCTGGGACTGACCCAGCAGGATGTGGGCGCGGCACTGGGCGGGGCGCTGGGGGGCGGCTACGTCAATTACTTCTCGATCGCCGGCCGTTCCTACCGGGTGATCCCGCAAGTACTGCAAAGCGACCGGCTCAACCCGAACCAGGTGCTGGATTATTACCTGCGCGTGCCGGACGGCTCGGTGATCCAGGCCTCCACCGTGGCGAAGATCACCCACCAGGTCGTGCCGCAATCGCTGAACCGCTTCCAGCAGCTCAATTCCGCCACGATCGCGGGCGTATCCGGCATGTCGCAGGGCGACGCCTTGGCCTACCTGAGCGACCTCGTGCACGAAGTGGCACCGACGGGCTACAACGTGGACTACGCCGGGCAATCGCGCCAGTTCGTCAAGGAATCCGGCGGTTTCGGCACCACCCTGCTGTTTGCGGTGATCATCGTGTTCCTGGCGCTGGCGGCGCAGTTCAACAGCCTGCGCGATCCGATCGTGATCCTGGTCTCGGTGCCGCTGGCCCTGTTCGGTGCGCTTGATCTTCGTCAACCTGTTCGCCAGCCTCAATATCTATACCGAGGTCGGCCTGGTCACCTTGATGGGGCTGATCAGCAAGCACGGCATCCTGATCGTGCAGTTCGCCAACGACTCGCAGACGCGCCGGCATGTCCAAGCGCGAGGCGATCGAACATGCCGCCGCCGTGCGCCTGCGTCCGATCCTGATGACCACCGCGGCGATGGTGCTGGGGGTGATGCCGCTGGTGATCGCCGCCGGTGCGGGCGCCGCGGGCCGCTTCAACATGGGCCTGGTGATTTCCACCGGCCTGGCCATCGGCACCGCGTTCACCCTGTTCGTGGTGCCGGCGTTCTACCTGCTGCTGGCCGCCGATCACCACGGCGGCAAGGCGGACGTCGAGGCATCGTTGACGGTGGCGTGATCGAAACACCGCCTGGCTCCTGCAAGGCAGTGCGATCCCGGCCTGCGCCGGGATGACAAGGCCGGGATGACAAGAAGAAGGGCTGTCATTCCTGCGCAGGCAGGAATCGCACTTCGCCCTTCCACCTGACAAAGAAAAAGGCGCGGTCACCCGCGCCTTTTTCTTGTCTCTCGGTTTGTCTTCAGTTGCGCGACTGCAATTTCGACAACAGCCGCAGCAGTTCCAGGTACAGCCACACCAGGGTGACCACCAGGGCAAACGCGCCGTACCACTCCATGTACTTCGGGGCGCGGGCGCTGACGCCCTGCTCGATCATGTCGAAGTCGAGGATCAGGTTGAGCGCCGCGATCACCACCACCACCGCGCTGAAGGCGATGCCGATGCCGCTGCTGCCGGTGACGAAGCCCATCGAATGGCCGAAGAAACCCATCACGAAATTGGCCAGGTACAGCAGCATCACGCCGCCGGTGGCGGCCACCACGCCGAGCTTGAATTTCTCGGTGGCGCGGATCAGTCCGCTGCGATAGGCCAGCAGCATCGCCGCCATGACCCCGAAGGTGAGCCCGACCGCCTGCATCACGATGCCGGGATAGCGCATCTCGAAGATTGCCGACAGCGCGCCGATGAAGACGCCCTCCACCAGCGCATACAGCGGCGCGGTGACCGGTGCCCAGGTCTTCTTGAAGATGGTGACGAAGGCCAGGATCAGTCCGCCGATGGCGCCACCGATCATCAGCGGCGCCATCGCCGGCAGGCTCGCCGGGCCGTGGAACTGGCCCCAGCTGAAGGCCGCGCCGATCACCGCCAGCACCAGCAGCAGGCCGGTCTTGTTGACCGTGCCATTGAGCGTCATCACCTGGTCGCCGTGTGACACCACCGCACCGCTGGCGGCGTCGAGGAATGTGTTCTTGTTCAGTGCCGGGTTGCCGCTTTGCATGATGAACTCCGAAGGGTTGTGTTTTTTCAACCCTTCGGTCCGGCCATGGATGGCCGGTCGCGGATCGGGCACGCAAGTGCCTGATTCGCGTGAGCAAGTCCGGGCGTGTACCGGACGTGCGATAGAAGAAAGCCACAGGAGTGGTTTTCTTCCCAGATTCCGAAAGGTTTGTCGACATCGTAGCCGGAGCGCGCTGGCGGGGACAGTCGCCGCGCGCTTGCGCCGCACTGCGGCGAACCGCCCGACTGCGCGACAATGGGACCTTGCCGATTGCCATGGAGTTCCAATGAACCCTTCCACCTTGCGCATCGCCACCCGCAAGAGCGCGCTGGCGCTGTGGCAGGCCGAGCACGTCGCGACTCTGCTGCGCGCGGCGCACCCCGGCCTGAACGTGGAGCTGGTGCCGCTGTCCACCCGCGGTGACGAGATCCTCGATCAACCGCTGGCCACGATCGGCGGCAAGGGATTGTTCCTGAAGGAGCTGGAAGTGGCGATGCTGGAGGGCCGCGCCGAGCTGGCGGTGCATTCGCTGAAGGACGTGCCCGCCAGACTGGAGCCCGGTTTCACGCTGCCGGCGATCCTGCCGCGCGCCGACGCCGCCGATGCCTTCGTCAGCAACCACTACGTCGATCTGGCCGCGCTGCCGCAAGGCGCGCGGGTGGGTACCTCATCGCTGCGCCGCCAGGCCCAGTTGCGCGCTCTGCGGCCGGATCTCCAGTTGCGCGACCTGCGCGGCAACGTCGGCACCCGCCTGGGCAAACTCGACGCTGGCGACTACGACGCCATCGTGCTGGCCTGTGCCGGCCTGGAGCGGCTGGGACTGGCGGCACGCATCATCTCGCGGCTGGCCGCGCCGGACTGGCTGCCCGCGCCCGGGCAGGCGGCGATCGCGATCGAGGCGCGCAGCGCGCAGCCGGCGGTGCTGGCCCTGCTCGCCGTGCTGGATGACGCCGACACCCGGCTGACCGTGACCGCCGAACGCGCGATGAACCAGGCGCTTGGCGGCAGCTGCACCGTTCCGATTGGTGCCTGGTGCGTGCTCGGCGAGCATCGTCTGCACCTGCACGGGCTGGTCGGCGACATCGCCAGCGCGCGCCTGCTGCGCGCCGAGG
Source organism: uncultured Gammaproteobacteria bacterium (assembly GCA_963771235.1). Taxonomy (GTDB): domain Bacteria; phylum Pseudomonadota; class Gammaproteobacteria; order Xanthomonadales; family Rhodanobacteraceae; genus Rhodanobacter. The sequence continues at coordinate 42,739 of CAVYSP010000004.1, forward strand.
CCAGCGGGCCGCTCGAGCAGGCCGTGGCGCTGGGGGAACGGGTCGCGGCGGCGTTGCTGGAACAGGGCGCAGCCGAGTTCCTCGGTCTGTAGGAGCGCACCCTGTGCGCGAGCTTTTCGTGGTGTCACGAAGAGCATCGCGCACAGGGTGCGCTCCTACAATAATTAGCCATCCATGCCGGCTGGGTGAATCAGAAGCTGTAGACCAGGTTCGTCGTGGTCAGCGTGTCCGTCTTCTTGATGCCCGGCTGCACGTCGCTGTTGTAACGCACCTGGAAGCCGACCTTCAATGCCAGCTTCTTGGTCATGCTCACCGCCACGCCGGCATCGTTCTGCACATACGTATTCTTCGAGCCGGCTTCCGTCAGGAAGGTGTCCTCGAAGGCGGTGTTGTCGCTGATCTTGAACTTGTAGTTGATCAGGCCGCGGGCCACCACTTCGCCCTGGGTCGGTTGCTGCTGGGGCACCAGCACGCCGTTCACCAGCAGCTGGGTATCGGCCGGGCGATAGCGCTTGTAGCCGGGGCCGATTTCGAACGACAGCTCGTTGCGCTCATCCTTCAACGCGATGTAGCCGTAACCGAGCGAAACCGTCGCCTGCCACAGGTTGGCGCCGAACTGGTCGTGCTCGTAGCGGCCTGCGCCGACGATATAGCTGCGCGTGTCCAGCTTCAGGCCGACCGAGGCGCCCCCGTCGTAGCGGTTCGCGGTGGTGTTGAGTTGCTCGACGGTGTTGCCACTGGCATCGACCACCTTCTGCTGGGCCTTGGTGCGCAGCACATCGAGGAAGAACGCGTTCTTCCACTGGTCGTTTTCCTGCTTCAGGCCGAGCTTGGCGTCGATATTCTGCGAGCGCGTGTTGCCGGTGGCCGAAGCGAAGCCGAACTCGCCCGAACCGCTCCAGCCGCCGGTGTTGCCACTGCTCGAAGCGTCAGCGCCGGCATCCTGGGCCTGGGCCGTGAAACTGACGAGGCCGGCCAGCAGCAACCCGGCAATCAAGGTCTTGTTCATCGCGAGTCATCCATATGTTAAAGATTGGTAATCGCGTACCTTAACGGGAGCGCTTGAACTCGCAATGAATGGCGCCGCGCTTCGCGGTCGACTTGCGGCCGGCGCAGGGCGCCAGCATGCTACGTGGCGTCCTTCCCCCTGCAGGGTGTCAACGTAATGGATCGCTACGAACGGATACTGACCCTGCACCGGGTGCTGAAGGCCGCGCACTATCCGGTGCCGCTGTCGCGCCTGCTGGGCGAACTGGAATGTTCGCGCGCCACGCTGTACCGGGACGTGGCCTTTTTGCGCGACGCGCTGGGGGCGCCGATCGAGAGCGCCGGGACCGACCAGGCGGCATTCCGCTACGAGGCCGGCGAAGGCGAGAAGTTCGAGCTGCCTGGCTTGTGGCTGACCTCGGACGAGCTCGCCTCGCTGCTGGCCCTCAACGAACTGATCAGCCGTTCCGGCCCCGGTGTGCTGGCCGGCACGCTGGCACCGTTCAAGGCGCGCATCGAAGGCCTGCTGTCGCACCAGGGCAGCGGCAAGGCCTTGCCGCTGGAACGGATCCGGGTGATCCCGTGGGGCGAGCGCAAACTTGACCAGCAGGTGTTCCGCATCGTCGCCGGCGCGGTGCTGGAGCGCCGCCAACTGCGCTTTCGCTATCGTGCGCGCACCACCAATACCGACAGCCACCGCATCGTCTCGCCGCAGCGGCTCACGCATTATCGCGACAACTGGTATCTCGACGTGTGGGATCACAACCGCGAGGCCCTGCGCAGTTTCGCGGTGGACCGGATCGCCGAGGCCCAGGCGCTGGACGCCGCCGCGCTGGACGTGGCCGACACCGACCTCAACGAGCTGCTCGCCTCCAGCTACGGCATCTTCGCCGGCAAACCCAAGGCCTGGGCCACGATCCGCTTTTCCGCCCACGCGGCGCGCTGGGTCTCCGACGAACATTGGCACTCGCAACAACAGGGCGCGTGGTTGCCCGATGGCCGCTACGAATTGAAAGTGCCGTACTCCAACTCGAAAGAACTGCTGATGGACGTGCTCAAGTACGGCCCCGACGCCGAAGTCATTGCGCCGCTGCCGCTGCGCGAGGAGATGAAGATTTTGCTGCAACTGGCGCTCGGCGGGTACCAGTGAGCGGGGAGCGGGGAGCGGGGAACGTCGGATCCGTGGCCAGCGCGGACTTGCGCCCTGCTCAGGTTTTTGCGCAACAACCCGCACGGGTAATCACTGTCTAAAGCGAACCTGACGTTCCCCCGTTCCCCCGTTCCCCCGTTCCCCGTTTCCCGTTCCCCGCTCTCAAGGATGAAACGGCCAGAACTCCGGTATCAGCCACATCGAGAGCGCGCAGAACAACAGGATCAGCGGGATGCCGACCTTCATGAAATCGGTGAAGCGGTAGCCGCCGGCGTAATACACCATGGTGTTGGTGGGATAACCGACCGGGGTGGCGAAGGAGGTCGCCGCGGCAAACGCCACCGCGATCACGAACGGACGCGGATCGGCATGCACCGCATGCGCCACCGACACCGCGATGCCGACCATCAGCACCACCGACGGGTTGTGCCCCATCAATTCGGTCAGCAGGGCGGTGAGCAGGTAGATCATCAGCAACGCCGCCAGCGGACCATGCTCGCCGACCAGGTCCATGCCCAGGTCCACCACGGTGCCGGACAGTCCGGTCTTCTCGATCGCGATGCCGAGCGGCAGGATCGCGCCGAGCAGGATGATGATTTTCCAGTCCATGCCTTCGTAGACATCCTTGCGGCCGAAGCAGCCGGTCAGCGCCATCGCGGTGGCTCCGCAGATCGCGGCAATCGGGATCGGCAGCCAGTGCAGGCCGGAAACCACCACCACCGCGGCCATGATGCCCACCGCCACCAGCGCCTTGCGCGACATGCGCCGAGCATCGGCGCGCTCGGACAACACGATGAATGACTCCTCGCTGCGCAACTGCTGCATGCGGTCTTCGTCGACCAGCACCATCAACACGTCGCCGACGGCGAGACTTACCTCGCTGAGCTTGTTGCGCAGCACCTCGCCGCGGCGGTGGATCGCCAGCAGGGTGACGTTGTAGCGCCAGCCGGCGCCCGATTCGGCAAAGTGGCGGCCTTCCATGAGGCTCGCCGGCGCCACCAGCAACTCGACCAGCACCCGCGGCCGGTCCTCGTCCTGCAGATAATGCTGCTCGGGGGCGTTGCGCAACCTGGTATCGCGCCGGAATTCCTCGATCTTCGCCCAGTCGCCGCGCACCAGCAGCACGTCGCCGACCTCGAGCTCCTGCGAGCGTGGCGACCATACCCGCCGCTCACCGCGCAGCAATTCCAGCGGATACACGCCGAATTTCTCACCCAGTTTGGCGTCGGCGATCATCTTCCCGACCAAGGGCGATTCGGCGGTGAGCTCCAGCTCGGTGACGTATTTGCCGATGTCGAGTTCTTCGGGCTGCTGCGCGTCGATATGCTTGGGCAACAGGAAACGCCCGACCAGCATCAGGTAGACGATGCCGGCCACGCCGAGCAGCGCGCCCAGCTTGGTCATCTCGAACACGCCGATCGGGAGCAGCCCATGCTTCTGCGCCAGGCTGTCCGCCAGCAGATTGGACGAGGTACCGATCAAGGTGCACACCCCGCCCATCTGCGCGGCGTAGGCCATCGGCATCAGTACGCGCCCCGGCGGGGTGTGCGTGCGCTGGCACACCCGCAAGACCAGCGGCAGAAAGATCGCGACCAGGGCGATGTTCTTGATGAAGGCGCCCAGCGGCGCGATCACCAGCATCACCGCCAGGGTCAGCAGCCAGGGTTTGCGGATCTTGCGCAACAACCGGCTCACCGGTTCCAGCGCGCCGGAGCGCTCGATGCCCAGGCTCAGCGCAAACATGGCGGCCACCGTCACGGTCGCCTCGTTGCTGAATCCGGACAAAGCTTCGACCGGGCTGACGATGCCCAGGATCACCAGGGTGCCCAGGGTGATCAGCGCGACCAGGTCGATGCGCACTTTCTCGCTGGCGAACAGCGCCATCGCGATCGCGATCACTGCCACGGTGGCCCACGCCTGCCAGGTCACGCGTGCACCCGGAGAGGTTGTGAATTTTTCAACCTCTCAGGCCGGCCATGGATGGCCGGGCGCGGATCGGTCACGCAAGTGACTGATTCGCGTGAGCGCGTACGGGCACGTACCGGACGCGCGATAGAAGAAAACCACAGGAGGTGGTTTTCTTCACAAGCTCGGAGAGGTTGTGAATTTTTCAACCTCTCAGGCCGGCCACGGATGGCCGGGCGCGGATCGGTCACGCAAGTGACTGATTCGCGTGAGCGCGTACGGGCACGTACCGGACGCGCGATAGAAGAAAACCACAGGAGGTGGTTTTCTTCACAAGCTCGAGGTGCAGCCAGGCGGCCACGCGGGGTCAACGGATCATCGGCGTCGCGCATGCTTCCTCCGGGCTTGCCGTGGTTTCGGCGCAGGCCCATCCTAACTGGCAGCGCGCGGCTGTATCCATCGGTGGCACGGCGGACGGCTTTCCCCTTCACCGCCACCAGCTTTGCGCGCACGAACGGAGCGCACCCATGAGCGATGAAGAAAACCCCGCGCGGCCCGCCCGCGACGCACCTGACATCGACGAAAAACCCACGGTGGCGCTGGCGCTGGGCGCCGGCGGCGCCAAGGGGCTGGCACATATCGGCGTGATCGAGGAGATCGAGGCGCAGGGTTTGCGCATCGTGGCCATCGCTGGCAGCTCGATGGGCGCGTTGATTGGCGGCATCCACGCCAACGGCAAGCTCGACGTGTACCGCGACTGGGTCTGCGCGCTGGCCCGACTCGACGTGCTGCGCCTGCTCGACTGGACGTTTTCCGGTGGCGGCCTGATCAAGGGCGAGCGGATCATCGGCACCCTGCGTGGCCTGATCGGCGACACCCTGATCGAGGAGTTGCCGATGGCTTTCACCGCCGTGGCCACCGACCTCGATCGCGGACACGAGGTGTGGCTCGCCCGCGGCAGCCTGTTCGATGCGATCCGCGCCTCGATCGCCGTGCCGACCGTGTTTCAACCGCATCTGTTGGACGGCCGCCGGCTGGTGGATGGCGCCATGCTCAACCCGGTGCCGGTCACGCCGCTGATCGGCAGCAATGCCGATTATCTGGTCGCGGTCAGCATGGACGGCCCGGCCGAGACGATCATCGCACCGCCGCCCGAGGACAGCACGCCGCAGGACGAGGGCAGCTATCGGCACCGGATCAGCGAGTTCATCGGCCGGCTGATGCCGCATGGCGAGAGCACGCCGCATGCGCCGGGTACGCTGGAGACACTGAACCAGGCGATGGACCTGATGCAGGCAAACCTGTCACGGCTGCGGCTGGCCGTCTACGAGCCGGATCTGCTGATCGAATTGCCGCGCAACATCGCCACGGTCTACGAGTTCTACCGCGCCCGCGAATTGATCGAGCGCGGACGGGCGCAGGCGCGCAAGGCGCTGGCCGAATGGCCACCGTCGAGCGCGCCGGTACGCTCCGAATAAGCCTCGGGCGGCGTCTCAGAGTTTGTGAAAATTCAGGATAAGGATGGAGGCGCCATGCTGTTCCTTCCCCTGCTTGCGGGGAAACATCGGCAGGATTGCCGATGTTTGCAGCGGGCGCTGCCCGAAGGGCGCGCCACACGGATGTGGCGCGTACAAGGTGCCGAAGGCGGAAGGGGGAGCGCGGCAAAACCGCGCTGCTGTTGGCTTTTCACGCCGACCGAAGAGCGCCCCCTTCAGCCCTTCGGACAGCTTCCCCCGCTGCGCAGGGGAAGCGAAAGGGAGTCTTCCGATTTTTTCACAGCCTCTCAGCGCGGCCCGTGCGTGCGCAGCCAGTTCTGCAGGTAATCGCGCAGCACCAGCGCACCGTTGTGCTCTTCGTCGTGCGCGCTGTAGATCAGCGTGACCTTGTGCCGCGCCGACCGCTCGGCCAGCGGCTGCCAGTACTCGGCCAGTTCGTCCAGTTCGCCCGCATAGCGGTGACGAAAACCATCCCAGAGGGCAGGATCGTGGCCAAACCATTTGCGCAAGGCCGTGGAAGGCGCCAGTTCCTTCGCCCACTGGTCCAGCGGCACGGCTTCCTTCTTCATGCCACGGGGCCACAAGCGTTCCACCAGGACGCGATAGCCATCCTCTTTCGCCGGCTCGTCGTAGGCGCGCTTGATCGCGATGCTCATGAGGTTCTCCTGCAGGAAACCTCCCCAGCATACGACCGCCGGACCGGCGCAGCGTGACGCAGATCAGGAGCGCCTGATCAGGAGCGCTTGATCAGAGCTGCCTGCTCAAAGCTCCTCGACCCCGGTCACCTTGCCGCGGCGCATCAGCCACGCCACCCCGCGCAAGTCGGCCAGGCCCACCCACAGCCGATCCAGCATGCCGTATTTGGAAACCCCGGCGGTGCGCGGACGGTGGCCGACCGGCACGCTGGTGCTCTGGAACCCGGCGCGCTTGACCAGCGCCGGCAGGTAGCGATGCATGTGGTCGAAATAAGGCAGACGCAGGAACACCTCGCGCTCGAACAACTTCAGGCCGCAGCCGGTGTCGGGCGTGGCGTCCTTGAGCATGCGGGAACGCACGGCATTGGCGACTTTCGAGGACAGGCGCTTGTTGAAACTGTCGCGGCGGGTAACCCGCCAGCCGGCGAACAGGCGCACGTCGGCTGCGGCGTCCTCGCGCGCGGCGAGCAGCTTGGGAATGTCGGCCGGATCGTTCTGGCCGTCGCCATCCAGGGTGGCGATCCACGGCGATTGCGCGGCGCGCACGCCGTTCCACACCGCGGTGCTCTGACCGCTGCGCACCAGGTGGTGCAGCACGCGCAATTCAGGATGCTTCAGTTTCTCGTTCGCCAGCACGGCGCGACTGTCGTCGCTGGAATCGTCGTCGACATAGATCACCTCGTAGTCGAGCCGGCCCCGCAGCGCCGCGGCGATCTCGGCCAGCAGCGGCGGAATGTTGTCGCGCTCGTTGAACACGGGAACGACGACGGCAAGTTGCGGCATGGGGCGGCCTTTCAGCGAGGACAAAAACTGCGCGCGGCGCAGCAGGAACGCAGTTTACCGCCAAGCGCAAGCGCGCGTTGCCACGCCGGTGCTCACAAGATCGCCAAGGATGGAGGGGACGACGAACTGTAGGAGCGCACCCTGTGCGCGAACGGGCGGGCGTCGCCCGCCAATCAAATAGCGAGATACCCGCAAGAGCATCGCGCACAGGGTGCGCTCCTGCACAATCCCCGCGAGACGACGAACAGCCGGCGGGGTTGTCCGCCCTATGACGCGGCAGTGAAACTCAGTGGATCTTGGCGAGGATGCCGTCGAGTTCGTCGATGCTGTGGTAGTGGATCACGAGTTTGCCGCGGCCGCCCTGGCCCTGCGCCAGCTTACCCGGGTGGCGAGACGCTCGGCCAGTTCGCGCTCGAGGTCGGCGATATTCGGATCGCGCGGCGTCGGTCTTCGCCTTGCCCTTCGGCGCGGTCTGCGCGCGGCGCGCGGCTTCTTCCAGTTCTCGCACGGACCAGCCAGGGTGGCCGCCTGGCGCGCCAGTGGCACGGCGATCGATTCGGGCAGGGTCAGCAGGCGCGCGCGTGGCCCATGTCCAGCTTGCCGTCGTCGAGCAGCTGCTTGATCGACTCCGGCAGTTCGGTGAGACGCAGCATGTTCGACACCGACGCGCGCGAGCGTCCCACCGCGTCGGCAGCCTGCTGGTGGGTGAGCTCGAAGTCGTCGATCAGCCGTTTCAGCGCATCGGCTTCTTCCAGCGGGGTAAGGTCCTGGCGCTGGATGTTCTCGATCAGCGCCATCGCCGGCACGGCGGCTTCGGCGACGTTCTTGACCAGCGCCGGGATCTCGCCCAGCTGGGCACGCTGCGCCGCGCGCCAGCGCCGTTCGCCGGCAATCAGCTCGTAGCGGTGCCGGCCCAGCTCGCGCACCACCACCGGCTGGATCAGGCCCTGCGCCTTGATCGAGGCGGCCAGTTCGTCCAGCGCCTCCTCGTTCCAGTGCCGCCGCGGCTGGTACTTGCCGGGCTGGATCTGCCCGATCGGCAGCATGCGCAGCTCGCCCTCCTGGACCAGTGCCGACGGCGCGGCCTCGGCGTCGCCACCCAGCAGGGCGTCCAGCCCGCGTCCCAATCCGCGTTTTTTCGCGCCGCCATGTTACCTTATTCCTGATGATTGGCGGCAGGCGCCTTGAGCGCCGGACTGCTGTCGCCATGCTGCCGGTGATCGGTGCCTGCGGTCGCTGTCGGCGTCCGGTCGCCGGACCGGCGCAGCGCGCGCTCGCGCCGGATGATCTCGCCGGCCAGGCCGAGGTAGGCGATCGCGCCGCGCGATCTGCGGTCGTACAGATGGATCGGCAGGCCGTGGCTGGGCGCCTCGGCCAGGCGCACGTTGCGCGGGATGATCGAGCGCAGCACCTTGTCGCCGAAATGCTGGGTCAGCTGCGCCGAGACCTCGTTGCCGAGATTGTTGCGCACGTCGTACATGGTGCGCAGCAGGCCTTCGATCTCGAGCTTCGGATTGAGCCGGTGGCGCACCGCCTTGACCGTGTCGAGCAGGCTGGACAACCCTTCCAGCGCGAAGTACTCGCACTGCACCGGGATCAGCACGCCATCGGCGGCGGTCAGCGCATTGAGCGTGAGCAGGTTCAGCGACGGCGGGCAGTCGATCAGGATCGTGTGGTAGTTCGCCGCGACCTTGGCCAGCACGTCCTTCAGGCGGTGTTCGCGCGCCAGCGCATCCATCAGCTTCAGTTCGGCGGCGGTGAGATCGCCATTGCCGGGCAGCAGGTCGTAGTGCGCCGTCGGTGGGCACGATCGCCGCGGTGATCTCCACTTCCTCCAGCAGCACTTCGCAGCCACTCGACGTGATCGTCGCGCTTGTCGATGCCCGAGGCCATGGTGGCGTTGCCCTGCGGGTCGAGGTCGACCAGCAATACCTTGCGCTTCGCCGCGGCCAGCGCCGCGGCGAGATTGACTGCCGTGGTGGTCTTGCCGACGCCGCCTTTCTGGTTGGCGACAGCGATGATGCGGGCCATGGGCGGAGGGCTTTCCGTTCGCAGAGGACGGCTAGATTACCATTGCCGCCCCGGCTTGCCCGCCGGATCGCCGGCTCAGCCACCGATCCGCTGGCCACTGGCGGCGTCGAACAGGTGCAGGCGCTCGACGCTCAGCTCCAACGGCACGCTGGCGCCCGGTTCGGGCAGGTGCCGCGGCGCCACCCGCGAGACCAGCGCCTGCGCGCCGAAGCGCAGGTGCAGGAAGATCTCGTTGCCGACCGGTTCCAGCACTTCCAGCTGCGCGGTCAGGGCGGCGGCGCCCGTGACTCGCGGTTGCAGGTGTTCCGGACGCACGCCCAGCACCACCTCGCGATCGCACCATGTGTTCCAGGCCGGGTCGGGCAGTCCACTGCCCAGCGCCACCTCGCCCTGTACGGTGGCGAGCTGCCAGCCGTCACGCCGGCACAAGGTGCCAGGCAACAGGTTCATCGCCGGGCTGCCCACGAAGCCGGCCACGAACAGGTTCGCGGGCTTTTCATACAGCGCCATCGGCGTGTCGATCTGCTGGATCACCCCGCCATCGAGCACCACGATGCGCTGGCCCAGGGTCATGGCCTCGATCTGGTCGTGGGTCACGTAGATCATGGTGGCCTTGAGCTGACGGTGCAGGCGCGCGATTTCCAGCCGCATCGACAAGCGCAGCTTGGCGTCGAGGTTGGACAGCGGCTCGTCCAGCAGGAACACCTGCGGATCGCGCACCAGGGCCCGCCCCAGCGCCACGCGCTGGCGCTGGCCGCCGGACAATGCGGCCGGCAGCGCACCCAGCCGCGACTCCAGCTCCAGCGTCTTCGCCGCCGCGGCCACGCGGCGGTCGATGTCGGCCCGCGGGTGGCCGCGCAGCTTCAGGCCGAAAGCCAGGTTCTCGGCCACCGTCATGTGCGGGTACAGCGCGTAGTTCTGGAACACCATCGCGATGTCGCGATCCTTCGGCGCCACCGCGTTGACCACGCGAGCGCCGATGCTCAGGGTGCCGCCACTGATCTCCTCCAGCCCGGCGATCATGCGCAGCAAGGTGGTCTTGCCACAGCCCGATGGCCCGACCAGCACCAGCAACTCGCCGTCGGCCGCCTCGAAACTGGCCCCGGCCACGGCGATGTGGCCGTCGGGGTAGACCTTGCGCACGCGATCGAGGTGTACCTGGGCCATCGGCCTCTCCGCTGCGGGTGGTCCCAAGCTGTGCCACGTTGGGCTATTCTGCCCATGTAAGCGTTTACATCATAGTTCGGGCCGCTTGGGAGCCCCATGACCCCACCCAGTTTCCGTTTCCCGGATGGTTTCCATTGGGGCGCCGCCACGTCGGCCTACCAGATCGAAGGTTCGCCACTGGCCGACGGTGCCGGTCCCAGCATCTGGCAGCGCTTCGCGCACACGCCGGGCATGATGGTGGGCGGCGACACCGGCGACATCGCCTGCGACCACTATCGCCGCTACAAGGACGACGTGCAGCTGATGAAGGCGCTCGGCCTGCATGGCTACCGCTTCAGCATCAACTGGGCGCGGGTGCTGCCCGAGGGCACCGGCCGGATCAACCGGAAGGGGCTGGATTTCTATTCGCGGCTGGTCGACGAACTGCTGGAAAACGGCATCGCGCCGAATGTCACGCTGTTCCACTGGGACCTGCCCGCGGCGCTGGACGACCGCGGCGGCTGGCTCAACCGGGACAGCGCGCACTGGTTCGCCGAGTACGCCGCGGTGATGTTCAAGGCGCTGGACGACCGCGTGCCACGCTGGACCACCTTGAACGAACCCTGGGTGGTCACCGACGGCGGTTATTTGCATGGCGCGCTGGCGCCGGGGCATCGCAACCGCTTCGAGGCACCGATTGCCGCGCATAACCTGATGCGCGCCAGCGGCGCCGGCATCCAGGCCTACCGGGCGCACGGGCAGCACGAGATCGGCGTGGTGTTCAACCTCGAGCCGAAGTATCCGCATACGCGACAGCGCCGAGGATCTGGCCGCCACCCGCCGCGCCCATGTCTACATGAACCAGCAGTTCGCCGATCCGGCCCTGCTCGGCAGCTACCCGCCCGAGCTGCAGGAGATCTTCGGCGAAGCGTGGCCCGAGGTTTCCACGGCGGACCTCGCGCTGACGAAACAGCCGGTCGACTTCGTCGGCATCAACTACTACACCCGCGCGGTGGTGAAACACGACCCGCAGGCCTGGCTGCTGCAGGCCGTGCCGGTGCGCCAGCGGCAGCGCACGCATACCGAGACCGGCTGGGAAGTGTTCGCGCAAGGCCTGACCGACACGCTGACCTGGTTCAGCCAACGCTACGGCGACATCCCGCTGTACATCACCGAAAACGGCGCGGCGTTCTACGATCCGCCGGTAGCCGAGGACAAGGTGCTGGAGGACCCGCTGCGCTGCGCCTACCTGCGCCAGCACCTGCGCGCCCTGCATCGCGCGATCGCGGCCGGTGTGAACGTGAAAGGGTATTACGCGTGGTCGCTGCTGGACAACCTGGAGTGGTCGCTGGGTTTCTCCAAGCGCTTCGGGCTCTGCCATGTCGACTTCGCCACCCAGCAGCGCACGCCCAAGGCCAGCGCGAAGCTGTATACGCGAGTGATCGAGAGCAACGGCGCCGTCCTGGACGTGTAGGAGCGCACCCTGTGCGCGATGCTTTTCCTTGCGTAGCGAAGAACTCGCGCACAGGGTGCGCTCCTACAAATTCGTGCGACCCAGCACCAGCAAATGGCGCTCGGCCGGCAATCCCGGCACCGTGAGTTCGTGGGTGGCGCGCACTTCAAAGCCCGGCGGAATGCCCGCCAGCTCGTCGTCGGGACGCTTCCCCTTCATCGCCAGCCAGATGCCGTCCGGCGCCAGCAGATGGCCGCCCCAGCCCAGCATGTCGGCGAGGCTGGCGAAGGCGCGCGCGGTGATGCAGTCGAACTGGCCGGTGACGTCTTCCACCCGCGCCTGTTCGGCGCGCACCCCGTCCAGTTTCAAGGCCCGGATCGCCTCGCGCAGGAAACGCACCTTCTTGCCGTTGGAGTCCACCAGCACGATCTCGCGCCCCGGCGCGGCGATCGCCAGCACCACGCCGGGCAGCCCCGGGCCCGTACCCAGATCGGCAAGGCGCGCGCCTTGCACATACGGCAGGATCGCCAGCGAATCGAGCACGTGGCGGGTGATCATTTCGGCCGGATCGCGCACGGCGGTGAGGTTGTAGGTCGCGTTCCAGCGCTCCAGCAGGGCCTGGTAGTCGAGCAGGCGCGGCACCGCCGTGGACGGCAGGTTCAACCCCAGAGCGGCGATGCCTTGTTCGAGTTGTATCTGCAACGCGTCGCGTGTGGCCATGGCGTGGTTGTCCCGGTCGGAATGCTCCGGGCGGCAAAGTATCCCGCGCACGGCGTATGCCAGCCGCCGCAAAAGAAAGCCCGCCGAAGCGGGCCGAATAACGCAAATCCCCTGCAGCGCGGCGCTCTGGGGCGCCTGGCGCGATTCGACGCTCAGGCCGCGTCCAGCTCGACGCGGGTAACCATCATGCCGCGCTCGCGCAGCACATGGTTCAGCGACCGCTTGACCCGCACCCCCAGGTCGCGGCGGTCGACCGGCTCGATGGACGGTTCGCTGCGCAGCGCTTCCTGCGCACCGCGGCGGATCAACTGATCGACCTGCTCGAACACGGCGTCGGCACGCTCCGGTTCCAGCACCTGCCAGTACACGGTGCCACGCAGATCGCGCGCGTCCGCTTGCGGCGCATCGAGTCGAAGCGTCTGGCCGGCCAGGTCGATCTTGTGGGCCACCCGATCCAGCACCGGCAGCACCAGATGGGTTCCCGCCTGCAACAGGCGCAGCGGCTTGCCGCAGCGGTAGATGCTGTAGACCTGCCCGGTCGGCACGCGGCGGATCGCACTGGCGAGCAGTACGGCAAGCATGGCAACGGTAAGGATGGGCAGAAGCATCATGATTGTTTAATCAACAACTTGCGGTTGGTTTATTCGTTTGTCACGTGAAGTCAAGGATACAGTCGATTGACTCTGCAAGACTTAACGAGGCTTTAACGGGCGAGCGAATCTTTAACTTATGTTGGGTATCCGGTCAAGCGCCACACCACGCTGGGTCAGATGACCGAAGGTGACGCGGTGGGTCGCAATGGGTCGGTTCAGCGCCGAAATGGCGGCGTCAGAGCCTCCCGGAAGGGTTCATCGCGGCCTCTGCGGATGAAGATGCATCGACCTTGCCAATACCCCGCTTCAGCCACGGGATTCGTACGCGGACGGCCGAATCTGCGCATTGGCGCGTGTTTGCACGCGTGGTTGAAACGTCGGCACGGTGTCCGATGTCGCCCCACGCTGGTCAGGCAAGTGTTGTGTTGCAGCAAGCACTGGTTCGCTTGCCCGACGCGTTTCGAACCAGTCAGTTCGCCATTTCCAGGCATTCGACCTGACCAGCACGCCAAATCGTTCCGCGTCGCAGCAGCGCTGTTGCCCAGCAGCACTTTACAAGACGCTATGAAAACGTTTACGTTGGCTTCACCCAAGGGTTTACGCAACCTGTGGACGGGCTCGAATGGCGGCAGCAACCATCAAAGATGTGGCGCGCGAGGCGAAGGTCTCGGTCGCGTCCGTATCGCGGGCGCTGAACGGTGGCACCGGGGTGACCGCGACCACCAGCGAGCGTATCCATGCGGCCGCGGACCGCCTGCAGTACATCCCGCACGCGGCCGCACGCATGCTGATCACCCGGCGCACGCATACCGTGGGGGCGCTGCTGCCGGATCTGCATGGCGAGTTCTTCTCCGAGCTGATCCGCGGCATCGACCTGGCGGCGCGTGCACGCGGCCTGCATCTGCTGGTATCGAGCTCACATGATGGCGTCGAGGAAGCCGCCGCCGCGGTGCGTTCCATGCGCGGACGCGTCGACGGGCTGTTGATCCTCTCCGGCCGCGTCGACGCCGCCTTCCTGCGTGTCAACCTGCCCAAGGCATTGCCGGTGGTGCTGCTCAACAGCGCGGTGACGAATCCGGTCTACAGCGTGCTCAATGTGGACAACCACGCCGGTGCCGCGGCGATGGTCCGGCATCTACTGTCCGCGGGCCACGCCAATGTGGCACTCATCGCCGGGCCGGACGACAACTTCGACGCGCGCCAGCGCGAACAGGGCTACCGCGCGGCAATGGCAAGATATGCGCCCCATGCCGCGCTGAATATCGTGGCCGGTGACTTTACCGAGGCATCCGGCTATCGCGCCGGCCGCGAGCTGCTGGCCCGAAAGACGCGTCCGCAGGCCGTGTTCGCCGCCAACGACATCATGGCCGTGGGCTGTCTCGTCGCCTTTCGGGAGGCTGGCCTGCGCGTGCCGCAAGACATCGCGCTGGCCGGCTTCGACGACATCCCGATCGCCCGCTACGTCACGCCGGCCCTGAGCACGGTGCGGGTGCGCATCGCGGATTTCGGTCGCCTCGCGCTGGGCCTGCTGGCCGACCGGCTCGAACACCCCGAGCAGCAATCACCTTGCGCAGACACGCTCGGATTTGAAATCGTGGTACGCGAGACATGTGGCGCGAATATTTCCGCATGCACGCCAGAAGACACTTACCTTTCGTCTCAGCAAGCTGCCCGGGGAGGGGAGCGATGAAAACCTCAACGCATTTCCAGAAGAATCTGCTGGCCGGCCTGATCGGTGCATCGATCATGTCGCTGGGCGTCGCGCCCTCGTTCGTGATGGCGGCGAGTTCGGACGCGAACCTGCGCGGCCACGCGCCCCCCAATGCCTTGGTGACCGCCAGGGACGTCAATACCGGCGCCACCCGCGTGACCAAGGCCAACAGTGGAGGCAGTTATGCGCTGGTCGGGCTGCCACCGGGCACCTACACGGTCGACGCCGGCCCCGGCACCGCACAAACCGTCACGCTGAGCGTGGCTTCCACCGCGACCCTCAATCTGTCGGCCGCCGCCACGACCACCAGCACACCGACTTCGGCCAACGCCGCCAACACGGTCAACCTCGGCGCCGTCACCGTCACCGCCGCCGCCTTGCAGGAGGTGAAGACCTCCGAGGTCGGCAACACGGTGTCGCTGCGCCAGATCGACACCACGCCCCAATCCTCGCGCAACTTCCTGCAGTTCGCCGACGCCGTGCCCGGCATGGTGTTCACCCGCGATGCGAACGGCAACACCAGCCTGCGTTCCGGCGCCCAGGCCAGCAGCGCCATCAATGTGTATATCGACGGCGTCGGCCAGAAGAACTACGTGTTGCAGGGCGGCATTACCGGCCAGAACGCCAGCCAGGGCAACCCGTTCCCGCAACTGGCCATCGGCGAATACAAGGTCATCACCTCGAACTACAAGGCGGAATACGACCAGATTTCGGGCGCCGCGCTCGTGGCGCAAACCAAGTCCGGCACCAATACGTTTCATGGCGACGTCTTCGGCGATTTCACCAATACCGCCATGCGCGCCGTGACGCCGTCCGAGGAGGCCAACCACAAGAAGACCCAGTCGCACGAGAAGGACTACGGCTTCGATCTGGGCGGACCGATCATCCAGGACAAGGCGCACTTCTTCATCGCCTACGAGGGCAAGGAGTTCGACACCCCGACCACGGTGGTGCCGGGCCTGATCGGCGGCGGCTACGATACCCAGCTGCCCGCCAGTGCCAGCGCCCAGATCGGACCGGCCAGCCTGCCGTTCAAGGAAAACGACTGGTTCGGCAAGATCGATTACGAGCCCACGGACAAGGACCGCTTCGAGCTCAGCGCCAAATACCGCGATGAAACCTCGGTGGCGGGCATCGGCGGCGTGAGCGCGCCCTCGGCGGCGATCAACACCAACAACACCGACAAGCGCTACGACCTGCGCTGGGATCACAGCGCGTACAGCTGGTTCAACCGTTTGCAGTTGACCTACGAGGACGCGTTCTTTTCGCCCACGCCGGCGACATTTGGTGCTGGCGCGGCCTACACGCAGGACATCAACCAGAACCAGACCATCCTGCAGACCGGCAACTCGCCGCTGGCCCAGCAGAACAAGGGCCAGAAAGGCCCCTCGATCCAGGACGACCTGACCTTCAACGATTTCGAGTGGAACGGCGACCACGTCATCAAGATGGGCGTGAAGTACAAGGAAGTGAAGTTGACGGCGCTGGACGCCGGCGACGCGAACGCCTTGTTCAGTTACGCGGTCACCCCCGCCAGTGGCACCGAAGCGATTCCCTACCAGGTGATATTCGGTTCGCCGACGCCTGGCCAGAGCCCGGTCGCGATCAGCAAGGACAAGCAGTTCGGCACCTATATCCAGGATGACTGGGCGGTCGACGAGCACCTGACCCTGAACATCGGTTTCCGTTGGGATTACGAAAAGACACCGTCGTATCTCAACTACATCACGCCGGCCAACGTGGTAGCTGCCCTCAACAGCCAGGATCCCAAGGCACCCGCCGGCCAGACCTATGCGCAGACGCTGGCCAAGGGCGGCGTCGACGTCAACGACTACATCAGCACCGGCAACAACCGCAAAGCGCCGAAGAACGAGTTCCAGCCCCGCTTCGGGTTTTCCTATGACATCAATGGCGACCAGGCGCACGTGATCTTCGGCGGCATCGGGCGCTCCTATGATCGCGACCTGTACGAGGCGATCCAGGTCGAACAGACCAAGTCGGTGCTGTCGCAACCGACCATCCAGTTCAACACCCCGATCCATCCGTGCACGGTAGGGGTTGGCACCTGTTATGCCTTCGATCCGTCGTACATGAATATCGCGACCCTGCAGGGGTTGGTGGCCGGCACCAATACCGGCAAGGAAGTCGACGCCATCAACAACAAGCTGCGGGCGCCGTATTCGGACCAGGTCAGCATCGGCATGCGCAACACGATCGGCGAGTGGAACACCAGCGCCGCCGTCGCCAATATCCGCAGCCACGATGGCCTGGTCTACACGCTGGGCAACCGCTATCCCGATGGCAGCTTCTGGCAGGCCGGCAGCCAGCCCTGGGGCAACGGCATCCCGGGCTTCGGCAGCCTGATCATCGGCAACAACGGCCTGGAAACGCGTACCACCCAGATCCTGCTGTCGGCGGAAAAGCCGTACACGAAAGAATCGCACTGGGGCCTGACCATCGCCTACACGCACAGCACCACCAGCCAGAACAACAACAACAACGATCCCACCGATCAGTATGCGTTCGATTTCGAGACCATTGGCCACTACCCGTTCGTCAGTTCCGGCGTAGCCAAGAACCGGCTGGTGGTCACTGGCAACCTCGATGGGCCCTGGGGCTTCGTGTTCGGCGGCAAGCTGACGCTGTCCACGCCGGTGCCGGACATTGCCATGGCCTTCTACGGCGCCCCGGGGACCAACGTGGACAACGGCTTGATCAACGGCGCTGGCGGGCGCGTCGTCGCGATTGCGCCACCGGGCAACGGCCGGTTTCTGGTCGGCGGCAAGATCTTCGGCTATCGCGACCTCGACCTGCAGGCGACCAAGAACTTCAAGGTCTACGGCAACCTCAGCGCCTACGTGCGCATCGATCTGATCAATGTGTTCAACTTCAGGAACACCGTGGGCTATATGACCAACTTCGGCAGCGGCGGCGTCTACAATCCGCAGGTGTTCTACAACCCGACCGGTGATGTCACCGGCTATACGCGCACCTTGCGGGCTACGGCCGGCATCAGCTTCTGAACCGCTGCTGCGCAGGTCGGTTCACAACGTCGTACTGACCTTTTGCAGGACCCGCATGATGCGGGTCCTGCTTTCGCCGGAGCGAACTTGCGCGAAGGCCCGGGGATTCCATGACTGACACGCGCCTGAAGAAAATCGTCATCGTCGGTGGTGGCACCGCCGGCTGGATGACGGCGGCCGCCTGCAGCGAAGTGCTGGGGCGCGACTACGACGTGCGCCTGATCGAATCGGCGGCAATCGGCACGGTCGGCGTGGGCGAAGCCACCGTGCCGCACCTGAAAGCGTTCAACAACCTGCTGCGCATCGACGAAATCGAGTTCATCCGCAAGACCCGCGCCACCTTCAAGCTCGGCATCCAGTTCAACGACTGGCGGCGCATCGGTGACTCCTACATGCACGGCTTCGGCACCACGATCGGCCAGAGCCTCGGCTTGCTGCCGTTTCACCAATACTGGCTCAAGGCCGCCGCACAGGGCTGGGCGCGGCCACTGGGCGACTACACCGTGCACACGCTGGCGGCGCCGCGCGGCAAGTTCATGACCTCGGCGACGGATGTCCCGCCGAACTCGCCGCTGGCCGACATTCCCTATGCCTACCATCTCGACACCACGCTGTATGCGCCGTTCCTGCGTGAGTATGCCGAAGCACGCGGCGTGCGCCGCACCGAAGGCAAGGTACTCGAGGTGAAGTTGCGGCCCGACGACGGCTTCGTCGAGTCGATCACGCTGGAAAGCGGCGAGGTCATCGCCGGCGAATTGTTCATCGATTGCTCGGGCTTTCGCGGCCTGCTGATCGAGGAGGCCTTGCATACCGGTTACGTCGACTACAAGGAATGGCTGCCGTGCGATCGCGCGATCGCGGTGCGCACCGAAAGCGATGGCGCGCCGCCGCCCTTCACCCGTGCCACCGCGCAGGCAGCCGGCTGGCAATGGCGCATCCCGTTGCAGCACCGTACCGGCAATGGCTATGTTTATTCCAGCGCGCACATCAGCGACGACGAGGCGACTGCGACGCTGCTGCGCAATATCCAGGGCCGCACCCTGTGCGAGCCCTTCCAGCTGCGCTTCAACGCCGGCACGCGGCGCAAGCTGTGGAATCGCAACGTGGTCGCCATCGGCCTGTCCAGCGGTTTCATGGAGCCGCTGGAATCGACCAGCATCCACATGATCCAGACCGGCATCTCCTGGCTGCTCAACCTGTTTCCACGCGAAGGGTTCAGTCCGGTGCTGGCCGAGCGCTACAACGCGACGCTGAAGTTTCACACCGAGCGCATCCGTGATTTCCTGATCCTGCACTACCACGCCACCGAGCGCGACGACACGCCGTTCTGGAATCAGTGCCGGAACATGACGATCCCGTCGTCACTGCAGGACAACATCGACCTGTTCACCGACAGCGGCCGTTTCTTCCGCAACGCCGAGGAACTGTTTGCCGAGATCAGCTGGGTGCAGGTGATGATCGGCCAGGGCATCATGCCGCGCAGCTACCATCCGCTGGTCGACAAGGTGCCGGACGCGCAGCTGCGTGACTTCGTCAACGATGTTGGCCGCACGGTCGCCGGTTGCGTCGAGCTGATGCCCACGCACCAGGCTTTCATCGACCGTCATTGCGCGGTCGAGGCCATCGCCTAGCGTGTGTCGCTGCGGTGCCGGCACCGACACCGGCGCCGGCGGGCATCTCCCGCTGTGGCCCGCACAAAACCGCCCGCCGCGGTCTCTGCGGGCGGCCTGACTGTCAGTCGCCCGTCAATCTCACGACAGGAATTTCCAACCATGGGTTTTCGACGTCTCCGCTCCTTCCTCGCACCGTTGCTGCTGGCCTTGGCCGTTACCGCCATCGGCGTGCCCGCGGTCGCGGCCCAGGATGTCGCGACCACCACGACCCACCACGCGCCGCTCACCTTCCAGGCGCTGCCGGGCGCGCAGCAGGCGCAGCTCGACGAGCTTGAACATCGCACCTTCCAGTTCTTCTGGGATACGGCCAATCCGGCCAACGGGCTGGCGCCCGACCACTGGCCGGGCCAGTCGTTCTCCAGCATCGCCGCGGTGGGTTTCGGCCTGACCGCCTACGGCATCGGTGCCGAACGCGGCTGGATCACCCGCGACGAAGCGGTCGAAGCGCACCCTGGTCACCTTGCGCTTCTTCGCCGACGCGCCGCAGAACGCCAGCGAGGATCACACCACCGGCTATCGCGGCTTCTACTACCACTTCCTCGACATGCAGACCGGCTTGCGTGACAACCGACGCATCGAGCTGTCCAGCATCGACACCACCTTGCTGCTGGGCGGCGTGTTGTTCGCGCAGTCGTATTACGACCGCGACACGCCGCAGGAGAAGGAGATTCGCCAGCTCGCCGACACGCTGTACAAGCGCGTCGACTGGCCGTGGATGCAGGCGCGCCCGCCGCTGGTCAGCATGGGCTGGACGCCGGGCGGCAAGTTCATCCCGCACGACTGGGGCGGGGACTACGACGAGGCGAACCTGCTCTACATCCTGGCGCTGGGTTCACCCACGCATCCGCTGAAGCCGGAGGCGTGGAAGGCGTGGACGCGCACCGCACGAGCGCGACTGGGGCACGCTCTACGGCGAGACCTTCCTCACCTTCGGGCCGATGTTCGGCCACCAGTACAGCGCCGCGTGGATCGACTTCCGCGGCATCCGCGACGACTTCATGCGGCGCCATGAGTCGGACTATTTCGAAAACGGCCGCCGCGCCACCGCAGTCGCAGCGCAACTATGCGCATCGCCAATCCGGCCGGCTGGACCGGCTACGGCGCGAACCTGTGGGGGCTGACGGCCAGCAACGGCCCCGGCCACTTCGGCGTCACGACGGACGGGCACGAGCGCCGGTATTTCGGTTATTCCGCGCGCGGCGTGGGCCTGCGCGACAGTCGTCGATGACGGTACCATCGCGCCCACTGCGGCGCTGGGCTCGATCGCCTTCGCGCCGGACATCGTGGTGCCGGAGTTCCTGCACATGAAACAGCGTTACGGCAAATACATCTACGCGAAATACGGCTTTCGCGACGCGTTCAACCTCAGCCTGCACGACGCCGACGCGCCGCTGCGCACCGGCCTGGTGATTCCGGGTTTCGGCTGGGTCGACAACGAGTACCTGGGCATCGACCAGGGCCCGATCCTGCTGATGCTGGAGAACTGGCGCAGTGGATTCGTGTGGAAGGTGATGCGCCGCAATCCCTACGTGCGCAAGGGGCTGCGACAGGCCGGCTTCCGCGGCGGCTGGCTGGAACAGGCGTCGACGCCGCGGGAGCATGCGGTGGCGCTGCCTTGAAGGGAGCGCGCCAGCCAACGCGCGCCAGCTGGCGAGGCGTGATGCTGGCGTTGCTGCTGACCGGCGCGCTCGGCGGATGCAGTCGCCAGCACGATCCGCGACAGGTGCTCACGTTCTGGGCGATGGGCCGCGAAGGCGAGGCGGTGGCGCAGCTGATTCCCGCGTTCGAGCGCGAGCATCCGGACATCCACGTCGAGGTGCAGGAACTGCCGTGGAAAGCGGCGCACCAGAAACTGCTCACCGCGATCGCGGGCGACACCACGCCGGACGTGGCCCAGCTCGGCAATACCTGGATCGCCGAACTGCAGGCGCTGGATGCGCTCGAACCGCTGCAGCCGTACGTCGATCGCTCCGCCGTGGTGCAACCGGCCGATTACTTCGCCGGCATCTGGGCCACCAACCGCATCGACGGAACCCTGTACGGCATTCCCTGGTATGTCGACACGCGCCTGCTGTTCTACCGCAAGGATCTGCTCAAGGCGGCCGGTTTCGACGCGCCGCCGCGCGACTGGGCCGAGTGGTCGCGCCAGCTCGCCGCGCTGCAGGCGCGCGCCGCCCCGCATCACTACGCGATCCTGTTGCCGACCAACGAGTTCGAGCAACTGCTTTCGCTCGCCCTGCAGCAGGACGATCCGCTGCTGCGCGATGGCGGGCGCTACGGCAACTTCGAGAGCCCGGGTTTCAAGCGGGCGCTGGCGTTCTACCTCGACATCTTCCGGCGGCATGAAGCACCCCTGCTGGCGAATACCGAAGTGCCCAATCCGTGGGCCGAGTTCGGTCGCGGCGTGTACGCGTTCTATTTCTCCGGGCCATGGAACATCGGCGAATTTCGCCATCGCCTGCCGCCGTCGCAGCAGGATGACTGGGCGAGCGCGCCCTTGCCCGGGCCGCACGGTCCCGGCGCCGGCATCGCCAGCGGCTCCAGCCTGGTGATCTTCCGCCGCTCACCGCACAAGGCATCGGCGTGGCTGCTGATCGAGTATCTGTCGCGGCCGGCGGTGCAGCAGCAGTTCTATGCCCTGCTTGGCGACATGCCGCCGCGCCGCTCGGCCTGGCAGGGCGACGCGCTGCGCAGCGACCCGGCTGCGCAGGCATTCCGCGAGCAACTGGAACGGGTCAAGCCGACGCCGGCGGTGCCGGAGTGGGAGCGCATCGTCACCGAGATGCAGCTGGTCGCCGCCGAAGCCGCGCATGGCCAGCTGACGGTGGACCAGGCCGCCGCCGAGATCGACCGGCGAGCCGATGCGATCCTGGCCAAGCGCCGCTGGATGCTCGCGCGCGCCCACGTGGGACAACGATGAATCGCCCGCGCGCCGCGTGGTTGTTCCTGACTCCGGCACTGCTGGTGCTGGGCGTGTTCTTCATCGTGCCGGTGATCGGTGCGCTGGGCCTGAGCCTCACCGATTACGACCTGTATGCACTGGCCGATATCCGCAACCTGCGCTTCGTCGGCCTGCACAATTACTGGGAGCTGCTGCAGCGGCCGCTGTTCTGGACGGCGCTGGGCAATACGTTCTATTTCGTGGCGGTCGGCGTGCCGCTGTCGATCGGCGCTTCCTTGGGCACCGCGCTGCTGCTGAACTCCCCGCTCGCGCGCATGAAGTCGTTCCATCGCACCGTGCTGTTCGCGCCGGTGGTGACCACGGTGGTGGCGGTGGCGGTGATCTGGCGCTATCTGTTCAACACCAAGTACGGGCTGGTGAACTATGGCCTGGCGGCACTGGGACTGCACCCGGTCGACTGGCTCGGCGATCCGCACTGGGCGATGCCGACCATCATCGCGTTCGCGGTGTGGAAGAACTTCGGCTACAACATGATCATCTTCCTGGCCGGGCTGCAGGCGATCCGGCCCGAGCTGTACGAGGCCGCACGCATCGACGGTGCCTCGGCGCCGCAACAGTTCTGGCACGTCACGCTGCCGATGCTCAAACCCACCATGGTGCTGGTGATGGTGCTCACCGTGGCCGGCTATTTCCAGCTGTTCGCCGAGCCCTACGTGATGACCGAGGGCGGCCCGCTGCAAAGCACGGTGAGCGTGCTGTACCTGATGTACGACGACGGCTTCAAGTGGTGGAACCTGGGCGTCGCCTCGGCGGTGGCGTTCATGCTGTTCGGCATCATCCTGGCGATCACGGTCGTGCTGCTGCGGCTGCTGCGACGCCGGGTGCCGGCATGAGTCCGCGGCTGGCGCGCACCCTGGTCAATGGCGCGCTGTGCGGCTGCGCGCTGGTCGCCGTGCTGCCGCTGCTGTGGATGCTGTCGGTGTCGTTCATGGCGCCGGGCTCGGCCAGTTCGCTGCCGCCGCCGCTGCTGCCCGGGCACCCCACCCTGGGCAACTACCGTGAGTTGTTCGCGCACGCCGGCATGGGTCGCTACGTGCTCAACAGCCTGTTCATTTCAAGCGCGATCGCCGCGCTCGCGCTGGCCTCCAACCTGATGGCCGGCTACGCGTTCGCCAAGCTGCGCTTCGCCGGCCGCGAGCGGCTGTTCCAGGCGCTGGTCGGTGCGTTGGTGATCCCGGCCCAGGTGGCGATGCTGCCGCTGTTCCTGCTGCTGAAGTACGTCGGCCTGGTCAACAGCTATGCCGGCGTGATCGTGCCGGGCATGGCCACCATCTTCGGCATCTACCTGGTACGCGAATACGCCCGCAACGTGCCGGACGAACTGCTGGAAGCCGCGCGCATGGAGGGCGCCGGCGAGTGGCTCATCTTCGTGCGGATCGTGCTGCCCCTGCTCAAGCCGATCATGGTGACGCTCACCGTGTTCACCTTCCTTGCCGCGTGGAACGACTTCATGTGGCCGCTGATCGTGCTGACCGGGCAGGAGCACTACACCCTGCCGCTGGCGCTGGCCTCGCTGGCGCGCGAACACAGCGAAGACACCGAACTGATGATGGCCGGTTCGGTGGTCACCGTGTTGCCGGTGCTGCTGCTGTTCCTGGCGCTGCAGCGGCATTACCTGCAGGGCTTGTTGCTGGGTAGCGTGAAGGGATGAACGGGAAAAACGCAGCAGGCATGGTCATCGTGGTGATGGGCGTGGCCGGCAGCGGCAAGAGCACGCTCGGCAAAGCCTGGCCGCCGCCGAAGGTTGGGACTTCCAGAGGCTGGATCGCCCGGCAAAGTCGTAGCGACTGAACGGCGCCCCGCCGGCAGGTCTGTGCCAGACTTTCAGCGAAGCATGAACGAACCAGTTGCCGGGGAACCCATGACGCCACGTACGACCGCACTCACCGTCTTCTGCGCCGGCCTTGCCTTCTCCTTCGCTGGTGCAGCGCACGGCGCCGCCGCTCCAATCATCACCGACGCCGACTACACCCACGCGCAGCGATTGGTCGATGTCGATCATGGTCGGCGGATGAACCTCTACTGCCGCGGCGCCGGGTCGCCGGCCGTGATCATGGACGCCGGCATGGGTGACTCGACGATTTCGTGGGCCATGGTGCAACCGGCGATCGCCACCAGGACGAGAACCTGCTCGTTCGATCGCGCCGGGCTCGGTTTCAGCGATCCGGCAACGCGAGCCGGCGACGCGGTCAACAGCGCCGAAGACCTGCATGCGTTGCTCAGGGCCGCGGGTATTGGTGCGCCCTATGTGCTGGTCAGTCACTCGCTGGCCGGCATGTATGCCCGCGTGTTTGCCGATCGCTATCCGGATGAAGTGGCGGGAATGGTGCTGGTCGAACCGTCGCACGAGGATCAGTCCACGCGCGGCTGGGCGATTGGTGCCCCGGGTCAGCAGGCCAAATGGGATGACTGGCTGAAACAACGCGAGGCGTGCATCGACGACGCCCGCAGCGGCCTGGTCAAGGACACGCCGGCCTATGCCCAATGCGTGGGCGAGCCGGATCCGCGTTTCAGCCGGGCCATCAACGATGCCCAGTCACGCTACGCCAGCACGGTGCGCTGGCAGCAAGCGGTCGTGTCCGAGCAGCAGAACGTCTTCTATGCCAGCGCGGAGCAGGCCCGCGCCACGCGCAAAAGCTTTGGCGACATGCCGATCATCGTGCTGACCCATTCGCCCTATCCGAAAGCCAAGGATGAAACGCAGCAAGAGCGCGACCAGCGCACCTTGCTGTGGGAAGATCTGCATCTGCAGATCGCGGCGCTTTCGAGCCGGGGCGTCAATGAGATCGTGCCGAACAGCGGTCACTTCATCCAGTACGACCGACCGCAGGTCGTGATCGATGCGGTGAATCAGGCGCTGGCGATCGTCCGGGATCAGGCCGCCAGCGCCGCGCAGGGCGAGCAGACCGAACAGACGGCGGCAGCGTCCGACACGGCCAAACAGCGCGCGCAGTGACAGGCGCGCGGCCATCTCCCCGCCACGGTGGATGCGCGGAATTTGGCGCATGGCCGGTTCGGTGGTAACCGTGCTGCCAGTACCGGAGTTGTTCCTGGCGCTGCAGCGCCATTACCTGCAGGGAGCGAGAAGGTGCGACTACTGCTTCAATGAAGCGTCGTGCTCCTCGCGTAAGCTTCCAAAGCCGCTCCGCACCGGCTTCGATACGAGAGCGCACCCTCTCCCCAACCCTCTCCCGAAGGGAGAGGGGGCAAACGCGAGGAGCGCTTTGCTTTATTAAAACCGGCCGGCACGGAAGTCGGCAATCGCTTCGTGGATCTGCGCCTGCGTGTTCATCACGAACGGGCCGTAACGCGCTACCGGTTCGCGCAGCGGGCGTCCGGCCACGATCAGCAGGCGCGCGGCAGTCTCACCACCGGCCAACTGCAGTTGCTCGCCGTCGGACAGCACGCCCAGTTCACTGCGTTGCAGCCGTTCGCCGCCGACCATCGCTGCGTCGCCATCGAACACGTAGGCGAAACCATGGTGGCCGAGCGGCAGATCGAGCGTGAAGCGCGCACCGGGTTGCAGCGCCACGTCCAGGTAGACCGGTGCGGTGGCAATGCCCTCGACCGGGCCGCTGGCGCCCGCCAGTTCGCCGGCAATCACCTTCACCTCGACGCCTTCGGCCGGGTGCACCACGGGAATCCGCTCCGGACCGATGTCCTGGTAGCGCGGCGCGGTCATCTTGTCCTTCGCCGGCAGGTTGACCCACAGCTGGAAGCCCCACATCAGGCCGTTCTCCTGCTGCGGCATTTCCGAATGCAGGATGCCGCGGCCGGCGGTCATCCATTGCACGCTGCCCGGGGTGAGGTCGCCGCGGTTGCCGTGGTTGTCGCCATGGCGCATGTGGCCGGCCAGCATGTAGGTGACCGTCTCGAAACCGCGGTGCGGGTGCTCCGGGAAACCGGCGATGTAGTCGTCGGCACTGTCGGAGCGAAACTCGTCCAGCAGCAGGAATGGATCGAGCGTGTCCAGCGCGCTCTGGCCGATGATGCGCTTCAGCTTGACGCCGGCACCGTCGGCGGTGTCGATGCCGCGGACGCGTTGGGTGATGGTGCGATCGCTCATGAGGGTTCTCCGGCTGGGAAAGACATGCCCGCCAAGATGGCCCTGTTCGCGCTCCAATCCAAGCACGGCGACCGGAACGGATCGTTCCATCGCGGCGACAGTGAGCGGAGAGCGAAGAGCGAAGGGTGAGGAGTGAGAGGTGAGAGGTGAGAGGGAGAGGGGAGACGTAGCGCCCTGGCCTTCTCTCACTCTCTTTCCTCATTCCTGCCTCAATGCACCCAGTGGCCGCTGCGCTGGCGCGGCGGGGCGGCTTCGTCGTCCTTGCCGGGGCGCTGTTGCAGCACCATGGTCTCCACCTCCGCTTCGGTCGCCGGGGTGGCTTGCCAGTACTGGTTCACCGCGTGCAGCACGGCGGGCACCTGGGCCAGGCATTCGTCGTACTCATCGTCGCTGAGCTTCTCGAACTCGGCCTCGGAACTGAGGATGCCCTCGTCCACCGCCAGTGCCATCACCGGGCCGAGCAGCTCCATCAACTGCGAATCTTCGCTCAGCCGGTTTTCCCACAACGCGGCGCGCAGGTCGATGCCACGGCTGAAACCCTCGCACCAGCCGGCGGCCGACAGCATCGGGCCGGCGTCGGTGGCGAGTTCGCCCAGGATCGGCTCGTACGCATCCACGTCCAGCTCGGCGCTGATCGAGTCGTTGAGTTTGGCCAGCAGCTCGAGCACGCGGTTGCCCTCGTCCTCGTCATCGAAGGGCTCGTGCAATACCTCGGGGAGCCATTCGTGGGGCAGGACCAGCAACGGGCCGACCACCAGTGCGCTGAGCAGGCCATGCACGCCATCGAGCAGCAGGTCGCCCTCGGCGGTGTGCGCGCGCAGATAACGATCCAGCTCGTCCAGTTCCTTGTCGTCCAGCGAGCTGGGCCATTCGGATTTCGTCATGTCGTTCATATGGCAAGTTCCAGCATCACCGGGGTGTGATCGGAGGGTCGCTCCCACCGCCGTGGTTCGCGATCGATCGCTGCCGCCGTGGCGGCGGATTTCAGGGCCTCACCGATCAGAATCAGATCGATGCGCAGGCCCATGTTGCGACGGAACGCCGCTTGCCGATAGTCCCACCAGCTGTAGTGGCCGGCCGCCGGCTCGAACTGCCGGAAGCTGTCGTGCAGGCCAAGGTCGGTGATCGCCTTGAGCGCGGCGCGCTCAGGCGGCGAGCACAGGATGTCCTCGCCCCAGGCCACCGGGTCGTAGACGTCGCGGTCGTCGGGGCAGATGTTGAAGTCGCCCAGCACCACCAGGTTCGGATGGCGCTCGTGCTCGCGAGCCAGGAACTCGCGCACCTTGGCCAGCCAGTCCAGCTTGTAGGCGTATTTCTCGTCGCCGACCGCCTTGCCGTTGACCACGTACAGGTCGACCACGCGCAGTCCGCCGACGGTCGCCGCCAGGATCCGCCGTTGCGGATCATCCAGGCCCGGGATGTCGGTGAGAATGTCGGTCGGCTCCTCGCGGGCCAGGATCGCCACGCCGTTGTAGGTCTTCTGGCCGGCGTAGACGGCCCGGTAACCCGCGGCTGCCAGCTCGTCGACCGGAAACTTCGCATCCTCCAGCTTCGTCTCCTGCAACGCCACGATGTCCGGCTGGGTGTCGGCCAGCCATCGGGTCAGGTGCGGCAGGCGCACCTTCAGCGAATTGACGTTCCACGAGGCGATCTTCATCCGTCCATTGTAAGGGATGGCCCGATCCGGCTGCCGCCGGAACAGCCGGCAGCGGGCGGGGCCGGCTGGGAGGCGGCTTGATCGGCCCTCGCGGCCCCGCCGATTATTTTATGGACAAAACCACCGAAATCGCCGATTCCAGTGTATGCTGCGCGGGCGAGCCTCGGGGAAAACCCGGTTTCTCGCCTACCTTGCGGTCAAGTGCATCTCGCGCCAAGCCGCAAACCATCCATGCTTCAAAGGTAAAGTTTCATGTCGGATCGTCAGAGCGGTACAGTCAAGTGGTTCAACGACGCCAAGGGTTTTGGCTTCATCACGCCGGAAAGCGGTGATGACCTGTTCGTGCATTTTCGCGCGATCCAGGGCACGGGATTCAAGTCCCTGCAGGAAGGTCAGCGCGTCACGTTCATCGTCACCAAGGGCCAGAAGGGCCTGCAGGCCGAGGAAGTCCAGGCCGTTTGAAGTCCCACGGACTCCAACCCCTGAAGGAAAGCCCGCTTCGGCGGGCTTTTTTTTGTTTTTGGTCGGGAATGGAGAATCGGGAATCGCAAAAGTAGCCGAAAGCTTTGCGAATCCCGAATCCCGAATCCCGGTCCCGGCTCCAAAAGCCCGCGAGCGGGCTCCTGCAGACACGGCAGGACGGGAAATCAGCCGAGGCCGTAGCTGCGCAGCAAGGCCTCCGGCTCGGGGCGACGGCCCCGAAAGGCGATGAAGCTTTCCAGTGCCGGGCGACTGGCGCCGACGGCGAGGAACTCGCGGCGGAAGCGCTCGCCGGTGGCGCGATCGATGACGCCGTGTTCCTCGAACTCGCCGAAGGCGTCGGCGCTGAGCAACTCGGCCCATAGATAGCTGTAATAGCCGGCGGCGTAACCGCCTGCGAAGACGTGGCTGAAGCCGTGCGGGAAACGCTGCCAGGCTGGCGGGTGCAGCACCGCCACGCGCTTGCGCACCTCCTCCAGCACGGCCAGCGTACGCGCGCCTTGCGCCGGGTCGTATTCCAGGTGCAACAGGAAATCGAACAGCGCGAACTCCAGCTGACGCACCAGGAACAGCCCGGCGTGGAAGTGGCGCGCGGCCAGCATGCGCTCGAACAGCTCGTCGGGCAGGCGCTCGCCGGTGTCGACATGCTTGGCGAACAGGTCGAGCGCCTCGCGGTTCCAGCCGAAGTTCTCCATGAACTGGCTGGGCAGCTCCACCGCGTCCCACTCGACCCCGTCGATGCCGCCGATCGAGGGCAGCGCGATCCCGGTAAGCAGATGGTGCAGGCCGTGACCGAACTCGTGGAACAGGGTCAGCACATCGTCATGCGCAAGCAGGGCGGGCTTGCCGTCGGTGGGCGGCGCGAAGTTGCAGGTGAGGAAGGCGACCGGGAGTTGCCGCTGCTCGCCGTCGTCGAACCGGGCGCGACACACGTCCATCCACGCCCCACCGCGTTTGCCGCTGCGCGCATACAAATCGATGTACGCGCCCGCGAAGACCCGTCCGTCGGCATCGCGCAGGTCGAAATAGCGCACGTCCGGATGCCACGTGTCCACGCCCTCACGCTCGGCCAGGGTGATGCCGTACAGCCGGGTGGTCAGCTCGAACAGGCCATCGATCACGGCCGGCAGCGGGAAGTACGGTTTCAACTGCTCCTCGTCCAGGGCGTATTCGCGCTGACGCAGCTTCTCCGCGGCGTAGCCGACATCCCACGACTCCAGCGTATCGAGCTGCAGTTCGTCATGCGCGAACTGACGCAATGCGGCCAGTTCGCGCTGCGCCACCGGCCGAGCGCGGGCGACCAGGTCGTGCAGAAACTCCATCACTTCCGCCGGCGAGCCGGCCATCTTGGTCGCCAGCGATTCCTCCGCCGCGTTGGCGAAACCAAGCAGCTGCGCGGCCTCGTGGCGCAATGCCATGATTTGTTCGATGCGCGCGCCATTGTCGAACTTGCCCGCGTCCGGCCCTTGGTCGGAGGCGCGCGTCTGGTACGCCCAGTACACCCGCTCGCGCAAGCTCCGATCGTCGGCGTAGGTCAGCACGGCGTGCACGCTGGGTTGCTTCAGCGTCACCAGGTAGCCCTCCAGGTCCTGATCCTTCGCGTACTGGCGCAACACGGCGCGGCCGGAGGCGGGGATGCCGGCAAGATCGCGCTCGTCGTTGATCTGCTCGTGCCAGGCCTCGCTGGCGTCGAGTACGGCATTGGAAAATTCGGTGGACAGGCGCGACAGTTCCACCCCGATCTCGCGGTAACGCGAACGCTCGGGCTCGTCCAGCGCCACGCCGGAAAGGCGGAAGTCGCGCAACGCATGCTCGATGAGCGCTCGTGCTGGACGCGGCAGCGTGGCGAAATCCGGCGCCTCGGCGAGCGAGCGCACCGCCGCATACAGGTCACGATTCTGGCCCTGCTCGATCGCGAATTCGGTGAGCTTTTCCTCGGCCGGTCCGTATG
Organism: uncultured Gammaproteobacteria bacterium; assembly: GCA_963771235.1. GTDB lineage: Bacteria > Pseudomonadota > Gammaproteobacteria > Xanthomonadales > Rhodanobacteraceae > Rhodanobacter. The sequence continues at coordinate 73,221 of CAVYSP010000004.1, forward strand.
CCTGGCGCAAGGCTTCGCTGTCGGCCACCGCGTGCAGATGGCTGACTGGCGCCCACGCCCGCGCCAGCCGCTGGTCCAGCCGCTCCTGGCTCAGCATCACGCTGGCGAAGTCGCGCGGTGCATCCGCGGCAGTCAGTGCCGCGATGCTGGCGCGGCAATCGGCCAGGATCGTGTCGATCGCCGGTTCGACGTGTTCGGGGCGAATTTTCGAGAACGCCGGCAGGGAATCATCGGCCAACAGGGGGTTGTCGTGCGGGTTCATGGACGCTCCTTTGAACTCCCAGCGTGGCGATCGCGCGGACCGAAATCAAGCGGCCCGCCCTGCGCCCCGTCACGCGCAAGCCCAAGGCGCCCGTTACCATGCGCGGATGAGTCCATTACGCCGCTTCAAGAACGTCTCGCCGACTCTGGGCCAGCGGGTTTATGTCGATCCCGGCGCCTGCGTGATCGGCGACGTGGTGCTGGGTGATGACGTGTCGCTCTGGCCGGGCACGGTATTGCGCGGCGACGTCAATGCCATCCGCGTCGGCGCCCGCACCAGCATCCAGGATGGCAGCATCGTGCATGTCGCCCACGCGGGTCCGTACGGCCCCGGTTTCCCTTGCCTGATCGGCGAGGGCGTCACCATCGGCCATGCCGCCGTGGTGCATGCATGCACGATCGGCGACTACTGCCTGATCGGCATGCACGCCACGCTGATGGATGGCGCGGTGGTGCACCGGCACGGCTTCGTCGGCGCCGGCAGTCTGCTGGCACCGGGCAAAGTGGTCGGCGAGGGCGAGTTGTGGCTGGGCAACCCGGCGAAATTCGTGCGCCGGCTCAGCGACGCACAGATCGAGCAGCTGCATTACTCCGCCGACCATTACGTGCGCTTGAAGGACGCCTACCTGGCGGACGTGGGTTGATGCCGTGTCGCTTGCATCAGCCGTGAGAGGTTGTGAGTTTTCAACCTCTCAATCCGGCCAGCTCTCAATCCGGCCAGGGACGGCCGGGCGCGGATCGGTCACGCAAGTGACCGATCGCGTGAGCGCGTCCGGGCATGTACCGGACGCGCGATACAAGAAAACCACAGGAAGTGGTTTTCTGCACAAGCTCTGAGCCAAGCGGTACCCGCCAGCCCGCACCGACGCATTCATGCCGTCTGCGCACGCAAGGTTTGATACAACTCCTTGGTGTCGGGTCGCGGGCCGTGCCACAAGGCGAACGCATCGGCCGCGGTTTCCAGCAGCATGCCGAGGCCATCGCAGGCATAGCGGGCACCGGCCGTCCGGGCCCAGCGCAGGAAACCGCCTGCGGCTTCGCCGTAGGACAGGTCGTAGCAAGCCGTGCCAGGGCCAGCCAGCGAGAGCGGCAGCGGCAATGTGGCGCCGAGCAAACCCGCCGAGGTGGCGTTGACGATCAGGTCGTAGCTGCCGCTCGCGGCCAGCGCGTCCCAGGAGCTGACGTGCACCCGGGCGGGCTCGTCGATCGCCTCCGCCAGGGCCGCGGCGGCGACGGGCGAGCGATTGACGATGGTCAGCGTTCGCGCGCCCGCATCGAGCAGGTGCCAGGCCACGCCGCGCGCCGCGCCGCCGGCGCCGAGCAGCAAGCGTGTCTTGTCCTCGCACATCGATGCCATGGCGTTCGGCCAGGTCGCGCATGAAACCGTCACCGTCGGTATTGTGCGCGGCCAGGCGGCCGGCGTCATCGCGAGACAGCACATTGGCCGTGCCGACGCGCGTGGCTGCCACGCTGCGCACGTCGGCCAGCCGGAACGCCGCGGCCTTGTGCGGCGAGGTGACGTTTGCACCACGACCGCCGCCGTCGAAGAAACCTCGCGCCACCGCCTTGAAGTTTTCCGCGGTCACGTCGACCGCGCGAAATTCCAGCTCGATCCCGCACTGCCGTGCGAACGCCTGGTGGATCCGCGGCGACAGACTGTGAGCAATGGGATGGCCGAACACGGCGAACTGCAGCACTGACATGCGACATCCTCAAGTGATCGCCAGGCCATTCTACAAGTCGCGGCGGTTTGGCCTGCGGGACGCGCGAGACGTCCGCGACGCATGCGGCAACCTCGCCGGTTCGCTTGCCCACGACGGGAGTCGCAACCGGTGAGATGAGGCGCGGGCAGGCTGCAGCCGTCTCCCGCCGACAGGGTTTTCCCCATGCGTACCGAACTGCCGCCTTCCGCCCACCACCAACGTTTGTTTGCCGCTGCCGTGCTGTGGCTGCTGACCGGCACCTTCGCGCTGATCACCACGTTGATCCCGCTGCATACCGAACTGCTGGGCTGGACGCCGGTGTTCTGGCTGCTGGCGGCACCGCTCGCGGTACTGCTGGCGCTGGAACCGCGGCTGCTGCATCAGCTGCGGGTGCGACGCCGGCGGCAGCGCCTGTCCGCCATTCACGGCGTGCTCTGGCATTAGGCGTCCGTTGGCCGGTTGGCGGTCTGCGAATCGTCCCGACCGCCAACGGCCCGACCGGCGCCTGGCGGCTTCAGGTGCCGCCCTGGCGCTTGCGTTCCATCCGCCGCAGGAACTCCTGCATGACGCGCAGGTAGAGCTTGTCGCCCAGATAGGCATCCTCGACGCCCGCGTCGATCGAGGGGTTGTCGTTGACTTCGATCACCACCGGCTTGTGCCCGACCTGCTTCAGGTCGACCCCGTACAGGCCATCGCCGATCGTGTGCGTCGCCTTCAGGGCGAGCTTGATCACCTCGGCCGGCGTGTCCTTCACGGCGATCGACTCGAAGCCGCCGGATTTCGCGCTGCCCTTGGCGCCATAGTTGTAGATCTGCCAGTGCCCGCGCGACATGTAGTACTTGCAGGCGTACAGCGGCTCGCGGTTGAGCACGCCGATGCGCCAGTCGAACTCGGTATAGACGTATTCCTGTGCCAGCAGCAGGGCGCTGTGCTGGAACAGGCCGCTGCACGCGGACGCCAGCGCGGCTTCGTCTTCGACCTTGACCACGCCGCGCGAGAACGAGCCGTCGGGAATCTTCAGCACCAGCGGGAAGCCGAGCCGGGCCACCACCTCCTTGGTGCCCTTGCTGTCGTCGCGATAGAGAATTTCGGTGCGCGGCACCGCCAGCTTGCGCGAAACCATCAGGTCGTTGAGGAAGATCTTGTTGGTACAGCGCAGGATCGAGGTGGGATCGTCCATCACCACCATGCCTTCCTTCTCCGCCCGATGGGCGAAGCGGTAGGTGTGGTTGTCGCTGGCCGTGGTTTCACGGATGAACAGGCCGTCGTACTCGGCCAGGCGCTGGTAGTCGTTCTTGCCGATCGGATCGACCTCGATGCCGAGTTCCTTGCCGGCATTGATGAAGGCCTTCAGCGCCTTCTTGTTCGACGGCGGCATCTGCTCTTCAGGGTCGACCAGCATCGCCAGGTCGTAGCGGAACTGCCGGCGCGCGCGCGGTTTGCGCCACAGCTTGCGCGAGAAACGATCGAGCTCCTCGGCGAAGGCATCCTCCTGGGCATCATCCAGCGCATGCAGGCCGACCGGCTTGATCGCGCTGACCTGCCACACGCGGTCGCGCTCGAACTCGATTCGCAACAGCGGGCACGGAAACATTTCGAACACTTCGCGGGAGAGGTCCTGCAGCGCCGGATACGCCGTCATGCCGAAGTAGACCAGGATCCCGAAATCCGTCGTATCACGGCCACCGGCGGGCAGGAAGTGGGTCAGCTCGGCGTTGAGATCCTCGATGTCCAGGCCGTACAGCGAGCGGCGGCGCAGGTCGTTCACGGTACGCACCGACGGCATCACCCGGTGGCCGCGCGCCTCCGCCAGCAGCGAGACGTAGTAGCCCGTGCCCAGATATTTGTAGCTGCGGCAGAGATTGATGACGTGCGTGCGCTCGTTCTCGACGATGGCCGGCGAGCGCAGGTAGTCCATCGCGCTCATCACGTCGACGGAGGGGTAGTACGAGCTCCAGTCGGAGGCTTTTTCGACAACGACGACCAGGCGGGTCATGGCACCTCATCACGCCAGAAGGCAGCCGCGGACGAGCGGCGAGCGGCCTGCAAAACATGAAGTCTGGCACAGCGACGCGCCAACACAAGCGACGGCACCGGTCACCGGGCAAACGCGGCGCCACCACGGCGGCGCGCCTGCTACAGTCCACGCGATTCTCCCTCCGAAAGCCCGTCCCCCCATGCAGCCACCGCCAGCCACCCTCTCCGTGCGCGTCCGTCGCGCGGACATGTCCGATCTCGACGACCTGGTGGCACTGGAACAGCGCGCATTCGACGGCGACCGCATGAGTCGTGCGCAATATCGGCGCCACCTCGACAGCGATTCCGCCCAGATCCTGCTGGCCAGCGCCGGCCAGCATGCTTTCTTCGGCAGCGTCGTGCTGTTCTTCCGCAAACGCTGCACCGTGGCGCGGGTGTACTCGCTGGCGACACGGCCCGAGGCGCGCGGCCAGGGTGTGGGTGCCGCCTTGCTGGCGGCCGCCGCCGTCGCGGCGCAACGCCGTCACTGCCGCGCACTGCGTCTGGAAGTGCGCACCGACAACGCCGCCGCGATCAACCTGTATGAGCGGCTCGGCTACCGGCGCATCGGCAACTATCGGCACTATTACGAGGACGGTGCCGACGCCTGGCGATACGAGCGAACGCTGGATTGATCCTCGCCGCAGCGCAGGCCGGACGCCGCGGCGGGGCCCTGGTGACGTGCATCAGCCCGCGCGGACGGCACCGCTGGCACAATAGAGCGGATGTCGGCGTCGTGGCGCACCTGCGCCGCAGCGCAGCGCGGCGCCGCCGCGTGGTACCGGCACGCCACCGCCGTTGACCGATAGCAGAGGCGTGCACGCGCCCGGCAGCGGCGACCTGGCCCGCTCCCACCCCGGATTCCTGATGGCCGCCACCGCACAAGCACAACCGAACATTGCCCTGGTCAAGTACTGGGGAAAACGCGACCCGCGGCTGAACCTGCCGGCCACCGGGTCCCTGTCGATCACCCTTGCCGCGCTGTGGACACGCACCCGGGTCGCGTTTGACGAATCCTTGCGACACGACGAGCTCTGCCTGAACGGCGCCGAGGATCCTGCGGCACTGGGGAGGGTCAGCGCCTGCCTGGACCTGCTGCGGCACCGCGCCGGCACCACGGCGTGCGCCCGCGTCGACAGTCGCAACAATTTCCCCACCGCCGCAGGGCTGGCTTCCTCCGCCTCCGGCTTCGCCGCGCTGGTGCTGGCTGCGGACGCCGCGCTGGGCTTGGCGCTGGACCGTCGGACGCTGTCCCTGCTGGCGCGGCAAGGGTCGGGGTCGGCGGCGCGCTCGCTGTTCGGCGGGTTTGTCAGCATGGCAGTGGGCCAGCGCGAGGACGGCGAGGACGTCTTTGCCGCGCCCGTGCTCGAGGCCGCCCAATGGCCGCTGGAAGTGGCCATCGCCGTCACCGCGCATGGCCGCAAGAGCACGGCCTCGGGTGCCGGCATGGAAAGCAGTCGGCAAACTTCGCCATTTTACCCGGCGTGGGTAGACACGGCCGGTACTGATCTGGCGGCGGCGCGCAATGCCGTGCAGGCGCGCGATTTCGCGGCGCTGGCCGAGGTGAGTGAACACAACTGTCTGAAGATGCACGCGGTGATGCAGGCAAGCCGGCCACCGTTGCTGTACTGGACCGGCGCCACCGTGGATTGCCTGCAGCGGATTCGTGCCCTGCGCGAGCGCGACGGTGTCGAAGTGTTCTTCACGATCGACGCAGGCGCCCAGGTGAAAGCGGTTTGCGCCCCGGGCGCACTCGCCACGGTGGCCGCGGCGCTCGCCGACATTCCCGGTGTCGAGCAGGTGTTGACCAGCGGCCTGGGCGATGGTGCACGGCTGCTCGACGAAGGCGCGGCGAGCTGATGCGCGCGGTTGCCTGCGCACCCGGCAAGCTGGTGATCACCGGTGAATACGCGGTGCTGGAGGGCGCGCCCGCGCTCGTGCTGGCGATCGATCGCGAGGCGCGCGTGGAACTGGACGACTCCGCCGAGCCGGGCTACGAAATCACGGCGCCCACGCTGGGCATCCGGGCCGCACACGGTGAGCTGGACGCCAGCGGACGAATGGCCTGGCCCGCGCTCGATGCGCCGACCATCGGCCAGCTGGCGCTGGTCAGTGCCGTGCTGGAAGCGCTTGCCACGGAGGGCGCGCCCGCGCCCTTTCGTGCCCGTCTGGACACCCGCGCGTTCCATGCGGCGGCCGATGGGCACGCCAAATTGGGACTGGGCTCCAGCGCGGCGCTGACGGTGGCGCTGGCCCGTGCGGTCTGTGCACGGGAGGAACGTGGCGCGCCAGGCCTCGCCACCCTGATCGCGGCGCACCGGCGCGCGCAGGGTGGTCGCGGCAGCGGACTGGACATCGCCGCCAGCCTGATCGGCGGCCTGCTGGTCTATCGCCTGGACGACGGCCAGCCGCGGGTCAGCCCGGCGACCTGGCCGGCCGGGTTGGAATGGTGCTGCGTGTGGTCCGGCAAGTCGGCCTCGACCGGCGCCTACCTGGGCCAGCTGGCGGCATGGCGTGTGAGCGCGAGCGCACGCTATGCGGCGCTGATGCGCGAGCTCGGCGACTGCGCGCGCGCCGCCGCCAGCGCCGCCGACGCGGCGACCTTGATCGAGACCGTGGCGGCCTACGCGCTGGCGCTGGATCGGTTGGGCCACGCCAGCGGACTGGATATCATCAGCGCCGAGCACCGCACGTTGGGCGAACTGGCGACACGCCATGGCGTGACCTACAAGACCTGCGGTGCCGGCGGCGGCGATATCGGCATCGCGCTGGCCACCGACGCCGAGCGGCTGCAAGCCTTCGGCCGGGCCGCCGCCACATCCGGATTCACGTTGCTCGACCTGCATCCGTCGCCGGGTGCTCGCTTGCAATCGTCAACCATCTCAAAGGAGCAGCAGTGGACCAGTCATACGTGAACGAGCAGGCCGATGGGCCGGCGTCGCCTCCAACCGACGATGCAGCGTGCGAGCCTGCCGCGAAGGCGCCCGAGCCGCCCGAGACGCTTGCGCGCATGCCCGGTTTCCACCGCTTGTCCGTGAGCGAACGCTTGCAGCTCCTGCGCAGCCGCGAACTGTTGTCGCTGACCGATCACCGCACGCTGACCAGCGGCACGCAGCCGCTGGAGCTGGCGCAGGCGGACAAGATGATCGAGAACGTCATCGGCGTGATGGGGCTGCCGGTGGGGCTGGCCCTGAACTTCCTGATCAACGGCAAGGACTACGTGGTGCCGCTGGTGGTCGAGGAGCCTTCGATCGTGGCCGCGCTGAGCTCGGCGGCGAAGCTGGTGCGCCGCAGCGGCGGCTTCGCCACCCACAGCAGCCGGCCGTTGTTGATCGGTCAGGTCCAGGTAGTCGGCGTGACGCATTCCGGCAAGGTGCGCACGGCCTTGCTGCAGCGTCGCGAGGAGATCATCAACCTGGCCAACAGCCTGCACCCGAACATGGTCGCCCGCGGGGGTGGGGTCACCGACATCGAGGTATTGATCCACGCCGCGCCGGATGGCGGCCACGACATGGTGGTGCTGCATTTGCTGGTCGACACCGGCGATGCCATGGGTGCCAACCTGGTCAACACGATGTGCGAGGGCGTGGCGCCGCTGGTGGAGGCGATCACCGGCGGCAAGGTCTGCCTGCGCATCCTGTCCAACCTGGCGGACCGGGCGCTGGTGCGCGCCAGCGCGGTGATTCCCGTGCATGCGCTCTCAGGGAAGGGGCACGATGGCGAACAGGTGCGCGACGGGATCATCCTGGCCAACGATCTGGCCCTGGTCGACCCGTACCGCGCCGCGACCCACAACAAGGGGATCATGAACGGGGTGGATGCGGTGGCACTGGCCACCGGCAACGACTGGCGCGCGCTGGAAGCGGCGGTACATGCCTACGCCGCGCGGGGGCAGGGTTACTGTGCGCTGACGCGCTGGTCGCGCAATGCCGATGGCGATCTGGTCGGCAACATCGAGTTGCCGCTCAAGGTGGGCACCGTGGGTGGCTCGCTGCAGGCGAACCCGATGGTCGCGATCAACCACCGCCTGCTCGGTTCGCCCGGCGCGCGCGAGTTGGCCGAGGTGATGGCCGCGGTTGGCCTGGCGCAGAATTTTTCGGCACTGCGCGCGCTGGTCACCGACGGCATCCAGCAGGGGCACATGAGCTTGCACGCGCGCAGCGTCGCGATGGCGGCGGGCGCCCCGCCGGAAATTTTCGACCGCGTGGTCGAACGCCTGCTCACCGACGGCGAGATCAAGATCTGGAAGGCGCAACTGATCGTGGCCGAACTGCGCGGCCAGGCCGCGCCAGGTCGGCTGGCCCGTCGCAACGCGCCGGCCAGCACCGAGGGCTGGACTGCCGGCCACGGCAAAGTGATCCTGCTTGGCGAGCACGCGGTGGTATACGGCCGTCACGCCATCGCCGCGCCGCTGCCGCTGGCGATCCGCGCACGCGTCGAGGATGCCGCCGGCGGTACCACGCTGCTGATCCCGCGCTGGGGTGTCGAGCAACGCCTGTCCTCGCACCCGGTGCGTCCCGGCTCCTTCCTGCAATCGCTGGCGCTGCTGCTCGAGCGGCTCGACCTGGGCCAACGGTCGCTGCGCATCCAGGTCGCCCCGGAGATGCCGCGGGCGATGGGTCTGGGCGGTTCGGCGGCGCTGGCCGTGGCGGTGATCCGGGCCCTGGACCGGCATTGCGCGCTCGGCCTGGACGACGCCCGCATCTGCGCGCTGGCGTTCGAGTGCGAGAAAATCGCCCATGGCACGCCCTCGGGGATAGACAATACCGTCGCCACTTATGGCAGTGCGCTGCTGTACCAGCGGGGGGAGCCGGCCAAAATGCGCCAGCTCGCCCTGCAGCAACCGCTGCCGCTGGTGATCGGCCTCAGCGGACGCGAGAGCCTGACCGCCGGGATGGTGGCGCGCGTGCGCCAGGCATGGCTGCAGCATCCGGCACGATACGAACGCATCTTCGACGAAATCGACGTGCTGACCCGGCACGCGCTCGACGCGCTGGAGGCCCGCGACCTGGGCGAGCTGGGTGAGCTGATGAATATCTGCCAGGGCCAGTTGAACGCGCTGCAAGTCTCCAGCCGCGAGATCGAGGAACTGGTGCAGCTGGCGCGTGAGCACGGCGCCAGCGGTGCCAAGCTGACCGGAGGCGGTGGCGGCGGTGCCGTGATTGCGCTGTGTCCCGACGGCGGCGCGCGGGTGGTGCAGGCGATGCACGACGCCGGCTACCAGGCGCTGGAGGTGTCCTTTGGCTGAGGTGCCGCAGAGCCATGCCACGGTCTCGTTCGAAGCCGAGTCGCTGATCCTGGTCGACGCCGCGGACCGTCCCATCGGACACGCCAGCAAGGCGGCCTGCCACGATGGCAACGGCCAGCGTCATCGCGCGTTTTCCCTGTTCATCTTCAACGAACACGGCGAGCTCCTGCTACAGCAACGCAGCCGCAGCAAGCGGCTGTGGCCCGGCTACTGGGCCAACAGTTGCTGCAGCCATCCGCGCCAGGGCGAGAGCATGGAGCTGGCCACCGAACGCCGCCTGCAGCAGGAGCTGGGCATGCGTTGCCCGCTGCAGTTCCTGTTCAAATTCGAATACCACGCCGATTACCGCGGACTCGGTGCCGAACACGAACTGTGCTGGGTCTACAGCGGCACCTGCGCGGCGCCGGTCCACGCAAATGCCACCGAGATCGACGCCTGGCGCTTCATCACCCCGGCGGCACTCGACCACGAAATCGCCACCCAGCCGGAGCAGTTCACGCCATGGCTGAAGCTCGAATGGGAACGGCTGCGCCACGATCCGGCGCTGCCATCATGGTGAACCGCCGGTTGCCCGGACGCCCGTGCGCGAATGCTCTCAGCCGCCCAGCGGGTGGCTGATCAGCTGCGCGGTCGCCGGATCGGCCCGCGCCACCAGGGCGCCGGTGCGCAGCAGGCTCACCGTGTAATGACCGCCATCAACCAGCGGCAGGAATGCACCGCTGCCATAGACGGTGTCGACTTCGGGCAGCCACGTCGGATATTTGCGGCTGAGGTTGACCAAGTCGAACGAACCGGCATCGTCGAAGCCGATCACGGTGCGCGGCGCGCTCATTTCCTGCGTCGGATCGTCGTAACGCCCGGACAGGCGATCCAGCCGATACAGCGGCGGCACTCCGGCCAGCAGGGCGGGCAGTTTCCATTTCAGCACGATGGCCTCGACGCGCCAGTCGTCGCCGGCCAGTTGCACCTGGCGCGTGCTGCCATCGGGCCAGGTCAGGGTGAGTTGCCAGCGCTGCGGGGAGAGGATGTGCGCATCGATTTCGACCACCGGCGCTTCCTCGCCCAGCAGGCGATAGCCGCGCAGCGCCGCGCCTGTGCCGGCCAGCAGCAGGGTCAGCGCGAAACACAGCAGGCACAGCAACGCGCGCCAACTGGCGGCGGCGCGCCGGCGCGCGCGCAGATGACGGCGCAGCACCACCAGCTGCACCAGGGTGATCAGCATGAAAACCGCCGCCAGGATCAGCAGCACGGTCATCGGCAAGCGCAGCAGGGCGCTCCAGTCCATCACCAGCTCCTCGTCACCGCGGTGGGCGACTCGCCGCGCCATCATAACGGGCAGTGGCAACGGGCAGGCTTTCGAAACCTGGCGAATCCTGCCGCGCTTCCGACGACAGCAACGGAATGTCTCGATGTCCCGTGCCCGATGGCGGATGGCGCTGGAATCGGTGAAACGACAGGCCGCACCGGTGGATTGGCCGTCCCCGGGCCAAGGCGCGACGGACAGCGTGGCTATACTGCGGCCTTCAAGAGGAACCCCTGACATGCGTCGATCCCTGTTGCTGCTGCCGCTTACCTTCGTCGCCGCCTTGCTTGCCGGCTGCGGCAACAAGGGCCCGCTGGTGTTGCCGCCACCGCGACCGGCAGCCGCCACCCATGCGCCAGCGCCCGCCGCACCGGCGTCAGCCAGCAGCGCCGTGCCCGCCACCCACCAGCACTGAGCATGGGCGCCACGCCATTGCGCTTTTCCAAGATGCACGGCAGCGGCAACGACTTCGTCGTGCTGGATTGCCGGCAGCGCGAGTTCGCGCTGGATGTCGCGCAGATCCGTGCACTGGCGGACCGACACACAGGTGTCGGGTTCGACCAGCTGCTGAGCGTGGAGCGCGCGCGCGATCCGTCTTGCGCGTTCTATTACGGCATCTGGAACGGCGACGGTTCGCCCTCCGGCCAGTGCGGCAACGGCGTGCGCTGTGTCGCGGCCTGGCTGCACCGGGCTGGCGCGCTGGCGCTGGGCGACAGCGTGCGGATCGAGAGTCCCTCCGGCCCGGTGACGGTACGCCTGCTCGCGGCGGACCAGGTGACCGTGGACATGGGCGAGCCGATGTTCGAGCCCTCGCGCATTCCGTTCACGGCTGCAGCGCTGGCAGACGGTTATGACATCGCGGTAGGCGACGAGTCCCTGCGGATCGGCGCGGTGTCAATGGGCAACCCGCACGCCGTGCTGGTGGTCCCGGACCTGACCGACCCGCGGCTGCACAGGCTGGGTCCGCTGCTGTCGTCGCACGAACGTTTTCCCGAGCAGTGCAATGCGGGCTTCGTGCAGCAGGTCGATCGCGGCCACTTGCGCCTGCGCGTGCACGAACGCGGCGCAGGCTGGACGCTGGCCTGCGGTACCGGCGCCTGCGCCGCCGTGGCGGTACTGCGTCGGCATGGCGAGGTCGATGACCACGTCCTGGTGGAACTGCCCGGCGGGACCCTGGCGATCGACTGGGCCGGGCCAGGCCATACGCTGTGGATGACCGGGCCGGCGGCATTCGTTTTCGAGGGGGAATGGCCACTTCCGGGCAGCGGATCACCCGCGCGCGGTTGAAGCGCACGCGCGTCCATCGCACACTGCAGCCATCCGGCACGCCCGCCCGCTCCCCCCTTCATGGTTTCGAGGACCCCTGCGCATGACTGCAACCTTGCTCGACGATGCTACCCAGGCGCGTGTGGTCGCGGCCTATCTGAAGCGCCACCCGGAGTTTCTCAGCGAGTACCCCGAACTGGCCTCGCAGCTGACCATGCCGGCGCATGCGCATGCCCAGGGCGGCGCAGTCGCATCGCTGGCGGTTTACCAGATGCAAAGCCTGCGCGACAAGAACGCCGAACTGGAACGTCGCCTGGCCGAGCTGGTCGAGATTGCCGCCGAGAACGAGCGGCTGATGGAGCGCGTGCATGGGCTGACCGTGGCGCTGCTGCGCGCGAGCACGGTGGAGGTGACGGCGCGCACCGTGATCGCCAGGCTCAGCGCGGATTTCCATACCGAGCAGGTGCGCCTGCTGCTGTTTGGCAACGACCTCAACCTGCCACGCGCCGACTGGCTGCAACAGATCCCCGGCGGCGAGGCGGCACTCCCGGAATTCGCCGAGTTCCTGCGCAAGGGCGAGCCCAGCTCCGGGCGGCTGTCCGGCGAGAAGCTGCAACGGTTGTTCGGCGACAGCGCCAGCGAGATCCACTCGGTGGCGATGATGCGACTGGACGAGGCCGGTATCCTGGCGATCGGCAGCAGCGACCCGGACCGCTTCCAGCCCGGCATGGGCACGCTGTTCCTGAAGATGATTTCCGCCACCATCACGGCCGCGCTGGCGCGCTCGCGGGATGTCTCCTGAGCCAGCCATGACTCCCGCCGGCCAGGTCGAGGCCTGGCTGGGTCGCCTCGCCGGCGAACGCCATGCCTCGCCGCATACCGTCGCCGGCTATCGCCGTGACCTGGCCAAATTGCTGCGCTTCATGGAGGCCGGGCAGCTGGACACGTTCGAGGTACTGGACGCGAACCGGATGCGCGGGTTCATCGCCGCCGAACACCGTGCCGGGCTGGCGCCGAAGAGCCTGCAGCGATTGCTGTCCTCCTGCCGCAGCCTGTTCCGCCAGCTCAACCGCGAAGGGCTGCTCACGCATGACCCCTTGCTGGGCGTGCGCGGGCCGAAGGTGCGCCGCAAGCTGCCGCAGGTCCTCGACGTCGACGAAGCCGGCGCGCTGGTGGAGACTGACAGCGGCGGCAAGCTGGCCGTGCGCGACCGCGCCATGCTGGAGCTGTTCTATTCCAGCGGCCTGCGCCTGTCCGAACTGGTCGGCCTGCGCTGGCTCGACCTGGACCTGGCCGAAGGCGAGGTCCGCGTGCTCGGCAAGGGCGGCAAGACCCGCCTCGTGCCGGTCGGGCGCCATGCGGTGACCGCCTTGCGCGCGCTGGGTGCCGAGCAGGGCATGGCCGCCGAAAGCCCGGTGTTCCGTGGTCGCGGCGGCGCACCGATCCACCCGCGCACGATCCAGCTGCGCATGAACACGCTGGCGCTGCAGCAAGGCATTCCCAAACACATCCACCCGCACCTCCTGCGCCACACCTTCGCCAGCCACATGCTGGAGTCCTCCGGCGACCTGCGCGCGGTGCAGGAACTGCTCGGCCACGCCGACATCGCCACCACGCAGATCTACACCCATCTGGACTTCCAGCACCTGGCCAAGGTCTACGACGCCGCGCACCCCCGAGCCCGCCGAAAACCGTAGGAGCGCACCCTGCGCGGACGGCGGGCAACGCCCGCCCACGAGCAACAGCAAGAGCATTCCGCGCACCAGCACCCGTCGCAGCCTGTCGGAGCGCACCTGTGCGCGAACGGCGGGCACCGCCCGCCCCACGAACAACCAGGCAAGAGCATTCGCGCACAGGGTGCGCTCCTACAGGTGGCATGTTGAAGCCTCGGCCAGACACCCCCATCTGGAACGTTCAACCTTGGAGATCTGCATGGAATCGTTTCACGCCACCACCATCGTCTGCGTGCGCCGCGACGGCCATGTGGTGATCGGCAGCGACGGCCAGGTCACGCTGGGCAACACGGTGATGAAGGGCAACGCGCGCAAGGTGCGCCGGCTGGGCAAGGCCAGCGAGGTGGTGGCGGGCTTTGCCGGAGCCACCGCCGATGCCTTCACCCTGTTCGAACTGTTCGAGCAGAAGCTCGAGAAACACAACAACAACCTCACTCGTGCCGCGGTGGAGATGGCCAAGGAATGGCGTACCGATCGCCGCTTCGGCAAGCTCGAGGCGATGCTGGCGGTGGCCGACAAGGAGGTGTCGTTGCTGATCTCCGGCAACGGCGACGTGGTCGAGCCCGAGCACGGCCTGATCGCGATCGGTTCCGGCGGCCCCTTCGCCCAATCCGCTGCCAGGGCGTTGCTGGAAAACACCGACATGAGCGCCCGCGTCATCGTCGAGAAGGCGCTGCAGATCGCCGGCGACATCTGCATCTACACGAACCACAACGTGTCGATCGAAGAGCTGTGAGAGGAGCGGGGACAGGGAACGGGGAACACCAGGTCTCCCGTGACCATGATGTCCAGCCGCGCTCACTTAGCCTCGCGGAGCTCACCTCACGCCTCAATCGACCTCACGCTGCCTGTTCCCCGTTCCCTGTTCCCCGTTCCCGCCTTCCAAAGAAACCCAGGCCATGTCCGAACTCACCCCCCGCGAAATCGTCAATGAACTCGACCGCTACATCATCGGCCAGCACGACGCCAAGCGTGCAGTGGCGGTGGCCTTGCGCAGCCGCTGGCGGCGCATGCAGCTCTCGCCGGAGATGCGCAACGAGATCACGCCGAAAAACATCCTGATGATCGGGCCCACCGGCGTGGGCAAGACCGAGATCGCGCGGCGGCTGGCGACGCTGGCCAACGCCCCGTTCGTGAAGGTGGAGGCGACCAAGTTCACCGAGGTCGGCTATGTCGGCAAGGATGTCGAGTCGATCATCCGCGACCTGGCCGACAGCGCGTACAAGATGACGCGCGAGCAGGCGGGCAAGCGCGTGCACACGCAGGCGGAGGACCGTGCCGAGGATCGCATCCTCGACGCACTGCTGCCGCGCCGGCAGGCCGAACCGAACGACTGGAGCCACGACGCCCCGGCGGCCTCGTCCACCGACGGCGACACCCGCCAGAAGCTGCGCAAGCAGCTGCGCGAAGGCGCGCTGGACGAGCGCGAAATCGAGCTGAATCTGGCCATGAACGTGGGCGTGGAGATCATGTCGCCGCCAGGCATGGAGGAAATGGGCGCGCAGTTGCGCCAGATGTTCCAGAACATCGGCGGCGCCAAGACGCAGACCCGCAAGCTGGCGATCAAGGCGGCCCGGCCGCTGTTGATCGACGAGGAAGCGGGCAAGCTGCTCAATGACGAGGAAATTCGTGCGCAGGCGATGGAGAGCGCCGAGCAGAACGGCATCGTCTTCATCGACGAGATCGACAAGGTGGCCCAGCGCAGCGACCACGGCCACGCCGGGGTCAGCCGCGAAGGGGTGCAGCGCGATCTGTTGCCGCTGGTGGAAGGTTCCACCGTGTCGACCAAGTACGGCCCGATCAAGACCGACCACATGCTGTTCATCGCCTCCGGCGCGTTCTCGATGTCCAAGCCATCGGACCTGATTCCCGAAATGCAGGGCCGCCTGCCGATCCGGGTCGAACTGTCCGCGCTCGTCGGTGGACGACTTCAAGCGGATCCTGCGCGAACCGCACAACGCGCTGACCAAGCAATACGTCGCCCTGCTCGGCACCGAGGGGGTCAGCATCGAATTCACCGACGATGGCATCGACCGGCTGGCCGAGATCGCGTTCCAGGTCAACGAGCGCACCGAGAACATCGGCGCGCGCCGGCTGCACACCGTAATGGAGCGCGTGCTGGAAAACATCTCGTTACGAGGCGGCAGACAAGTCCGGCGAAAAATACCTGATCAACGTCGAACAGGTAGACAAATCACTCGCAAACCTCGTCCACGACGAGGATCTCAGCCGCTATATCCTGTAACGGCCGGGGGACCGGCCCGATCTGCTAAAATGGGCGCCGTGAACAACGTCATTGAACTGAAAAACACCGGCCAACGTGCCCAGTTGCGCGAGGCACAGCAAGCGCAGACCCTGGTCCGATTGTGGCGCGATGGCCTCGAGCACGGCAGCTTCTGCGGCTACGTGGGCGGCGTCGGGCGCGAGTTCTTCCTGTTGTGGGTCGTCGGCGACGGCATCACCTACGACGGCATGTACGTGATGCGCCATCGCGATGTCTCCGAGCTGGAGTCCCCGGACAAGCACCACGCGTTCTTCGCGAAGGCGCTGGCGCTGAAGCAGCTGGTGCCGCAGACGCCGCAGGGGTTCCCGCTGGACACTATCCGCGACGTGATCCAGGCCGCCGGCGCCCAGGCGCCGGTCATCGGCGTGCACGTGGACAGCGAGGACGAAGCCGAGGTCTGCTACATCGGCCGCCTGGCCAGTGTCGGCGACGATGGCTTCTACATGCAGGAACTCAGCCCGGATGCCGAGTGGATGCGAGAGGTCTCGTTCTTCAGCTGGGACGAGGTGTCCACGATCAGCATCGAGGACAGCTATGCCCAGTCCCTGCTCGCCGTGGCCGGTCCGGCGCCGGCACTGAGCCATGTCGACTCGGACGCCGAGCGGGCGTACTAGGCAACGGTTTTCACCGCGACTCGCGGCCGCCGGCACCATAACGGTCCCCGGCCGGATGCCCTTCGGCGCAGGCCCGACCCCGGGTTCTTCTTGCGTACTTGCCCTGAACGCTCCGGCACGATCGCGTATGCTCGGCGCTCGGCTTTCCTGCCCGATGGAGCTCGGATGACGCGGATCGTGGTGGTCGGCAGCATCAATATGGACCTGGTCACGCAGTCGCCGCGCTTCGTCGGCCCCGGCGAGACCATCCTCGGCGAACGATTCGTCACCGTGCCCGGCGGCAAGGGCGCCAACCAGGCAGTGGCGGCGGCCCGGCTCGGCGCCGAAGTGGCACTGGTCGGCGCGCTCGGCGAGGACGCCTTCGGCCACCAGCTGCGCGCCGGCCTGGCCGCCGAGCAAATCCATCTGGACCACGTCGCCCGGCTCGACGACGGCGCCAGCGGCACCGCCTCGATCACCATCGCCGGCGGCGAAAACCAGATCATCGTGGTGCCCGGGGCCAACGCCCGCGTCACGCCGGCCCAGGTGGAACAGGCACGCGAGCTGATCGAGCGCGCCGACGCCGTGCTGGTGCAGATGGAAATCCCGCTGGAAACCGTCGAGGCCACGCTGCGCCTGGGCCACCGGCTCGGCGTGCCGGTGATCCTCAACCCCGCCCCCGCGCAGAAGCTGCCCACCGACTGGTTGCGCCTGGCCCGCTACGTCACGCCGAACCAGCACGAACTCGCGATCCTGCTCGGCGCCGACCCGGCCGAGGACTTCCGCGTCCCTGATGCAACGCTCACCCTGTCCCGTCGTGCTCACCCGCGGCCGCGAGGGCGCCTGGTATCGCGAACAGGGCGACCCGATCCATCAGCCTGGCTTCAGCGTCGAGGTGGTCGACAGCACCGGCGCCGGCGACACCTTCAATGCCGCGCTGGCGGTGTTCCTGCACGAAGGCCTGGCCACCGCGGTGCGCAAGGCCTGCGCCGCCGCCGCGCTGTCGGTGACGAAGCTGGGGGCGCAAGGCGGGATGCCGCGACTGGATGAACTGGAAGGATGGCTGGCGCGACAAGACGGGTGAGCAGCGCGACCCCGAATCATGCAGCCATGGGGAAGAGGAAATACACACGTCGCAACCTCTCCCACCGCTTGGTCAAGCTGGCGTCAGGCATGCGCAACGCCAGCGGGGCGGAGCGGCGTTTCGCGTGGGCTTGAAAGTCAGTGATAAAAGCCAGTTCGACCAGATCACTCTTTGAAGCTGTGCATGCCGCCGAACTTGGGTCACCTGAACCGACCGTCTGAATCGGCTCGCCGGCACATTGATCGGCCCCCAACCCACCGGCCGCAACCGGCCAGTAACGGTCTTCCGAAAGTGCATTCTGACCCGAGCCTTAGACCCGAGCCTTACTACAGGCGATGGCCTGGCGCGTGACGACGTCGTGGCGAATAGCACCTTTAGCGATGGCTTGCTATTTATAGCATCGCCTTGCTATTTATAGCAGAACGATGTTTCCCACGCTACCGAGGAGCCGCCGTGTCCCTGCCCGACCAACTACCGTACTTTCCGCGACCGGATTTGCTGGCATCGATCCTGCGACTGCTGCTTTCGGGGACCAACGTGACCTTGTTCGCGCCCCGCCGCCACGGCAAAACCCAGTTCGTGCGCAATGAGCTGCTTCCCTCGTTGAACGAGGACGGCTGGTTCGCGGCACGAGTGGACCTGTGGCGAAATCGAGACAACCCGGTTCTGGGCTTGGTCGAGGGACTGGAGGCGATCGCCCAGGCCTCGCAACCGAAGCGATCCATTCTTTCCACGCCGTTGGACCTGAAGTCGATCCGCACGACGTTCAAGACGCCCGGCGTGGACATCGAGGGACGCTGGGTACCGGCGACAGGCGCGGTGTTTGCGCCTCAAGCAACCATGGCCAACCGCGTAGCAGACGCATTGCATGTCATCGCTGAACGCGGCAGCCACGCTCTCATCGCGCTGGACGAATTCCAGGCGCTCGCTGTACCTGGAGCAGAAGACTTCGTCGCGAGTCTCCGCACGGTCCTGCAAGACCTGGAAGGGAGCTTGAGCGTTATTTTCACCGGGTCGTCCCGCGCCGGCCTCAATCGCCTGTTTCAGCGCGCGAAGGCTCCGCTGTTCCGATCGGCAGAGACCGTCACGCTGCCCAATCTGGGTGATGACTTCGTGGACTCTCGTGCCGACTACCTCGCGGACATTGCGAGCCTTATGGTCGACCGCGACCAGCTCAAGCTCCTTTATCCGCGGCTCTGCTACACGCCTCTTTTTCTGAACCAGCTCGTTCGAGGAATGCTCGTTTCCGGCGATACAGACGTCCCCCGCGGCTTCCAGCGGTGGCTCGCGCGTAAGCGCGACGGAGAATACGCAGACCTTATTTACGCTCTGAGCGATCTCGAATTCGCCGTCGTGGTCAGGCTTGCGACAAGTGCGGATAACAGCGTCTACACCGCCGAGGCGCGGCAAGCCATGGGAGAGTTCATGGCAGCCACACGTCCACCCGAAGTGTCCAGGGTGCAAACGGCGATCCGCAAGCTGACCAACGGCGGCATCGTTGACCCGACCGGAACCAAGGGCTCTTACGAGATTGCCGATCAAGGCTTTCAGATCGTTCTGAGGGAACCGCAAGCTCTGGGACCGGCGCAGGCCAATACAGACTCCGATGAGGGAGACCACGAGATTGTGTGACCAAGCAGGAGCATGGCCAGCCGACGAGGGCGAATCATCAAGCATTGAGCCAAGGGGGTCGGTCAATACCCCTCATCCGGTCAATACCCTGGTGTTTTTGGCTCACGCACAAGATGTGATCCAAAGAAAAATATGTTGCCACGACAATAAGTTGGCCAGAATTCCGGTCGACTTGGCGCGTGGTTTTGGCGAAAGCTTGGCAGATAGTCGGCGTTTTGAGCCAAGTTACGGAAGGCGATAGCGTGTGCCACTGCGCACCCCCTCCTGACGCAGCTTGTCTTCCCTGACTAGTTGCTCAAGGCCGCGGCGGATGCGCGAGCGCGGGATTTCCGCACCAATGCGTTGGTGGATCTCGCTGATTTTGGCCATCGGGTAGCGCCCGACATCCTCCACGATCAAGGCCTGGAGGCGGTGAGGCTCGATGCGCTTCAACGTGGTTTCCGTCGAAAACTGCAGGCTGCGCAGAAGCTGCGGATCAACAAAATAGCGGGTGGCCTGGGTGCGGCCGGCACTGCACACGATGGCCCAGCCGGTCAGACGGGACAGCCACGGGTGCAAGGCATCCACTGAGGGCAGCTCCAGCGAAGCCATCAATTCCCGCGCCGTCATCGCGTCGTGCTGCGCAAGCAGGCCCAGGGTGATCCGCTCGCGCTGGGTGAGTTGATAGGTCTGGTCGGCCTTGGCAATGAAGTCGATGACTTCGGGCTTGAGGATGCGCCGGCGAACGGTGACCTGGACGCGATCGAGCGCCTCCGTCACCTCCGGTACCAGGCGGCCCTGCGAAAGAAGGATTTCGTACATCTTGTCGAAACCGCTGCCTTCGCGCTCCATCAGCTTCAGGTCATGAAACAGCCGCGCCAGATGTTCGTTGCGACGCACAGTGGTGTGCAGCACGTTTTGCGGCGTCACACCCAGCGGCAACGGCCCCGGATTGATGACTTCCAGGCGATCCGGGTACATCTTGAGAAAGATGTCGCCACGCTGCGTATAAGGGCGATGGACCTGAGCATTGACCAGCAACTCGCGTATCACGATCTCGTCGAATGCGGCAATTGCTGGCGATAGAGACCATCGGGCAGCTCGTAGTGCTCGCGAAAATCGGGAATGGTTTGCCAGACACTGTCGATCAGGCTCATCGGGTTCTGAGTGTAGTCATCCCAGACCAGCTTGTTCACCTTCTGGTCCTGGGCGTCGTACTTGATGAACTGGATGACGGGTGCGCAGTGCAATTGGGCACGATGACGCTGCTGCCCCAGGCAAAGGAGGCCCAAGTGGGTCAGGTAGGGGCCGTGCGCCAGTTGGTAATGATCCAGCGTTTCATCGACGGTCTTTTCCTTGATCGATGGTTTGACGCGGTCGGATGCACGCAGCGCCAAGACCAGGCGTTCGCAACTCGCCGGATCGACCTCGGAGCGGGAAATGCACAACGTGGTCTGGGTTTCCCACGGCAGGGCCGCGCGCTCGGAAGCCAGCCGCGACACGTCGTCGCCAACCACCGGTTTGCTTTGGTCCGCGACACGCAGGAAGTAACGGCCATCGATCGTTGAGGCCACAGCAGCGGAACGGGGAATGCGCAGATCGATGTATTGCCCGCGGTTCGGTGCCATGACGACTTCCGGCAAGACGGCAACATTGACCGTGCGCTCGGCAATTTTGCGCCGGATGGTGTCGGCGAGATCGTCCGGGATGTGCTGTTCGGCAGGAGGTTCGCCTTGGTCGTCTTCAATGCCGATCAGCAAGCGACCACCCGAGGCATTGGCAAAGGCCACACAGTCCTTGCTCAGCTCTTTCCAGTCCGCTGTCTTGCCCATGACCGAGCGCAGCGATTTCTTGTCGAGTAATTGTCCTTCCTGACTCATGGCTGCGCCCCCTCCGTTCAAGCTTATCAGTCCATCAAGGCACGTCGAAGCCCGCGCCCGGCATCGTGATGTCACTTGCCTATGCAGAAGCTGGAAAAAATCGCCCCGAGCAGATCGTCGCTGGTGTAGCTGCCGGTGATTTCGCCGAGCGCGTGCTGGGCGTGGCGCAGTTCTTCGGCGGCGAGTTCGCCGGCGCCGCTGGGCGAGTTGGCTTGCGGTGCTGTGCAAATGGACGTCTACCTGTTCCAGCGCCAGCACGTGGCGGCGGCGCGCGCTGAAGGCGCCTTCGCCGCTGCCGGCGCCGGCGAGTTGCTTGAGGTGGTCGCGCAGCGCGTCGAGGCCGGCGCCGGTCTTCGCCGAGGCCCATAGCCAGTGCGCGCGGTCGCGCTGTTCGCTGTGCGGGGCGAGGCCGTCGCGGTCGATCTTGTTGATCAGCACGATGCGTTCGACGCTCGTCGGCAGGGCGGCGAAGAAGGCGAGGTCGGCGCTGGCGTGTTCGGCATCGGTGACCAGCAGGGCGACGTCGGCGCGTTGCAGTTCGCCGTGGGCGCGGCGCACGCCTTCGCGTTCGACTTCGTCGTCGCTGTCGCGCAGGCCGGCGGTGTCGGCCAGTTCCAGCGCGATGCCATCCAGGTTGAGGTTTTCGCGCAGCACGTCGCGGGTGGTGCCGGCGGCGGCATTGACGATGGCGCGGTCGCTGCCGGCCAATGCATTCAGCAGGCTGGACTTGCCGGCGTTGGGGCGGCCGATGATGGCCACGCGCAGGCCGTCGTTGAGACGCAGGCCGCGCCGGGCTTCGCGCAGCAGCTCGGCCAGTTCCGCGCGCACGGTTTCCAGTTGCCGCGTGATCGCCGGGTCGGCGAGGAAGTCGATTTCCTCTTCCGGAAAATCGATCGCCGCCTCGATATGCACGCGCAGGGCGATCAGCTCGCTGCAGCACCGCCGTCGACCTTGCGCGAGAACACGCCTTCCATCGACTGCAACGCGGCGCGCGCGCCGGCCTGCGAGCGCGCCGCGATCAGGTCGGCGACGGCTTCGGCCTGGGCCAGGTCGAGCTTGCCGTTGAGGAAGGCGCGCTCGGTGAATTCGCCGGGTCGGGCCAGCCGCGCGCCGAGTTCGCAGCAGCGGCGCAGCAACTGATCGAGCAGCACCGCGCTGCCGTGGCCCTGCAGTTCCAGCACGTGTTCGCCGGTGTAGGAAGCGGGGGCCGGAAAGTGCAGCAGCAGGCCGCGATCGATGAGTTCGCCGGCCCGGTCACGGAAGGCGGCGAAGTGCGCGTACGCTTGGTTGCGGGGCGCGCCCGAGCAGGGTGCGCGCCATCGTCGGCACCGCGGGGCCGGATACGCGCACCACGCCGACACCGGCGGCGCCCGGCGCGCTGGCGATGGCGGCAATCGTGTCGGCGGCAGGGTCTGGCATGACTTGGGACTCTAAACGAAAGCAGCCGCGACAGTGTCCCGTCGCGGCTGGCGAGTGTTGATGCGCAGGCGCACTCAGTCCGTAGTGAGTGCGCGGCGCCGATCGATGTGATGGGTCACCCACCACTGCTGGCCCAGGCCGACCAGGCCGTTCACCGCGTAGTACAGGCACAGGCCGGCGGGGAAGAAGGCGAACAGCACCGTGAACAGCAACGGCATCACCTTCATCATCTTGGCCTGGGTCGGATCCATGCCCGCGGCGGCCGGGTTCAGCCACTGCGTGCCCAGCATCACGATCGCGTAGATGACCGGCAGGATGTAGAGCGGGTCGGGCGCGCTCAGGTCGGGGATCCACAGGAACGGCGCGTGGCGCAGTTCCAGGCTGTACTCCAGCACGTAGAACAGACCGTAAAACACCGGCAGCGTGATCAACACCGGCAGGCAGCCGCCCATCGGGTTGACCTTCTCCTTCTTGTACAGCTCCATGGTGGCTTGCTGCATCTTCTGCTTGTCGTCGCCGTAACGCTCCTTCAGCGCCTTCATGCGCGGCGCCAGCTTGCGCATGCGCGCGCTGGAGCGGTACTGCATCGCGGTGAGCTTCCAGGTCAGGCCCTTGATCAGCAGCACCAGCAGGATGATCGCCACGCCCCAGTTCCTGGTGAGTGCATGCAACTGCGACAGCACCCAGTGCGTCGGCACGGCAATGACCTTGAACATGCCGTAGTCGATGGTCAGGTCGAGGCCGGGGGCGATCGCATCCAGCGTGCCTTGCACGTTCGGCCCGAGATACAGCCGCGCCTGGCTGGTCAGGCTCTGTCCCGGCGCCACGCTGCATCGAGGGGCCGACCGCACGAATCAGGTAGCGCGGATGCGCGCTGTCCGGATCGATGGTCTGGGTCACGTAATGGTCGGTCTGGTCGGCCGGCGGAATCCACGCGGCGACAAAGTACAGGCGCAGCATCGCCGCCCAGCCGCCCTTGATCTGGCTGTCCAGCGCATCCTTCTTCTCGCTGAAATCCTTGAACGTCAGCTTCTCGAACTTCTCGCCGGTATACCAGGCGGCGCCCATGAAACTGCGCTGTTCCGGATCGGTGTAGTGGCTCAGCCAGCTCGAAGCCTTGGGCGGCGCCACGCGCTGCAGTTGTTGATAGGCGTTGCCCTGCCAAGTCGTTGGCCGTGCCGTTGTCGATGCTGCTGGCTCAAGCCGATCGACATAGCTGCCGCGCTTGAAGGTGTAGGTCTTGGTGACCTTCAGGCCGGCGGCATCCTGCCAGGTCAGCGCGACCTGCAGCTCGTTCTGGCCGGGCGCCATGGCATAGCTGGTTTTCGCGCTCTGGAACAGCGCCTGGTGATTGGGCTGATCCGCGGGCGCGGTGTCGCTGCTGCTGACCAGGCCATTCTGGGCCACGAAGTAAGTGCGTCGGATCGTTGTCCAGCAGGACGGTCGGCGGCGGGTTCGGGATCGTCGTGGGTCGGCGCTTGTTCGGGTAGGCGAGCAGATCCGCATGCACCAGGCTGCCGCCGCGCGTGTCGATCTTGCAGGTGCAGCACATCGGTGTCGACCGTGATCAGCTGCGACGGCGCCTGTGCCAGCGTGCGCTGCATCGGTCGCGATGGTCGCCGCCGCAGTCGGCGTGCGGCGGAACTCGATGCGGCGGCGATGGCGGAAGGAATGCTGCCGTCGGCCGACCGGGCGCTCGCCTGGCTGGCGCCGGTGCTGGCCGCGGTGACCGGCGGCTGGGGCGCGTAGTCTTTTTCCCAGGCGATGAACAGGAAATACGCCACGGCCAGCAGGGCGAACAAGAGGAAGTTGCGCGTTTGGTTCATCGCGTAGCAGATCCGGGTAACGCCACGACTCGAAGGTCTCGCCGCGGAGGCAGGAAAGAAAAGGTCAACGCTCGATTGTGGTGGTGTCGTCGGCCCGCTTCAATGGTTCGCTCGATGCCGGCGCGGGAGGCCAGCAGCTTTTTCCACACGCCATCGAGCTCGCGCAGCAGCTCGGCGCCGGGCACGCCGGCGGCCTGTTCGCGCGCCATCACCATCAGGTCGACCGGCGGCAGCTGGTGGCGCACGCGCCGGAACGATTCACGCACCAGGCGCTTGATCCGGTTGCGCTCGACGGCGCGCTTGGACACCCGCTTGGAGATCGCCAGGCCGAGCCGCGCGCATGCCGAGCTCGTTGTCGCGATAGCGCAAATGAAAACAGCGGCCGCCTGCGCGTCCGCTGCTGGTTCGCAAGGCGGCGAAGTCAGCTGGCCGAAGTAACCGCGCCGCGCGCGGCAGCCCGGCCCCGGGCATGACGCGTCCGCGCCGCGGTTACGGGATCAGGCGCTTGCGGCCCTTGGCGCGACGGGCGTTGAGGATTTTGCGGCCGTCGGCGGTCGCCATGCGGGCGCGGAAACCGTGCGTGCGCGCGCGCTTGAGCTTGCTGGGCTGGAAGGTCCGCTTCATGGGTTGCTCCGAAGGGAATGTGGTTAAAAAGGTTGGAGAGTATGTCGGGTTTGCGTGATGCCTGTCAAATGACCGCGGGCTGCGCACCGGCGCCTGCCGCGGCGCGGCGCCGGCTGCGGGGCGGCGGGGGCTGCTGCTAGACTGTTCGTCACCCCGCGCGCATCGCGCCCCAGCTGTGGTTGATCGAATTCATGAGTGATCTGTGGCGGCGCTGCCTTGAGCGCCTCGAAGGCGATCTGAGCGCCGAAGACCTGCATACCTGGCTGATGCCGCTGCAGGCGCGCGACGATGCCGACGGCGTGCAGCTGTTCGCGCCCAATCCCTACACGCTGGACACCGTGCGCCAGCGTTACCTGCCGCAGATCGAGACAGGTGCTGCAGCAGCTGCTGGGCAAAGCCTGCCCGGTCCGTCTGGAAGTCGGTTCCAGTTCGCCGCCCGTCGGCGCACCGCGAAGCCGGCGGCTCGCACCCGCGCCAAGCCGGAGGCTGCGGCGGCGCAAGCGCTTCCGGCACAACCTCGATCCGCACTACACGTTCGAGACCTTCGTGGAAGGCAAATCGAACCAGCTGGGCAAGGCCGCGGCGATGCAGGTGGCGACCAACCCGGGCCGGGCCTACAACCCGCTGCTGTTGTACGGCGGCACCGGCCTGGGCAAGACCCACCTGATGCATGCGGCCGGCAACCTGATGCTGGAGCGCAACCCGGGCTTCAAGGTGATGTGCCTGAGCTCCGAGCAGTTCGTCGGCTCGATGATCGAGGCCTTGCGCGCGAAGAGCATGGATGAATTCAAGCGACGCTTCCGTTCGGTCGATGCGCTGCTGATCGACGACATCCAGTTCTTTGCCGGCAAGGACACCACCCAGGAAGAATTTTTCCACACCTTCAATGCGCTGTTCGAGTCCAAGCAACAGATCATCCTCACCTGCGACCGTTACCCGAAGGAGGTCGACAAGCTGGAGCCGCGGCTGAAGTCGCGCCTGGGCTGGGGCCTGAGCGTGGCCATCGAACCGCCGGATTTCGAGACCCGCGCGGCGATCTTGCTGGCCAAGGCGCACGAGAAGGACATGGTGATGGACGAAAGCGTGGCGATGCTGCTGGCCAAGCGCATCCGCTCGAACGTGCGCGACCTCGAAGGCGCCCTCAACACGCTGGCCGCCCGCGCCAATTTCTACGGCAAGCCGATCACCAACGATTTCGCCGAGGAGACCTTGCGCGACCTGCTGGCCACGCACGCCCAGGCGGTCACCATCGCCAATATCCAGAAGATCACCGCGGAATACTTCAACGTGCGCCTGCAGGATCTGCTGTCCAAACGTCGGGTGCGCTCGCTGGCGCGGCCGCGGCAGATCGCGATGACGCTGTCCAAGGAACTGACCGAACACAGCCTGCCCGAGATCGGCGAGGCGTTTGGCGGGCGCGACCACACCACGGTGATGCACGCGTGCAAGACGATCCGCAAGTTCCTCGAGACCGATGTGAGAATGCGCCAGGACTGGGAGCAGTTGATCCGTACCCTGACCGGCTGAGACGGGAGCGCGCCGAATGCGCGAGAATGCATGGATAAACAGGGGTTCAGGTTGTGGATAACCGGTGGGCGATTCGTGGCGCCAGGTTATCCACAAACCATGCACCGGCAGTCGGGCTGGCGTTGCACAGCGACATGATTCAGTATCTGATTGATTTCAATAGAAAATACTGCACGAAACACGTTCTCCACATGCTCTACAGCAACTACTAAACTTCTCTTAAAAGAAAAGAACAGCAGGCAGAGGGAAACCCAATCATGCAATTCAGCATCCAACGCGAAGCTCTGCTCAAACCACTGCAGCAAGTGGTCGGCGTGGTCGAACGCCGCCAGACGTTGCCGGTGCTGGCCAATCTGTTGTGCAGGGTGGACGGCGATACCGTCTCGCTGACGGGCACGGACCTGGAAGTGGAGATGGTCGCCACCACGGAGGTCGAGAAGCCGGCCGATGGCGAGATCACCATTCCGGCGCGCAAGCTCTTCGACATCGTGCGCGCCTTGCCTGATGGCGCGCGGGTCGATCTCAAGCTGAATGGCGATCGCGTCGCCCTGAACGCCGGGCGCAGCCGCTTCACGCTGACCACGCTGCCGGCCAGCGAATTTCCCACTGTCGATCAGATCGACGTGGTCGAGAAAGTCAGCCTGCCCGAAGAAGTCCTGCGCGACCTGATGGAGCGCACGGCGTTTGCGATGGCCAACCAGGACGTGCGCTATTACCTCAACGGCATGCTGCTGGACCTGCAGGAGCACACCTTGCGCTGCGTGGCCACCGACGGCCACCGCCTGGCGATGAAGGAAACCGGGCTGCAAAGTTCGGTCAGCACGCGGCGCCAGATCATCATTCCGCGCAAGGGCGTAAACGAGCTCATCGGCTTGCTGGAGAGCGGCGATGGTGAGGTGGAGCTGGAGTTCGGCCGCAACCATCTGCGCGTGCGGCGCGGCAGCGTCACCTTCACCTCGAAACTCATCGACGGCCGCTTCCCGGATTACGAGGCAGTGATCCCGTTGGGTGCCGACAAGAGCGCCACCCTCGATCGTGAAGTGCTGCGGGGCGCGCTGCAGCGTGCGGCGATCCTGTCCAACGAGAAGTACCGGGGCGTCCGCCTGGAACTGTCGCCGGGCAAGCTGCGCATCGTGGCGCACAACCCGGAGCAGGAGGAGGCGGTGGAGGAAGTCGAGGCCGAGACCCATGTGTCCGATCTCGCGGTCGGCTTCAACGTGGGCTATTTGCTCGACGCGCTGGCGGCATTGCGTGGCGACAAGGCCCGTCTCAGCCTGCGTGACGCCCAGTCCAGTTGTCTGGTGCAGGAGCAGGACAACGAGCACTCCCGCCATGTGATCATGCCACTGCGGCTCTGACGCTCGCGGTGCCCGTCCACGCAGGTTGCCTGAGTCTGAAACGCCGGGATGTCCGTGAGGACCCCCGGCGTTGCCGTGTGTGCGGGGATCGCGCATGAGACTGGAACAACTGCGGATCTGCGCCTTGCGTTGCCTCACCGACGTCAGCGTGGCGCTGGATCCGGCGATGAACGTTTTCGTGGGCGCCAATGGGGCCGGCAAGACCAGTGTGCTCGAGGCCGCTTTCCTGCTGTCGCACGCCCGCTCGTTCCGCAGCGGCGCCAGGGAGGCGCTGCTGCAGCGTGGCATGACGCAGATGTCGGTGTTTGCCCACGTGCATTGCGCGGATGGCCGTGCCAGTCGTTTGGGATTGGGCCGCGCCGGAGCGCGCTGGGAAGCCAGGATTGACGGCGAAAACGTGGCCATCGGTCAATTGGTGGGCGCCTGCGCGGTGGTCTGCTTCGAGCCCGGCACGCATGCCTTGATCGCCGGGGCAGCCGAGGAGCGTCGCCGTTTTCTCGATTGGGGTGTGTTCCACGTGGAACACGAGTTTCTGGCCGGGTGGCGCCGCTACCAGCGCGCCTTGAAACAGCGCAACAGCTTGTTGCGCCTTGGCACCGCACCGACCGATGCCTTGTTCGAACCCTGGGAACGGGAGTTGGCCCAGGCCGCGCACCAGATCGATCTGCAGCGACGCGCCTATCTGGACCTGCTGCGTCCGCGCTTGCAGTCCAGCATGGCGGGCCTGTTGCCCGAACTGGGCGCCGTGGAATTGCGTTACCGCCGTGGCTGGTCGGACGAACAGGATCTGGCTGGGCAACTGGCCGCCCAGCGGGGCAGGGATCTGGCGCGCGGGCACACCACGCTGGGCGTGCATCGTGCGGACTGGTCGGTGTTGTTTGAACACGCGCCCCTGCGCGAACACCTTTCCCGGGGCCAGGAAAAACTCACCGCGCTGGCTTGCGTGCTGGCGCAGGCGGCGTTGTATGCCGAGCACCACGGAGAATGGCCGATCGTCTGCCTGGATGACCTCGCCTCGGAACTGGATCAGGACCACCAGGCGTCGGTGGTGGCCCAGTTGTTGACCGCCCGCGCCCAGATCCTGCTCACCGGAACCGAGCTGCCGCTGGCCTTGCGCCAAGTGCCGGCGCGGGTGTTCCACGTGGAACAAGGCGCCCTGACGCGCCTGCTATAATGAGCCGGTTGCATCTCCCGCAGATCGCATAACCCTTGTCCGGCCCATCACGGCGCCGAGTCGGGCGGGTCGCTGGCGCCAGGAAACGATCACCGCATGAACGAACCCCTCAACGAATCCCATTACGATTCAAGCAACATCAAGGTGCTCAAGGGCCTGGAAGCCGTGCGCAAACGGCCCGGGATGTACATCGGCGATACCGACGATGGCACCGGCCTGCACCACATGGTGTTCGAGGTGGTCGACAACGCGATCGACGAGGCCTTGGCGGGCTATTGCGACCGGGTTCTGGTCACGATCCACGAAGATGGTTCGGTCAGCGTCGACGACAATGGCCGCGGCATTCCGGTCGACATGCATCCGGAGGAGCACCGTTCCACCGCCGAGGTGGTGATGACGGTGCTGCATGCGGGCGGCAAGTTCGACGCCAACTCCTACAAGGTCTCCGGCGGCCTGCACGGCGTGGGCGTGTCGGTGGTGAATGCCCTGAGCGAGCACCTGTGGCTGACGATCTACCGTGATGGCCACGAGTATTTGCAGGAATATTCCCTGGGCGACCCGCTCTATCCGTTGAAGGAGGTGGGCCCGTCAACACGCCGCGGCACCCTGGTCCGTTTTCTGCCCAGCCCGGCCACCTTCACCAGCAACATCGACTTCCACTACGAGATCCTCGCCAAGCGCCTGCGCGAGCTGGCCTTCCTCAACTCCGGCGTCACCATCACGTTGACCGACGAGCGGGGCGAAGGGCGGCAGGACGTCTTCGCCTACGACGGCGGCATCCGCTCCTTCGTGGAGCACCTGGTGCAGATGAAGACCGCGCTGCACCCGAACGTGATCAGCCTGACGGCCGAACAGGACGGGATCACGGTGGAGGTGGCGATGCAGTGGACCGACTCCTATCAGGAGACGATGTTCTGCTTCACCAACAACATCCCCCAGCGCGACGGCGGCACCCACCTCACCGGATTCCGCGCCGCGCTGACCCGATCGCTGCAAAACTATGTGGAGAAGGAAGGGCTGGCCAAGCACGCGAAGGTGTCCTTGTCCGGCGACGACATGCGCGAAGGCATGATTGCCGTGCTGTCGGTGAAGGTACCGGACCCGAAGTTCTCCTCGCAGACCAAGGACAAGCTGGTTTCCTCCGAAGTGAAGACGGCGGTGGAGCAGGCGGTCAACGAAAAACTTGGCGAATTCCTGCTGGAGCACCCGGTCGAGGCCAAGGCCATCGTGTCCAAGGCGATCGACGCCGCGCGCGCCCGCGAAGCGGCGCGCAAGGCGCGTGACATGACCCGGCGCAAGGGCGCACTGGATATCGCCGGTCTGCCCGGCAAGCTGGCCGACTGCCAGGAAAAGGATCCGGCCTTGTGCGAACTGTTCCTGGTCGAGGGCGACTCCGCCGGCGGCTCGGCCAAGCAAGGTCGCAACCGCAAAACCCAGGCCGTGCTGCCGCTCAAGGGCAAGATTCTGAATGTCGAGAAGGCGCGCTTCGACAAGATGCTGGGCTCGGCCGAGGTCGGCAACCTGATCACCGCGTTGGGTACGGGCATCGGCAAGGACGAATACAACCCGGACAAGCTGCGCTACCACCGTATCATCCTGATGACCGACGCCGACGTCGACGGTTCGCACATCCGCACCCTGCTGTTGACCTTCTTCTATCGGCAGATGCCGGAGTTGATCGAGCGTGGCCATGTCTATATCGGCCTGCCACCGCTGTACAAGCTGAAACAGGGCAAACAGGAGTTGTATCTCAAGGACGATGCGGCTTTGAACGACTACCTGATTTCCAGCGCTGTCGACAACGCCGCGCTGAGCTACAGCCCGGACGCTCCGCCCATTTCGGGCAGCGCGCTCGAGAAGCTGCTGCGCGACTATCAGCAGGCATTGGACCAGATCGCCCGATTGGGGCACCGCTTCGATGCAGCAGTCCTCACCGCCTTGCTGGAACACCCGCCGCTGGAACCGGCCCTGTGGGCCGACTCCACGGCCATGCAGGCGTGGCTGGATGCCGCCGCGTTGAAGCTCGCGGCCAGCGGCCTGGGCAAACCGCACTACAGGCTGCGCCTGCGTCCGGCCCACACCGATGGCGCCGCGGTGGAGCATCCGGCCGCCATCGAAGTGATTCGCGAGCAGCATGGGCTCAACCACACATGGTTCCTGCCGCAGCCCTTCTTCGGCGGCGCGGAATTCCGTCCGATCCTGAACGTCAGCCAGCAGATTGCCGGCCTGATCCAGGCCGAGGCGGTGGTGCGACGCGGGAATGCCTCGCGTGGCGTCCTCAGCTTCGTCGAGGCGCGCAACTGGTTGCTGGAAGAAGCCAAGAAGGGTCGCAGCATCCAGCGCTTCAAGGGCCTGGGCGAGATGAACCCGGAGCAGCTGTGGGACACCACCGTCAATCCGGAGACGCGGCGCATGTTGCAGGTCGGCATCGAGGATGCGGTAACGGCCGACCGCATGTTTTCCATGTTGATGGGAGAGGCCGTCGAGCCGCGGCGTGATTTCATCGAGGCGAACGCCCTGAAGGTGGCGAACCTGGACATCTGAGCGCGACCCCGGCCGTTCTCCCGCTTGCTGACCCGACCGGGCCAGCAAGCGGGGCCACACCTCGTCAGACGCAGGCTCACTCCGGACCAGCGTGCGAATCTTCCCCGATCCGTTCTTTCTTCACAAGTTGTTGATTTTACTAAAACTTTCGTGACGCACTGCGACTTGTTATCTGCATGCCGATCGAGTTACGCTCCCAAACTTGTTGTGTGCGCAACATCGTGCACCGACCCTGATCGAGGATCACCATGAAGCCTATTCGTGCGTTCACCATCCTGGCCTGCGCGGCCTTCGTGCTCGGTCTGGCCAGTACGCCGGTGCTGGCGAAGCGCGCCGATAATGCCAAGCAGGCGACGGAATACCCCGACAGCACGCGCCAGGCACCCAAGCTGGACCTGACCAGCGAGAAAGAGCAGAAGGAGATCCAGGAGGGGCTGGATGCCATCAACAAGGGTGACATGGCCACCGGCCAAACCACCCTGCAGGGCGTGCTCGACAAGAGCAAGAGCAAATATGCCCAGGCAATCGCGCTGCGTGGTCTGGCATTGATCAAATACCGCGCGGCTGACTACAAGGGGGCGATCGCACTGCTGCAGAAGGCCTTGGCGAACGGCGTTTTGCCGAATGACGATTATTTCGCCGTGGAATACATGCTGGCGGTTTCGCAGCAGGCCGATGGGCAATACCAGGCCTCGCTGGATACGATCAGCAAGTGGCGTGCCGACGGCAAGAAGGAAACCGCCGAATCCTATGCGGTCGAGGCCAACGATTACTATCACCTGAAGAAGTATCCCGAAGCCATCGCGGCGGTGAAAAAGGCGAAATCACTGAGCAGCAAACCGGACCCCCAGTGGGACCAGATCCTCATGGCGAGTTACTCGGCCTCGGGCCAAGGCAGCCAGCTGGTGCAGGCCGCTCAACAGAATCTCGCCGCCCATCCGGATGATCCCGAAGCGTTGAACACCGCGATCCAGGCCCTGCAGCAGGCGCAGAAATACCCGGAGGCCATCAAGTTGATGGAGGACGCGCGGGCCAAGGGTCAGCTGACCGGCGAGGCGAACTACGTGCTGCTGGCATCGCTGTACTACAACCAGGCGCTTTCCAGCGACGATCCGAAGCCGACGGCGAACAAGGCCGTGGCGACCATCAATGAAGGCATCAGCAAGGGCATCATGCAGGCGGACGCCAAGAACGAAGTGTTGCTGGGCAAGGCGGAATATGTGGCCGGCAACATGACGGCCGCCAGGCAAGCCTTCGACAAGGCGCTGCCGCTGGCAACCGACGGCGAGCCAGCGTTGCAGATCGCCAACCTGGAACTGACCGATGGCAAGTACAGCCAGGCGAAAACCATGGTCAACACCGCGATCAGCAAAGGCGTAAAGCAGAAGGGCAATGCCTATCTGGTGCTGGCCGAGGCCGAACGTGGCTTGCACAACAAGGCGGGGCGGATTGCTGCGTTGAAGATGGCCGCCCAGGAGCCGGAATCCGCCGAGCATGCGAAGGAGCTTCTGAAGAAGCTGGGCGCCTCCTGAGCATCGCCGATGACCCCGGCTGTCTCCCGCGCTGGAACATGAAACGTCGTCTCCAACTCGCGCGGGATCTATACAAAAGTCATGGTGTGTTGTACCGTTGAAAACCTTTCCCTGCGTCCGCTCGGCAGCGAACTTTTACCAGGAACCTTCCAGTCGTCCAGAAGGCTCCGGGGTATGTTGTGCGGCGACGCGGCCTTCCGATTGTTCAGCTTCCAGATAGTGACAGATGGCCTCAAGTAACGAAGAAACCGGGCGGTTCAGCTGGAAGCGAACCTGGGCACTCGCCGTGGCCATCGGGCTGCATGCGTTTGCGTTCCTGCTGATCGTGGCGCCCATGGCGCCGCCCAACCAGAACCACAAGGAAAAGGAAAAAATCGTCCAGGTGAGCTTCATCGAGCCGCCGCCGCCGCCGCCGCCACCGCCGCCGCCGCCGCCGGAGCCACCGAAGCAACCGCCACCGAAGATCATTCAGCAGGTCACTCCGCCGCCGACCCCGCCGCCGCCGACCCCGCCACCGCCGGTGACCGAGGTTTCGGCCAACGCAGTGCAGGCCCCGCCGCCGGCTCCGCCGGCGCCGCCGGCCCCGCCGCCGGATATCGCGGCAGGTTCGGACCTGAGTTATGGCACGCGCCCGAGCCCGCCGTATCCGCCGATGGCGGCCAGGCAGCGCCATGAGGGCACCGTGGTCCTGCTTATTCTTGTCGGTCTGGACGGTGCGCCAAAGTCGGTCGAGGTGGAGAAGTCCAGCGGCTACCGCGAGCTGGACCGGGAAGCCAAGGCCTGGGTGCTGAGCCACTGGAAGTTCAATCCCGAGGTGAAGGGCGGCAAGAAAGTGGAAGGTTATGCCCGCGTTCCGATTACCTTCAATCTCAGTGGCTGAGACTTCTCCACGGCCAGCACAATTCAACTCCAACCCGCTGTAATCCGGATACAGTCGATTACAGTTACAGTTCACGCTTGACTTTCCTAGGGTAGCGTTATGTTTCTACAAACTCCTGCAGCAACCGGCAACACCAACGCCGAAGCCATGAAGCAGATGGGCTTCCAGAACCTGATGCAGAACTTCGACTGGCTCGGCTGGGTGGTCTTCGTCACCCTCGTCGCGATGTCGTTCCTGTCCTGGTACTTCATCATCGCCAACGGCATCCGCAACGCCACCGTGAAAGCCCGCGCCGACAAAGTCATCGACGGTTTCTGGGGCAACGCGTCCACCCAAGACGCGATCCGCGACCTGGAAGCGCAGCCCAAGAGCGAGCCGTTCTCGAAGATCGCGCTGGAGGCTGCCTCCGCGGTGGCTCACCACCAGCAGGCGACGGCGGGTACCACGGGTCGTCTGGCCGAATCGCTCAGCCGCTCGGAGTTCATTGATCGCGCCCTGCGTCAGGCCGTGGCTCGCGAGAGCATGCGCCTGGAAGGCGGCATGACGCTGCTCGCCACGGTCGGTTCTGCGGCACCGTTCGTCGGTCTGCTCGGTACCGTGTGGGGCATTTACCACGCCCTGATCGGCATCGCCGCCACCGGCAACGCCTCGATGAACGCCGTGGCCGGTCCGGTCGGCGAAGCGCTGATCATGACCGCGTTCGGTCTGTTCGCCGCCATCCCCGCACTGTTCGCCTACAACTTCTTCAACCGCTCGAATCGCGTGGTCTATGCCCGCTTCGACGAGTTCGCGAACGACCTGCACGACTTCTTTGCGACCGGTTCGCGCATCGAAAGCGATGTGAGGGTCTGACCCATGTCCGTAAGTCTAGGCGGCGATTCCAGTGGCCCAATGTCGGAAATCAACGTCACGCCGCTGGTCGACGTGATGCTGGTTTTGCTGATCATCTTCATGATCACGGCACCACTGATGTCGCATTCCATCACGATTGAGCTGCCCATCGCGAATCCGAACGCCAAGACTCCGGATGCCAAGACGCCACCACTGGATCTGGCCATCAAGCTGGATGGAAGCATGTATTTCGACGATCACGCAGTCACGGATGCGGAGCTGCGTGCCAAGTTGCTGGTGGAAGCCCAGCGCACGCCGCAACCCCAGCTGCAGATCCGGGCAGATCGCGAAGTGCAATTCATGGTGGTGAAGAAGATCATCAATGACGCGAAGGCTTCCGGTATGGTGCACGTCGCTTTCATGACCACCGACGCGCCCAAGGGATAGCTCAAGATGGCGATTTCAACCAAAAGCAGCGGAGCGATGGCGGAGATCAACGTCACGCCGCTCGTCGACGTGCTCCTGGTGCTGCTGATCATCTTCATGATTACCGCGCCGATCCTGGCGCACAAGATCGAGGTCGATCTGCCGCAACCGAACACGAATACCCCGCCGCCGGTCAATCCGCCGACGCCGGTCAATCTGAAGATCGATCAGAGCGGCGCGTTCTACTGGAACGGTACGCCGGTCGACGAGCTGGGTCTGAAGGCGCAGCTGGCGGTGATCGGCCAGCAAGCGCTGAACAACCAGCCGGAGATCCAGATCGCCGCCGATGATCATGTCGCCTATGAATATGTGGCCCGGGTGCTGGCAGACGCCAAGAGCTACAACCTGGTCAAGATCGGTTTCAGCGAGGCGCGGTAACGGCTGTTTACCCTCGCGACAGTGCCTGTGACTGTCCTGACAAAGGCCCCGCTCTGGCGGGGCCTTTGCTTTTTGAATGCGTGTCGAGTGGTCCTTCGCGAAATTCGGACACCAGGCTCGCCATCGGGCCAACGGCATCAGACGTGCCTGCCCGGCGGCGGGCGGCAAGCGTGCTCAGCGGCGCGGACCGCGGGCAGGCGGGTGGTGAAGCTCGGCAGTTCTCAGAGTCTGTGAAGAAAACCACTTCCTGTGGTTTTCTTTTATCGCGCGTCCGGTACACGCCCGGACGCGCTCACGCGAATCAGTCACTTGCGTGACCGATCCGCGACCGGCCATCGGGCAACTGCTCCTGCGTTGCCTCAACTCGGGCATCGGGCAACCGCTCCTGCGTTGCCTCAACTCGGGCATCCATGCCCTCGCCATGCCCTCGCCATGGCCGGACTGAGAGGTTGAAAACTCGCAACCTCTCAGCGCAGGATCTGCAGGTAGTTGCGCACGCTCGTCGCCAGGCCTTCGTACAAGGCCTCTCCAATCAGCGCGTGGCCAATCGAGACCTCGGCCAGGCCGGGGATGGCGGCCTTGAACGTGCCCAGGTTGGCCTGGCTCAGATCATGTCCGGCGTTCACGGCCAGCCCGGCCTGTTGCGCCCGTCGCGCGGTGTCGGCGCAGGCCGCCAGTTCCGGAGCGGGAGACCCATCCGCGAAGGCCTTGGCGTAGGGACCGGTGTAGATCTCGATACGCTGCACGCCGATGACGGCGGCGAGCTGAAAATCCTGGCTGCGGGCATCCACGAACAGGCTGACCCGACAGCCGAGTTCACACAATTCAGCCACCAATGGACGCAGGCGGCCAATATCCTGGCGCAGGTCGAAGCCGTGGTCGGAAGTGATTTGATCATCGCCATCCGGCACCAAGGTCACCTGGGTGGGCCTGACCCGGCGCGCCAGCTCGGCCAGGCCCGGGTAGTCGCCGCGCGCCTCGGCGAACGGGTTGCCTTCGAGGTTGTATTCAACGCGACCGCGCAACATCGTTGCCAGCGCGTACACGTCGGACGGGCGCACGTGCCGTTGATCCGGACGCGGGTGCACGGTGATGCCGCCGCAGCCGGCCTCGATGCACGTCTGCGCGGCGCGGCAAATGTCCGGTTCACTGCCGCCCCGCGAATTGCGCAATACGGCGATCTTGTTGAGGTTGACGCTGAGCAGGGTCATGGCGGTTGCAGTCCGGGTGGCGATGCATGCGGCAAGGCGGTGCTCAAGACTCACACCCACCATCATCGAAAAAGGCTGCCGCTCCGAGGTGTTGAATGCGCTTCTCGCGCCAAGCGGAAAAGCAGGCGGTCAGCGCGTTGGAAATGGTGGAGCTGGCTCGAATCGTCTGAACGTCATCCAGTGAATCAACGAACCGCGCGCCGCCAAATCACCCACGAGGCGCGGCGCGGCCGGCCCGCCGGTGACAGTGCACCGATCATTCGGCGCTGGCAAGCGATCGGATTTCAACCGTGCGTGGTGGCCCGCGCCAGGCCAGGGCGGCGATCAGGTTCGGCGCGACGGCAAGACGTTGCAACTGCCACGCCGCGGTGTCTTCCCCGTCGAAATGCAGCAGGCGCAGCCGCTCCGGTGTGCTGAGAACGCGCAGTCGCTGCAAGCCGTAACTGATGCCGTGCCCATGTGCCTTGAGCACCGCCTCCTTCGCCGTCCACAGCTCGAGGAAGGCCGTAGCGCGAGCCTCCTCGGGGAGCGCGGCCAGCGACTCCGCCTCGTCGCTGTCGAAGAATCGGCGGGCGATCGGCAAGGCGCGCGGTCGCGGGCGCCGGCGCTCGAGGTCGATGCCGGGTGCGATGCCACGGGCGATGGCGATCAGCGCGTGCGCGCCGCTGTGCGACCAGTTGAAATCCAGTCCCGAACGGTCACGGGAATCGATTTGCGGTCGGCCATGCGGCCCCTCCGTCAGTGTCACCTCGCTCGCCTCGACACCGAGGTAAGCCGCCAGGATTTCCAGCAAGGGTTGTCGCCCCTGCGCTTTT
Organism: uncultured Gammaproteobacteria bacterium; assembly: GCA_963771235.1. Taxonomy (GTDB): domain Bacteria; phylum Pseudomonadota; class Gammaproteobacteria; order Xanthomonadales; family Rhodanobacteraceae; genus Rhodanobacter. The sequence continues at coordinate 110,808 of CAVYSP010000004.1, forward strand.
TCATAGTCGAGCGACCACACGTGGATCGCGTGGTCATCCAGCCCATCGGCGAGTTCGACCGGGCTTTGGGAGTGCGTGTCGATCACCGGTGCATGGTGCCGCGGCCAGCGTGCGTGTACAAGCGCCACGTCCGGTCCGCCGACCCGGTCAACGTGGCAGGCTCGACGTGCCCATCAGGAATTCGTCGACGGCGTGGGCGCATTGGCGTCCTTCCCGGATCGCCCAGACCACCAACGACTGGCCACGGCGCATGTCGCCCGCGGCGAACACCTTGTCGACGCTGGTGCGATAGCTCGCGTCGCCCTCGGTGGTTGCGCCGGCGTTGCCACGTACGTCCCTGTCTACGCCGAATGCGTCCAGCACGGCGTGCCTCGGCGAGACAAAGCCCATCGCCAGCAGCACCAGGTCTGCCTGCACCTCGAAATCGCTGCCGGGCAATTCGCTCATCTTGCCGTCTTTCCACTGCAGCCGCACGGCGGTAAGACTACGCACCCGTCCCTTGCCGTCGTCGTTGAAACACTTGGTGGCCACCGCCCAGTCGCGCCTGCAACCCTCTTCGTGGGAACTGGAGGTGCGCAGCCGGATCGGCCAGTACGGCCACGTCAGCGGCTTGTTCTCCTGCTTCGGGGGTTGCGACAACAACTCGAACTGGGTGACTGCCGCGGCACCCTGCCGCGTCGAGGTACCCACGCAATCCGAGCCGGTGTCGCCACCGCCGATCACCACCACCTGTTTGTCGGTGGCCAGGATCTGCTGCGACAGCACGTCCCCGGCAACGATCCGATTCTGTTGCGGCAGGAACTCCATCGCGAAATGCACACCGTCCAGCGCGCGTCCCGGCAGTGGCAGGTCGCGTGGTGTTTCCGAGCCTCCGGCCAAAACCACCGCGTCGAACTCTTGCCGCAGCTGGGCCGGCGTGACTGCCGCCCCGTCGCCGGGAGCGTCGATGACCGAGCCCACGAAAACGCTGGTGCGGAACTGCACTCCCTCGGCGCGCATCTGCTCGATCCGGCGATCGATATGCCCTTTTTGCAACTTGAAGTCGGGGATGCCGTAACGCAGCAGGCCGCCGATGCGGTCGTTCTTCTCGAACACCGTCACCGCGTGACCCGCCCGGGCCAGTTGCTGCGCCGTCGCCAGGCCCGCCGGGCCGGAGCCGACCACGGCCACTTTCCAGCCCGTCAGGCGCGTTGGTGGCTGCGGCTGTACCCAGCCTTCCTCCCAGGCCTTGTCGATGATCTTGTGCTCGATCGACTTGATCCCCACCGCATCATCGTTGATGTTCAACGTGCATGCAGCCTCGCAGGGCGCCGGGCAGATGCGGCCGGTGAACTCGGGGAAATTGTTGGTCGAATGCAGTACCTCGATCGCGTGCTTCCAGTCCTGGCGGTAGACCAGGTCGTTGAAGTCGGGAATGATGTTGTTGACCGGGCAACCGTTGTGGCAGTACGGGATGCCGCAATCCATGCAACGTGCGGCCTGTGTCTTTGCCTCGCTGTCGTTCAACTGCGCGGTGAATTCGCGCCAGTGCTGCTTGCGCTGGCTCGGCGCTTCGCTGGTCTCCTGCACCCGCGGGTATTCGAGGAAGCCGGTGATCTTGCCCATGATTGATCTCCTCGAGCCGACTCAGGCCGTGGCCTGGGTGGTGGATGGGCGGGCGGCTTCCCGCGCCGATTCGCCGAGTGCCCGCTTGTACTCGTGCGGCATCACCTTCACGAAGTGCGTCCGTGCATTGATCCAGTCGTGCAGGATCGCCTTGGCCCGGAAACTGCCGGTGTAACGGAAATGCGCCTCCAGCAGCCCGCGCAGGATCGCCTCGTCGGTTTTGCCGGGAACGCCGCGCTTCGGTGCGTGCCACAGTTCATGCGGAACACGCAGCTCCTGTTCGACACCGGAAAGCAATGGCTCCAGCGCCACCACCGGCCAGGTTGCAGCGTGGCTGGAACAGTACGTCCGGATCGTAGACATAGGCCACGCCACCGGACATGCCGGCGGCAAAATTGCGTCCGGTGTCGCCCAGCACCACCACGGTGCCACCGGTCATGTACTCGCAGCCATGGTCGCCGACGCCTTCGACCACGGCGCTCACGCCGGAGTTGCGCACGGCGAAACGCTCGCCGGCGACCCCGTTGAAGTACGCCTCGCCTTCGGTGGCACCGTACAAGACCGTGTTGCCGGCGATGATGTGCTCGGGCCCGAATCCGTGGAAATCGTTCGGCGAGCGCGCGATGATGCGTCCGCCGGACAGCCCCTTGCCCACGTAGTCGTTGGCCTCACCGACCAGGTCGAGGGTGATGCCGTGGGCGAGGAACGCGCCGAAGCTCTGCCCCGCCGTTCCGTTCAGCTGGATGTGGATGGTGTCGTCAGGCAGGCCGGCATGGCCGTAACGGCGCGCTACCTCGCCGGACAACATGGTGCCCACGGTGCGGTTGCCGTTGCGTACGGTGACGATGAAGCTGGTTTTCTCCTGCTGCTCCAGCGCGGGCCGGGCCTTGGCGATCAGACCATGGTCAAGTGCCTTGCCGAGGCCGTGGTCCTGCTTCGGTCTCATGTCGACGTGCCACGTCGAGCGGCATCTCCGGGCGATGGAACACGCGGCTGAAGTCCAGCCCGCGCGCCTTCCAGTGCGCAATGCCGTGGCGGGTATCGAGCAGGTCGGTGCGGCCGATCAGATCGTCGAAACGGCGGATGCCCAGCTGCGCCATGATCTGGCGCGCTTCTTCGGCGACGAAGAAGAAATAGTTCACCACGTGCTCGGGCTTGCCCGTGAACTTCTTGCGCAACACCGGATCCTGCGTGGCAACGCCGGTGGGACAGGTGTTGAGGTGGCATTTGCGCATCATGACGCAACCCTCCACGACCAACGGCGCGGTGGCGAAGCCGAACTCGTCGGCCCCGAGCAAGGCGCCAATCACCACGTCGCGGCCGGTCTTCATCTGGCCGTCGGCCTGCACGCGGATGCGTCCGCGCAGGTTGTTCAGTACCAGGGTCTGCTGGGTTTCGGCCAGGCCCAGTTCCCATGGCGTGCCGGCGTGCTTGATCGACGACCATGGCGAGGCACCGGTACCGCCGTCATGGCCGGCGATCACCACATGGTCGGCCTTGGCCTTGGCGACGCCGGCGGCGACGGTGCCCACACCCACTTCGGAGACCAGCTTCACCGAGATCGACGCTTGCGGGTTGCAGTTTTTCAGATCGTGGATCAGCTGGGCCAGGTCTTCGATCGAATAGATGTCGTGGTGCGGCGGTGGTGAAATCAGGCCCACGCCAGGCACCGAGAAGCGCAGTCTGGCGATGTAATCGGACACTTTGTGGCCAGGCAGCTGGCCGCCTTCGCCGGGCTTGGCGCCCTGCGAGATCTTGATCTGGATCTGGTCGGCCGAGATCAGGTACGCCGCGGTGACGCCGAAGCGGCCCGAGGCCACCTGCTTGATGCGTGAGCGCAGCGAATCGCCCGCCTGCAATTCGAGATCGCGCGCAATGTTGTCCTTGCCGAGGATGCCGGCGACGGTGTCGCCCTGCTTGATCGTCATGCCGCGCTGCTCGCCCTGGTAACGCGCCGGGTCCTCACCGCCTTCCCCGGTGTTGGACTTGCCGCCGATCCGGTTCATCGCGATCGCCAGGGTGGTATGCGCCTCGGTGGAGATCGAACCCAGTGACATCGCGCCGGTGACGAAGCGTTTGACGATTTCCTGCGCTGGCTCCACTTCTTCCAGCGCTATCGCGGCGGCCGGGTCGCAGCGGAATTCGAACAGGCCGCGCAAGGTCAGTGGCGTCGGGTCTGGTCGTTGATCAGCTGCGAGTATTCCTTGTAAGTCGACGCGTTGTTGGCGCGGGTGGCGTGCTGCAGCCTGGCCACCATGTCGGGTGTCCACATGTGCTCTTCGCCGCGCACGCGCCAGGCGTATTCGCCGCCGACATCCAGCGCATCGGCCAGTACCGGGTCGTCGCCGTAGGCACTGGAGTGCAGGCGCAGCGCTTCCTCGGCCACCTCGAACAGGCCGATGCCTTCGATGTTGGTCGTGGTGCCGGTGAAGTACTTGTCGATCAGGTCGCGGTTCAGACCCACCGCCTCGAAGATTTGCGCGCCGGTGTAGGACATGTAGGTGGAGATGCCCATCTTGGACATGACCTTCTGCAGACCTTTGTCGAGGGCCTTGATGTAGTTGTGGAGGGCCTTGCTTGCGCCGATCCCGTCCGTGTTCGCGGCGAAATGTTGCGCCAGCACTTCCATCGCAAGATACGGATGGATCGCTTCGGCGCCGTAGCCGGCGAGCAGGGCGAAGTGGTGTACCTCGCGCGCCGACCCGGTTTCCACCACCAGGCCCGTGCTGGTGCGCAGGCCCTTGTTGACCAGGTGCTGGTGGATCGCCGACGTGGCCAGCAAGGCCGGGATCGCCACGCGCTCGCGGTCCGCTTGCCGGTCGGAGACGATCAGGATGTTGTGACCCTGGCTGATCGCATCGGTGGCCTGGGCGCACAGCGAGGCCAGCCGTGCTTCGATGCCGGCCTTGCCCCAGCTGGCAGGGTAGGTGATATCCAGTTCGAAGCTGCGGAACTTGCCGCGCGAGTAACGCTCGATGGCGCGGATCTTGGCCATCTCGGCAAAATCGAGGATCGGCTGCGACACCTCCAGGCGCAGCGGCGGGTTGATGTTGTTGATATCCAGCAGGTTCGGCTTCGGGCCAATGAAGGACACCAGCGACATCACCAGCTGCTCGCGGATCGGGTCGATCGACGGGTTGGTGACCTGTGCAAACAACTGGCGGAAATATTGGTAGAGCGACTTGTTGCTGATCCGACAACACGGCCAGCGGCGCGTCGTTGCCCATCGCACCGATCGCCTCCTGGCCGTCATGTGCCATCGGCAGCAACTGGAATTTCAGGTCCTCCTGGGTGTAGCCGAAGGCTTGCTGACGGTCGAGCAGGCTGTCGCCGGAACGGCGTTTCGGCGCGGTGCCTCGGGGAGGTCGTCGAGCTTGATCCGGATGTGCTCGATCCACTGCTTGTAGGGCTTGGCGTTGGCCAGCTGGTCCTTCAGCTCCTTGTCGTCGATGATGCGACCCGCTTCCATGTCGATCAGCAACATCTTGCCCGGCTGCAGCCGCCACTTCTTCACGATGCGCGATTCGGCGATCGGCAGCACACCGGCCTCGGAGGCCAGGACCACCAGGTCGTCGTCGGTGATGATGTAACGGGCCGGGCGCAGGCCGTTGCGATCCAGCGTGGCGCCGACCTGGCGACCATCGGTGAACGCGATCGCCGCCGGGCCATCCCACGGCTCCATCATGGCCGCGTGGTACTCGTAGAACGCTCGGCGGTTGTCGTCCATCAAGGCATGACGTTCCCACGCCTCGGGTATCATCATCATCATCGCGTGCGACAACGGGTAGCCCGCCATGGTCAGCAATTCGAGGCAGTTGTCGAACGAGGCGGTGTCGGACTGGCCCGGATAGATCAACGGCCACAGCTTGGCCAGGTCCTCGCCGAGCACCGGCGAGGAAATCGCGCCGGTGCGCGCGTTGATCCAGTTGACGTTGCCCTTGACCGTGTTGATCTCGCCGTTGTGCGCGATCATGCGATAGGGATGCGCCAGCTCCCATGCCGGGAAGGTGTTGGTGGAAAAGCGCTGGTGCACCAGCGCCAGCGCTGACACCGTGCGCGGATCGGTGAGATCGGGGTAATAGGTGCCGACTTGGTCGGCCAGCAGCAGGCCCTTGTAGACCACGGTGCGGGTCGACATCGAGGGTACGAAGTATTCGCGGCCGTGCTTGAGGTTCAGTGCGCGGATCGCGTGGCTGGCCGTCTTGCGGATGACATAGAGCTTACGCTCCAGCGAATCGGGCACCATGATGTCCGGGCCGCGCCCGATGAACAGCTGGCGGATCACCGGCTCGCGCGCCTTCACGATGCTCGACATCGGCATCTCGCGGTCCACGGGCACATCGCGCCAGCCCAGCACCACCTGGCCCTCGGCGCGCACGGTACGTTCCAGTTCCTGCTCGCAGGCTCGCCGCGAGGCGTGCTCCTTGGGCAGGAAGATCATGCCCACGCCGTACTCGCCCGGCGGCGGCAGCTGGACACTGTGCTGCGCCATCTCTTCGCGGTACAACAGATCGGGTAGCTGGATCAGGATGCCGGCGCCATCACCCATCAACGGGTCGGCGCCGACTGCACCACGGTGATCAAGATTGCGCAGGATCAGCAAGCCCTGCTCGATGATCTGGCGGCTCTTGTGCCCCTTGATATGCGCCACAAAACCCACGCCGCAGGCATCGTGTTCATACCGGGGGTCATACAAACCCTGTGCGCGTGGCTGATCCATGGTTCCGGGTTCCCGAAACGTGAGGGTGTCTCGACTATAGTGCGTCGCAACAAAAATATGCAAGCAAAATCAAATGGACGTCTATAAGGCTGTATGAACAGTCATGAAAGTGACTGAAAAAGCAGCCGCATCAACCTTCCTGAGCTGTCAGGCGGAGGGAAAGACGCGCGGGGCGCTGCTGTGCTGAGAATTTGTGAATTTCTCAACCTCTCAGTCCGGCCAAGGCGAGGACATGGCGAGGGCATGGCGAGGGCATGGATGCCCGAGTTGAGGCAACGCAGGAGCGGTTGCCCGATGCCCGAGTTGAGGCAACGCAGGAGCAGTTGCCCGATGGCCGGTCGCGAGTCGGTCACGCAAGTGACGGATTCGCGTGAACGCGTGCGGCCACGTACCGGAGGAGCGATGGAGGAAAACCACAGGAGGTGGTCTTCTTCACAGGCTCTGACACTTCCCGATCTCGTCAAGACACGGGCCCTCTGCTAGCGTGCGTGGGGGGAACGACCTTGGCAACGGGGACGACAAAGTGATCCAGGGCTGGCTGTTGTTGTTGGTGTCATTGCTGTACGTCGGGCTGCTCTTCGTGGTGGCCTACACTGGCGACCGGCAACCGCTGTACCCGCGACAGCCGCGGCTTCGGCCCATCATCTACAGCCTCACGCTGGCGGTGTACTGCTCGTCGTGGACCTTCTATGGCGCCGTCGGCACTGCCGCGCGCGACGGCCTGGCCTACCTGCCGATCTACCTCGGGCCGGCGCTGCTGTTCGTGTTCGGCTTCGGCTTCCTGCGCCGGCTTCTGCAGGTGGTGCGCCAGCGCAAGATCACCTCGATCGCCGACTTCATCGGCGCGCGCTTCGGCAAGTCGCACGGGTTGGCGGCACTGGTCGCGTTGATCGCCGTGGTGGCGGTGGTGCCGTACATTGCGCTGCAATTCAAGGCGGTGGCGATGTCGTTTGGCGTCCTTGGCGGTGGCGCGCTCGGCGCGGTACGCACCGGTGGCGTGGACAGCGCCATGTGGTGCGCGGCGCTGCTGGCGGCGTTCGCCATCCTGTTCGGCACGCGCAGCATCGATGCCACGGAACACCATCACGGCTTGATGCTGGCGATCGCGATGGAATCGCTGATCAAGCTGATGGTCTTCGTGATCATTGCCGGCTACGCCTTGTGGCACGGGCCTGGCTTGCTGGATACGGTGCAGCGCCCGCTGCGCCAGATTCGCCACGGTTTGCCACCGGACTTCCTGATGCAGACGATGCTGGCGTTCTGCGCGATGTTCTGCCTGCCGCGCCAGTTCCAGGTGGGTCTGGTCGAGTGCGAGGACGCGGGCGATCTCAAGCGCGCGCGCTGGCTGTTGCCGCTGTACATGGTCATCGTCAGCCTGGCCGTGCTGCCGATCGTGGCCGCGGGCGAGCACCTCTCACCCAGGAGCGGCAGCACGGCCGACGCCTGGGTGCTGACCGTGCCGCTGGTGCATGGAGATACCGGCGTGGCGCTGCTGGCCTTCATCGGCGGGTTCTCGGCCGCCACCGGCATGGTCATCGTGGCCTCGGTGGCGCTCTCGACCATGATCAGCAACGACCTGGTGATGCCCGCCCTGCTGCGCATCCGGCGCTTGCGGCTGGAGCAACGCAAGGATCTTTCGCGCCTCGTCCTCGGCGTGCGCCGCGTCGCCATCATCGTGTTGGCCATGATGGCGTACGCGTATTACCGCGTGGCGGCGAATGCGGAGAACCTGGCGGCAACCGGCCTGCTGGCGTTTGCCGCGGTGGCACAGTTCGCGCCGGCGCTGGTGGCCGCGTTGTACTGGCGTGGCGCCAGCCGTCGTGGCGTCGCGCTGGGTCTGGCCGGCGGCTTCGCGGTGTGGTCGTACACGATGCTGTTGCCCGCCTTGCTGCACTCGGACGCCTTGTTGCGAAACGGGCCGCTGGGCCTGGACTGGTTGCGCCCGCAGGCGCTGTTCCATCTCAGCGGCTGGGATCCGATGATGCACGGCACGTTCTGGTCGTTGCTGGTCAACGTGGGCTGCCTGGTGTTCTTTTCGCTGCGTTTTCGGCCCAGCCTGGAGGAAAGCCTGCACGCGGCGATGTTCATGGATGCCGATCAGACGCGACCGGGTGGTACCGGCGATTGGCGCGGGCGCGTGGCGGTGGCTGATCTGCGCACGATTGCCGAACGCATCGTGGGCGCGCGCAGCAGCGCGCGCGCGTTCGACGAGTACGGCCAGCACCGCGGCAAGTCGCTGCAACCGGGCGAGGTCGCCGACCGGCCCTTGATCCAGTACACCGAGCGTTTGCTCGCCGCGTCGGTGGGGGCCGCGAACGCACGCCGCATCCTGATCGGCGCGCTATCCGGCAGCGGCCTCAATCTGGCCGAATCGGTGGCCTTGCTGGATGAGGCCTCGCAGGAACTGCGCTTCAACCGCGAGCTGCTTTCCACCACGCTGGAAAACGTGTCGCAAGGCATCAGCGTGGTCGATGCGACCATGTGCCTGGTGGCATGGAATCGGCGCTACCTGGAGTTATTTGATTATCCCGACGGCATGGTGCGCGTCGGCCTGCCGGTGGCCGAGCTGATCCGCTGGAACGCGGAACGCGGCGAGTGCGGGCCGGGCGAAGTGGAGGCGCACGTCGCCAAACGCATGCATCACATGCAAGCGGGCTCACTGCACGTGTTCCAGCGCGTTCGTCCCGACGGCACGGTGATCGAAATGCGCGGTCGCGCGTTGCCGGGCGGCGGCTATGTCACGACCTACACCGACGTCACGGCCTACAAGCACGCCGAGCAGGCGCTGATGGAGGCAAACGAAACGCTGGAGCAGCGTGTCGACCAACGCACCGCCGAGCTGACTGATGCCCTGGCCGCCACCGCCCGCGCCCGCGGTGTCGCCGAGGCTGCAAACCTCTCCAAGACCCGCTTTCTTGCCGCCGCCAGCCATGACTTGCTGCAGCCATTGAATGCGGCACGGCTGTTCACCTCGGCGTTGCGCGCGTATCCGCAACTGGACGCCGAGGCGGGTGCGCTGGCCGAACGCATCGATGCCTCGTTTCGCGCCGCCGAGGACCTGCTCGATGCCTTGCTCGACGTGTCGCGACTCGATGCCGGCAGCTATCACCCGGAAATCGGTGGCTTCGCGCTGAGCGAATTGTTCGACTCGCTGCAGGGACAGTTTGCCGTGGTGGCCGAACAACGCGGTCTGCGCCTGCGCGTGGTGCGGACGACGCTGGCGGTACGCAGCGACCCGCAGTTGCTGCGTCGCATCGTGCAGAACTTCTTGTCCAATGCCTTGCGCTACACCGCCACGGGCGGCGTGCTGCTGGGTGCGCGGCGCTCACCCGGCGGGCAGGTGCGCATCGAGGTGTGGGATTCGGGCCCCGGCATTGCGCTCGAGCAGCGCAGCCGCATCTTCGGCGAGTTCCAGCGCCTGGCACAGCCCTCGCCGTGGGGCGAGAAGGGCCTCGGTCTGGGCTTGTCGATCTGCGATCGTCTGGCCCGGATCCTGGATCACCCGCTCGACCTGCGCTCGCAGGTCACCCGGGGCAGTCGTTTCGCGGTCACCGTGCCGCGCAACGAGGCGTTGCCGGCGCGCCAACAGCAGGTACGCCAAAGCGGTCCGGGCCAGCAGCTGGCATTGACGGTGCTGTGCCTGGACAACGACGACGCCATCCTCGACGGCATGCATGCGCTGCTCGGCCGCTGGGGCGTCGATTGCCGCGTTGCGTTGAACCTGGACGAGGCTCGCGAACAGCTGGCGCTCGGCCCGGTCGACCTGATCCTGGCCGACTACCATCTGGCCGACGACGTCGACGGCTTGCAGGCCATGCAGCAATTGCGTGACTTACTGGGTGACTTGCCGCCGGTGGTGATGATCACCGCGGACGGCAGCAGCGAGCTGAAGGCGCGCGCGCGGACGCTCGGTTACCCGGTCTTGCACAAGCCGGTGCGCCCGGCCGCACTGCGCGCCGTGCTCACCTCTCGACGGCATCGCGAAGCATCCTCCGAAGACCCCGTCAGCGAGGCATGACCGATGCGCTCCCGGGTTTGCCCGACGGCGGCATCAATCCTCGTCGTTCGGCATCTCCGGCATGGTCTCCTGATCGACGGCCAGGTGACTGGCGAGCATCGCGACCTGGGTCCGGTTGTTCACGCCAAGCTTGCGCATGATCGCCGTCATGTGCGCTTTCACGGTGGCTTCGGAAACGCCCAGTTCGTAGGCGATCTGCTTGTTCAGCAAGCCCTCGGCGGTCATCGACATCACCCGGAACTGCTGTGGGGTCAAGGCGGCAATGTGCGCCGCGGCGGCGTGTTCGTCCGCTTTGAGTTCGGCCGGACCGCCCAGCAACCCGGACGGCAGCCACACGTCGCCGTTGAGCACGGCGTGGATGGCCGCCACGATATCGGTCCCGGCACTGGACTTGGGGATGTAGGCCGACGCACCGTGCGCCAGCGCGCGGCGCGCGACCTGTGCCTCCTCATGGCCGGACACCACGATGGTCGGCAACCCGGGATACTGGCCGCGAATGTGCGCCAGCGCGGAGTAGCCGCGCGCGCCGGGCATGTGCAGGTCGAGCAGCAGCAGCTCGGCATCGGGAAACCGTTCGATCAGCTCGAGCAACGCGTGCACACTGTCCGCGTTGTGCACCTGCGCCTGCGGCAACGCGGCCAGCACGGCGCGCTGAAGCGCGTCGCGAAACAGCGGATGGTCGTCGGCGATGAGAATGTCGGTCATGGGCTGGCGGGGATCCGGGATTCGAACGCGAAATTCGGCATGTTCATGTGACCCCTCCTTTGGCCGGATATCGCCCGCCACGTCGCAGTCATCGCCAATCCGGCCGACCTCGGCGATATGCCAGGGGCAGCCGCCGGCGCATGATGATCTCTTGCGGGCGCTGCACGAGGCGCCGGAGCGGCGTGGAGCTCCGTGTCGGTGAGCCTGCCGCCGACGTCGAGTGTAGCCGCATGGTTTCTGGAAGGTCGCACCCGTCGCGGTCGACTTTGGTCGATCTTCGACCAAAGTCGAATAGCCGTCCGCCATGCAGCACGGCCATGCTCGACGCGTGTTTCCACTTGGGGATTCTCGCATGAGCGGTCAATGTTTCCGCAGCCGCACGGCCATTGCCATGGGTGTGGCCTGCGCGCTCGCGTTGCCACTCGCGGCGCAAGCGCAGAACAGCACGCGCGAACAGCAGCTTGAGCAGCGCGTGTCGCAACTGGAACAACAGGTGCAGCAGCTGCGGCAGCTGGTGCAGGCGCAAGCGGCGAATGCTCCGGCCAGCGCACCGGCGCCCGCCCCGGTGCAACCTGTCGCCGTCGCGCCGCCGGAGAAGCCGGTATTCACCAGCGCGCCGGGGGTGTCGGTCGCGCTGCATGGTTTCGTCAGCGCCACCGCGTTCAGCCAGGACAAGACGTTCGCGTTCGGCAACGGACAGAACGCCGAATGGCCCGTGCCGGGGAGCAAGGGTTCGCTGAGCGGCGTGGACGTGCGCAACACGCGCTTCTGGCTTGATTTCAGTGGTGCCAAGTTTGCCGGCGACTGGGTGGGCGGCGGTCGCATCGAAATGGACTTCTTCGGCGGCTTCAACGGCACCGGCGCCTTCAGCCAGCAGCAGGCGACACCGCGGCTGCGCCAGGCCTACATGGACCTGACCAATCCCGACACCGGCACCACGGTGCGCATCGGCCAGCAGTGGGAGCTGATGTTCCCGATCGACAATTCCACGTCATCGCTGTCGCACATCGCGTTTCCGCTGGGATTCGCCGCCGGCATGATCGGTTGGCGCTTCCCCGGCGTGGTCGTGATGCAGGATCTCAACCACGGCGCCACCGGTCCCAAGTGGCGGCTCGACCTGGGCGCGTTCGAGGGCAACTGGAGCGGCCCGGGCAACAACATCAATTACCTGACCGCCGGCAACGTCGGCTTCCGCCCGCAAGTCGAGGCCCGCCTGCATGTGCAGGACAAGACCTGGCTGGCCTATGTCGCCGCGCACTACAGCGAGGTGGACTTGCGTGGCGTGGGCGGCACCGAACCGACGCCGATCCAGTCCAAGGTGAAAAGCGTCGGCTACGAGGTGGGCGGCCAGTGGAAGCCGGGTCCGTGGACCTTCAAGGGCGTGGCCTACAGCGGCAAGGGCCTGGGTGAGATCTTCGGCGCCATGGCCCAGTTCGGCGACATCAGCGAGAGCGGCGGCTATGCGCAGATCGGCTACAGCTTCACGCCGAACTGGACCACCTACGCGTTCTATGCGGCTGCCCGCCCGGACAAGCAGGATGTCATCACCTGGATGGGACATGGTTCCACCGGCTTGCTCAGGAACAACCAGGCCGGGCTGAACCTGCAATACACGTCCGGCGCCTACGACCTCAGCGTGGAGTGGATGCACGACAAGCTCGACTCCACCAGCAACGGCGTGGACATCAAGACCACCAGCGGCAACCAGATGAGCCTGAACGCGCTGTACCACTTCTGACGTCGTGACTACCCGGGCCGGAGGTCAGGAGTGAATGGACCGGTGCGTTGGGCTTTCTCCGCGCCCACAGTGACTGGCGCCGCCGACACTCGCTGCCTGCCTGCCGCCGCCAAACGGGGCGGCCAGCGCGCCGCATTGATATGCCGGTTCGCTGGCCGTCGCGTGCCGCCACGTGGCCCGGAGCCGTCGGTGATGTTTCGCCAAGCCTTTTGCACAGGAGTCATGTCATGAACAAGTATCTGTCCACGTGTCTTGCGGGCGCGATCACGCTCGCATTGTCGGCAACCGCCATCGCGGCGGACGCTCCGCCGGCCACGGCGGGTCTGCAGCCCACGCCGATACATTTTCCGTCCAAGTTCGGCGACATGACGTTCCCGACCACCTTTCCTGCCGGCACCACGCTCACGATTACCCAGTGGAGCCATTTCGTGCCGCGCTATGACAAGTGGTTCGATCAGTACGCGCAGGACTGGGGCAAACAGAACAACGTCAAGGTGACGGTGCAGCACATCAACCTCGCCGATCTGGGTTCCACGCTGGCCGCATCGATTGCCGCCGGCAAGGGTTCCACCTTGTTCGAGACGGTTTCCACGCCGGCGTCGTTCGTCGAAGGTTTGCAGGACCTGACGGACGTGAACAAGGCGGCCGAGCAGGCCTTCGGCAAGCAGGAAACGGTCTGCGCCAGCCAGGCGTACCTGCCGATCAAGAACACGTGGTACGGCTACTGCCACGGCTGGGTGCCGGATCCGGGCGACTACCGCGTGTCGATGTGGAAAGACGCCGGGTACCCGAACGGGCCGAAAAGCTATGACGATCTGTACACCGGCGGCGTGAAGATCTTCCAGAAGACGGGCATCCCGGTGGGTGTGGGCATGTCGCCGGAACTCGACTCGGAGTTCTATGCGCGCTCGCTGATCTGGTCCTTCGGCGGCTCGCTGTTCGACAAGTGCGGGAACGTGGCGCTCGACTCGCCGCAGGTGCTGCAGGCCGTCGAGTACCAAACGAAGTTGTTCAAGAACGCGCTGACGCCCGAAGTCTTTGCCTGGAATGCCGCCTCCAACAACCAGGCCTTCATCTCCGGCCAGGCGTCGTATATCCAGAACTCGATCTCCTTCTATCGCACCGCCCAGCGCACCAACCCGAAGGTGACGGAAGACACCGGTTTCAGCCCCGGCCTCAAGGGACCGACCGGCCAGGTGCACCAGACCTCGCACGTGTGGCTGATCTACACCTTGCCCAAGTACGTGACCGACAAGCAGCAGACGCTGGCGGCGAAGAAGTTCCTGCTCGACCTCACTGCGAATGCCAGCTGGGGTACCTATGAAAGCGAGTTGTACGACTTCCCCGCCTACAGCAAGGCGGTGCCGCAGCTGTGGGCCAAGGGCGGCTGGCTGGACCGCGACCCGTTCGGCTCCACGCCGCCCAACAAACTCGAGGTGCTGCGCAACGCCGTCGAATGGACCGCCTGGCCGGGTTATCCGGGCTACGCCAACCCCGCCGTGAGCGAGGTCTACAACACGCATCTGCTCTCGACCATGATGTCGCAGGCAGCGCGCGGCCAGAAGACACCGGCGCAGGCCGTCAAGGCCACGGCGGCGCAGATCGGCAGCATCGTCGCCAAATGGAAGGCGAAGGGTTACATCGGCTGTCCGGCCAAGTGACACATCGCGCAACACGGGAATGATGCATGGCAACGCTTGAGCTACGCGGTCTGAAGAAGAAGTACGGCAGCATCTACGCCGTGGACGGCATCGATATAGCGATCAAGGAAGGTGAGTTTCTGGCGATACTCGGGCCGTCCGGCTGCGGAAAAAGCACCACCATGCGCATGATCGCCGGCCTGGAGGCGCCGAGTGAAGGCGAGGTGCTGATCGGTGGCCAGCCGGTCACCCATCTGCCGCCGCGCGAACGCAACGTGTCGATGGTGTTCCAGAGTTACGCGCTGTATCCGCACATGACCGTGATGGAAAACATCGCGTTTCCGCTCAAGTCACGCGGCGTACCGAAAACGGAACGCGACGCCAAGATCAAGTGGGCGGCTGGCATGTTGAGCATCGAGCCGTTGCTGCAGCGCAAGCCGGGACGACTGTCCGGTGGCGAGAAGCAAAAGGTGGCGTTGGCCCGCGCCCTGGTGCGCGATCCGGCCCTGTTCATCTTCGACGAGCCACTCAGCTCGCTGGATGCGCAGGTGCGCACGCTGGCGCGCAGCGAACTGCGTCTGCTGCATGACCGCACTGGCGTCACCACGGTGTATGTCACGCATGACCAGATTGAAGCGTTGGGCATGGGCGACCGCATTGCGATCATGCAGCGCGGACGCGTGCGCCAACTGGGTACGCCGCAGGAGTTGTATGACAGTCCCGCCGATACCTTCGTGGCGGGCTTCCTTGGCTCGCCGCCGATGAACATGTTGGAGCACCGAGGCCGGATCGTCGGGTTTCGTCCCGAGCATTTGTTGCCCGCGCTGCCGGGAATTGCCGCCGCTGATGGCGCACTCGCCTTGCAGTTGCGCATCGAGCGGCTGGAATTCCTTGGCGCCGACTGGCTGGTTTACGGCGTGCTTCAGGTGGGTACGCAAGAGCAGAAGATTCTTTCCAAGGTGCCGCCGAGTGTTGCCGCCACACTGCAGGAAGGCGAGCTGCGTGAGTTCTGCGTGGAACGTGCGCGCCTGCGCTGGTTTGATCCGGCGACGGGTCTGCGAGTCGATGATGGCCCGCGCTGAAAAGAAAGCGCATGCCCGCCTGGGGGATCGCGAGGGTCTGCTCGGCACGTTGATGGTGGCGCCGGCGTTCGTGTATATCGCGGCGCTGGTGGCCATTCCGTTCTTTCTCGCCATTGCACTGAGCATGAGCAGCGCCACGATCGGCAACCCGAGCATTCACGGCTTTGTGGGTCTGTCCAATTTCGTCAATGCGGTGCACGAGTCGGCGTTCCCGCTGGCCCTGCGCAACAGCATCATCGTCACCTTCGCCACGCTGATCCTGACTCTGGTGCTGGCCACAGCGGAATCGGAATTGCTGGTACACGATTTTCGCGGCAAGTGGTTGCTGCAGATCCTGCTGATCCTGCCGTGGGCCATGCCGGTGTCGCTGGCGTCGGTGGACTGGCTGTGGTTGCTCGATTCCGAATTCAGCCCCGTCGACTGGTTGCTGCGCCAGGTCCATCTGCTCGGGCCGGGTACGGTGTGGGGTCCGTCCAACCATTTGTATTATTACGGCAAGGAATGGCTCGGCCTGGGCGCCGTCACCATGATCAACGTGTGGCGGTTGTTGCCGCTGGCCACGATCATCGTGCTGGCCGGGCGTACGGCGATCCCGCACGAGATCTTCGAACAGGCGCAAGTGGATGGCGCCGGTTTCTTCCGCACCTTGTTCCGCATCACCATCCCGGCGCTGCTGCCGTTGCTGGTGGTGGCCGGCATGTTCACCGCCCTGCTGGTGTTTGGCGACATGACGGTGGTCGCGTTGACGACGCGCGGCGGCCCGGGCTACGCCACGCAACTGTTGCCGTACTGGGCCTACCTGAAGGGCATCGAGGGCGGCGCGCTGGGCGAAGGCGCAGCCGTGGCGTTGTTCATGTTTCCGGTGCTGCTGGCCGGCGCCATCCTGGCGCTGCGCATGGCCTACCGCTCTGAATCGAATTGACGGGCCGCGCCGTGAAAAAATTATTGCGCAAATCGGGATTCTGTTTCGGGCTGCTGCTGTTCACCGTGTTCGCCGTGTTTCCGGTGGTGTGGATGGTGATCACGGCCTTCAAGGAAGACGGCGATCTGTACGATGTTTCCAACAATCCCTTCATCTACAACCTGCCGCCGACGCTCAAGCACGTCACCTTTCTGTTTACCAATACCAACTTTCCGCGCTTCCTGTGGAATTCCGCCTTCATCGGCGTGGCGGTGGTCCTCATCACTCTGCTGCTGGCCGTGCCGGCCGCGTACAGCCTGGCGCGGCTGGTGGGCCGTTGGGGCGAACGCTCGGGCATTGCGGTGTTCCTGGTCTACCTGATTCCGCCCACCTTGCTGTTCATCCCGCTATACCAGATCGTCAGCTTCCTGCACGCGACCAACACGGTGTGGGCGCTGATCCTGGTCTACCCCACGATCACGGTGCCGTTCTGTACGTGGCTGCTGCTGGGCTTCTTCAAGTCGATGCCGCGCGAGCTGGAGGAATCCGCACTGATCGACGGTTGCAGCCGCTGGCAGTCTTTCCTGCGCATTGCGTTGCCACTGGCCGGGCCAGGCATTGCCACCTGTGTCGTGTTTGCCTTCGCCCTGTCCATCAGCGACTACATCTATGCGGCGGTCTTCGTCAGCTCCACCTCGGCGCGCACGGTGAGCGCCGGCGTGCCCACCGAATTGATCCGCGGCGACATCTATTTCTGGCAGTCGCTGATGGCGGCGGCGGCGATTGTCTCGATCCCGTTGGCCGTGGCGTACGGCTTGTTGTTCGATCGCCTGGTGAAAGGGTTCCAGAGCTGACGATGGAAAGGTGACCGGCGCTCGATCGAGCGCGGAACTCGTCGGCAGAAAACGAACGCTCTCTTGCTCTCGTTTTTCGCTTGGCGCGCACGTGAACCGCGGTCCCCGGCAGCCTGACCTTTTTGTCAGTGGCAGATCCGGGCTGTCAACGCGGAGCGCCATCTCGTGACGCACCAGATCACGCCTTGCGGCGGCCGTCCGTCCAGGCCCGGGAATATCGATGGAAACTGAGGAGACCATGGCCATGACAGAAAACACGAAGGTCAATGAAGACACCGATGCCAACGAGGCGCAGATCGCGGTGCACTGGAAAGAGGAGGAATATTTCAAGCCGTCGGAGGCCTTCGTCCGGCAGGCGAACATGCACGATCCCGATGTGCGCAAGCGCTTCGCGGAAGACAACTTCCCGGATTGCTTCCGCGAATATGCGGACATGTTGACCTGGTCGACGCCCTATACGAGCGTGCTGGATACCAGCCATCCGCCGTTCTGGAAATGGTTTGTCGGCGGCAAGTTGAACGCCTGCTACAACTGCGTCGATCGGCACCTGGCCGAACATCGCAACAAGGCCGCGCTCACGTTCGTCGGCGAGCCGGAAGAAGATGCGCCGGTGGTGCTCACTTACCAGGAGCTGTATGTCCGGGTCAACGAGATGGCCGCCCTGCTGCGCGATTATTGCGGCCTCAAGGCCGGCGACCGGGTGACGCTGCACCTGCCGATGACGCTGGACCTGCCCATCACCATGCTCGCCTGTGCCCGCCTGGGAATCATCCATTCGCAGGTGTTCGGCGGGTTCTCCGGTCAATCGTGTGGTTCGCGCATCGCAGGACTCCGGCAGCCGCTATCTGATCACCACCGATGCCTATTGGCGGTCAGGCAAATTGATCGATCACAAGCAAACGGCCGATATCGCGGTGGCGACCGCGGAGAAGGCCGGCCAGCACGTCGACAAGGTCCTGATCTGGCAGCGCTACCCCGGCAAGTACAGCGCGCAGACGCCGATGGTCGAGGGGCGCGACGTGTTCGTCAACGAATCCTGAAAAAGTACGTGGGCCAGCGGATCGACCCGGTGCCGATGGATCGGAGGCGCCGTTGTTCCTGATGTACTCCAGCGGCACCACCGGCAAGCCCAAGGGCTGCCAGCATCGCACCGGCGGATACCTGGCCTATGTCACCGGCACCTCCAAGTATCATCCAGGACATCCATCTTTCCGATACCTACTGGTGCATGGCCGACATTGGCTGGATCACCGGGCATTCGTACATCGTCTACGGTCCGCTTGCGCTGGCCGCGACCAGTGTCATCTACGAGGGCGTGCCCACGTATCCGGATGCGTGTCGTCCGTGGCGGATTGCCGAGCGACTGGGCGTCAACATTTTCCACACGTCGCCGACGGCGGTTCGCGCCCTGCGCCGAGCTCGGGCCCGATGAACCGGCAAGAACAAGCAGCACTTCAAGCACATGACCACCGTGGGCGAGCCGATCGAACCGGAGGCCTGGCGCTGGTACTACGACGAGGTTGGCAAACGCGAGGCCGTGATCGTGGATACCTGGTGGCAGACCGAAAACGGCGGCGTCCTGTGCAGCACGCTGCCGGCCCTCGACGCGATGAAGCCCGGCAGCGCCGGGCCGGCGCTGCCGGGGATTTACCCGATCATCTACGACGAGAACGGCGACGAAGTCGCCAGGGGTTCCGGACAAGCCGGCAATCTCTGCATCCGCAATCCGTGGCCCGGGATCATCCAGACCATCTGGGGCGACGACCAGCGCTTCGTGGATACCTATTACAAGCGCTATTGCACGGACCCGGCCAGCACGGATTGGCGCGACTGGCCCTACCTGTCCGGAGACGGCGCGATGCAGGCGGCAGATGGTTATTTCCGCATCCTCGGCCGGATCGACGACGTCATCAACGTGTCCGGCCACCGCCTGGGCACCAAGGAAATCGAATCGGCCTGCCTCACCGTACCGGAAGTGGCCGAAGCCGCCGTGGTACCGGTGATGGACGAGATCAAGGGACGGGTGCCTGACGTTTACGTGTCGGTCAATCCCGGCTCGGGCAGCGCCGCGCAGACGTTGCCCATCGCGTGATCGCGGCGTGCGAGGAAACGATCGGAAAGATTGCGCGCCCGCGCAAGGTTCACGTCGTGTCGGACATGCCCAAGACCCGCTCCGGCAAGATCATGCGCCGGGTGCTCGCCGCGATTTCCAATGGACGCAATGTGGGCGACGTGACCACCCTGGCCAACCCGGATGTGGTCGAGGAGATTCGGGTCATGGTGCAGGGCGAGCATGCCGTGGCCTCGACCGAGGTGTTGCCCGACGACATTGGCAAGTTCGGGCAAAACGAGTGACTGGTCGCGTCAAGGCACGGTCGCTGGCGGCTGCCCATGCAGTGTTCGCGACGAACCTTCGCCAGCAGCTGGATTGAGTCAATGAGCCTGTCGGTGCATCCGCAAGAACTGGAACAGGAACAGCGCCGCGCCGTCGAGGCGGCGCGCGCGGCTTGTTTGCGCGGCGCGCTGGACGCGTACGAGCGCGCCGGGCTCGGCGGCTTGTGCGAAGCGGGCCGCTGGGAGATGGTCGTCGATGCCCTCCAGTCGCTGGACGTGGATGCCGTCGTCCGGGGGCTGGCGGAAGGCCCGCACGTCGAGACCCGACGCGATGGCGCCGGGCACCCGTAGTTCATTCGCCCAAACGCCCTGTTCCCACCGCCCCCCAGGGGACGCTAAAAGTTCCCGACGGAGAGGGCTTGTGCCGGGCACTTTGACGCCAATCAGGAAATGCTTGACGTCACCGCCGTTGCCGTCGCGGGCTTTATTTGCCGCCGGCGTGAGCCACTCGCCACACCGTTCCCTATTTGATCAGCCGCTCGTCGACCAGTTGCTGCACCACGCCGGGGTCGGCCAGGGTGGTGATGTCGCCGAGCTGGTCGGGACGGTTCTCGCCGATCTTGCGCAGGATGCGGCGCATGATCTTGCCGGAGCGGGTTTTGGGCAGGGCCGGCGCCCACTGCAGGTAATCCGGGGTGGCGATCGCGCCGATCTCCTTGCGCACCCAGGTGATCAGTTCCTTGCGCAGTTCGTCGCTGCCGGTCTCGCCGGCGATCAGCGTGACGTAGGCATAGATGCCCTGGCCCTTGATGTCGTGCGGGCAACCGACCACGGCGGCCTCGGCGACTTTCGGGTGGGCAACCAGCGCGCTTTCGACCTCGGCGGTGCCCAGGCGATGGCCGGAGACATTGATCACGTCGTCGACGCGGCCGGTGATCCAGTAGTAGCCGTCCTCGTCGCGGCGCGCGCCATCGCCACTGAAGTAGTTGCCCGGATAGGCGGTGAAATACGTTTCGATGAAGCGCTGGTGGTCGCCGTAGATCGTGCGCACCTGGCCTGGCCATGAATCGGTGATCAGCAGGTTGCCCTCGGCCACGCCCTCCTGCGCGCGTCCGTCGGCATCCACGATGGCCGGCTTGATGCCGAAGAACGGCAGCGTGGCCGAGCCGGGCTTGGTGGCGATGGCGCCGGGCAGCGGCGAGATCATGATGCCGCCGGTTTCGGTCTGCCACCAGGTATCCACGATCGGGCAGCGCGTCTCGCCGACCACGCGGTAGTACCACTCCCAGGCCTCGGGATTGATCGGTTCGCCGACCGAGCCGAGCACGCGCAGGCTGGCTCGCGAGGTTTTCTTCACCGGCTCCTCGCCTTCGCGCATCAGCGCGCGGATCGCGGTGGGCGCGGTATAGAAGATCGTCACCTTGTGCTTGTCGACAACCTGCCAGAAGCGGCTGTAGTCAGGGTAATTCGGTACGCCTTCAAACATCACCGTGGTCGCGCCGTTGGCCAGCGGGCCATAGACGACGTAACTGTGGCCAGTGACCCAGCCCACGTCCGCGGTGCACCAGTAGATGTCGTCCTCGCGCAGGTCGAACACCTGCTCGTGGGTGTAGCTGATGAACACCAGATAGCCGCCGGTGCTGTGCTGCACACCCTTGGGCTTGCCGGTGGAGCCGGAGGTGTACAGCACGAACAGCGGATGTTCCGCCTCGACCGGGGTGGGCGGGCAATCGGCCGACTGGCCTTCCATCAGGGCGTGGTAGTAGCGGTCGCGCGGCGACTGCATGTTCACCGCGGCGCCGGTATGGCGCACCACGATCACGGTTTCCACGCTGTTGGTGCCGGGCCGTTCCAGCGCGGCATCCACGTTGACCTTGAGCGGGATGTGCTTGCCCGCGCGCAGGCCTTCGTCGGCGGTGATCACCAGCTTGGCCTGGGAGTCGGCGATGCGCCCGGCCAGCGAGTCGGGCGAGAAGCCGCCGAACACCACCGAATGGATCGCGCCGAGCCGTGCGCAAGCCAGCATGGCGACCGCCGCCTCGGGGATCATCGGCAGGTAGATGGCCACGCGGTCGCCCTTGACCACGCCCAGGTGCTTCAGCGTGTTGGCGAACTTGCAGACTTCGGCATGCAGCTCGCGATAGGTGATCCGGCGCGAACTTTTCGGGTCATCCCCTTCGAAGATGATGGCCACCTTGTCGCCGCGTTTGTCGAGCTGGCGATCGAGGCAGTTCGCGCTCACGTTGAGTTCGCCATCCTCGTACCAGCGGATGTGCAGGTCTTTCGGGTCGAACGAAACATCCTTGATTTTGGTCGGCGGCTTGATCCAGTCCAGGCGCTGGGCGACACGGCTCCAGAAGCCCTCCGGGTCGCTGATGGATTCGGCGTACAGGCGCGTGTAGTCGTCGTGGCGAAGGCGCGCGGCGGCGGCAAACGAAGAATCGACCGGATACAGCTTGGACATGGCTTGGCTCCTGCTGGCTTGGCGTGGACTGGGACGACGGGAACATCGCGCAGGCAGCAACGTCGTGCGGCCCGGGCCTTCGAGTGTAGCGTGATCACCCCGCCGCTGGCGGCACCGGCGAGTTGATGACGGGCGCTGCATCCCCCATGTCTCGATGAGTGAGATCCCGCGACGCGACACTTCCTTCATGACCGCCTCCCCGTCATCACCGGCGTCACCACCGCAAGCCGGCGCGACTCGTCCGCACAAGGGACGTGGCGCGGCCTCCAATCCCGAGGGCCGTTTCGAAAGCATCCGCCATCAGGCCGAGGACGATGGCTGGCACAGCGACCTCCTCGATGAAGACTCCCCGCGCCCGCGCACCGAGGTCACCGAAGAGCGGGCGCGCAGCGTGATCAGCCGCAACGATTCGCCGGACATCGCCTTCAGCCAGGCGATCAACCCGTATCGGGGTTGCGAGCACGGCTGCATCTATTGCTTCGCGCGCCCTTCGCACAGCTATCTCAATCTTTCGCCGGGTCTCGATTTCGAAACGAAGCTGCGGGCCAAGGTCAACCTGGCCGAGGTGCTGCGTTCGGAGCTGGGCAAGCCCGGCTATGTGGCCAGCCCGATCAATATCGGCAGCAATACCGATCCGTATCAGCCGATCGAAAAGCAGTGGCGGCTGACCCGCGCCGCACTGGAATTACTCGCCGAATGTCACCATCCGTGCACCATCGTCACCAAGAACGCGATGGTCGAACGTGACCTGGACATCCTGCTGGCGATGGCGCGCGAGCAGCTGGTCCAGGTGTTCATTTCAGTCAACTCGCTGGACAACCAGCTGGCCGCCAAACTCGAACCGCGCGCCAGCGCGCCGCATCGGCGCATCAAGGCCATCCGCACTTTGGCCGACGCCGGCGTGCCGGTGGGCGTGCTGGTGGCGCCCGTCATCCCGGCGCTGAACGACAAGGACATGGAGGCGGTGCTGGCGCAGGCGGCCGACGCCGGCGCGCGCTGCGCGGGTTACACCACCTTGCGTCTGCCGCATGAACTGAAAGCATTGTTCCGCGAGTGGCTGGCGTTGCACGCCCCGCAGCGTGCCGAGCACGTGATGAGTCTGGTGCAACAGATGAACAGTGGCCGCGATTACGACAGCAACTTCGCCACCCGCATGCACGGCTCGGGCGTGTTCGCCGCCTTGCTGCGCCGACGGTTCGAGCTGGCCTGCCGCAAGCACGGCTTCGGGCGCGCACGCGAGTTGACGCTGGACACCACGCGCTTCGTGCCGCCGCGCGAAGCGTCGCCGCAGGGCGAGTTGTTCTGATTCAGTTGCGGGACATGTCTGCCCTGCGCGCCACCAGCGGCTTGCGTGCAACCTTGTTAAGCGTCCGTCGCGCACCGACGCCGCGAGGCGCACCGCAGATTCACGCACGTCCATGCAGGCTGTCGACACACCCACCTGCACGACTGTCACCAGCACCGTGCATCTTTACTGAGGAAATCCCGTATGACCAATGCACCCCGCTTTCTTTCCGCGTCCACCCTCTCCGGCGACTCGATCAAGAACCCCCAGGGCGATTCGCTGGGGGATCTCAAGGACATCATGATCGACACCACGTCCGGCAAGGTCGCCTATGGCGTGCTGTCCTTCGGCGGCGTCCTGGGCATGGGCAACAAATTGTTTGCCGTGCCATGGGACGCGTTGACCGTGGACGGCGAGGACAAGTGTCTCGTGCTCAACGTCAGCAAGGAGCGGCTGAAGGAAGCCCCCGGCTTCGACAAGGATCACTGGCCGGACTTCGCCGAGCCGGCCTTTGCCGACAAGCTGCGCGGCTATTACCGCTGAGAGGTTGTGACTATTCAACCTCTCAGGCCGGCCACGGCGAGGGCATGGCGAGGACATGGCGAGGACATGGATGTCCGAGTTGAGGCAACGCAGGAGCGGTTGCCCGATGTGCCGGACATGAAACAGTCACGCGAGTGACTGTTTCATGTGAGCGAGTCCGGGCGTGTACCGGACCCGCGATAGAAGAAAACCACAGGAGGTGGTTTTCTTCCCAGACTCGAGTCAGCAGCCGGCGCCGAGCAATCGGCGCTGGCTCTTCATGTGGGTGGGCCGTCAGTCCGGATCGCGGTCGGCGGCACGCTGAACCACCCGGTCGCGGCGCAACGCACTGACCAGCAGGCTGATCCCGAGCACGGTGGCCACGGCGAGAAAAAGGACGGACAGGTAAGGCAGCCCGAACAAGCGTCCGCCCCCCTGGATGCGCGTGGTCAGTGCGGCACCGATCACCAGTGCCGCCACGATCACGCCGGTGGCAACGCGGTTGGCGATCTTCTGCATGCTCTCCATCATGCGCGACTCTTCCAGGCCGTCGATGCGTACACGCAGGCGGTTTTCCGCAAGCGTGCGCAGGATGGCCGCCATGTGCTGTGGCGTATGTCGCGCCAGCTCCTGCAGGTCCAGCCATTCACTGGCCAGGTTGGCCGGCGACATCGAGCTGATCGCCTGCTGGCGCATCACCTGCTGCAGGTGTTGTTCCACCAGCGCGCGCACGTCCATGGCCGGGTCGAGCGCGGTGGTCACCGCTTCCAGATTGAGCAAGGTCTTGCCCAGGATGCTCATTTCCGGCGGCGGGCGCAGGCCGCACACCGCGCCGACACGCGCCAGTTCCAGCACCAGCCGTCCCTCCGACAAGCCTTCCTTGACGTCCTGGAGTCCGGCATAGCTGGAAACCAGCTGGTCGATCTGTCGGCGATAAGCACCGTGCTGGAAATCCTCCAGCGGCGTGCCCATCGCCTCGCTGATCTCGCCGACCTGGTCGGCGTTGCCTCCAATGGCACCGAGCAGCAATTTGAGCAGCTGGCGGCGCGTTCGCGGCGGCAGTCGCGCCACCATGCCCAGGTCGAACAGGGCCAGTCGCTGGTCGTCCATCAGCAAGACGTTGCCCGGGTGCGGGTCGGCATGCACCAGGCCATGCACGAATACCTGATCGAGATAGGCGCGCATCAATTCGGCGGCCTCGGCTCGCATCGGGTGCTCGATGCGGCGCAGCGGCGGCACGTGGGTGACCTTGATGCCGCCGACGCGATCCATGGTGAGCACGCGTGCGGTGGTGAAATCGTCCAGCGGTTGCGGCACATACAGGCGCGTGTAGCTCTTGAGATTGGTGGCAAAGCGGCGCAGGTTCGCCGCCTCCAGCTCGAAGTCGATCTCGTTGGCCAGGCTGTGGCGCAGCTCGCTGACCCAGTCCACGAAACCGTAGCGCCGGCCGATTTCGGTCATGCGTTCGGCGGCGCCGGCAAGCTTTTCCAGGATCGCCAGGTCCTCGCGCAGGGTTTCGGCGATATGCGGACGCTGGACCTTCACTACCACCGACCGGCCGTCGCGCAGCGTCGCGGCATGCACCTGGGCCACCGAGCCGGCGGCCAGCGGTTCGTCGTCGAAGCTGCCGAACAGGATGGCGATGCGTGCGCCCAGTTCTTCCTCGATCACCGCGCGCACGGCCTCGACCGGCACCGCCGCGACGTTGTCCTGCATGCGCTCCAGTGCACTCATGTAGGCCGGTGGCACCATGTCGGGCCGGGTCGACAAGGCCTGGCCGATCTTGATGAAGGTCGGCCCCAGGGCTTCGAGATCGTCGACGAATTGTTCCGGCCGACCTTCCGGGACCTGGCCGGCCTGCTCGGCCAGGGTGGATTCCTGCATGTCCAGGTCCAGTCCATCGAACAGGCCGGCCTTGCGATAGCGCAGCAGGAACGCGCCGATCTGCGCGTAACGGGACAGACTGGCGTGCTGGCTCATGCTGGGGCTCCGGGAGTACGCGCCGATGCTGACGGTTGCGGCGGCAATATCGCGTCAACGCGATGCCATGGCGCCGAAAGCCCTGCCGCCGTCAGTCCCCCGGCGGCAGATACTTGCCGAACCATTCCAGCGCGCGCTGCAGCACGTCGCGCTGGTGCGCCGGGTCGACGAAGTGGTGGCCTTCATTCGGGTACACCACCAGCGAGGTCGGCACCCCTTGCGCGCGCAGTGCGTGCCACATCTCGAACGATTGCGGTGCGGGGCATTCGGCGTCGCGGTCGCCGACCACGATCAGCATCGGGGTCTTCACTTTCTTGATGAAGTTGATCGCCGAACTCTTCGCGTATACCGCCGGGTCGTCGTAGACGGTGGCGCCGAAGAACGGCGGCATCCACTGGTCGATCAGGTTCTCGCCGTAGTAACTCTGCCAGTTCGAGATGCCGGCGCCGGCCACCACCGCGCGGAAGCGCTGGGTCTGGGTCGGCGCGAACATGCTCATGAAGCCGCCGTAGCTCCAGCCGGTGAGACCGAGCCGCTTGTCGTCTACCGGGACTTTCTTCTCCACCGCATCGATGCCGGCCAGGATGTCGCGCAGGTCGCCGTAGCCAAAGTCCTTGCGGTTTGCCTGCACGTATTTTTCGCCCTGGCCGAAGCTGCCGCGCGGGTTCGGCTGGAACACGAAATAGTCCAGTGCGGACAGCGCCGCGGCGCCATAGCCCACGCCGGGCCAGCGCGGAATCACGGCGCTGGACGGCCCGCCGTGCACGACCACGATCATCGGGTAGGTCTTGTGCGGGTCGTAGTTGGCCGGGTACAGCAGCCAACCCTGCACGTGGAAACCCTCGTTGTCCCACTCCACCGATTCGGTGCGGCCCCAGGCCGGTTTCAGCGCGGCGTTGAACGAGGTCACCGCGGGCGGCGGCGTGTGGTCGAGCGCGCCGGCGTGCACTTCGGTGGCGACGGCGTACGAGCTTTGCAGATAGGCGACCTGCTTGAGGTCGTCCGACAACGACATTGCCATCGATGCGCTGCCGTCACTGATGCTGGCGGGCACGGTGAAATGCACGGCCTGCTCCTGTGCACGATCCGCCGAGACGGTGTAATCCGCCAGCTGGCTCTGGCCGTTGCTGATCTGGCTGACCAGCATCGACCGCGGCCCGGTCCAGCGCAGCCATGACGGCGTGACCTTGATGCCGGGCGTGAGGTTGACCAGTTTGCCGCCGCTGGCCGGGACCGCGTAGATGTCGCCGCCGGTGGCGCCCTGGTCGCTCATCAGGCCGCCGATGAAGGCGATCCGCGTGGCATCCGGCGACCAGCGCGGCAGCGCGATCTGCAAACTGCGCAGCGAGCCGCTGTCGGTGCTGGTCGGATCGGCCAGCACGCGGGCTTTGGCCTCCGCTTGCGCTGGCTGCACGTAGAGTTTGGCGATCCACCAGTTGTTGTCGCCCGGCGGCAACGCCGCGGTGTAGGCGATGCGCGAGCCGTCCGGTGACCAGTCGAACTCGTACGCGTACAGGTTGGCCGGGGTCAGTTCGCGCAGCGCGCCGCTGGCCACGTCGACGCTGGCCACGCGCTGCACTTCCACCCCGGTCACGCCGATTTCGCCGGCCGGCGGCTTGGCCGCGGCTACTGCGCTGGCGCGGCGAGTGGCGCCGGGCACGTACAGGAAACCCAGCGACTTGCCGTCGGCAGTCCATTGCAGCGAGCGCACGTAGCCTTTCAGCTCGGCCAGCCGCGCCGGTGCGTCGCGGCTGCCGGTGTCGGCGAGATAGATGTCGTTCTGCATCGGCCGGGTGCTGGTGAGGTCGACGCGGCAGTTGGCGATGAAGGCGAGATGGCGCGAGTCGGGTGCCCAGGCGATGCCGGATTCGGCGCAGCTGCCGGGCTTGGCCGCCGCGCTCACGCGATGCGCATGACTGCCGTCGGCATTCGCCACCTCGATCGCCGGCTTGCCGTCACGGCGGATCACCCAGGCGAGCTGCTTGCCATCCGGCGAGATCGCGGTCGCCTGGATCGACTGCGCCTTGCCCAGTTCGGTCAGCACCTGCTCGATGCGCGGGTCCACTTTGGGCGCGTCGGCAAAGGCGTGTGGTGCCAGCGCCAGGGCCAGCAGCGACAGCGGGACGGTCAGGTGCGAGTGCTTCGGCATGCTGTGGGTTTCCTGCGTGGGAATCCCGAACCTACAACCCCCCGCGGGGCACGCCAAGTGCGGGACGGCATGTTGCACCTTCGCAGGAGCCCGCTCGCGGGCGCTGCTCTTGTTGCAGCAACGGAGAGAGCAAAGGCATCGCCCGCGAGCGGGCTCCTGCGATTATGGCGTTTCCGGCATTGCCGATCAGGTCAGCGCGCCATCGGCTTCGAGGTGGTAGTGCGTGGCCAGCTCGACTTCGTCCTTCGATCCCAGGAACACCGGCACGCGCTGGTGCAGGCCGGTCGGCTGCAATTCCATGATGCGCTGACGGCCGGTGGTGGCCGCGCCGCCGGCCTGCTCCACGATGAAGGCCATCGGATTGGCCTCGTACATGAGGCGCAGCTTGCCGCCCTGCTTCTCGATCTTGGCGTCCAGCGGGTAATAGAACACGCCGCCGCGGGTCACGATGCGGTGCACGTCGGCGACCATCGAGGCGACCCAGCGCATGTTGAAATCCTTGCCGCGCGGCCCCGGCTTGCCGGCCAGCAGTTCGCCGATGTAGCGCTGCATCGGTGCCTGCCAGTGACGCTGGTTGGACATGTTGATGGCGAACTCGGCGGTCTGCTCCGGTATGCGGATATCGCGCCGGCTCAGCACGAAGCTGCCCACCTCGCGATCCAGCGTGAACTCGTGCGTGCCATGGCCGACGGTCAGCACCAGCACGGTGGCCGGCCCATACACCACGTAGCCGGCCGCCAGCTGTTTCGTGCCCGGCTGCAGGAAGTGCTCGGCCCGCGGTTCGGTGACGTCGTCCGGGCAACGCAGCACCGAGAAGATCGTGCCGACCGAAACGTTGACGTCGATGTTGGAGCTGCCGTCCAGCGGATCGAACATCAGCAGGTGATTGCCCTTCGGATAGCCGGTCGGGAATCTGTTGCGGGTCTTCCATTTCCTCCGACGCGCAGGCGGCGAGATGGCCGCCCCAGGCATTGGCCTCGAGCAGGATCTCGTTGGAGATCACGTCCAGTTTCTTCTGCGCCTCGCCCTGCACGTTGATGCTTTGCGCGTCCTCGCTGCCGGCCATGCCCAGCACGTCGCCCAGCGCGCCCTTGCCGGTGGCCACCGCAATGCGCTTGCAGGCGCGCGCCACCACTTCGATCAGCAGCGAGAGCTCGGCGTTGATGTGGTCGGCGCGGCGCTCCTCGATCAGGAACTGGGTCAGTGAGATGGGCTTCATGTCGGGTCCATGGCAGAAGGAACGGGCATTGTCGCATTTGACGGCGGGGGATCGGGAACGGGGAGCGGGGAACGGGGGAACAGGGAACAGGGAACAGGGGAACAGGGAACAGGGAACAGGGAACAGGGAACAGAACGGGAACAGGGAAAGCAGGAGCCCCATTCCCCGAAACCCTCCGCTCCCTCCGTCCCCGACAGGAGCCCGCTCGCGGGCGATGCTTTCCGGTTTCCCGTTCCCCATTCCCCATCCCCGTTCCCCGTTCCCCATTCCCATCCGCCCCTGCTGACAACACGCTGGCAGCAGGGCACCCGCAAACTGCACCTCCACGGCGGAGGAACAAGACATGCGCGATACGGTTTATTTCCTGGTGTTCGATGGTTTTGCCGACTGGCAGGCGGCGCTGGCCCTGTGCGAGATCCGTCGCCCCGGCGACTGGGAGGTCCGAACGGTGGGCTTCGCCCGCACGCCGGTCATCTCGATGGGCGGACTTTGCGTGCAGCCGGAGCTGGCGCTGGACCAGCTCGAGGACGCACGCGCCGCCATGCTGATCGTGCCGGGCGGCCACCTGTGGCTGCGCGGCGAGGGCGCGCCGGCGGTGGCGGCGATGCGCCGGCTGCATGCGGCCGGTGCGGTGGTCGCCGGCATCGACAGCGGTGTCCTGGCGCTGGCCCGCGCCGGCCTGCTCGACGATTGCCGTCACACCGGCAACTGGTCCGGCCAGATCGCGGCGCAGGTGCCCACGTATGCAGGTGCAGAGCAGTACGACAGCGAGGCGCTCGCGGTCAGCGACGGTGGCGTGATCAGCGCCAGCCACCTGGGCAGCGTGGAGTTCGCCCGCGAGGTGATCCACACGCTCGACCTGTACAGCCCCAGCGACCGCGATCACTGGTATCGCCTGTTCAAGCACGCGCAGCTGCCGCCCTGGTGCGTCGGCGAAGCCGTGGCGGCATGAGGAAGTCGACATGAACAAGCTTCTGCGACTTACCCTGACCGCCTACCGTCCGCTGTATCTGCACGGTCTGTGGCTGGACGGCCAGCTCCATCTGCCAAAAGCGGAGCCGACGAATGCGAGTGGCGCTCCTCGAGTACGCCGACGTACCCTGCTTGCCGCACTGAACCACATCGTCTTTCACCCCCGGAGCAAGTGATGACCCGACCCCACGTCAGCTTTTTCCACGCGCCGCAGAGCCGTTCCGCGGGCACCCGCGCCCTGCTCGAAGAGCTGGGCGCCGACTATGAGCTGCATCTGCTCAATCTGAAAGAAGGTCAGCAGCGCCAGCCGGATTACCTGGCGATCAATCCGATGGGCAAGGTGCCGGCGATTCGCCATGGCGATGCGCTGGTCACCGAGCAGCCGGCGATCTTCATCTACCTCGCCGATCTGTATCCGCAGGCCGGGCTGGCGCCGCCGATCGGCGATCCGCTGCGCGGGTCATACCTGCGCTGGCTGGTGTTCTACGGCTCCTGCTTCGAGCCGGCGGTGATCGACAAGTCGATGCAGCGCGAGCCGGCACCGCCATCGACCAACAGTTATGGCGATTACGACACCATGCTGAAAACGCTGGTCGACCAGCTCGAGCGCGGTCCGTACCTGCTGGGCGAGCGCTTCAGCGCGGCGGACGTGTTGTGGGGCACGGCGTTGAACTGGACCACGATGTTCAAGCTGGTGCCGGAGCTGCCGGTGATCCGCGCCTATATCGACCGCGTGCTGGCGCGGCCGGCGCTGCAGCGCGCCGCCGCGCTGGACGCCGAGCTGGTGGCGGCGCAGGGCGCGTGATGCGATGAGCCGTGACGTTCGACGCTGTTCGCGGCGATCGTTCCCGGCGATGATGCGCGGATGCGTCGAGCGGACCGGCTTTTTCTCATCATCCATGCCTTGCGCGGTCGGCGTACCGCGCTGCAGGCGCGCTCGCTGGCGCAGACGCTCGGGGTGTCGTTGCGCACGGTCTATCGCGATGTCGCCGACCTGCAATGCTCCGGCGTGCCGATCGAGGGCGAGGCCGGCGTCGGCTACGTGCTGCGCAAGGGTTCGGACATCCCGCCGCTGATGTTCACCGCCAGCGAACTTGAAGCCCTGGTGGTCGGCTCGCGCTTCGTGCGCGCGTTCGCCGGTACCCGGCTGGCCGAAAGCGCGCAGGCGGCGCTGTTGAAGATCGAGGCGGTGCTGCCGCCGGAGCTGCGCGAACGGGCCGGCAGCACGCGCATCTTCGCCCCGGTCTGGCGCGACCAGCATCGCGAGGATTTCGCCGCCCTGATCGACCAGCTGCATGCGGCGATCGTGGCCAACCAGGTGCTTCGGCTGGATTATCGCGACGAGGCCGGCGAGTCCAGCACGCGCGAGATCGAGCCGTTGTGCCTGTCGTTCTGGGGCGGCAAGTGGACGCTGGGCGCGTGGTGCCGATTGCGCGGGGATTTTCGCAACTTCCGCCCCGATCGCATCGACGTCGGTGCACCCACGGGCGAAGTTTTTGCCAATGTCGTCGAGCGCGGCCTGGCCGCTTATCTTCGCGCCGTGGGCGTGGACAAGCTCGAACTGCGCTGAAAACGGCGTGTTCAAGCGCCTGCCAGCGCAGTACGCTGACCGGGCTCGCCTGGAGGCGGCAACCCGTCATGCGACGAGGCGTCCCTCCGGGCACGTTCCCCCGGCCAAGGAGCCCGTGTGAAGATCACCCCGAGGATCACCCGTCTGACCGTCTTCATGCTGGCGCTGGGCCTGCTGTCGCTCGCCTCGGCGGCCGGCGCGTCGGCCAGAACCGCCGAGGGCAGCGCGGATGCGCAGTTCAAGCACATCTACACGACCGAGTGGGCCTGGCGCACCGGTCATCCCGTCGGGGCCGACGCCTCGGCCACGCCGGACAACGGCCGGCTGGACGATGTCGACGCCGCCAGCCAGCAACAGCGACTGGAGTACTGGCAGCGCGTGCTGAACGAGCTCGACCGCATCGACGTGGCCGCGCTGTCGTCGGCCGACCGGGTCAACTTCGAGGTCTATTACGCGCAGATCGGCAACCTGCTGGCCGACCAGAAATTCAAGACCTGGCAGATGCCGTTCAACAGCGACTCGGCGTTCTGGTCGGACATCGGCTACGAACTGGGTGGCGATCATCTGCGCAGTGTGGACGACTACCGCAAATACCTCGATCGACTGGACCAGATTCCTGCTTATTTCGACCAGGAGATGGAGAACATGCGGCTCGGCCTCAAGCGCGGCTTCAGCGTGCCGCGCGAGGTGCTGCAGGGTCGCGACGTGTCGATCGCCGCGGTCGCCGACCTCACGGACCCCACCCAGAGCAGCTTCTACGCGCCGTTCAAGCAGCTGCCGGCGTCGATCTCCGCCGATCAGGCGCAGGCGCTGCAGGGCCAGGCACTGCAGCGCATTCGTGACGAGGTCATTCCGGCTTACGCCAAGTTGCTGAAGTTCTTCCGCGATGAATACGTGCCCGAAGCGCGCACCACGCTGGCGGCCGAAGCCCTGCCCGATGGCAAGGCGTTCTACCGCCAGCAGATTCGTGAATACACCACGCTCGACCTGACGCCCGACCGGATCCACCAGATCGGCCTGGACCAGGTGGCGAAGATCCATGCGCAAATGCTCAAGGTGATGCGGGACACCGACTTCAAGGGTGACTTCCCGGCCTTCCTGGCCTTCCTGCGCAACGATCCGCAGTTCTACGCCAAGACCCCGCAGGAGCTGCTCGACAAGAGCGCCTGGGTGGCCAAGGAAGTGGACGGCCAGATGTCCAAATTCTTCGGTCACCTGCCGCGTGCGCGCTTCACCATCGAACCCGTGCCGGCCGACATCGCGCCGTATTACACCTCCGGTCGCGGTGGTCCGGACGTCTACCTGGTCAACACTTACGACCTGAAGTCGCGACCGCTGTACAACATGCCGGCACTGACCCTGCACGAGTCCTATCCGGGCCATGCCCTGCAGCTCGAATTGGCGGCGGAACGGCACGGCCAGCCGGCATTTCGCCGCAACGGCTACATCTCCGCCTACGGTGAGGGCTGGGGCCTTTACTCCGAGTATCTCGGCAACGAGATGGGCATCTACCACACGCCGTACCAGAAGTTCGGTTTCCTCACCTACCAGATGTGGCGCGCCTGCCGGCTGGTGGTGGACACCGGCATCCACCACCTGGGCTGGACGCGGCAGCAGGCGATCGATTATCTGACCAGCAACACCGCGTTGTCGGACCGCGAGATTGCCAACGAAGTGGATCGCTACATCAGCTGGCCGGGCCAGGCGCTGTCGTACGAACTGGGTTATCTGAAAATCCGCGAGTTGCGTTCGAAGGCGGAAAAGGCCCTGGGTGCGAAGTTCGATCTGCGTCACTTCCACGACACCGTGCTGTCGACCGGCTCGGTGCCACTGCCGGTGCTGGAACAGCGCGTCGATCGCTTCATCGCCGACGGCGGCCCGGAACCGGATTTCGGCTGCGATTGCGCCAAGGCAAAATGAGGCGGAGTCGAATACCACGTACGCAAGGCCGTGATTCCGCCTGGAGCAGCCCGTCGGTGGTCAGGGAATGTTGACGCCTGAACGGATGGGCCATATCCGGTCGGGTCGGATCATCACGGGCGTTCGTGATTGGTTGGCATTGACTATAAATATGTAGTAAATTGTATCAATACTTCACAGCGGGAGTAGGTTGCCATGAATGCTCACGCCACCCGCGTGGCCGAGGTCTCGCCCCGTTACCCCACGTCGAGGGAGGCGCTGTCCGCTCCGGCGTTGCGTACGTTCTTCAACATCGCCGAGCAATGGAAGCTGCGCATGGCCGACCAGCGCAAGCTGCTCGGCGATCCGCCGGAGTCGACGTTCTACAAGTGGAAGCGCGAGCGCGATGGCGGCGCTCGGGCGCGACACGCTGGAGCGGATCAGCTACCTGCTCGGCATCTGGCAGTCGCTGCAGATCCTGTTTCCCGACCCGGCCCAGGCCGATGCCTGGCTGCACAAGCCGAACACCGCGCCGCTGTTCGGCGGCCACTCCGCGCTGGAGCGCATGTTGTCGGGCAACGTCGCCGACCTGTATCGTGGTGCGCCAATACCTGGATGCGCAGCGCGGCTGAGCCAGGGATCGCTGAGCCAGCGATGCTGCATGAAGGGTCGCGGCACGCGAGACGGGCGTACCGGATGCTGGCGGTCTCCGCGATCCGCAGCGGCCAGTCGTTCTCATGGAATCCCGATGTCCGCCGATCTCCCGCCGCTCAAACGCATCCGCTGGAACCACGCGTACCGGATCGTGCCCAGCCGCTTTCCCGCCGATCGGCGTGTACGACCGCATCGCCGATCCGGCCGATCTCGATGCGGTGTTCGCGATCGAGGCCATGACCAACCCGCGCCTGCGCGAGGAAGCCGGTGCGTTGCAGCAGGTGCCGCAGGAGCATCGCATCAGCGGGCCAGGCTCGACCCCGGTGATGGCCGCGTT
This sequence comes from uncultured Gammaproteobacteria bacterium, assembly GCA_963771235.1. Classification (GTDB taxonomy): domain Bacteria; phylum Pseudomonadota; class Gammaproteobacteria; order Xanthomonadales; family Rhodanobacteraceae; genus Rhodanobacter. Next base: position 145,456 of record CAVYSP010000004.1, read on the forward strand.
CACCCATCTCAATCCCGAAGGCAGCCGCTTTTCCGATGGCAGCTGGGGCGTGTTCTACGCCGCGCACAGCGTGGCCACCGCGGTGGAGGAAACCGTGTACCACCGCGAGCGATTCCTCGCCGCCACGCCGAGCCGGCCTGCGACATCCAGATGCGCTGCTACCGCACCAGCGTCGACAGCCGGCTGCACGACATCCGTGGCGGCTGGCCGGCGGCGCACGATCCGGACAGCTATGCCGCCAGCGTCGCGCTGGCGCGCGAACTGCGCGCCGCCGGATCCAATGGCATCGTCTACGACAGCGCGCGGCATCGTGGCGGCGAATGCCTGGCCGCGTTCAATCCCGACGTGGTGGCGCCGTGCATGCAGGCGCAACACCTGGTCTATCGCTGGGACGGCAGGCGCATCGTCGCAGGTGCTGGAGGTGTCGGAGCTGGCGCGACCGGGTTAGGCTGGCCGGCACGACGGCTTTGCTTGGAGACCATTGATGAAGAGAGTCCTGTTTCTCCTGTTGCTCGTCACCCTGCCATCGCTGGCATGGGGCCGCGACAACCACGAGAACAACCACGCCCAGTGGGACGCGGAGATCGCCGCGTTTCAGGCGCAAGACCAGGCGCACCCGCCCGTCCGGGGCGCGGTGCTGTTCATCGGCAGTTCGTCGATCCGCTTCTGGAAGACGCTGGCCCGCGATTTTCCCGAGGTGAGAACGCATCAACCGCGGCTTCGGTGGTTCGGAGATCGACGATGCCACCTTTTTCGCCGATCGCATCGTGGCCCCGTACCATCCGCGCGCCATCGTGATCTATGCCGGCGACAACGACCTGGCCGATGGTGACAGTCCGGCGCATGTGCGCGACGATTTCGCCGCGTTCGTGCGCAAGGCGCGTTCGCTTGATCCCGGTGTGCCGATCGCTTTCATCGCGATCAAGCCCAGCGTGGCGCGCAAGGCGCTGCTGCCGCAGATTCGCGAGGCCAATGCGTTGGTCCGTCAGTACGCGGCCAGCGAGCACGGCGTGACCTGGCTGGATGTGTTGACGCCGATGCTCGGGAAGAACGGGCAGCCGCAGGCGCAGTGGTTCGTCGGCGACGGCTTGCACATGAACCGCAAGGGTTACGCGCTGTGGGTCAGCATCGTCAGGCCGTGGCTGGATCGGGTGGCGCATTAATCACGCGCCCGGGATTGTCAGGCGCCGCGGCGCATCAGGTATCCGCGCCGGTCAGCCCAGCCCACGCGGTCACCGCGGGTGAACACACGGTCGCCGTCCAGCACGTCGCCGGCGGCGTGCGCGGGCGACTCGTGCAGCTTCGCGTAGATCGGCGTGAAGTCCGGTCGCGTCGCTTCGAACAGTTGCTCGAAGTTCTCGATCACGAAGTAGGTCTGCTGGTAGGTGTCGATGCGGTAGCGGGTGCTCATCACGCGCTCGAGGTCGAAGCCGATGCGGTTCGGCGACGGCGAGTCCAGGGAGTAGATCGACTCGCCCTTGGAGCTGACGATGCCGGCGCCGTAGATGCGCATGCCCTCGTCGGTGTTCATCAGGCCGAACTCCACCGTGTACCAGTACAGGCGGGTCAGGTTCATCAGCGCCTCGGGGCCGATCGCGAACGCCTTCATGCCGCCGCGGCCGTAGGCCTGCATGTAGTCGGCGAACACCGGGTTGAGCAGCAGCGGCACGTGGCCGAACAGGTCGTGGAACAGGTCCGGCTCGCTGAGGTAGTCGAGCTGGTCGGGCTTGCGGATCCACCAGCTGACCGGGAAACGGCGGTTGGCCAGGTGGTCGAAGAACACCTCGTCCGGCAGCAGGCCTTCCACCGCCACGAGCTCCCAGCCGGTGGCGCGCCTGAGCACCTTGTTGAGCTCGTTGAACTTCGGGATGCCGCCATCGCCCAGGCCGAAGCGCTCGCACGCCTTCCATGAACTCCTTGCAGGCGCGTCCCGGCAGCAGCTCGCGCTGGCGCTTGAACAAGGTGTCCCACACCTCGTGGTCGGTCTTGCTGTAGCTGGCCCACGGCTGCTCGACCACGCCGGTGGCGTAGACCGGCACGTAGCCACGATCGGTCTGCTGGTGTTCGACTTTGCGGGGTGCGGTGTTTTCCATGGCTGTACTCCGGCAGCGGCGCGGGCAGTCACAGCTTAGAGCGAATCCATCGCACGAAGGTTGTTTTGTTGCAACAAATTACCCTTACGATTGCACTATTCTTGCGTCAAATCGTCACAAATCGAAGAGTTTTATTGCGCATGACAACCTCTTGACCGCACCGATCTGCGCATGCTTGCCGTGCTGCAGGGCGAAGGCCGCATCAGCAACGCCGAGCTGGCCGAGCGGGTCAGCCTGTCGCCTTCCGCGTGCCTGCGCCGGCTGCAGCGGCTGGAGTCCGAGCCAGGTCATCACCGGTTACGCGGCGCAGGTCGATCCGCAGGCGGTGGGCCTGGGCCTGCAGGCCTTCGTGCGGGTGCAATTGACCAAGCACGAGAACGCGGCGGTCGAGGGCTTCGTCGAACGCGTCAACGGCTGGGACGAGGTCGTCGCCTGCCACGCGCTGACCGGCGACATGGATTACCTGCTGCATGTCTATGTCGCCGACCTGCAGGACTTCTCGCGTTTCCTGCTCGATCACCTGTTGAACGCGGGCGGCGTCGCCGATGTCAATTCCAGTTTCGTGCTGCGCACGGTGAAGCGCTCGCCGTCGCTGCCGCTGAGCCGGCTGGACGCGTGAGCTGGAGGCAGCTCGTTCAGCCCACGCTTGGCCGCCTGCCGGTCGACTAACGCTAAACTGACTGACTGATGAGCATCGACATCCACCACCGTTGCCGAACGCGATCTGCTGCGCCCGCTGCGCTACCTGTGGCGGGTGCCGCTGCTGCTGCTGCACATGCGTGCTGGCGATCCTGCTGGCCGCGCTGGTGCTGAGCTGGAACCAGCGACGGGTGATGAGCAACGGCCGCGAACCGTTCGCGCATCGCGGATGATCCGCTGGTGGTCGACCGGGCTGATGCGCATCTTCGGCTTGCGCGCGGTGCGCTTCGGCGCAGCCGCTGCCCGACCCGGTGCTGTTCGTCGCCAACCACACCTCGTGGCTCGACATCGAGCTGCTGCACAGCCAGCGCGCCGCCTGTTTCGTGGCCAAGGCGGAGATCGCCCGCTGGCCGCTGGTCGGCTGGCTGGCCGCCAGCGGGGGCACCATCTTCCATCGCCGCGGCAGCAACCATTCGCTGGCCGCGGTGATGCAGGCGATGGTCGAGCGGCTGCGCGCGGGGCGTTCGGTGGCGGTGTTTCCCGAAGGCGGCAGCGGCTACAACGGCGTGCTCGCGCGTGTTCCACGCGCGCATCTTCCAGGCCGCGCTGGATGCCGAGGTGCCGGTGCAGCCGGTGGCGCTGCGCTTTGCGCGCGACGGCCGCCGGGTGATCGACGCCGGCTTCCGCGAGGGCGAAAGTTTCGTGCGGCAATTTCCTGCGCCTGCTGGGCGAGCCGCCGATGGATGCCGAAGTGCATTTCCTCGCGCCGGTGCCGGCCAGCTCCGGACGGGCGCCGGCGCATGGCCGAGCAGGCGCGCGAGCGCATCGCCGCGGCGCTGGCAGATCGCGCCGGCATGAGCCTGCCGCGACGGAAAGGATTTCCGCCCGCCCTGGCCGCTGCGCAGCGGCCACATCCAGACCATGCTGTCCTCCAGCGGCGTGCGCCGCCTGTTGCTGCCGCGCGCGGCGAAGACCGTGCTGCAGGGTGCCGAGCCGGTGGTGGTCGATGGCGGCGGCGGCGTGCGCCTGACCGGCGCGTACACCGCGCAGAAGGCCCGGCCGCAGGCGCGCGGCCTGGCCGTGCTGTTCCACGGCTGGGAAGGCAGCGTCGATTCCACCTACGTGCTGCAGACCGGCAGCCGCCTGCTCGCCGAAGGCTGGGACATCTTCCGGCTGAATTTCCGCGACCACGGCGACAGCCACGGCCTCAACGAGGCGCTGTTCCATTCCTGCCGCATCGACGAGGTGGTGCACGCGCTGGGCGACATCGCCGCAGCGCTGGCCGACGCGGCCGATGGCGCTGGCCGGCTTTTCGCTGGGCGGCAACTTCGCCCTGCGCGCGGCGATGCAGACCTCGCGCGTGGGCATTCCGCTGAGCTACGTGCTGGCGGTGTGCCCGATCATCGATCCCGGCGAGGGCCTGTTCTCGCTGGAGGAAACCGCGCCGTGGTTCTACCAGGCCTATTTCATGCGCAAGTGGCGCCATTCGCTGCTGGCTCAAGCAGAAGGCGTTTCCGCAGCACCAGTATTTCGAGATGTCCGAACTGAAGCAGCACCTGCGCGGCCTGACCGAGGCGATGGTGCTGCGGCATACCGACTTCAAGTCGCTGCAGCAGTATCTGGACGGCTATTCGGTGGCCGGCGACGCGATGCAGGCGATGCAGATTCCGGCCACCATCCTCACCGCGAAGGACGATCCGGTGATCCCGGTCAGCAGCTTCGAGCAGCTGCGAACTGCCGCCGAACGTCGAGCTGGACATCGCGCCCTACGGCGGCCATTGCGGTTTCATCCGCGACTGGGGCATGACCAGCTACACCGACGATTACATCGCCGCGCGCTTCAACGCGGTGGCGGATGCGGCAACGCCAGCGGGCTGAATCGCCGCTCGGACGGTGGAGATCCGGTGCCACGGATGCAGCGCGCACCATCACCCGCAGAGGCGCGAGGCAGCGGCATGAGCGGAGCACCGACGAATCTGATCCTGCGGGCAACCGGACGCTGGCGAGTCGGCTTGTTGTTGGCCTGCTGCTCTGCCTGCTGTCCTGTTCTGCGGCGGCGGCTACGCCGGATACGGCGTTCTTCCGCTCGTTCGAAGCGGCCGAGCCGGCACCCGCGTCGGCACCCGCTGGCGCTTCCTTCGGCGTCGAGGCGGCTGGCGGCCCCAGCCAGGCGGCGGCGCTGACCGCCAAGCCCGGCGTCGGCTTCAGCGGCCTGCGCTCGCTGCACTATCGCGGCAGCGCCGGCGGTCGACAGCAGGCCGAGTTGTTCGCGGTGAACCTGCCGGTGCGCGCGGACACCCGGCTGTCCTACCTGATCTTTCCCGTCTCCAACGAGGGCGACCTGCGCAATCCCGGCCAACTACGTGGCGGTGGACCTGCTGTTCGACGACGGCAGCCGGCTGTCCACCCGCGGCGCGCGTCGACCAGCATCGCATCGGCGCGTCGGCGCATGCGCAGGGCGAAGGCCGCACGCTGTATCCGGACCAGTGGAATTACCTGTCGATCGACGTGGGCGCGGTCGCCGCCGGCCGCACGATCAAGCGCATCGTGCTGATGCACGACGGTCCCGGCCGCCAGCTTCGAGGGCTATCTGGACGATCTGCGCATCGGCGCCGCGCCGGTCGATGCGCGCCAGCGTCCCAGCGATTTCGTCGACACCCGCCGCGGCACCAACTCCAACGGCCGCTTCTCGCGCGGCAACAACTTCCCCGCGGTGGCCGTGCCGCACGGCTTCAACTTCTGGACGCCGGTGACCGACGCCGGCTCGAACTGGATCTACCAGTACCAGCAGCGCAACGGCGCGGACAACCGCCCGCGGCTGGAGGCGTTCGCGCTGTCGCACGAGCCGAGCCCGTGGATGGGCGACCGGCAGACCTTCCAGCTGATGCCGGCCGCGGTCGCGCAGCGGCGCGCCCAGCGCGAATCGCGCGGCGCGCGCGCTGAGCTTCAGCCATGCGAACGAGGCCGCGCACGCGCACACCTATCGCGTCGCGTTCGACAACGGCATCGTCACCGAGATCGCGCCGACCGACCACGCCGCGATGTTCCGCTTCACCTTCAAGGGCGACCGCTCGCAGCTGATCTTCGACAACCGCGACGACCACGGCGGCATCACGCTCGATCCGGCCGACGCGCAGTTTCAGCGGCTGGTCCGACGTGAAGAGCCGGCTGTCCGCCGGCGCCACGCGGCTGTTCTTCTACGGCACGGTCGACCAGCCGGTCAGCGAGAGCGGCCGGCTCGCCGGCGAAGGCCGCGACCACGTCGCCGCCTGGTTCGGCTTCGACACCACGAAGCAGCAAAGTGGTGAACCTGCGCATCGCCACCTCGCTGATCAGCGTGGCGCAGGCGCGGCACAACCTCGCGCTGGAGATCGCGCCGGACGACAGCTTCGACGACGTGCGCGAACGCGCGCAGCGGCAGTGGGACACGCAGCTCGGCATCGTCAAGGTGAAAGGCGCCAGCGGCGACGAGCTGACCACGCTGTACTCCAACCTGTATCGGCTGTTCCTGTATCCGAACGAGGCGTACGAGAACACCGGCAGCGCCGCGCAGCCGCACTGGCAATACGCCAGCCCGTTCTCCGCGCCGACCGGCAAGGACACGCCCACGCACACCGGCGCGCGCGTCGTCGACGGCAAGGTGTTCGTCAACAACGGCTTCTGGGACACCTATCGCACCGCGTGGCCGGCCTACGTGCTGCTCACGCCGACCAAGGCCGGCGAGATGATCGACGGCTTCGTGCAGCAGTACCGCGACGGCGGCTGGATCGCGCGCTGGTCCTCGCCCGGCTACGCCGACCTGATGGTCGGCACCAGCGCCGACGTGGCGTTCGCCGATGCGTGGCTGAAGGGCGTGCGCAACTTCGACGTGCGCGCGTTCTATCAGTCCGCGCTGAAGGACGCGACCGTGGTCAGCCCGCTCGCCGGCACCGGCCGCAAGGGGCTGGAGCGCTCGATCTTCAACGGCTATACCGACACTGGCGTCGACGAAGGGCTGTCGTGGTCGATGGACGGCTATATCAACGACTTCGCGATCGGCAATCTCGCCGCCGCGCTGGCCGCAGCAGCCGGCGGACGGCGACCCGTATGCGGCGCACTACGCCGATGACGCAGCGTACTTCCACAGCCGCGCGCTCGGTTACGTCAACCTGTTCGATCCCGCCGTCGGCTTCTTCGTCGGTCGCGACGCGGCCGGCCACTGGCGCTACGACGCGAAGGATTTCGATCCGCTGCGCTGGGGCGGCGACTACACCGAGACCGATGCCTGGAACATGGCCTTCCACGCGCCGCAGGATGGCGCCGGGCTGGCCGCGCTGTACGGCGGCCGCGACGGACTGGCGGCCAAGCTCGATGCGTTCTTCGCCACGCCAGGCAACTTCCACGTCGGCAGCTACGGCGAGCCGATCCACGAGATGCTGGAGGCGCGCGACGTGCGCATGGGCCAGTACGGCCACAGCAACCAGCCCTCGCACCACATCATCTACATGTACGACTACGCGGGCCAGCCGTGGAAGACGCAGGACAAGGTGCGCGACGTGCTGTCGCCGCCTCTACGTCGGCAGCGAGATCGGCCAGGGCTATCCGGGCGACGAGGACAACGGCGAGATGTCCGCCTGGTATCTGTTCAGCGCCGCCGGCTTCTATCCGCTGCGCATGGGCACGCCGGACTACGTGATCGGCGCGCCGTACTTCCCGCACATGGACATCGCGCTGGAGAACGGCAGGCACATCGTGATCGATGCGCCGGCGGTCAGCGACAGCCAACCGCTACGTGCAGAGCCTGCGCGTCAACGGCCAGCCGTGGAACAAGCTGACCCTGCCGCACGCGCTGCTGGCGCAGGGCGCCACGCTGGAATTCACGATGGGGCCGCAGACCTTCGCGCTGGGCCAGCGACGAAGCGGCGCTGCCGCCGTCGCTGACCGCACACGGCAGGCCGCAACCGCTGCGCGATTCACCGATGGCGCGCAAGGCGACTCGCCAGCGCGCCGGCCATCGCCGACCTGCCGGCGCTGTTCGACAACGACTGCAGCACCGAAGCCGCGCTGCCCGCGGCGTCGACCACGATCAGCTGGCACTTCGCGCAGCCGCGCCGGGTCGCGCATGCTCACGCTGACCTCCGGCGCCAGCGGCCGGCGCACCGTCGGACTGGCAACTGCAGGCCTCCGCCGACGGCAAGCACTGGCGCACGCTGGACACCCGCCGGCACGAGCGTTTCGCATGGCCGCGGCAGACCCGCGCGTTCGCCGTGCACGCGCCCGGCGAGTACGCGTATTACCGGTTGCGCTTCGACGCGGCGACGGGTGCGTCGACGCGCGCACTCGCCGAAATCGAACTGCTCGGCGCAGCGCTTCCGTACGCGGGGTCGTGCGGCGGCCGCGTCACGGGCGCGCCCTCGACCTGTTCAGACCGCCTCAACCGTTCGTCACGATCGCCCGCTGGCGCATCCAGCACGCGATGCTCATGCGGTCGCGCGTGGCCGGCAGCACTTCGTGCTCGAACTGCGCCGAGAGGAACAGCAGCAGGGTGCCGGCATGCGGATAAATGTCGCGCGAGCGTACCGTCGGCCAGGTACAGCCGCAGCGCGCCGCCCTCGGCTTCCTGCCATGCCTCGTTGAGATAGAACACCGCCGAGACCACCCGCGCATCGCTGTCACGCAGGCGATCGAGATGCCGCGCGTAACCGGCACCGGGCCGATACACCGCATAGTGCGATTCGCAGTCGACCAGGCCGAGCATCAGTTGCGCGGTTGAGCGCAACGCGCAACGCGTCGATGGCGATCGGCAAACGCCTGCTGCGGCGCGCTCATCGCGTCATCGACGAACCAGTGCGTGCTGTCACCGCGCAACGTCTGCCGCGGAGCGCGTGGCACCCGTGCGCGCCGGCAGCAACAGCTTCGCGTCATGCATCGCCGCGCATTCGTCGGCCAGCGCCCGCGTCTGCGCGACCGGACAGCAAGCCCTGCAACACGCACCAGCCGTCAGCGGCGAGCGCGGTCGCCGCTGCTTCGAACGCAAACCGTCGCTGGTCATCTTGCGCCTCGGGATGCGCGGGACTGCGGAGTTGCCGATTCGGTGCGGGCCACGCGTGGCCGGCGCAGAAAGGGGTGAATGCAGGGCGGCAGCATACGCTGAAAAAGTACCGCGCCGTGCCTGCCGCCGTGTGCGCGATTCGTGGCTACCGCGTCAGCCTGGCCCTGCGATTGGCGCAGCGGATCGAGCAGCGCGACAAGCCGTTGTGGTCGATCTCCAGCGCCAGCGCCAGCAACCGGCCCAGCTGTCCCGGTCGGAAATCCCTTGCGCGCAAACCAGGCCAGATACGCGCCGGGCAGGTCGGCGATCAGCCGGCCCTGGTATTTGCCGTAGGGCATGCGCACGACTCACCAGCTTCTGCAGGTCTTCCGCTTCCATCGACGGCGCTACTTCGCGAACAACTGCGCGCGATCCGCAAACGCCTTGAACTCAAGCGCATTGCCGCAGGGGTCGAGCAGGAACATCGTGGCCTGCTCGCCGCTCTGGCCCTTGAAGCGGATATGCGGCTCCACCACGAAGCGCGTACCGGCAGCGCGCAGCCGTTCGGCCAGCGCCTGCCAAGCCTCCATCGACAGCACCACGCCAAAGTGGCGCACCGGCACGCTGTCGCCATCCACGTCGTGCGCCACCACCGTCGCGCGCTTCCTCTGGCGCCAGATGCGCCACGATCTGATGACCGTAAAAATCGAAGTCCACCCACGCGTCGCAGGAGCGGCCTTCGGGACAGCCGAGCAGGTCGCCGTAGAACGCGCGCGCATTGGCAAGTGAGGTCACAGGGAAGGCAAGGTGAAAGGGTGGCAGTTCGCGCATGACGGGTCCGGTTTTCATGATACTCGTGGACATGATTCTCGTGGAGAAGACACCTCGCCCCGGGCCACCGAGCCGAACACGCCGATGCGCCGATGCGCCGAGCACCGTATTGGCAGCACGCGGCATGAATGGCGTCTCGTTGTCCTGTGCTTCGGGCAGCATGGGTGCGACCTTGCGGTGGAAAATGCACCGGTGTCTGGTCCGGCCCGTGCCGTCAGTGTAGCTGCGACCTCGTGCACTGCGCCGATCGATCGACATGCCTCGCCTTTGCGTGCATGTCCGCAGCGCTTCTGCTGCTCGCGCAGCAGCACGCCGGTACACCGGACGCCGGCGCTTCCGGCTTCACCTGCGCCGGTATACATTGGGTGCTCCATGTCACAGGAGTTCGCTCATGCGCGTGCTGCTCTCCCTGCTGCTGGCGTCCCTTTCCTTGCCGCTGTTCGCGGCACCCCGGCTGGACCAGCTGACCCTGCCGAAGGGCTTCCACATCGCCGTGTATTCCGATCAGGTACCGAACGCCCGCGAGATCGCGCTGGGCCAGCACGGCACCGTGTTCGTCGGTTCGAGCGGGGCCGGCAAGGTCTACGCGCTCACCGACAGCAACGGCGACGGCGTGGCCGACAAGGTGCGGGTGATCGCCAGCGGCCTGCGCAATCCGATCGGCGTGGCCTTCCACGATGGCGACCTGTACGTTTCGGCGATCAGCAAGATCTTCGTGTTGCGCGGCATCGAACAGCATCTGGATGCGCCACCGAAACCCGAGCTGGTCACCGACAAGCTGCCGACCGAGGGCCATCACGGCGGCCGTTTCCTGGCGTTCGGCCCCGATGGCAAGCTGTACGTGCCGATTGGCGCGCCGTGCAACATCTGCGAGCCCGGTCCGAACTACGCCAAGCTGCTGCGCATGAACGCCGATGGCAGCGACTGGCAGGACGTGGCGACAGGCATCCGCAACTCGGTCGGCTTCGACTGGCAACCCGGCACGAAACGACTGTGGTTCACCGACAACGGTCGCGACCTGCTCGGTGACGATGTCCCCAGCGACGAGTTGAACGAGGTCACCCGCCCCGGGCAGAATTTCGGTTACCCGTATTGCCATCAGGGCGACGTGGCCGACCCGAAGTTCGGCGCCGGCCACCCCTGCAGCAATTACGTGTCGCCAGTGCTCAAACTGGGCGCGCATGTGGCCTCGCTGGGCATGCGTTTCTACACCGGCAAGCAATTTCCGGCCAGCTATCGCGGTGCGATCCTGATCGCCGAACATGGTTCATGGAACCGCACGAAGAAGTCCGGTTACCGGGTGATGGTGGTCCGGCTGAATGGCAGCAAGGTGCTGTCCTACGAGCCGCTGATTACCGGCTTCGAACAGGACGAAAGCGCCTGGGGCCGCCCGGCCGACGTGCAACCGCTGCCCGACGGCAGCGTGCTGGTCAGCGACGACTTGGCGGGCGCCGTGTATCGGGTGACCTTTGTAAAGCAGGGAACAGGGAATGGGGAATAGGGAATTGCAACCGCGCGCTCCGCGCCACCGGCTTTTGGCTCCTGACTATTCCCCATTCACGACTCTCCATTCCCATCTCCGCAGGAGAACGACATGCAACTGCGCAGCGACAACTTCGACAACGGCCAGCCCATCCCCGCCATCTTCGCCTTCGGCAAAATGGCCGATCCGTTCGCGCTGTCGGACAACCACAGCCCGCATCTGGCGTGGAAGGATGCCCCGACGGGGACGCGCTCGTTCGTGCTCACCTGCATCGATACCGACGTGCCCAGTCGCGGCGACGATGTGAACCAGGCTGGCCGCACGGTGCCGGCTGACCTGCCGCGAGTGGAGTTCACGCATTGGCTGATGGCGAATATCCCGGCCGAATGCGGCGAGCTGGCTGCCGGTGCCTGCAGCGACGAGGTCACGCCGCGTGGCAAGCGTGACCCGTTCGGTCCGCCCGGCAGCGTGCAGGGCCTGAACGATTTCACCGGCTGGTTTGCCGGCGACGCCGACATGGATGGCCGCTACCTGGGTTATGACGGCCCGTGCCCGCCATGGAACGACATGCTGTTGCACCACTATCACTTCACCGTGCATGCGCTCGATGTCGCCACACTGCCATTGGAGAAGGGCTTTTCAAGGGAGCAGTTACACGCGGCGATGGCCGGGCATGTGCTGGCCGATGCCGGGCTCACCGGCACCTATAGTCTGAACCCGGCGGTGGCCAGCTGAACGAGGGTGGTCGTGGCGTGTGTTACCACGCTGTCAGTCTTCACGTCCGCATGGCAACCCATATGGGTAAATGACGTACACCGCGGCCGCCAGAACGGCGTCTTTTCCCCAATGAGGATGCCTCCATGCTTCATTACGCACTGGTTTTCCTGGTCATTGCGATCATCGCCGCCATTTTCGGATTCAGCGGCATTGCCGGCGCTGCGACTGGCATCGCCCAGGTCCTGTTCGTCATCTTCCTGATCCTCGCCATCATCGCGTTCTTTCGGCGCGCCAGGTAATCATCGAGCACACGCAACTTCGTCCAAGAACGTACTTTTCCGGAGCAGCCAATGAACAATCAAGTCCCCACCACGCCCACTACGGGAACCACAACAACGCCCGCAACGGCAGCAAAATCCGCCGACAGCCGCATCGATGAGCGTGCCGAGCGCGTCAAGCAGGCCACCTCGAACGCGGTCGCCAGCGCCAAGGACAAGGTGGAGCACGCGGCAGACCGGGTCGAGGAAGGTCTGCACCACGCCACCGACAAGACCGCCGATGCCGCGCACAAGGCGGCCGACAAGGCCGCCGATGTCAGCGAGCGCGGCCGTGCGGCCTACGCGCAAAGCCGTGAGTACGCGGACGAGTGGCTGGAGCAGGCGCGCGAATACGTGCGCGAGAAGCCAGGGCAATCGATTGCCATCGCCTTGGGTGCGGGTTGGCTGCTTGGCCGAATCCTGCGGCGTTGAGCGGGTCGGCCAAGGGGCAGCCAATGAACAGCGAGGGTGAAGCCAGCCCCGGGGCGGCGCCAGCATCGGCGCCGTCGCCGTCTGGGCTGCTGCACGAAATCGGCGAGCTGGGGCGTGCCGTCAAGCTGCTGTTCGGGGCGCAGATGGATCTGCTGGCGGCGGAACTGGGTCTGGCCCGCAGCGCGATCTCGTGGATGTTGCTGGCGGGGCTGGCCGCTACCGTCGCCGGGGTCGGCTTCGGCCTTACCGCATTGGCCCTGGTCGGTGTGCTGCTGGTGAAGTGGCTGGGATCGTGGGTGTGGGCCCTGCTGGCGCTGGCCGTGCTGCAGTTGCTGTTCCTGGCGGCTTCGATCGTGTTGTTCCGCCTGTGCATGCACTGGATGAGCTTGCCTGCGACGCGTGCCGAGTGGAGTGCGATGATGCGTGACAGCACGCGCAAGGTCGAAACCGGGATGGCCAACGGAGCTGCCGCGGATGCGCCCGACGGCGATCGTCGGCCGAGTGAGGATCGGGGATGAGCTTGTTCAAGCAGTGGGCGAGGGTACGCAAGGCGCAATCGCACATGGCGATGGCCCGGCGACGAGTGGGCGAGCCTGCTGGTGCATTGCTGGCGCGCGTGCACGAGTATCCCCTGACCACGCTGGGCGTCGCCGCCGGCGGCGGCTTTGCGCTGGGCAGCCTCAACGTGCATCCCTTGCGCGTGCCCGGCATGGCATCCCTGCTGAGCGGAAGCGTGGCCGGGCTCATCGCGCATGGTTCGCAATGGCTTGCCGAGCTGGCCGCACTAGGACTGCTGCCGGGGCATGCTGCGGATGCCGACCCCGGCGCAAAGGATGGACCGGAAGACGAGCGGCCATGACTGAGCCAGCGCCGTTACCGCTATCGGACGACAGCGTTCATGGCATGACGGCGGCCGCCTTGCTGGCCCGGCATCCGGCCGATCCGCTGCTGGTCGAAGACCTGCCGCGGCCACTGGCGCGACGATTGCACAGCGCTCGCGGCACCCGCCGCCATCTGCGCGCGATCCGTATCCTGCTCAACGGGATGTTGCTGCTGGGCCTGCTGTATACGGTCACGCTGGCCCGCGCGCTGCTGATTCCGCTGGTGCTGGCCGCGTTCATCGGACTGGCGCTGAACCCCGTGGTCGCCGCCGGCGCGCGGGCTCACTTGCCGCGCTGGTTCGCCGCCCTCGTGCTCATGATCGGGTTGGCGAGCGGCATCGGCTTCGGCGTCGGTGCGCTGGCGCAACCCGCCGTGGGCTGGTTTCAGGGCGCGCCCGCGGCGATCCGCAGTTTCGTGCCCAAGTTCCGCGACATGACGCGGCCACTGGAGGCTGCCAATCGCGCCACGCGGACCCTGGTCACAGGCAGTTCGCAAGAGGTGAAACCCGCCACGGTCCCGGCGCTGCAGATCAGCACCTGGGACGTGGTTTCCACCGCACCGAAGGTGATGGCCGCGGTGCTCAGCGTGTTTTTGCTGGTGTTCTTCTTCCTGATCTACGGCGACACCATGCTGCGACGACTGGTCGAACTCACGCCCAGCTTCGCCTACAAGCGGCACGCGGTGAGCATCGTGCGCAGTTTCCAGACCGAGATATCCCGTTACCTGCTGACCGCGCTGCTGATCAACGGCACCCTGGGCGCGGTCACCGCCGGCATGTTGTGGTTGTACAAGGTGCCGGACCCGATGTTGTGGGGCGCGGTGGCGATGTTCGCCAACTTCATCCCCTACGTCGGCGCCATCTTCACCACGGTGGTGCTCGCGTTCGTGTCGATGTTGTATGCCAAGGGTGCCGGCCTCGATGTGTTCCTGCCGGCGCTGACCTTCGCCGGCATCACGATCGTGGAAGGCAATTTCATCACCCCGCTGATCCAGGGCCGCAGCATGCGCCTGAGCCCGATTGCGATTTTGCTGTGGCTGTTGGTGTGGGGCTGGCTGTGGGGCATTCCCGGCGCCCTGCTGGCGGTGCCGATGCTGACCTGCACCAAGCTGATCTGCGAGCGGGTGCAAGGGTGGGAGTGGTTCGCGCAGATCGTGTCGCGCTAGCGCCTCGTCGCCCGATTGCGTTGAGCAAGATGTAGTCGCGCTGGTTGGAGGGACCCATCCGAGCTGGTTGGATGGCCAGAGTCACTGACTGCTCCATCGCTGCCGACACAGCGAATCCGTTAGCAGGAGTGACTTCAACCGCGATGCTCTTGCTTGTTCGGGTGCTCGGCGCACCGAGCTTTCAGCGCAAGAGCTTTCGTCCTCCTTCGGAGGGCGAATCCCTTTCTCTTGCGTGGCCAAGAGAAAGGAACCAAAGAAGGCCGTCCCGCTTGGCGCTTGCCGGGCGTCGGGCAACCGCTCCTGCGTTGCCTGAACATGTTCGACGAGGACAAGCCGTGGGCAGGAAGCAGCCACTCGCTACCGCCAACCCGCGCTGTTGGCGGTCGCCCTCCCTGTCAAAGTCCGATTCCGAATTGCCGTGGAAAATCAGGCCGCCGTGCCCGATCTGACTTCCCGACGCGGCGGCACCGAAATATTTACTTCTGCTGTTCGGTGGTCGGGACGAGAGTAACGACGAGATCGTTTGCAACATCGTCGATTGCCGCGTAGTTGAATACGGGATTTCGTGCCGACAGTTTCGTAGCCACGCCAAATGCGCCGCCTTGTGAAGCGTCGACATCGGCTTCTGCGACGTAGCGGCCTCTGCGCGTGAACTCCACGATTTCACTGGGATGCAGAGGATCAGCGTTAACCGCATCACCGTTGGCAGTCAGCAGATGCCCATTCGGAGCAAATGCCAACGCCAGGGGACCGCGCAAGTGGGGATCCACAAAGACGACGTGGCCTTTGTTCACGGCCGTGTTGCGCTCGCCCGCGTGGGGCACCGCGAAGATCGCATTGTCCGCGGTAGACGCGACGAACAGCGTATCCGAGGAGCCGTCATAAGCTAACCCCGTTGGCCCCAAGACCAGCGCGGCCGCGTTGGGTTGGTGGGAATACCCAACGGCAATCTGTACTTTCCTGGTGACCACGACCCCCCAGGCGCCAACGTTGACGTCCAGTCGCGACACCGTCCCGCTGAGCGCGTTGGAGACAAATATTTGAGCACGATCGCCCTGATCGTTGACGGTCAAATCCCAAGGGCTGTCCAGGTACGTGCTATCGGACAGTGTAGCCACCAGCTTGCCTCGGCCATTGACGACCTGGAGCGCCCCTTGCGAAATCGTGTTTAACGTTCCATCTGAAGTAGGCAAGTTTCCAACGATGACGAAACCGCGGCCAAGTACACCCAGTGCGGTTGTGAGACCGGAAAGGTGACTTTGGAAAAACGTCGCAGCGTTACCGGGAGCACCCGCCACGACACCGGGCGCCAGGTCACCGGTCGGCGTCAACTTGACGATCGTCGTTCCAGTGCCCTGCAGATTGTTGAAGTTGTTGAAATTCGACACCAGCACGTCGCCCGGAGCTATGGATCCGCCACGAGGGAAGTTCTGGGGCACGAAAGCCACGCCGTATGGGTTCAAGTCGCCGTTGGCCGGGATCGTCGACGATGTGATGCTGCGCGGCAGGAACGCGTCATCTTGCGAGTCTGTCGCTTGCGCAATATTGATGGAGGAAAGGAATAGGTACGCGAGCCCGATCGCGGAAAAGCGGGTCATCCTTCGAATATTCACGCGCATGGTTGTCTCCTGCTTCTGTCGGTGAGACCAGAGCCTCTCCACCCCCCTGAAACGTGTGGCCCGGGTGAGGGCACACCGATGCGCGGCCCAACGGTCGGTTGGGCGGCGCAGATGCGCGCCGCCAAGTAGGTTCCTCCGGCCATGCGCAATGGTTCATCGGCAACGGAGAGTGATTTAAATATCATTCATCCGGCTTGACGCCTGCGCATCAATTGATTCCAGCGGGAACCATATGCAGTGGCTTTACGCCATTCTGGCAGACCGGTCGCGACCGTATCTCGAGCGCGGATTGCCGGCAAGCTGACGCCGACATCAATGCCAAGCCGGTAAAAACGTGTTTGCTGGTCGACTCGGTCCACCTGGCGTGTTCGCAGGCGACGCGAGCCGCTCTTCCGATGCCCCCGCTGCGGATGGCGGATTCAATCAGTCGGATACAACACACTGGTAAGCTCGTCCGTGTTTTGGAATCAGCATCGCCGGCGTGTCTGATCGTCAAAGGCCGCTCGGCTGCACTCACCTTGGCGAATCCGCGTGCGGTTCTCCAACGCAGCCCCAATACGGCGCGCTCCGGGAAAAGATCCGACCAAGGTCCAGTCGGATGCCGTCATGCAGCACGATTTCCGCCCCACCGCTGAACAACGGATGCCCTTCGCGAATCCGCGCCAAGTTGACGAGGGTGCCGCGGTGGATGCGCAGGAGCGGGCAGGGTCGAGATGCTCCAATGCGTGCCGCAAGGTGTCGCGGTGCAGGTACGCACCGGGCCGACGTGGATGAGCAGATAGTTGCCGCCGACAGGAACCTGCGAGCGGGCTCCCGCCGAAATGGGATCGCGTTGATCACCAGGCGATGCGCTGGCCATCGCGGTAAAAACCCCCGGTGAGCGGTTCGGACAGGCAGGCGGCCCACACGATGCCTGCCGCGCCGTCAGTCACCGGTCGCCCACCCGGACCGCCCATGTCGGTGGCGACCCAGCCGGGGCAGACGGCGTTGACCTGGATGCCGCTGCCTTCGAGTTCGCTGGCCAAGGCTCGGGTATAGGCGTTCAGCGCGGCCTTGGAGACACGATAGGCCGGACAGTTGGCGCCGTCGCTGGTGCTGGCGCCGCAACCACTGGAGACGTTGACGATGCGGCCGTAATGATGCCGGCGCATCAGCGGCAGCATGGCGTTGCACAGCCGCCAGCTGCCGAACAGGTGTGTCTCCATCGCCGCGCGCACCGGCGCGATCCCGGTGCTGGCCGGGTTCGCGCCGGGGTCGTACCAGGCGCCGGCATTGTTGACCAGCACGTCGAGCCGCCCGTAGGTGATGTCGATCCAGCGCGCCAGTACATCGACCTGATCCTGTTGCGTGACGTCCAGCTGCACCGCGACCACGTCGCCGGCGGTGCCGGCAAGTTTGCGTGCGGCGTGCAGGCCTTTGTCGAGATCGCGCGCGCCGAGCAGCACGGTCATGCCGCGTTCGCTGAGCTGGTGGGCGACCTCGAAGCCGAGGCCGCGGTTGGCGCCACTGACCAGGGCCACGCGGTAGATCGGTAGCGCGGCCGGCGAGCGTCTCGCGGCCCGGCTCATGGGGCCGCGTCACCCTTGGCCACGGCGCTGCAGTGTTCGTCACCGCAGGCCTGCCAGCCGCCGCCGAGCGACTTGTACAAGGACACCGCGCGGGTGTTGATCGCCGCTTCGGCCTGGGCCAGGTCGTCCTCGGCGGAGAGCTGGGTGCGCTGGGCGTCGAGCAGTTCGAGGAAGCCGGTTTCGCCTTCCTGGTAGCGCACGCGGGCCAGTCCGGCGGCGCGCTGGCTCTGCGCCTCCTGCTCGATCAGGTGATCGACCCGCACGCGTTGCTGGTTGTAGCCGGTGACGGCGTTGTCGATGTCCTCGATGGCCAGCAGGATGCTGCGTTGATAGCTCGCCTGCGCGGCGTCGGCACGGGCTTCGCTGGCATGCAGGTTGGCGCGCACGCGCTGCACGTTGAGTCCGGGCCAGCTGATGCTGGGCATCAGCGACCATGCACGCGTGGCCGGGCTGCCGAAGTCATTGCTGCGGCCGGAGAGGAAGCCGAGGAAGCCGCCCAGGGTGATGTGCGGGAAGAAATCCGCCTTGGCGACGCCGATCCGTGCGGTGGCGGCGGCGTACTCGCGTTCAGCCATCTGGACGTCCGGACGGCGCGCCAGTACATTGCCGGCGTCGCCGATCGGCAGGCTTGCCGCGATCGGTTTGAAGTCCTTCGGCGACAGGTCGATGTCCAGCTCGCCCGGACGCTGGCCCAGCAATACGGCCAGACGGAACTCGGATGCGCTCACCGCTGTTTGCAGCACGGGCAGCTGCGCCTGCACCGCGGCGAGGTGCGCCTTGGCGCTGGCCACATCCTGCTCGGAACCAGCGCCAAGTTGCCGCCGCACTTCGGTGAGATGCACGGTCTGGCGCTGGTTGTCGATGTCGCGCCGGGCAATGCCAAGTCGCAGCTGGCTGCCGCGCAGCTCGAAGTAGTTGCGCGCCACTTCGGCCAGCAGGCTGACCTGGGCGTTGCGCAAGGCGGCTTCGCTCGCGCCCAGATCTCCGCGGCTGGCCTCGACCGAGCGCCGCACGCCACCGAACAGATCCAGTTCCCACGACGCATCGAAGCCGGCCTGGTAGGTGGTCACCGTGCTGCGCTGGTCGCTGAAACCGGGCTGCTGGCCGCGGCTGCGCGTGTAGTCGATGTCGGTGTCGATGGTCGGCAGCTGATTGGCCTTGGCGCCGCTGAGCAATGCCCGCGATTCGTGCAGCCGCGCCACCGCGATGCGCAGATCCAGGTTGTTCGCCGCGGCCTGCCGGATCAATGCATCCAGCGTGGGGTCGTGGAACTGCTTCCACCACGCGGCCTGGAACTTCGCGTTGCTTTCCTGGGCGGCGTCCAGACCCTGCAGCTGCGGCGGGGCAATTTTTGCGGCGTGATAGTCGGGACCCACGCTGGCGCAGCCGGCCAGAACCAATACGATTGCCAGGGCCGCACCGAGAATTTGTGATTTTTTCAAACTCGAAGCCCGGCCATGGACGGCCGGACGCGGATCGATCACTTCAGTGATTGATTCGCGTGAGCAGGCCCGGGCATGTACCGGGCCTGCGATGGAAAAACTCCACAGGAAGTGGAATTTTTCACAGGCTTTGAGCGCGGCGATCTTCAGTAGCGATTTCATTTCAATGGTTCTCCGACGCGTTGGCGTGTGCGCGTGACTCGCGGCGCTCCGCCAGGGCGTGAATGACGACGTAGACCAGCGGCGTGTAGAGCAGCCCGGACAGGGTCACGCCAAGCATGTCCGAGGCCACGGCGACGCCGACGGCAGCGATCCTGCGTACGGTTTTCATCCTTGGTTCTCCAGCGCCGGCAATGCATGTGCGGCGGCGCGTTCGGCCGCGCGCGCCTCGCGGCGTTCGACCAGGGCGCGGATGACGACATAGAACAGCGGCGTGTAGATCAGCCCGAAGATGGTCACGCCGAGCATGCCGGCGAACACCGCCACGCCCATCGCATGGCGCATCTCGGCACCGGCGCCGTGCGAGGTGACCAGCGGCACCACGCCCATGATGAAGGCGAACGAGGTCATCAGGATCGGGCGCAAGCGCAGCCGCGCCGCTTCGAGCACCGCCTCGTGGCGGGGAACACCCTGATGCTGCAGGTCGCGCGCGAACTCGACGATCAGGATCGCGTTCTTGCACGCCAGCCCGACCAGCACGATCAAGCCGATCTGGGTGAAGATGTTGTTGTCGCCACCGGTCAGCCACACGCCGGCGATCGCGGACAGCAGCACCATCGGCACGATCAGGATCATCGCCAGCGGCAGCGACCAGCTCTCGTACAGCGCCGCCAGCACCAGGAACACCAGCAGCACGCACAACGGGAACACCAGGATCGCGGTGTTGCCGGCGAGGATCTGCTGGTAGGTCAGCTCGGTCCATTCGAAGCTGAAGCCGTTGGGCAGGTTGTCCTTCGCCAGTTGTGCCATCGCCGCCTGCGCCTGGCCGGAACTGAAGCCCGGCGCGGGGCCGCCGTTGATCTCGGCGGTCGGATAACCGTTGTAGTGCTGCACGCGGTCCGGCCCGGCGCCGTGCTTCACGGTGACGAACGAACCCAGCGGCACCATCTGGCCCTGTGCGTTGCGCGTCTGCAGCCGCAGGATGTCGTCCGGCGTGTGGCGGAACGCGGGATCGGCCGAGACATTGACCTGGTAGGTGCGGCCGAAGCGGTTGAAGTCGTTGACGTAAAGCGAGCCCATGTAGGCCTGCATGGTCTGGTACGCGTCGCCCAGGTTCACGCCCTCGGCCTTCGCCTTCTCGCGGTCCACGTCGGCATCCACCTGCGGCACGCTGACCTGGAAGCTGGAGAACAGCCCGGCGAGTGCCGGATCCTTGCGGCTCGCCGCGATCAGCTTCTGCGTCTGCTGGTACAGCTCGTCGAAGCCGCGGTCGCCGCGATCCTCGATCTGCATGCGGAAGCCGCCGATCGTGCCCAGCCCCATCACCGGCGGCGGCGGGAACACGGCGATGTACGCATCCTGGATCGCCGCGAACTTCTGGTTCAGCGCACCGGCAATCGCACCGGCCGAAAGCGCTGCGCTGCGGCGTTCCTCGAACGGCTTCAGCGATACGAATACGATGCCGGAGTTGGTCGAGTTGGTAAAACCATTGATCGACAGGCCGGGAAACGCGATCGCATGTTCCACGCCCGGCTGCTTCATCGCGATCGCGCTCATGCGCTTGATCACGCTCTCGGTCCGATCCAGCGAGGCGGCGTCCGGCAGCTGCGCGAACGCCACCAGGTACTGCTTGTCCTGGCTCGGCACGAAACCGGTCGGCACGTGCGAGAAGGCGAACCAGGTCAGCGCGATCAGGCCGGCATAGACCACCAGCGCCAGCTTGCCCCGGCCGACCACGCGCTTCACGCCGCCCACGTAGCGCTCGGCGCCGCGATGGAACAGGCGGTTGAACGGGTGGAACAGCCAGCCGAGCGCGCGATCGAGCACGCGGGTCAGGCGATCCTTCGGCGCGTCGCGGCCTTTCAGCAGGACCGCGGCCAGCGCCGGGCTCAGGGTCAGCGAGTTGAACGCCGAGATGACCGTGGAGATCGCGATGGTCAGCGCGAACTGGCGATAGAACTGGCCGGTGAGGCCGCTGACGAAGGCGGTCGGGATGAACACCGCGCACAACACCAGCGCGGTCGCCACGATCGGCCCGGTGACCTCGCGCATCGCCTGGCGCGTGGCCTCGCGCGGCGACTGGCCCGAGCTCGATATGCCGCTCCACATTTTCCACCACCACGATCGCGTCATCGACCACGATGCCGATCGCCAGCACCAGTCCGAACAGGGTCAGGGCGTTGAGCGAGAAACCGGCCAGGTACATGATCGCGAACGTGCCGATCAGCGACACCGGCACCGCCACCAGCGGAATGATCGAGGCGCGCCAGGTCTGCAGGAACAGGATCACCACCAGCACCACCAGCAGCGATCGCCTCCAGCAGCGTGTGCACCACCGCCTCGATCGAGCCGCGCACGAACACGGTGGGGTCGTACACGATCGAGTAATCCACCCCTTGCGGGAAATTCTTCTTCAGCTGCGCCATGCTGGCGCGCACTTCGTCGGAGATCTGGATCGCGTTCGAGCCCGGCCGCTCGAAGATCGGCAGCGCGACCGCCGGCTGGTTGTCGAGCAGGCTGCGCAGCGCGTAGTTGTTCGAGCCCAGGTCGACCCGGGCCACGTCGCTCAGATGGGTGACGCCGCCATCCGCGTCGGTGCGCACGATGATGTTGCGGAAATCGTCCGCGCTGACCAGCCGGCCGCGCGTGTTGATGTTGAGCTGGAACGCGGAATTGGACGGCCCGGGCGGCGCATTCAGCGCACCGGCGGCGACCTGCACGTTCTGCTCGCGGATCGCGTTGATCACGTCACCGGTGGTGAGCGAGCGCTGGGCGAGCTTCTGCGGGTCCAGCCACACGCGCATCGAGTACTCGCCGGCGCCGAAGATCTGCACGTCGCCGACGCCATCGAGCCGGCCCAGCACATCCTTCACGTGCAGGCGCGCGTAGTTCGACAGGTACAGCATGTCGTAGCGTTTGTCCGGCGAGGTGAGGTGCACCACCATGGTCAGGTCGGGCGAGCTCTTCTGCGTGGTCACGCCGAGCCGCTGCACTTCCTCCGGCAGTTTCGGCAGCGCCTGCGCCACGCGGTTCTGCACGTCGACCTGGGCGGTATTGAGGTCGGTGCCGAGCGCGAAGGTCACGGTCAGCGTCAGCGCGCCGTCGCTGGTCGCCTGCGAGGAGGTGTAGAGCATGCCTTCCGCGCCGTTGATCTGTTCTTCCAGCGGCGTGGCGACGGTCTGCGCGATCACCTTCGGGTTCGCGCCGGGATAGCTGGCGTGCACCACCACGGTGGGCGGCACCACTTCCGGGTATTCGCTGATCGGCAACTGGAACACCGCGATCGAGCCGGTGATCACGAACAGCAGCGACAGCACGGCGGCCATGATCGGCCGGTCGACGAAGAATTGGGCAATGTTTTTCATGGGTTTGTTCTTAACTTATGGGGTTTCCCTTCTCCCTTCGGGAGACAAATCGGCAGGACTGCCGATTTGCACGGCGAATGCCGCCCGAAGGGGTGAGGCACATGGATGTGCCGAATGAAGGTGCCCGTAGGGCGGATGAGGGTTCGGCGAAGTTTCGACGTCGCGCTTCGGCCGCACCCTCACCCGCCTGTCGGCACCCTCTCCCGAGGGGAGAGGGACGCGCTGGCGGAAGTTGCGCCTTGAGCGTGGGAGGTTTGCGCCGTGCGCCTGTCGACATCCGGCGCATCGCCCCGCTCCACCAGCGCCTTGTCCGCGCTGTCGAGCCGGTACGTCATCGCCACCTTCTGCGGATTCACCTCGATCCCGGGGCGCACGTGCTGCAGACCGTTCACCACCACCAGGTCGGTCGGCTTCACGCCGCTGTCGATCACGCGCATGCCGTGGAACAACGCACCGGTGTCGACCTTGCGGTATTGCACCTTGTGCTGCTTGTCGACCACGTAGACGAACTGGTTGCCGAGGTCGGTGCCGATCGCGCGATCGTCGACCAGCACGCGGGACTGTGCCGGGCCGCTCTGCAGTTGCACGCGTGCGTACAGGCCGGGCGTGTACAGGCCGTCGACGTTGTCGAACACCGCGCGCAGGCGCATCGTGCCGGAGCCGGCGTGCAGCTGGTTGTCGACGAAGTCGAGGCGGCCGCTGTGCGGATGACCGGTTTCGTCGGCCAGGCCCATCGTCGCCTCGATCCGCGCGTGGCCACCGGCGTGCTTCGCCTCGGCGCGCAGGTGGTCGAGCTTGAGCCAGGTTTGTTCGTCCACGTCGAAATAGACGTAGACCGGATTCACCGACACCACGCTGGTCAGCACATCCTTGCTGGTCACCAGGTTGCCGGCGGTGACACGGGCGTTGCTGACGCGGCCATCGATCGGCGAGCGCACCGTGGTGAAGTCCAGGTTCAGCCGTGCGGCGGCCAGTGCAGCGCTGGCGGCGCCCAGTTGGGCGCGTGCGCTTTGCTCGGCGGTGTCCTGGCGATCGGCTTCCTGTTGCGCGATCGCGTGCTGGGCGAGCAGCATCCCGGCGCGGCGCTGGTTGGTCTCGGCCAGGCTCAGCTCGGCCCTGGCCTGAGCCACGTTGGCGACCAGCCGGTCGACCTCGGCCTGGTACGGACGGGCGTCGAGCTGGAACAGCACGTCCCCCTTGTGCACCAGCGCGCCTTCCTGGAAGTGCACCGACTCCACGAAGCCGCCGACCCGCGGCTGCACCTGCACGGTATTGACCGGTTCCAGCCGGCCGGTGAAATCGGCGCTGTCGCTGACCTTGCGGCTCAACGCCTGCGCCACGGTCACTTCCGGAGGCGCGTTGGTCGGCGCGGTTTGCGCGTGACTGTCGCCGCCACGCAGAAAGACCCAGCTGCCCAGCACGGCGGCGGCGATCAGGGGAATCACTACCCATTGTTTCTTCATGTCGCGCTCCAGAAACCTCGTTGGCCGGGGACGGGTCCCCGGCGAAGGGTCGAGAGAATAGGTGCACCGCGCGGTATAGAAAATCCGTTCCTCGCGCATTACACTCGTGACCCCTGATCACGAATCGCGGGAGAACCAAGGCAATGGAAGACTTTTCAGCCATATCGACCTTTGTCCGCGTGGTCGACGCCAAGAGCTTTGCGGCGGCAGCGGGCCAGCTGGGCATGAGCCCATCGGGGGTCAGCCGGGCGGTCTCGCGGCTGGAGGCGCAGCTGGGCGCCCGGCTGCTGTTCCGCTCCACCCGTTCCTTGCGGTTGACCGACGATGGGGCCGCGTTCCATGCACGTTGCAAGGAAATCCTCGCCGACCTGACCGAAGCGACCGAAGCCCTGAACTTCGCCAACCACAAGCCGACCGGCAAGCTGCGGGTGGGTATTTCGCTGTCGGTTGGCCGCGCGGCGGTGATCCCCCGGCTGACCGAATTCGAGCAGCGCTATCCGGACATCCGGCTGGAGCTGTCGATGAGCGACACGCCGATGGATCTCAATGGCGAAGGTCTGGATTGCGCGATCCGCGTGGGCCAACTGGAGGATTCCAGCCTGATCGCGCGCAAGATCGGCTACCTGCGCAACGTGGTCTGCGCCTCGCCCGATTACCTGCGCCGCTACGGTGCGCCGCAGAGCATCGAGGACCTGAAACAGCATCGCTGCATCAATTACGTGCACCCGAACGGACGGCCGCGGCAGTGGCAATTCGATACCCCGGGAGGCCAGCTCAGCCTCGACATCGACGCGCACATGTTGATCAACGATGGCGAGTCGGTGCTGCAGGCCGTGGCCGCCGGCCTGGGCATCACCCAGGTCCCGCGCATGCTGGCGGCGTGCATGCTGGACAAGGGCATGCTGGAACTGGTGATGACCGACACCCGTTCGACCGGCAAGCCGGTGTGGATCGTCTACCCGCAGCGCAAGCACCTGTCCGCGCGCGTGCAGGCATTCATCGAGTGGGTGCGCGAGCTGTTCGAGCGCACCAACGAGCCGGCCCAGTGCGCGATCGGTGCGACCTCCGCCGCGCCGAAACGGGCAGTCGCGAACGGCGTCGGCGCCCGTCCACCGGAGGCGCTGGTGGCCTGAGGTGGCGGGACATGAATCGGTCACGCCAGTGCCTGATTCACGTGAGCGCGCACGGGCGTGCGCCGGAGGCGATGGAAGAAAACCGCGGGAAGCGGTTTTCTTCACATCGCTCCCAACCGGCTCAGCGGCGTGGACGGAACAGCGTGATGCGGTCGGCCCGCGCCGGGGTGGCGGCAGCCAGCCAGGGCTGGGCCGCCAGCGCAGCCACGATGGGGCCGTGGGCGGCGATGCGGATGGCGCGCCGTTGCGACTCGCGCTGCAAGGCTTCGAGCACCGTGCGCAGCACCGCGCCGCGGAACGGCGTGTACAGATAGAACAGCGTGCCGGCGGAAAAGTCCGCGGCACGGGCATCCATGCAGCGGAAGCGCGCGCGCGGAAGTTGCAGCGCGTCGGCGGCTGCCTGCGCACAGGCGACGTGGGCCGCCTCGCGTTCGATTCCCAGCGCATCGGCCTCGGTGCAGATCGCGGCGAGCAGCGGCACGTGCCCCAGGCCGGAGCCGAGGTCGACCAGCAGGTCATCCGCCGTCAGTTGCGCCCGCGCGAGCAACTCGAAGATGTGTCGTGCCGGCGTGGGTTGGTAGGCCACCATGTCCGCCGGCAGTGTCGCCGCGGGCGTCGTCGACGGCACCAGTTGCAGCACGCCATCGACCAGCTCGTCGCGCCAGTCGTAACCGTCGCCGCCGTCGGCGTCCGCCTCGACCAGGCATTGCCGCAACAGGGACGGCACCGCGCCGTGACGGATCGCCTCGCGCATGCATGCGTAGACCTCGGCGTTCAGCGCGTCGAAACGTTCGCGCAACGCGCGGATGTGCCCGAGCGCAGCCGGTTCGGCTTCATGCGCCAGTTGCAGCAACTCGATCCGGTCCAGCGCGTCGAGCCGTTCGCGCAGGGCGTCGGGCTCGCGCAGCGCGGCGTTGCATTCGAGCGCCTCGATCAGCTCGTTCAGCGGCGGCGCAGCGGCGATCGGCACGCGCGCGACGGACAATCAGCCGCCAGCCGGCACCAGCAGCAGCAAGGCCGCGCCGAATGCAATGCGATAGATCGCGAACGGCGTGAAGCGATGGCCGACGATGTAGCCGAGCAGCCACTTCACCGCGATGAAGGCCACGATCGCCGACACCACGAAACCGACGATCAGGGCGCTCCAGTCCTCGTGCGCGGCGCCACCGTCCTTCAGCACTTTCAGCAGCTCGTAGCCGGTGGCCGCATACATGGTCGGGATGCCGACCAGGAAGGCGAACTCGGTGGCCGCCGCGCGGTTGCTGGTGCCGAACAGCATCGCGGTGAAAATCGTCGCCGCCGAGCGCGACGTGCCGGGAAAGATCCCGGCGATCATCTGCGCGATGCCGACCAGGATCGCCACCCGCCAGGTGACTTCCGTGCGGTCGGGCTGGCGCGCGGCCAGCAGTTCGGCCCCGATCATCCAGAAGCCGCCGATCACCAGCGCCCACGCGATCGGGGTCACCGTCTCGGGCAGCTTGAAGCCGTGCTTCACCGCGATGAAACCCAGCACGGCGGTGATCAGGAAGGCCACGATCAATTTGAACAGGTAATCGCGATTGGCCGGCTCGCGCCATTGCGTCAGCAACTGCCGGATCCGCTTCCAGTAGATCAGCGTCACCGCCAGGATCGCCCCGGCCTGGATGCCGATGTTGAACAGGTCCGAGCGTGCACCCAGCCCGAACTTCTCGGCGATCAGCAGGTGGCCGGTGCTGGAGATGGGCAGGAACTCGGTGATGCCTTCGATGATGCCAAGCAGGATGACGTGGAGCAGATCGGTCACGGGAGCGTTCCAGGTGGACGTGGGGGCGCGCCTGGTCGCGGCTCGGCGCCTCAGCAGGCGGCACAGTTTACGTGGGTTTGCTTCCTTGCGGCATGCCGTGGCGTCGGCAGGGTCATACCGATGACCTATGGCGGGGAGCGGAGGTGCAGGCCTAAGCTGCGGCTTCCATGCATTCTCCGGGAAGCATCATGCACAAGGCGACGATGGCTTGGCTCGGCTGCGCCGCAGCGCTGGCGGTTCTGTTCGGTGGTCAGCGCACGCGTCCTCGGCGCCCTTGCTGTTGCAGGCGCCGACGCTCTCGTCGGATCGCATCGCGTTCGCCTACGGCGGTGAAATCTGGACGGTGCCGCGCGCCGGCGGCGACGCCACCTTGCTGGTGGGCGGCCAGGGCACGGCCAGCGCGCCGGTGTTTTCGCCGGATGGCCGCAGCATTGCCTATACCGCCAACGTCAACGGCAATGATGACGTGTTCGTGGTGCCGGCCAGTGGCGGCCAGCCGACCCGCCTGACCTGGCATCCGGACACCGACGTCGCGGTGGGCTGGACGCCGGATGGCAAGGACGTGCTGATCCGCTCGCACCGTCACGCCACCAATGATTCCGACCAGTTGTACGTGATGCCCTTGTCCGGCGGCCTGCCGACCGCGCTGCCGTTGCCGATGGCCGAGCAGGGTGCGTTCTCGCCGGATGGCACGCACATCGCCTACAACCCGATCGGCCAGTGGGAGCCGGACTGGCGCGATTATCGCGGCGGCCAGACCACCCAGGTCTGGATTGCGCGGTTGTCCGATTCCAGCATCGTCAAGCTGCCGCACGCGAACGCCAATGACCGCGATCCGATGTGGATGGGCGACACGGTGTACTTCCTGTCCGACCGCGACGGTCCGGCCACCTTGTATGCCTACGTGGTGGGCAGCGGCAAGCTGACCCGGCTGATCGACAACCACGGCTTCCCGATCGACGGTGTCGCGGCGGCGGATGGCACGATTGTCTACAGCCAGATGGGCGTGCTGCACCTGTACGACGTGGCCAGTGGACACGACCAGCGCGTACCGGTGCGTGTCGACGGGCCGCTGCCGCAGACGGTGCCGCACTTCGAGAAAGTGGCCAAACAGATCCAGCACGCCGGCATTTCGCCGACTGGCGTCCGCGCCGTGTTCGAGGCGCACGGCGAGATCCTCACCGTGCCCGCCGACAAGGGCGACATCCGCGACATCACCAACACCTCCGATGCGGCCGAGCGCGATCCGGCATGGTCGCCGGATGGCAAGTCGATCGCCTATTTCTCCGACGCCGGCGGCGAGTACGCACTCATCATTCGCAGCCAGGATGGCCTGGGCCAGCCGCGCCGGATCAGTCTCGGCCAGCCGGCCTCGTTCTTCTACAGCCCGGTATGGTCGCCGGACGGCAAACGCATCGCCTACAGCGACAAGCGCTTGAACCTCTGGGTCGTCGATCTCGACCATCCGACGCCGGTGAAGGTCGACACCGATCGCTTCGACACGCCGCGGCACGAGTTCGACGTCAGCTGGTCGCCGGACGCGCGCTGGCTGACCTACACCAAGCAGCTGCCGAACCACCTGCGCGCCGTGTTCGTGTATGCGCTCGCCACGCACAAGGCCATCCAGGTCACCGATGGCATGAGCGACTGTCTGTATCCGGTGTTCGACCGCAACGGCAAGTACCTGTATTACACCGCCAGCACCGACGAGGGCCTCAGTCCGGGTTGGCTGGACATGACCAGCGAGGCGCATCCGGTCACCCGCAGTGTCTACGTGGCGGTGCTGCGCAAGGATCTGCCCTCGCCGCTGCAACCACAAAGCGACGAGGACAAGGGCCCGGCGGCGGAAGACAAGCACAAGGACAAGGACAAGCCACCGGCGCCGGACAAAACGGCGGTCGACATCGATTTCGACGGCCTCGCCCAGCGCACCTTGGCGCTGCCGGTCGAGGCGGCCAATTATGTCGGCATGGTCGCCGGCAAGAGCGGCGTGCTCTACCTGTTGCAGGCACCGCAGGTAGCCGGTGAGGAGGATGCCAGCACGCTGCAGCGCTTCGACCTGGACAAGCGCAAGACCGAGAAGCTGGCCGACGAGGTCAAGCAGTTCGCGCTGTCCGACGACGGCAACAAGCTGCTCTACCAGAGCGGCGATGACTGGTTCATCACCGGCGCAGACAAGCCGGTCAAGAAGGGCGACGGCAAGCTCAAGACCGGCGCGATGGAAGTGCACGTGGTGCCGCGCCAGGAATGGGCGCAGATGTACGACGAGGTCTGGCGCATCGAGCGCGATTTCTTCTACGACCCGCACTATCACGGCCTGGATCTGGCCGCCGCCGAACAGCGCTTCCGCCCCTATCTGGCCGGCGTCGGCAGTCGCGAGGATCTCAACGTCCTGTTCCGGCGCATGCTGGCCTACATGTCGGTGGGCCACATGTTCGTGCGTCGCGGCGCCATGCCCGACATGCCGAAAATCGAGGTGGGCCTGCTCGGTGCCGACTATGTCGTGGATCACGACCGCTATCGCTTCAGCCATGTGTACAGCGGCGAGAACTGGAATCCGGATCTGCATGCGCCGCTGACCCAGCCCGGCGTCAACGTGCAGCCGGGCGAATACCTGCTCGCGGTCAACGGCCAGCCCCTGCACGCCAGCGACAACCTGTATGGCTTGTTCCAGCAGACCGTCGGCAAGCAGGTGGTGTTGCGGGTCGGGCCGCATGCCGACGGCAGTGCCGCGCGCAATGTCACCGTGGTGCCGGTCAAGAGCGAGTTCGGCCTGCGTCATCTCGACTGGATCGAGCACAATCGCAGGGAGGTCGATCGCCTCAGCGGCGGCCAGCTCGCCTACGTCTATCTGCCGGACACCGCCGAAGGCGGCTTCCGCAACTTCAACCGCTACTACTTCGCGCAGACCGACAAGCATGGCGCGTTGATCGACGAACGCTACAACCATGGCGGCCAGCTCGCCGACTACATCGTCGATGCGCTGCAGCGCAAGCCGATGAGCCAGGTGATGACCCGCGAGGGCGACACCTATACCGAGCCGACGCAGGCGATCTACGGTCCCAAGGCGATGCTCATCAACCAGTTCTCCGGCTCCGGTGGCGATGCGCTGCCGTGGTACTTCAAGCGCAGCGAGGTCGGTCCGCTGATCGGCGAGCGCACCTGGGGCGGCCTGGTCGGCATCGGCGGCTACCCGCTGTTGCTGGATGGCGGCACGGTCACCGCACCACGCTGGGCGATCTCCGGTTTGCACGGCCAGTGGGAAGTGGAGAACCACGGCATCGCGCCGGATATCGAGCTCTGGCAGGACCCGGCGCTGATCCGCCAGGGCCACGACCCGCAGCTGGAAAAGGGCGTCGAAGTGCTGATGCAGCAACTCAAGGCGCACCCGGCGCCGAGCTACCCCGCCCCGGCCTATCCGGACTACCACCCGACGATGCCGCCGATGGATGACGGCGGCAGCTGATGCGGCTCTGCGCTGGCGCTGATGCTGGATCAAGCCGATATCACCAATTTGGTGCAATTACCTGAAGATTTGTTTACAGATGGCGCAAAATTCTCGTGGCAGTAGCTTCGTGATGGTGTAGGCGCTTGTTCTTGAATGACTTTGGTTCGTGGCATGGGTATTGCTCGCAGACGCAGTATTGTTGTCCGTGCTGTGCCATCCCTTGCCGAGGTTTTCCATGACTGCCCAGAAAGTGCTCGACCTGATCCAGGAACACGAGGTCGAATTCGTCGACTTCCGCTTCGCCGACATGCTCGGCGTGCATCACCACGTCACCTTCCCGGCCCACGCGATCGACGAGTCGACCTTCGAGGACGGCAAGATGTTCGACGGTTCCTCGATCACCGGCTGGAAGGGCATCAACGAATCGGACATGGTGCTGATGCCCGATCCGGATACCGCCTACCTCGATCCGTTCAGCACCCACGTGCAAATGGTCCTGCATTGCGACGTGCTGGAGCCCTCGACCATGCAGGCCTACGGGCGTGATCCGCGTTCGATCGCCAAGCGCGGCGAGGCGTACCTGAAGTCCACCGGCATCGCCGACACCGCGTTCTTCGGGCCGGAGCCGGAGTTCTTCATCTTCGATTCGGTGCGCTGGCAGAACGATCCGGGCCGGGTGTTCTACGAAATCGGCTCGCAGGAGGCGGCGTGGTCGTCGCGCTACAAGTACGACGGCAACAACACCGGGCACCGTCCGGGCGTGAAGGGCGGCTACTTCCCGGTCAGCCCGGTCGATTCGCTGGGCGACCTGCGCGCGGACATGTGCAAGGTGCTGGAGTCGCTGGGCCAGACCGTGGAAGTGCATCACCACGAAGTGGCGAACGCCGGCCAGTGCGAGATCGGCGTGAAGTTCAACACCCTGGTGAAAAAGGCCGACGAACTGCTGACGATGAAATACGTCATCAAGAACGTGGCGCACCAGAACGACAAGACCGCCACCTTCATGCCCAAGCCGCTGGTCGGCGACAACGGCAGCGGCATGCACGTGCATCAGTCGCTGGCAAAGAACGGCGAAAACCTGTTTGCCGGCGATCTCTACGGCGGCCTCAGCCAGACTGCGCTGTGGTACATCGGCGGCATCTTCAAGCACGCGCGCGCGATCAACGCCTTCGCCAACTCCACCACCAACAGCTACAAGCGTCTGGTGCCGGGCTTCGAGGCGCCGGTGATGCTGGCCTACTCGGCGCGCAACCGTTCCGCGAGTTGCCGCATCCCGTACGTGGCCAGTCCCAAGGGCCGTCGCATCGAAGTGCGTTTCCCCGACCCGATGAATTCCGGCTACCTGGTGTTCACCGCGCTGATGATGGCCGGCCTCGACGGCATCTTGAACAAGATCGACCCGGGCGCGCCGGCCGACAAGGATCTGTACGACCTGCCGCCGGAAGAAGAGAAGAACATCCCGCAGGTGTGCTCCAGCCTCGACGCCGCGCTGGAAGCGCTGCACAAGGACCGTGACTTCCTGAAAGCCGGCGACGTGTTCACCGACGACTTCATCGACGCCTATATCGAGGTGAAGATGAAGGAAGTGACGAAGTACCGAGCCAGCACGCATCCGCTGGAGTTCGCGATGTATTACTCGCTGTAACAGGTGCACGCCGATGGCGTGCTGGCTAGGAGCGTGGGCGGTAGAAACTTTCGAGGCGAGGAGCTTTACAACAGCGAAGCTGGTCAAAAGTGGCTGCGTGAGGACAGATTTTCGACGGTTCGCCGGCCCATGGTGGTTCCATGGGCCAAGAATCGGCGGGAATATGGACCATGCAGCCGCTTTTGCAGCCCGGAAGATTTCTACCGCCCACGCTCCTGGGGTGCAAGATAACGGGCGCTGCGGCGCCCGTTGTTGTTTCGGCAGCAAGCCGGCGCCGATTCGCCACCAAGGGTCTCGAAACGGCAGGCTTGTGGTCATCCCCGCCGGGAAGTTTTCGCAGCGCTTCTCATGCAGGCTGCTACTTTCAAGGCGCGACATTCCACCTGCGGAGTTTCCATCATGGCCGTGCGGCTCTCCTCAACCGGTCTGGTGCTCGATGGCCATGCGCCGCTGCAGAACCTGCTGCGTTTCCTCGACACCGTCATGCGCGGCATTGGTCAGGTCATGTTGCAGAACAACAGCTACGCGGGCCTGTTGTTCCTGCTCGGCATCTTCTGCAACTCGACGCTGTTCGGATGCGCGGTGCTGGTCGGCACCATGACAAGTACGCTCACGGCCGTCCTGCTCGGCGCGAAGCCGGCCCTCGTGCGGGATGGATTGTTCGGATTCAATGGCGCCCTCGTGGCGATTGCCGTGATCTATTTCCTGCAGCCGGACGCGCTGACCTGGGCTTACGTGATTCTGGCGGCCGCCTGCACCACGGTGCTGATGGCGGCGATGCTGCGCCTGTTCGATGTATGGAAGATGCCCGTGCTCACCGCGCCGTTTGTCTTCACCGCGCTGTGCTTCCTGTTGGCGTGCGCGCGCTTTGGCCGATTGCAATCGACCCACGTGTTGCCCACCGCGGGCTTGCCCCAGGCGGTAGCCATCGTGGAGGGCATCGTGACCACCTCGACGGTGCTGGAGGGTTTGTTCAACGGCATCGCGCAGGTGTTCTTCCAGGGCAGCGTGATCACCGGGGTGCTGTTCGCCATCGGCCTGCTGATCAGTTCGCGCCGGGTCTTCATTATCGCGTTGCTGGGTTCGCTGACCGGCCTGCTGGTGGCCTGGGGCATGGGCGCGGCCGAGCCGGCCATCCGCTCCGGTGCGTTTGGTTTCAACAGCGTGCTGACGGCGATCGCCTTGGGCGGCGTGTTCTTCGTGCTGGACAAGGCGGCGGTCGCCTATACCTTGCTGGCCAGCGTCGCCACGGCGGTCGTGTTCGCCGCCGTCTCCGCCGCGCTGGAACCGCTGGGCATGCCGGCGCTGACCCTGCCGTTCGTGCTCGTGGTGTGGCTGTTCGTCCTGGCCGGCCCAATCTTCCCGGGGCTGCGACCAGCACCTGCCGTATGAAGCAGTGGCTGCAGGCGGCCTTGTCATGCGGTGAAAGCAACGGCCGCCCTGGCGCCTGTTGTCGTTTTGGCCGCCCGAAGAATCCACGCGTTCGCCGATGACCCTGCTCGGGCCGATACCTCTCAACTGTTGCGACGACGGCCGGTTACAGTGACGGGACAACGCCCGCAGTGAACCCGCACAAGGAGCCGGCCATGCAGCAATTACCCGCCCAGTTCGAAGACCATGCGATCCGCCGCGTCTACGACGAAACCAGCGAAACCTGGTGGTTCTCGGTGGTGGACATTGTGCAGGTGTTGACCCGGCAGCCGGGTTACCAGGCTGCCCGCAACTACTGGAAAGTGTTGAAGAACCGGCTGGCCAAGGAAGGGAGTGAAGTGGTTACAAACTGTAACCGATTGAAATTGACAGCCAGTGACGGCAAGCAACGTGTCACCGACGTGGCCACCGCCGAAACCCTGCTGCGCCTGGTGCAATCCGTGCCCAGCCCGAAGGCCGAGCCGATCATTCGGCTTCAAGACGCGCTGGGTGGCTGCCGTCATCGCGCTGTTCACCGTAGGATCGGCGCTGATCGCGCACACGCATTTCGCCGATCCGAACCAGGCCATCAATTTCATGAAGAACCTGGCGATCGCCGGTGGCCTGCTGTGGTTCGTGCGCAACGGCGCGGGCTCGGCCAGCGTCGATGCGGCGATGAACCGTCCGCGCTCCTGACGCGCGAGCGGCGATCGATCGGACTCTTCACCGAAACGCCGACGCCAGCTTGCGCATCGCGCAGGCTGGCGTCACGCTGGCCGATCAGCTGTGGCTACCCGACCATGCTTCTAGTCTTCCCGCGGCAGCACGGTCAGCACGCGCTCGATGAAGAGATGCAGCTCCTTCATGTAGTTGCCGAGAAACTCGGCGGTGGAGTCGTTGGTGACCGTGCCGTCCTCGGTGATCAGGCCGGGACTGAACTGGATATACGCCTCCAGCATGTTCATCAGCGGCGAGTTGCAGAAACACAGCATGCCGCGCAGCTGTTGCTGGGCGACCGCGGTGCCGATCGCGCCGGGCGAGGTACCGATCACGGCGGAGGCTTTGCGTGCGAACGAGTTCTTGCCCCACGGCCGGCTGGCCCAGTCGATCGCGTTCTTCAACGCACCGGGAATCGAGCGGTTGTATTCGGGGGTGATGAACAGCACCGCATCGACCTCGGCAATCGCCTGCTTGAATGCGCGCGCCACCGCCGGGTAGTCGGCGTCGTAGTCGTAGCTGTACAGCGGCAGGTCCTTGATCGGTATCTCCACCAGTTCCAGTCCCGGCGGCGCGAGCCGGATGAGCGCCTTGGCCAGCAGGCGGTTGATCGAGCCCTTGGCGAGGCTGCCGACGATGTAGCCAACCTTGAATGTAGTCATGGGAACTTCCTCATTGGTGACGTGGTGCGGTTGCCGCTGAACCGCCGAGCTTGCGGACACGCCCGGCGATCGGGTCGGTCATCGCGAACAACTGGTCGCCCTGCTCGTCGAGCAGCAGGTGATAGTCGCGGAAGTTCGGCCCGCTCATGTGCCAGTGGAAGTTCTTGGTTTTCAGGTACAGCGCGAACACGTCGGCCGAGGATCGCGTTCATCGCACCGGTCACGTCGCGGGTGGCCCGGGCGTCGAGGTCGGTGGGGGTAGCCAGCGGGGCGTGTTGCACGCGCTGGGCGGAAGGTTTGTTGGAGCCGGATTTTTTCATGAGGTGGGTCCTCTTGCCGGAATGGTGGGTAGGATCAGTAACCCACCGTGAAACGCTGCCGCGAATGTTTCGGCGTTTCCAGTTCGTCGACGAAGGCGATCGCATAGTCCTCCATCGAGATCCAGCTCTTGCCGTTGGCGTCGGTGAGCAGGGCATCGCCGCCCACGCGGAAGCTGCCGGTGCGTTCGCCGGGAGCGAACTCGGCGGAGGGCGACAGGAAGGTCCAGTCGAGTTCGCGCTCGCCGCGCAAGCTGTCGAGAAAGCGGCGGCCGCCTTCGGCTTCGGGCCGATAGGCCGCGGGAAAGCCCGGCGCGTCGAGCAGGATGTGTCCCGGCGCCACTTCCAGCGTGGCGGCGCCACCGACCACCAGCAGCCGCCTGACCCGGGCCTGTTTCACCGCGGCGATCAGTGCGGCGGCGTCGGTCGTGGCGAACTTCAGCGCGCTGCACACGGCGTCGTGGCCGGCCAGCAACGGGGCCAGTTGCGTGGGCTGGTCGGCATCGCCGTTCTTCAACACCAGTCCCGGCTGGCTGGCCAGCTTGCCGGTGTCGCGAGCAATGCCGGTGACGTGGTGGCCACGTCGCAGCAGTTCGGCCAGCAAACGTGACCCAACGCGGCCGGTGACACCGATCAGGGCAATGTTCATGGGGTTCTCCAGGGCGTGTGGAGCATTGGGCTCATGGCGACGACGTTGGCGATCATGGCGCGGCGCTGACTATCGCGGCAGACTGACACGGCGAATGTCAGTCGTGTGTGGACATGAGCCATCCTCTCGCGGAGTTCTATCGATGAACGAGCAACATACTCCTGCGACGCGCATGCCGACGATCTTCTTCGGCCACGGCAACCCGATGAACGCGTTGCAGGACAACGACTGGAGCCGAGCCTGGTCGGCGATGGGTCAGCGCCTGCCGCGGCCGCGCGCGGTGCTGTCGGTGTCGGCACACTGGTATGTATCCGACACCGCCGTGACCGCGATGGCGACCCCGCGCACGATCCACGATTTCGGCGGCTTCCCGCGCGAACTGTTCGACGTGCAATACCCCGCGCCCGGCGATCTCGACCTGGTGCGCCGCGTGCGCGATCTGCTGCAGCCGTTGGAGGTGCGCGCGGATCTTGCGTGGGGACTGGACCACGGCACCTGGTCGGTGTTGCGTCACGTCTATCCCGATGCCGACGTGCCGGTGGTGCAGCTGTCCATCGACGAGTCGCAGCCGCCAGCGTTCCATTACGGGTTGGGCCGGCTGCTGCGGCCGTTGCGTGACGAAGGCGTGCTGCTGATCGGCAGCGGTGACATCGTGCACAACCTGCACGCCTACGCCTGGGGCCGACATCCGGTCGCGCCGTTCGACTGGGCGTTGCGCTTCGAGGCGCGGGCACGCGAGCTGATGCAGCAGGGCGAGCACCATGCGCTGGTCGACTACGAGGCGCTGGGCCGTGACGCCGAATTGTCGGTGCCGACTCCCGACCACTACCTGCCGCTGTTGTACGTGCTCGGCGCCAGCGTCCCGGGAGAGTCGGTGACGTTTCCGGTCGAAGGCATGGACGGCGGTTCGATCTCGATGCTGAGCGTGCAGTTCGGCTGAGCACCGACAACGTCCGCGCCGATCGTTATCGGGACACGTTGCGTTCTGGTCCTCAGTGACCTTTCCCAGCCACTGGCTGCGGACTGCGGTATACGCGGCCGCTCTTCATCACGAAATCCACTTTGGCGGTGGCGCTGATATCGGCCAGCGGATCGCCTGGCATGGCGACGATGTCGGCATGCCGGCCGGCCGCGAGCACGCCGATATCGTCCTGGCCGAGCAGTTCCGCCGCGACGCTGGTCGCTGCCTTCAGCGCACGCACGGGAGTGATGCCGGCTGCCACCATCGCCTGGAATTCGAGGATGCCATGGTCGAAGGGAAACATGCCGCAGTCGGTGCCGTAGGCGATTTTCACGTCGCTGTGTGCGATCAGCCGCTGCGAGTCGACGATGGCGCCGCTGTCGCGGCTGAATTTCCAGATCGCCTGGCACGGGAGAGTGTGCTCGTGCAGGGCGTGCAGGTCTTCCTGGGTCATCTGCATCGTCGGCACCAGGTAGGTGCCGGCCTGCTGCGCCATCGCCAGCGCCTCGGTGTCGATCAGGTAAGCGTGTTCCAGGCTGCGTGCTCCGGCGCGGATCGCCTGCCTGCAGCCGTCGGCGGCGCCGGTATGCACCGCCACCGGCATGCCCAGTTGCCGCGCGGTGGCGGCAAGCAGGTTCATCTCGTCGTCGAACCAGGTCACGCGGGCGGGATCGTCGCCGGGGCTGAAATAGCCGCCCGTATTGGTGGTCTTGATCCAGTCGCTGCCGAAGGTGTGCTCGCGGCGCACCAGCGCCTTGATCGCGCCGGCCCCGTCGGCGATGGCGGAAACCGGGATGTCCCAGCGCGAGCCGTAGAACCCACGCAGGTCGCCATGTCCGGCGGACGAGCTGATGATGTGCGCGGCGACGATCAGCCGCGGCCCCTCGACCAGGCCGGCGGCGAGCGCATTGCGCAGGTCCACGGTGGGGAAGTCCGGATCCGCGCAGCCCATGTCGCGCAGGGTGGTGAAGCCGTACCGCATGTAGCCGCGGGCGATGTTCAGCCCCTTCAGTGCCTTGGCGGCGGACGACGCCAGCGTCTGCCGTGCGAGGTCGGCCGCATCCATCGTCAGGTGGACATGGCAGTCGATGAAGCCGGGGCTCACCGTGCGCTCTGACAGATCGATCGTCTGCGCGTCGGACGGGCTGGCGCACCGACGGGCCGATCTCGGTAATGCGATCTCCCTCCACGAGGATCTCGACCGGGCCGGTCAGGTGGTCGGATACGCCATCGAACAGGCGGCCGCAGCGCAACACGCAGGTTCCCATCTCAGTGCCCTTCGTCGTCATGCCGGTGGTTCGGTGAATCCGGCGCTTGCGCGGGTGCCGGGCGGGCAGTCGGCAGATGCCAGCCATGCCGGATCGCCATGAAGCGCAGCGCGAAACACACGCCGCCGCCGGCCACTGCGGCCACCACCGGCGACAGGTGCAGCAGGTGGGCGCTGACCACCACGCTGGCGCCGGCCAGCGCCGCCAGCGCATACAGGTCGGCGCGCAGCACGGTCGGGAATCTCCGACACCAGCACGTCGCGCAGCATGCCGCCGCCGATGCCGGTGACCATGCCGAGCAGGGCCGCCATCACCGGGTGGAGCCCGTAAAGCAAGGGCTTTCTGCGCGCCGGCGACGGCGAAGAATGCCAGCCCCACGGCGTCCAGCCACAACACGTCGGCGCGAAACCGGTTCGTCACCGGATACCAGAAGAAGGTGATCAAACCGGCCAGGGCGGACACGCCGGCATACTTCAGGTCGGCGATCGCCGCGGGCGGCACCGCGCCGATCAGCACGTCACGCGTGATGCCGCCGGCGTTGCCCGCCGCGAACGCCAGCACCAGCACCCCGAACACATCGAGCCGGTGCTTGACCGCGACCATCGCGCCGCTGATGGCGAACACGAAGGTGCCGCCCAGGTCCAGCACCAGCAGGAGGACCGTGCACCATGGCGTGGGTGGCGGCAGCCGGATGCAGCATGCTCAGGACGCCGGCGCCAGCCAGGCCCGCGCGGCCACCATCAAGGTCTCCACGCCGGTCTCCAGCGTCGGATGGAGCACGGGCAGGAAGCGCGGGTTGTGGTTGGTCGGGATCTCGTTGAGCCGGTTCTCCGCCTTCGCTTTCGCATAGGTGTCCGGGTCGGTGCCGCCGACGAACCAGAACACCGACGGCACGTGCCACTCGGCGCCGAACGAGCCGAAGTCCTCGCTGGCCGAGGTCGGCCCGGTTTCGCGGATGCGCTCGGCCGGGAAGTGCTGGCGGAACGCCTCGACCACGCGCTTGGTCGCCGCGTCGTCGTTGGTCACCAGCGAGTAGCGGTCGAGCGGCGTGATCTCCGGCGGCTTCGGCGCGCCCGAGGCGGCCGCTTCGGCGTTGACGATCCGCTTGATCGCGGCGAGCACGCGCTTGCGCACGCCCTCGTCGAAGGTGCGCACGTTGAGCTTGATGACGGCCTCGTCGGGGATCACGTTCTCCTTCGTGCCGGCCTGCAGCGAGCCGATCGTGACCACCGCCGCCTCGGTCGGCGCCAGCTCGCGCGCGACGATGGTCTGCAGCCGCAGCACCGTCGCCGCGGCCATCACCACCGGGTCGATGCTGGCCTGCGGCATCGAGCCGTGCGCGCCGCGGCCGAACAGCCGGATCTGCAGGCTGTCGGCGGCCGAGGTGATCACGCCCGGTGCGCCCGCCGATGGCGCCGGCCGGGCCGACCATCACGTGCTGCCCGAGCACCACGTCGGGCTTGGGGAAGCGCTTGAACAGCCCGTCGTCGATCATCGCCTGCGCGCCTTCGGCGGTCTCCTCCGCCGGCTGGAACACCGCCATCAGCGTGCCCTTGCCAGCTGTCGCGCGTCTGCGCCAGCAGCGTGGTCGCGCCGACCAGCCAGGTCACGTGCATGTCGTGGCCGCAGGCGTGCATCACCGGCACGGTCTTGCCCTCGGGATCGGTCGCCGTGACCTTGCTCGCGTACGGCGCGCCGGTGGCTTCCTCGACCGGCAGCGCGTCCATGTCGGCGCGCAGCATCACGGTCGGGCCCGTCGCCGTTGCGCAGCAGGCCGACGACGCCGGTCTTGCCGACGCCGGTCGGTCACTTCGTAGCCAGCCGCGCGCAGGCGCTCGGCCGCCAGGCCCGCGGTGCGGGTCTCCTGCATCGACAGCTCCGGGTGCGCGTGGATGTCGGTGTACAACGCCTCCAGCTTCGGCAGCAAGTCCCGGAGATTTGCCGGCAGCGGTTTGGGGGAGGGCTTGGTCTTCTCATTCATGGTTGGTGTTCCTGGATGTGAGCACGAAGACCGTTCCGTGGTGTCGGCCGCTGTCGGAAACATTGCGCACGCGCCCTTTTCTGCTCGTCATTCCCGCGAAAGCGGGAATCCATGTTGCTGTTGCGCAGGGCCAAAATGGATGACCAGCTTCGCCGTTGTAGAGCGCCTCCCGCTTTCGCGGGAATGACGTCGTGGGGGGTCTTATTCGAAACCCCATCATTCACGCCTGCCGGGCGATCACCCGGCCGATGGCGTGCACCAGCGCGTCGAACTCGCCCTGGTACAGATAACCGTTGACGTAGAAGCTGGGCGTGCCGTTGACACCGCTGCGCACGCCGCCCATGAAGTCGCGGCGGATATGGGTGTCGAGCTCGGGGTTGCGCAAGGTGGCGGCGAGCGCCTGCTCGTCCAGGCCCAGTGCGCGCACGCCGGCTTCCAGTCCCGCGCCGCCGTGGCGCACCCAGTCGTCCTGGTTCTCGTACAGCCAGTCGTGCATGGCCCAGAACTGGCCTTCGACCGCTGCCGCCTCGGCCAGCTCGGCCGCCATCTGCGCATAGGGGTGTGCCTGGCTCAACGGAAAATGACGGAACACCAGGCGCAGGTTGCCGGCGTAGCGGTGCTGCAATTGCTTCACCAGCGGATAGGCCATGCCGCAGGCCGGACATTGAAAATCACCGTATTCCACCAGGGTCACCACGGCATGCGCATTGCCCTGGACGTGGTCGTGCGTGGAGACCGGCACCGCCAGCGCGGCATCGTCGAGCATCATGAGACCTCCCGTGCGTCGTTCGCCGGCGCGTCAATCGTTTTCTGGATGTTGTTCGCAGGCAGCGCTTCGAGCGCGTTGATGATGCCGGCGGCGCCGGGATTCACCCCCATCGGCGACAGGTAGCTCCAGCGGATCACGCCGTCGCCGTCGATCACGAACAGCGCGCGCTGGGCGATGCCATGCTCCCCGTCGTAGACGCCATAGGTGCGCGCCACTTCGCCTTTCGGCTCGAAGTCCGCCAGCAGCGGGAAGTGGAACTTGCGCTCGCGCGCCAGCGCGGCGTGGCTCCAGACGCCATCGACCGAGATCGCCAGCAGCTGCGCGTTGAGGCGGGCGAACTCGTCCAGCAGCTCGTTGTACAGCGCCAGCTGGTCGCTGCACACCGGACTCCAGTCTGCGGGATAGAACGCCAGGATCACGTTACGGCCGCGGAACTCCTTCAGCGCCACGCTCTGGTCGGGGGTGGAATGCAATGAGAATGCCGGCGCGGTGGTGCCGGCGGCAAGCATGGTCATGGGAAGCTCGTGTCTGGTGGATCGATGGTGCGAACTTTTTGTGTCCGTAACGAGGTTTCGCGGATCGCCGAGTGTTTTGTCGCGACGCTGCTGTCTCGCCGCAGGTCGTGACTTTGCGAATGCCCGGGGCGCGCATGCCCGGGAAAACCATCGCAATAATGTACCCGCCCACCGTTCTGAATCGGTGAACGTCCTCGCTGTGTCTGGTGACTTCACCCAGCGCATCGGTACATCGGCATGCGGCAAGGCCGGACACGCCATCCTCCCGGCACACGGCTTGCGGACGGGTGCGCGGTCCTCGTGCCGTTCCGGCATCACTTTGGGCTCACTTGCATTGGCGCCCAATTGGCGTTCGACTGCCACCTCGCGTAGTGCTCCCGGATTTGCCGGGTGAGCCTGTGCGGCGGTGCGACATCCCGATTTTTCCGAGCGGAGTACTAACGTGGCGACCAAGCTCCACCCTGTCCAAGCACCCGGCGTTACCACACCTGGGGCTCTGGCCAAGACCCCTACCGGGATCAAGGGCCTCGACGCGCTGACGCTTGGCGGTCTGCCGAGCGGCCGGCCGACCCTGCTGTGCGGCGCCGCGGGTTGCGGCAAGACGCTGTTCGGCGATGACCTTCCTCGTCAACGGCGCCACCGAATTCGGCGAAGCCGGCGTGCTTCATGAGTTTCGAGGAGCGCGCACAAGACCTCGAAGCCAACGTCGCCTCGCTGGGCTACGACGTGGCCGACCTGATCGCGAAGGGCAAGCTGGTCATCGACCACGTGCACATCGAGCGTTCGGAAATCGAGGAGAGCGGCGAGTACGACCTCGAGGGCCTGTTCGTGCGGCTCGGCTACGCGATCGATTCGGTCGGCGCCAAGCGCGTCGTGCTCGACACGCATCGAGGCGCTGTTCTCCGGGCTGGGCGACAGCGGCATCCTGCGCGCGGAGCTGCGCCGGCTGTTCGCCTGGCTGAAGGACAAGGGCGTCACCGCGATCATCACCGGCGAACGCGGCGAAGCGGGCAGCTCACCCGTTACGGCATCGAGGAATATGTGTCCGACTGCGTGATCCTGCTCGACAACCGGGTCGAGGAGCAGGTCACCACGCGCCGCCTGCGCGTCGTCAAATACCGCGGCTCGGCGCACGGCACGAACGAGTATCCGTTCCTGATCGACGAGCAGGGCATCAGCGTGCTGCCGATCACCTCGGCCGAACTGGCCCATCACGATCTCGCACGAGGCGGTGTCCGACCGGGGTGGCGGGACTCGACGACATGCTCGGCATCGGCGGCTATTTCCGTGGCTCCAGCGTCCTGGTCTCGGGCCTGGCCGGCACCGGCAAGTCGACCTTCGGGGCGTCCTTCGTCAACGCGGCCTGCGAGCGTGGCGAGCGCTGCCTGTATCTTCGCGTTCGAGGAATCGCCCGACCAGATCGTGCGCAACATGGCCTCGGTCGGGATCGATCTGCAGCGTCACGTCGATTCCGGCCTGCTGCGGTTCGAGGCGGCGCGGCCCAGCCTGTTCGGCTTCGAGATGCACCTGGCGCGGATGAATCGCGACATCGAGCAGTTCCAGCCGCAGGCGCTGGTGGTCGATCCGATTTCGGCGTTCCGCGGCCCGTCGTTCGAGATCCACGCCACCCTGGTGCGGCTGGCCGACATCTGCAAGAGCCGCGGGATCACCGCACTTTTCACCAGCCTGTCGTCTCCAGGCGACCAGATGAGCGAGAACGACCGCAGCGTATCGTCGCTGATGGACACCTGGATCTCGCTCAAGGATGTCGAGGCCAACGGCGAGCGCAACCGCGTGATCTGCCTGCTGAAGTCGCGTGGCATGAACCATTCCAAGCAACTGCGCGAGTACCAGCTCACCGACCAGGGCATCCTGCTGCTCGACGCCTATGTCGGCCCCGCCGGCGTGCTGACCGGCACCGCGCGCGCTGCGCAGGAGGCGCGCGAACGGGAAGCGCTGGCGATCGCGGCAACAGGCCACCGAACGCCGTCGCCGCGAGCTGGCACGCCGACGCGCGGCGGTGGAGCGGCAGATCGACGAACTGCGCGCGCAGCTCGAAGCGGAAGAAACGGAGGCGGGCGTGGTGATTGGCCAGGAGGAGTCACGCGAATCGCTGAACGACGCGGAGCGCTCCCGGATGGCCGCGATGCGAGGGATGCGCCCTTGAACGAGAACACCACCCCGGGAGCGGGCGAAGATATCGACGCCGAGTGCGTCGCCCGACGCCGGCGAATTCAACCTGCGCCTGTACGTGGCCGGCCAGACGCCGAAATCGCTGGCCGCCATCGCCAACCTCAGGAACATGTGCGAGAACCATCTCGATGGACGCTATGCGGTCGAAG
The DNA here is from genome assembly GCA_963771235.1 of uncultured Gammaproteobacteria bacterium. Taxonomy (GTDB): domain Bacteria; phylum Pseudomonadota; class Gammaproteobacteria; order Xanthomonadales; family Rhodanobacteraceae; genus Rhodanobacter. Next base: position 189,240 of record CAVYSP010000004.1, read on the forward strand.
TGATCGACCTGCTGGTGACGCCGCAGCTGGCCGCCGGCGACCAGATCGTGGCGCTGCCCACGCTGGTGCGCCGGCTGCCGCCGCCGCTCAAACGGGTCATCGGCGACCTGTCCAACACCGAACGCGTGCTGGTCGGCCTCGACATCCGTCCGAAACACGAGAGCGCGACATGAGCGACACCGGCGACGAGCCACGACCCAATCAGGGTCAGTACAAACTGCGGCTTTTCATCACCGGTTCGACACCGCGTTCGACCCGTGCGATCGAGAACATGCGTCGCATCTGCAAGGAGAACCTGCACGGCCGCTACGACCTCGAGGTAGTGGACGTGTACCAGGATCCGGAAGCCACCCGCGAACTGCAGGTGATCGCCACGCCGACCCTGGTCAAGATTTTGCCCGAGCCGCTGCGCCGGATCATCGGCGACCTGTCCGATCACGAGCGCGTGCTGGCCGGACTCGACCTGGCACCCTTGCCAAAGGCCGACCATAAGCTGCCATGAAGCCACCGGCCCAAGTCCCGCTTTACCACGACGCCGGGCTGACCGAACTGCGCGCACGGCTGCGCGAGGCGGAGGAAACCCTCGAGGCGATCCGCAACGGTGAAGTCGACGCCGTGGTGGTGGGCGGTCCGGGCGGCCAGCAGGTCTACACGCTGGAAAACGCCGATCGCCCGTATCGCGTGCTCATCGAACAGATGCAGGAAGGCGCGGTCACGCTGGCCGACGACGGCACCGTGCTGTACTGCAACCAGCGCTTTGCGACCCTGGTCGCGGCGCGGCGCGAAACCCTGATCGGCGAACCGATCGCGCGCTTCATCCGCGGCAGTGACTGGACGGCGTTCAGCAGCTTGCTTGCCCAGCGCGAGGAGCCCGGACGCTCGGCCGAATTCACCCTGTGCACGAGCGCCGGCGACGACGTACCGGTCAATGTGTCGATTGCCGCCCTGATGGCTGAAGGATCGGCACCGCGGATGTATTGCGGCGTCTTCACCGACCTTACCCACAGCCGTGAGCGCAGCCACGAGCTGGCCGCGGCCAACGCGCAGCTGGCCAGCGAGATCGCCGAGCGCCGTCGCGCCGAGGACAGCTTGCAACTGGCGCTCGACGCGGCCGGCATGGGCAACTGGGATCTCGACCTCGACACCCAGACGGCCATCCGTTCGGAGCGCTGCGACCAGATCTTCGGGCGCATCGATCCCGGGCCGTTCTGGGATCTGCGGGCGATGCTCGAGTCGTTCCTGGAGGAGGATCGGGACGCCGTCGTCGCCGCGTTCACCCAGGCCGAACGCGCCGGGGCAATCGAGTTCGAGAAGCGTATCCGCCGCGACAACGACGGCGCCACGCGCTGGGTACAGGTCAAGGGCCGCACCTACTATCGAGACGATCGCGCGGTGCGCATCGCTGGCGTGATTTCCGATGTCACCGAGCGTCGCCAGGTGGAGGAACAGCTGCATCAGGCACAAAAGATGGAGGCGATCGGCCAACTCACCGGCGGCATCGCGCACGACTTCAACAACCTGTTGATGGTGATCGGCGGCAGCCTGGACATGCTCGACGAACGGATCGAGAAAAACGAACGCACCAGCCGTTACCTTGCCGCTGCACGACAAGGTGTCGAGCGCGGGGCCAAGCTCAACCAGCAGCTGCTGGCGTTCTCCCGGCGGCAGGATCTGCGCACGGAAGCGATCTGCATCGACGACCTGCTGGACACGTTCGAGAACCTGCTCGATCGCGCGGTCGGCGAGGCGGTGACGGTCGATGTCTGCAAGGCACCCGAGCTCTGGTATTGCCGCACCGATCCGCACCAGCTGGAAACGGCGATCCTCAATCTCGCCATCAATGCGCGCGACGCGATGCCGCAAGGCGGCTCGATCAGGCTCTCCACCGCGATCCGCAACCTCGACGCGCGCACGGCGCTGTCGGTCGGTGCTGGTGCCGGCGACTACGTGGTGGTATCCGTCGCCGACACCGGCGTGGGCATGGCGCCGGACGTGGTCAACCACGCGTTCGAACCGTTCTTCACCACCAAGGCAATGGGCAAGGGCACCGGCCTCGGGCTGAGTCAGGTGTATGGCTTCGCCCGACAGTCCGGTGGGTTCGTCACCATTGAGAGCGAGCTCGCACACGGCACCACGGTGTCGATTCACCTGCCGCGTTGCGCCGAACCCGAAAGTGTGGCGCCGGCCGCGCGCCCGGTAAAGGAGATCAAGGGCAAAGGCACCGTGCTGCTGGTCGAAGACGACCCGGACGTGCGCATGGTGGCCAGCACGCTGCTGGAAAACCTCGGCTATTCGGTGCTCAAGGCCGAGTCGGGACATGCGGCGCTGAAGGTGATCGAGCAAGGCCACATGATCGATCTCGTCTTCACCGATGTGGTCATGCCCGGCGAGATGAACGGCATCGATCTGGTGCGCGAACTGGGGGCGAAGCGCATAAACATTCCGGTGCTGCTCACCTCCGGCTACACCGCCCAGCGAATGACTGCCGGGGATTCAGTCGAAGGACTGCATCTTTTGCGCAAACCCTACACTCAGGGCGAACTTTCGCAGGCGGTCAGGCTGGTGATGAACGAACAGGCGTGACCATCTCGCCGTTACAGCCACTGGAGCGCCGGGATGAGCTTCCAGCGCATGTCGCCCCCGTTGCGCCGACGCCGGGCATCATCAGTCCCGCCAGGATCAAGCCATGAAAGATGCCGCCGACCCGAAACCATGCGTGCTGGTCGCCGAAGACGAGCCGATGGTTGCCATGCTGCTGGAAGATCTACTGGATGCCGCCGGCTACCGCGTGCTGCTCGCGCGGACACTTGCCGACGCGATGGCGCTGGCCCGCACGGAATCCATCGATGTGGCGATCCTTGACGTCACCCTGGGCCGTGAGGACAGCTTTCCGCTGGCCGACGAACTGCGTCAGCGCGCTGTACCCATGCTTTTCGCTTCGGGCTACGGTCGTGAAGGTATTCCGGAACGATTCCGTGACATCACGGCTTTGCAGAAGCCCTACGACATGAAGGCTATCAAGGGCGCGCTGTCCGTCCTGCTCGCCGCCGTGAAACGATAACCGCGCGATGCTTGGGCGCGCTGGCCCGTCTTGCGCGCCGATCAGACCAGTGGCTCGGTCGCAGCACCGATGCATTGCCGTTGCCGGTTCGCCGAGGTCGGTCGGCGCGAAGCTCGCCCGTCGGCTACGCCGCGACTGGCGCGTTGGCAAACAGCACGGTGAGTCCTTCGGCGATCGTGGGATGCGTGAAGATGGTGTCGCGCAAGGCGGTGTAGGGGAGGCCGGCCAGCATCGCGGTCTGCACCACCGCGATCACCTCACCGCCCGACGCGCCCAGGGCGGTAAAGCCGAGCAGGCGATCGCTGTCGGCGGCCACCAGCGCCTTGAGAAATCCACCCGTCTCGGACAAGGTGCGCGTGCGCAGCACCGCCGCCATCGGTGTGCGGGCGATGCGGTAGGCGATGCCTGCGCGTTGCGCCGCCGTCTCGTTCAGGCCGACCCGACCGAGCTCCGGGTCGGTGAACATGCAATACGGCACCAGCCGGTCGCGGGTAGTGCGCTGGCCACCGGCGAGGTTGTCCCTGACCACCCGGAAATCGTCGAACGCGACGTGGGTGAACTGCGGGCTGCCCGCGCAGTCGCCCATGGCCCACACGCCGGCTGCGCTGCTTTCCAGGCGCTCGTTGACCTCGACATAGCCGCGCGCATCGAGGCTTATGCCGGCGACGTCGAGGCCGATGTCCTGCGTGTTCGGCGTGCGCCCGGCCGCCACCAGGATGTCGCTGCCTTCGACGACCTTGTCGCCCGTCGCGGTGTGTACATGGAGACGGACCTTGTCGCCGGAGCGACCTTCGACCTTGGTCACCCGGGCATTCAGCTCGACCTCGATGCCTTCGTCCGTGAAACGCTGCAGCAGCAGCTGCGCCACGTCGGGATCCTCGTGGCCGGCCAGTTGCGGACCCTGTTCCACCACCGTGACGCGGCTGCCGAAGCGCCGCATCGGTTGCGCGAATTCGAGGCCGACATAGCCCCCGCCGAGCACGATCAGGTGCTCCGGCACGTGATCCAGTTCGAGCGCCTCCACGTGCGTGAGTGGCGCGGACTTGCGCAGGCCCGGCACATCGGGAATCGCCGCGCGGGTGCCCAAGTTCAGATACACGCGCTCGCCGCTCAGCACCCGGGTGCCGCCATCCTGCAACTGCACCTCGATTGTCTTGGGGGCGATGAAATGTCCCTCGCCCATGACCAGCTCCGCACCGCTGTTCGCGTAGTTGTTGCGATGGATCATGACCAATTCGTCGACCATCTTGCGCTTGCGTTCGCGGACCGCCGCCATGTCGATGCCGACCGGGCCCGTCGCGATGCCGAACTCCTTGCCGCGACGAACCAGCGAGGCCACCTGCGCGCTGTAGATGACGTTCTTGCTCGGCAGGCAGGCGATGTTGGGGCAGGAGCCGCCGATCCAGCGGCGTTCGATCACCGCGACGCGGTGACCTGCCTTGGCCATGGTCCACGCCAGGTATTTCCCCGATTCGCCGCTGCCGAGGATGAGGAAATCGTGGTGTTCGGGCTTGGACATCATGCTGCTCCCAGCGAGGCCGCTATCCGGAGAAGGCTGCGCCTGATCATGTTCATCGAAAATCAGACGATGCTGTCGACCACGCCGCCATCGACCCGAAGCGCAGCACCGGTGGTGGCGGAGGCTTGGGTCGAGCAGAGATAGACCACCAGATTGGCTACCTCGTCCGGGGTGGCGGGTCGCTGGATGATCGAGCTGGGCCGGTGCGCCTTGACGAAGGCGACGCCGGCCTGCTCGATCGATTCGCCACTCTCGGTGGCGGCATCCTGCAACATCACGCGCATGCCCTCGGTCAAGGTCGGACCCGGCAGCACCGCGTTGACGGTGACGCCGGTGCCCGATACCCGCTTGGCCAGCCCGCGCGATACCGCGAGGTTGCCGGTCTTGCTGAAGCCGTAATGGATCATGTCCGCCGGGATGTTGAGCGCGGACTCCGACGACAGGAACACCACCCGACCCCAGTCACGCGCCAGCATGCCGGGCAGGTAGGCCCGCGACAGACGCACGCCGGACATCACGTTGACTTCGAAGAACCGCGTCCATTCCGCGTCCGGCGTTTCAAAGAAATCCATCAAGCCGTAGATTCCGACGTTGTTGACCAGAATGTCCGCCTGCGGCGCGGCCGCCACCAGCGCCGCGCAGCCCTGCGCGGTGCCGACATCGGCCGCCACCCCGTGCAGCGACGCCCGCGGCAGCACCTCCGCCAGGGCAGCCAGCGCGCGGTCGACCGAAGCCTGGTTGCGGCCATTCACCACGACGGTGGCGCCGGTGGCCGCCAGCCCATGGGCGATCGCGAAGCCGATGCCGGCGGTCGAGCCGGTGACGAGGGCCGTCCTGCCGCTGAGATCGATGTTCACGGGGTAGTACTCCTGCGCGCAGCATTGATTCCAGGAATGACCTTCACTGTGAGGTTTTTCATTCAGTTGTGGATCGTCGGGACCGGTGGCATCCGGAGCGCGGCGTGTCGCATCAGCCGGCTCAGCGGGCCCGATCCTTTTCCGCGCGGCTCTCCTCCTGCACGGTGAAGAGCGCTTCCGGGGTGACCTCGAGTCGGGCCCGCGGGATCGCCTCGCCGCTGAGGTCGGACAGGCCGTAGCTGCCTTCGGCGATCTTCTGCAGCGCGCGATCGATGTTCGCGATGCGGCGGTCGTCGACGTCGTGCAGGGCCTGGTCGATTTCAAGCTGCGACGAGGTCTGCGCCCGCTCCTCTTCCTCTTCGGCCTCGTCGCCATGCTCCTGCTGGAACGTGCGCTCCCTGGCCAGGTTGTCTTCCTCGCCACCCAGCAACTGCTTGCGCAACGCCAGCAGGCGCTCGCGTTGCTGCTCGACGAACTGCCGGTCCAGGCCGGCCCTCTGTTCCGATGACATGGGATGCTCCTCGCTGCGCCCCGGTTTGGCGGTGTCCGGCCACAATGGAATCGGGCGAGTGAACGGGCGGTATAAATCGGTGCGCGGAGCTTCCTGGCCGCCGCCTCGGAAACCGCCCGCCAAGAATCCATCACATTTGCACCAAAGCGAGACATTGTCCATGATGGTGCAATGAACGATCCGGCATGGCGGGCGTGGGCGGGGCAGATGGCGACCGGGCTGGCCGTGGTCGATGCGGACCTGCGCCTGCGCTGGCTCAATCCTGCCCTGGTCGGAGTGCCTGGAGTTGGGTTTTCGCAAGGTGCTGGGGCAGTCGCTCGGGCTGTTGCTGGACGATGCGCAGGAGGGCATGGCGCAGGCCGCCAGGGTGCTGACCGAACAGCGGCCGGCGCAGTGGCGTGGGGTGCTGCTGGCCGTGGCCAACGGGCGCGAGACTCACGCCGACATCGCGCTGCAGCCGTTCGACGACGGCCTGCTGCTGGAAGTGCATGTGCTGGCCGAAGCGCAGGCGAGCACGTTCGCCGCTGTCGGCCACGCTGCGCGGCTTCGCGCATGAAGTGAAAAATCCGCTGGCCGGGTTGCGCGGCGCCGCGCAACTGCTGCAGCGTCGCGTGGACAACGACGACCTGCGTGCGCTGGCGGGCTGATCATCGACGAGGCGGACCGCCTCGGTGCGCTGGCCAATCGCTTGCTCCATCACGACGGCGTCGCCCGGCTCGGCCCGGTGAACATCCACCAGTTGCTGGAGCGGCTCGCCGACCTGCTGCAGGCCGAAACGTCGCCGCCGCAACTGCGCCACGACTACGACCCCAGCGTGCCGGACCTGCATGCCGACGCGGATCGCTTGTAGCAGCTGCTGCTGAACCTGGTGCGTAACGCGCAGGAGGCGGGTGCACGAACCCTTACCCTGCGTACGCGCATCGAGCACGGCGCGCGTTTGGGGGGACAAGCGCTGCGCATGGCGTTGCGCGTGGACGTCGTCGACGATGGCCCGGGCATACCGGTTGCCTTGCGCGACACTCTGTTCGAACCGCTGGTTTCCGGCCACGAGGACGGCACGGGCCTGGGCCTGGCGTTGTCGCGCGAGATTGCCCATGAACACGGTGGCGAACTGCGCTGCAGCAGCCGCCCCGGCGAAACCGTGTTCTCGTTGTACCTGCCGTTGGAGAAAACGCGTGACGGATGAAATCTGGGTCGTCGACGACGATCGCGGTGTGCGCTTCGTGCTGGCCGAGGCGCTGCGCGATGCGGGGCTGGCACGCGCGAATTTGGCGATGTCGGGGCCGTGCGCCTGGCGCTGCGCCATGAACGCCCCGCCTTGCTGCTGACCGACGTGCGCATGCCGGGCGAGAATGGTCTCAGTCTGCTGGTCGAGTTGCAGCAACGCGGCATCGGTCCGGTGATCGTGATGAGTGCGTTCACCGACGTCGCCACCACGGCCGCGGCCTATCGTGCGGGCGCCGTCGATTACCTGGCCAAGCCGTTCGACCTCGATCATGCGGTCGAGATGGTGCAGCGCGCACTGGCCAGCAGTACCGCGCCGGCGCCCGATCCGATTCGGCAGCTGGCGGGGATCCTGCGTTGCTCGGCGAGAGCGCCGCGATGCGCGAGGTGTTTCGCCTGATCGGCCGCGTTGCCGCCAGCAACCTCAACGTGCTGGTCACCGGCGAGACCGGTACCGGCAAGGAGCTGGTGGCGCGCGCGCTGCACGAGGAGAGCGCGCGCCGCGAGCAGCCGTTCGTCGCCTTGAATACCGCCGCGATTCCCAGGCGAGCTGCTGGAGAGCGAACTGTTCGGCCACGAGGCCGGCGCCTTCACCGGCGCGACCCGGCGCGTCGCCGGTCGCTTCGAACAGGCCGAAGGCGGCACGCTGTTCCTCGACGAAATCGGCGACATGCCACTGCAGCTGCAGACGCGCCTGCTGCGCGTGCTGGCCGGTGGCGAGTTTTATCGCGTCGGCGGACGCGAGCTGATCCGCTGCAATGTGCGCATCGTCGCGGCCACTCACCAGGACCTCGCCGCGCGCGTTGCCGCCGGGCAGTTCCGCGCCGATCTCATGCATCGCCTCGACGTGGTGCGCATCGCCTTGCCCCGCTGCGCAGTCGCCGCAGCGACATCCCGCTGCTGGCGCGGCATTTCCTCGCCGCCAGCGCGCAAGAGCTGAAACTGGCGCCCAAGCATTTCTCGAAAGCGGCACTGAAGCTGGTGGCGCAGCGCGACTTCCCCGGCAATGTGCGCGAGCTGGAGAACCTGTGCCGACGACTGGCGGTAATCGCTCCAGGCAGTGAAATCCTGCCGACCGATCTGGGCGACGCACACGCCGGCACGGCCGGCGGTGAATGGACCGATGCCTTGCGCGATTGGGCCGCTGCCGCGCTGGCCGGCGGCGAGGCGGACATCCATGCGCGCGCCCGCGATGCGCTCGATCAGACCCTGCTGCAGGCCGCGCTGCAGGCGCACGCGGGCCACCGCCAGCATGCCGCGCAGGCGCTCGGCGTGGGACGCAACACGCTGACCCGCAAACTCGGCGCCTCGCGCACCCGGCGCAGCTGAAGCTTCCCTTTTGTCGTCATCCCGGCCTTCGCCGGAATGACGAAGTGAAGGTGCAGGTGCTCCATGTTTTGTCGTCATCCCGGCGAAGGCCGGGATCGCATTCCAACGAACACAAAACGATTCCGGCTTTCGCCGAAATGACAAAGAGCGCAGGCACCAGATGAGAGGGTACGGGCGTGGCCCGTAGTCACGATCTCAGGCGCTGTATTGCGCTTCGCCCGTACCCTCTCCCCAACCCCTCTCCCAGTGGGAGAGGGGCCTTTTTGATTGCCGCGACTCCGGGCAGATCAGCTTGAGGATTCAGGTCCGCTGTTTACGAGTGTGCTGCCCAGGACGATGCGCAACCGGTGCGTCTTGCCGTCGTCGACCAGCGCGACGGGTGCGTCGACGTCCAGCGTCTGGCCGTCCATTTCGACGCGCTTCACTCCACGACAGACCTGATCAGGATTCTCCACGTTGATCTCGTAGCAGGTGGCACGCTGGGCACCGTGGCGATAGGTGAGCTGGAACCCCGGCCATGCCTTGGGCAGGCACGGATCCAGGCGCAGGCGATCGCCCTGCAAGTGGAAGCCGAGCACAGCTTCCAGCCCGGCGCGGTACAGCCACGCGGCCGAGCCGGTGTACCAGGTCCAGCCGCCGCGACCTACGTGCGGCGCCACCGAATAGACGTCTGCACACGCCACATACGGTTCCACCTTGTAGCGCGCCACCGCTTCGGCGCTGTCGCTGTGATGGATGGGATTGAGCAGGTTCAACATGCTCGCCGGCGCGGTCGCCATCGCCGAGGCCGACCCAGGCGAATACCGACCAGATCGCGCCGTGCGTGTATTGCCCGCCGTTCTCGCGCACGCCGGGCGGATAGCCCTTGATGTAGCCGGGGTCTTCCTTGCCGTCCTGGTCGAACGGCGGGCGTGAACAGGCGCGCCACCTGGTTCTCGTGATCGACGAGCAGTCGGTCGACCGAGCCCATCGCCTGCGCAGCATGCGCATGATTGTCGCGACCACCGATCACGCTCCACGATTGTGCGATGGTGTCGATGCGGCACTCGTCGCTGCTTTTCGAACCGAGCGGCGCGCCGTCGTCGTAGTAGCCGCGGCGATACCATTCGCCGTCCCACGCCTGTTCCAGCGACGCGCGCAGTTCGGTGGCGTAGTCGCGCCACTTGGTCGCGCGCTGGTCGGTCGCGCCGGTCGGCTTCCGCGGCCAGTGCGTCGATCGCGCTGAGCAGGAACCAGCCCAGCCAGCTGCTCTCGCCGCGGCCCTTGGCGCCGACCGCGTTCATGCCGTCGTTCCAGTCGCCGGTGCCGATCAGCGGCAGACCGTGCGCGCCGCGGGTGAGGCTGGAATCGATCGCCAGGGCGCAGTGCTCGTACAGCGAGACCTTGTCCTCGGAGACTTCGGGCTGGAAGAACGCATCGGTGGCGTCGTCGGGAATCGACTGGCCCTTGAGGAAGGGCAGCACTTCCTCCAGCACCGCGCGGTCGCCGCTCACCTCGACGTAGTGCATCGCCACGAAGGCCATCCAGATGCGGTCGTCGCGGATCTTCGTGCGGATGCCCTGGCCGCGGGGCGGCAACCACCAGTGCTGCACGTCGCCCTCGGCGAACTGGCGTCCGGCGGCGCGCAGCAGATGGCCGCGGGCCAGGTCGGGCCGGCTCACGCACAGCGCCATCACATCCTGCAGCTGGTCGCGGTAGCCCCACGCGCCGCTGGCCTGGTAGTAGGCCGTGCGCGCCCACAGGCGGCAGGCGGTGACCTGGTACAGCAACCAGTCGTTGAGCAGGATGTCCAGCGCGCGATCGGGCGTGCGTACCTGCACGGTGTCGAGCAGGTCGTTCCACAGCGCGGCGACTTCCGCCAGCACGTCGTCGAAGTCGGCCGCGCGATACTTCGCCACCAGCGCGCGGGCAGCGTCTTCGTCGCTCGCCCTCGCCAAGCAGGAAGGTGAGGTCCAGTTGCGTGTGCGGTGGCAGTTCGATCAGCGTCTGCACGGCGCCGCACGGGTCCAGGCTCGCGCCCAGCCGGCCGTTCAACGCCGTGTCGCCATGCAAGGCGGCCGGCGCGGCCACGCTGCCGAGTGGGCCGAGGAACGCGGCGCGATCGCCGCTGAGGGATTGCTGCGCACCAGCCAGATCCAGGAACGCCACGCGCTCGCCGAAATCGGCGCGCCAGCGGTTGCGCGCAAACAGCGCGCCGCTGGCGTCGTCGCGTGAAGCTGACCACGAAGGGCGCCGGCGTACTGCCGTTGGCGCCTAGCGCCCATTCGACGTAGCCGGTGATCGACAAGCCGGCGCGCGCGCGCGGTGCGATTGCACAGTCGCAAGCGCGAGAGCTTCACCGGGTCGCTGGTCGGCACGCACTGGGTCAGCTCCAGCGCGATGCCGTGGGCGTCGTTGTCGAAACACGTCCAGCCCTTGCCATGGGTCGTGTTGTAGCGGGCGCCGGGTACGCGGATCGGCAGCGCGGTGGCGCTCCACACCTCTCCATTCTCCGTGTCGCGCAGATAGATCACCTCGTGCGGCATGTCGCTGACCGGGTCGTTCGGCCACGGCGTCAGCGGGTTCTGCTGGCTGTTGGTCGACCAGGTGTAGCCGCCGCCGTCGGCGGTGACGATGCAGCCGAAGCCGGGATTGGCGATCACGTTGGTCCACGGCGCCGGGATCGGACGTACTTCATCGAGTTCCATGCGATAGGCGCGGCCATCCTCGACGAAACCGCCGTAGCCGTTGTCGAATTCGAACGCTTCATCGGCGGATGGTGCTGCGGTCGCCGGTGCCGTGGCGCGGATCGGCGCGGCGGGCAAGGCCTCAGCAGCCGGTGCTGCCGCGGTGGTCCCGGCGTCGTCATCACCGAGCACCAGCCGCGCCACGGTCAACAGGCCGTCGCGCAGGTCGGCGGTGATCTGTTCGTCGCGCAGGCAGAAAATTTCGGCCTTGGGTGCATCCTTGTCCCCGTCCAGCTGTTTTTTCTGCGCAGCCACCTTCTGTTCAAGTGCCGGTCGGCGCTGCTCGTCGTCGCCCCGATCGAGCACCACGACATCCACCGCCAGCTGTCGTGCGCGCCACCAGCGCTGGGCCAGCAACAGTTCGTCCAGGTGGTCGAGGTCGGCACCGGCACGCAGGCACAGCAGCGCGATCGGCCGGTCGCCGGAGATGCCCGCCGCCCACAGCGTCGGCGCACCACCATGCCCGCGCATGCGCTGCGCCGGCGTGGCGCGCTGGATGGCATCGCTGACCAGCAAGGCGCTCATCCAATGTGCGAAGCGTGCGGCCTGGTCGGGCGTGATACCAAACGCGTCCAGCTGATTCCGGGCTTGCTGCGTCGCTTCGTTGAACAGGCGTTCGGCGGCACCGGTTTCCTGCAGCCAGTCGTGCAACGCGAGCGCACCGTCGCGGGAGTCGGCCAGCTGCGTCCACAACAGGAGCTGGATGCTTTCACGCGGGGCCAGGCTGAACTCATGGCGCAGACTGAACACCGGATCGAGCACGCAGCCGGTGGTATTGGACAGCGCGGCGCCCGGTTGCAACGCGGCCGCATGGCGCAGCGTGCGACCGCGACCGAGGAAGCGGGCGCGGTCGGTTTCATGCGTGGTGGGGGACTCGTGTTGGTCCTGGACCTGCAGCGCCTGCGCGACCCAAGCCTGTGCCTGGCTGTCGCTGCGCCGCCGCCGTGTCGCCAGCAGCATGTGCTGCGCGTCGTCCCACTCGGTCTGCACGAACATCTTGGAAAACGCCGGGTGGCCGTTGTCGTCACCGGTCGGCCCGAGCACCAGTTCGGCATAGGTGGTCAACGACAGCGTGCGGTGACGGTCGCCATGGTTGCTCAGGGTCAGCCGGCGCAATTCGACGTCGGCGCTGGCTGCCACGGCCACGTCCAGTTCGTGATGCAGGCTGTGGTGGCGGCCGCTGAAACGCACGCGGCCCGGCTGGCATTCCATCGCATCATCCGGTCGGAGGACGCCCATCGGCTGCGCGGTGACCGACCAGACCGCGCCATCGTCCTCGTCGCGCAGCAGCAGGAAGGTGCCCCAGGGATCGGCTACCGGATCTTCCCGCCAGCGCGTTACCGCCAGGCCATGCCATCGCTCGAAGCCGGAACCGCTACCGCCCAGCATGGTGCTGAAGCGGCCGTTGGAGAGCAGTTGCAGCGGTGTGGTGGCAGGGTCGGAACGAGGGGGATGGGAAGGCATGGCGCGAGCGAACTCCTGCGATGTCGCGGCGCGCGGATGTCGCCGTGCTGACTGTCCAGCGTACGGCGGTGGCGGGGTAATGCGGCGTGAAATCGCGGTTCTACACGGATTCCATGCGATCGGTGGGACAAACTGCCTGGTGGTCTGCTGCCGCCCCGCGTCGTGCGCCGGTCCATCGCCCCCAACCCCTCAGGGTTTCGCGAGTGGCATGATGGTCGTCGAAGTATCGCGTGCCGAGGCGGCGCGCGCTATCCGTACCGCAAAATCCTGGACGTTCCCGATGCCCCAGCTGTGCGACCTTTCCGACGAAGCCATGCTCGAACGCCTGCAGCGCGCGGCGTTCGGCTATTTCGTGGAGACCATGAATCCCGCCAATGGCCTGGTGCCGGATACTTCGCGCGCGAACTCGCCGGTCAGCATCGCGGTGGTGGGATTCGCGCTGTCGACCTACCCGGCGGCGGTTGAGCGGGGCTGGATGGAGCGTGGCGAGGCGGTGCGTCGCAGCCTGCTGGCGCTGCGCTTCTTTCGCGACAGCGACCAGAGCGGCAGCCCCACGGCGACCGGTTACAAGGGCTTTTACTACCACTTCCTCGACATTCAGACGGGCAAGCGTGTATGGCGATCGGAGCTGTCGATGATCGACAGCGCCCTGTTGTTCGCCGGCATGCTGACGGCGGCCACCTATTTCGATGGCAGCGATGCCGACGAGACAGCGCTGCGTGAAGTGGCCGACATGCTCTATCGGCGGGTCGACTGGCGCTGGTCGCAAGATGGTGCGGAAACGATCTACCAGGGCTGGAAACCGGAAAGTGGTTATCTGCACTACGGCTGGGAGGGTTACAGCGAAGGCATCCTGCTGTACGCGCTGGCGCTGGGTTCGCCCACTCATCCCATTTCCACCGATTGCTACGCCGGCTGGACCTCCACCTATCAGTGGGAGAACCTGTACGACCAGGATTTCCTGTACGCCGGTCCGCTGTTCGTGCATCACTTCTCGCATGCCTGGCTCGACCTGCGCGGCATCCGCGATCCGTTCATGCGCGAAAAGAATTCGGACTATTTCGAGAACAGCCGACGCGCCGTCATCGTGCAACGCAGATATGCCCAGCTCAATCCGCACGAGTTCGTCGGCTACGACCGCAACTGCTGGGGCCTGTCGGCTTGCGATGGCCCCACCGACGATCAGCCCGACGTCGATAACGAGCCCCGGCGCCTGTTCGGCTATGCCGCTCGCGGCGTGCCGTACGGCCCGGATGACGGCACCTTGTCGCCGCCTTCCGTGCTGACCTCGGTGCCGTTCGAGCCCGACCTGGCGCTGGCGACGTTGCGCAACATGCTGTTGCGCCATCCGCAGATCCTCACCGACGATCGCCTGGCCACCAGTTTCAACGCCAGCTTGGTGGATTCCAACGGACAGGCATGGATCTCCCCTGGTCATTACGGGCTGGATCAGGGCGTGGTGTTCATGATGATCGAGAATCACCGCAGCGGATGGTTCTGGCGGCTGCTGCACGGCTGCCGCTATCTCCGCGATGGCTTGCAGCTTGCAGGCTTCGACGGCGGCTGGCTCGACCAGGCCGCGACGACGGAGGCACAGCCATGAGCGCAAGATTCGATGCCAGCACCAGCGCGCCGATGGATGACTACGAGCGCAAGCGACTGGAGGCCGTGAGCCCCGAGGCCTGGGACAATCCCGAGCCGTCCGGCCCGTATCAGCTGCTGATCATTGGCGCCGGATCGGCCGGGCTGGCGGCGGCCAGCGCAGCCGCCGCGCTCGGCGCCAGGGTCGCGCTGATCGAGCGGCACATGATTGGCGGCACCTGCTTCAACACCGGCTGCGTGCCGTCGAAGACGCTGCTGCGCACCGCCGCGGTGTATGCCGAGATGCGTGATGCCGCGCGCTACGGCGCGCAGGCACCTGATGAAATCAAGGTGGACTTTGCCGCGGCGATGACGCGCCTGCGGCGCATTCGCAGCCATCTCACCAATACCACCTCGGTGCGCCTGCTGGTGGCCAGCGGCGTCGACGTGTATTTCGGCAACACCCGATTCGAGGGTCCCGACCGGGTCAGCGTCAACGGCCAGCTGCTGATGTTCGAGAAAGCGCTGATCGCCACCGGCGCGCGGCCGCACGTACCGGACGTTCCCGGACTCAAGCAGGCCGGCTTCCTCACCAATGCCACGGTGTTCGACCTCACCGAATTGCCGCCGCGGCTGCTGGTGATCGGCGGTGGCCCGCTCGGCTGCGAGCTGGCGCAGGCGTTCGAACGGCTCGGCTCCAAGGTCACCATTGTCCAGAACATGCCGCTGTTCCTCGAACACGAGGAACGCGACGCGGCGCAAACCTTGTCCGAGGCGTTCGCCCGCGACGGAATCGTGGTGCGCCTGAACACCGACGTCAGTGCCGTGCGCATGGAGGGCGCCGAACGAGTGGTCGACCTGGTCAGCGACGATTACCACAACACGATCCGCGTCGACGCCATCCTGACCGGCGTCGGCCGTCGCCCGAACGTGCAGGGCCTCGCACTGGAGGCGGCGGGCGTTGCCTGGGACGACACCGCCGGCATCACCGTCGATGACTCGCTGCGCACCGCCAATCCGCGCATCTATGCCGCTGGCGATGTCTGCCTCGAAGCGAAGTTCACCGACATTGCAGCGGAGTCGGCGCGGATCGTGGTGCGCAACGCGCTGCTGGGTGGCTGCGAACGGCTGAGTGAGCGCGTTGTGCCCTGGTGCACCTACACCGATCCGGAAATCGCGCATGTGGGCATGTATGTGCGCGAGGCCAACGCGCGCGGTATTCCGATCAAGACCTTTACCATCCCGATGCATGAAATCGATCGGGCCATCACCGACGGCGAGCAGAGCGGCTTCGTCAAGCTCCATGTGAGCGAGGGCAGCGACCACATTCTCGGCGCCACCATCGTCTCGCGCGATGCCGGCGACATGATCAGCCAGGTCACCCTGGCGATGGTGGCGGGCGTGGGGCTGCGTACCCTGGCCAAGGTGATCCACGCCTACCCGACCAAGACCGAAGCGATCCGCGAGGCCGCCATGGCCTACAACCGCACCCGGATCAGCCCGCGCGTCGTTGCGCGGCTGCAGCGCAAGTTGTCGCGCTGACGTTGCTCACACGCGCTTTCTGCGGCGACGACTAGACTGCCGTTTTATTTATTCCATACAAGGACAATCACCATGCAACTGGGCATGATCGGCCTCGGCAAGATGGGCGCCAACATGGCGCAACGACTCTTGAACGGCGGCCACAAGGTCACCGGCTTCGATCCGAATGCGGACGCCCGCAAGGCGCTGGAGGGGAAAGGCGGCGGCTCGGCCGACTCGCTCAAGGCCTTGGTCGAGAGTCTGCCCGCGCCCCGCGTGTTATGGCTGATGGTGCCCTCGGGCAAGGTCACCGACGACACCGTTGACGCCTTGCTGGCGTTGCTGGAGAAAGGCGACACGGTGATCGACGGCGGCAATTCCAACTACAAGGATTCGCTCGGCCACGCGGCCAAATGCGCCGACCGGGGGCTGAACTACGTCGACTGCGGCACCAGCGGCGGCGTGTGGGGACTGGCCG
The DNA here is from genome assembly GCA_963771235.1 of uncultured Gammaproteobacteria bacterium. Classification (GTDB taxonomy): domain Bacteria; phylum Pseudomonadota; class Gammaproteobacteria; order Xanthomonadales; family Rhodanobacteraceae; genus Rhodanobacter. The sequence continues at coordinate 205,511 of CAVYSP010000004.1, forward strand.
AGGGCTACAGCATGATGGTTGGCGGCGACGAGAAAGTCGTCGAGGGCCTGAAACCGATCTTCGAAACGCTGGCGCCGGGCAAGGACAAGGGCTGGGGTCGGGTCGGCCCGGTCGGCTCCGGCCATTTCACCAAGATGGTCCACAACGGCATCGAATACGGTTTGATGCAAGCCTACGCGGAGGGTTTCTCGATCCTCAAACACAAGGAAGCATTCAACCTCGACCTGGCCCAGGTCGGCGAGATCTGGCGCTACGGCAGCGTGGTGCGCTCGTGGCTGCTGGAGCTGACCACCGACGCGCTGGGCAAGAACCCGCAGATGAAAGGCATCGCCCCCTACGTCGTCGATTCCGGCGAAGGCCGCTGGACAGTGGATGCCGCGATCGAACTCAACGTGCCCGCGCCGGTGATCACGCTGTCGCTGATGGAGCGCTTCCGCTCGCGCGACGACGACTCGTTCACCGACAAGTTGCTGGCGTCGATGCGCAACGAGTTTGGCGGGCATGCCATCAAGAAGGAATAGGCTTGCGCCTCGTCAGCCGTGTCTCCGGCGCGGATGGGTATCGCACAAAGGTGGGCGCTTGTTCCTGCTTTTGAGCAAGGGCTTTCGTGCGCCTGCGGCGCGAACGGCGAAGCCGGCCCGAAGGGCGAAGGGCAGGATGCCCGGAGTAAAAGAGAAGGCCACCCCGCTTGGCGCTTGCCGGGCTCGGGCAACTGCTCCTGCGTTGCCTCAACTCGGGCATCGGGCAACTGCTCCTGCGTTGCCTCAACTCGGGCGTCCATGCCCTCGCCATGCCGTCGCCTGCACGGCAAGTCCGTGAGTCGGGGTCGGGCTTTTCGAACGGGCATCGGGCAACTGCTCCTGCGTTGCCTCAACTCCGGCATCGGGCAACTGCTCCTGCGTTGCCTCAACTCGGGCGTCCATGCCCTCGCCATGCCGTCGCCTGCCCGTGCGAAAAGGAACCGACATCCTGTCGGTTCCCGCTGCGCGGCCTGTCGACCCCGACTCACCGCCGCACAGGGGCCCCGGTAGAGCAGCGGGCCATCCTGGCCCGCACTTTTCATCAGAGCCGGAGCAGAGCCAAAGTCTGGCGTACCGCAGGTGATCGACCGCTCTTGATCCTGCTTGTGGAGGCACCGTTCTATTCCGAACGGTCGTGGTCGTCCCGGATATTGCAGTCGACGATCATTGGCCGGAAGACTGGCACGACCTTTCCCTTATCTTGCGGTCAGCCTATCGGGATGGCGGAGAGGCGACCCGCAAACACTTGGCAGCAGCACGTCTGGAACGCCCGTGCCTGGCGCGGCCGGCGCGGTCGCGCCGTGTTCAGACAGTTCCGTGTCACACGGGTGATCAACGCGGCGCTACTCGCGCTCGGCCCAGCGGGCCAGGTTCTGCTTGATGGTCTCGATGCCTTCCCAGGGATCCTTGCGGCGGCGCTTCAGTTTGCCGGGCACGGTGTTCATGGTGAAGCTGTCAGCGCGCTTGAGCTTGGCCAGCTCGTTCCATGCAATGGGCAGGGCCACCGGCGCGCCGGGTCGCGCGCGCAGCGAGTAGGACGCCACCGCGGTAGCGCCCCTGCCGTTGCGCAGGTAGTCCACGAAGATGCGCTTGTTGCGCAGGCTCTTGGTGGCGGTGGCCAGGAAGCGCTGCGGTTCGGATTGGGACAGCGCTTCGGCGAAGCCTTTGGCGAAGCGCTTGGTCAGCGCCCAGTCGCAGCCGGGGTTCAACGGCACCACGACATGCAGTCCCTTGCCGCCGGTCACGCGCAGGAACGATTCCAGCTCCAGTTGCGCCAGCAACTTGCGGATGTCGACCGCCGCTTTCTTGACCTCGTCGAACGGCACGTCGGGCCCGGGATCGAGGTCGAAAACCACGCGATCGGCCTGGTCCGGGTTGTCCGCGTGGCTGCCCCAGGGATGGAACTCCAGCGTGTTGAACTGCACCAGCTCCATGACGCTGGCCGCGTCGGTCGCCACCAGATATTCGGCATTGATGCCGCTCTCTTCCTTGAGCTTCACCGACGAGACCAGTTCGAGCCCGGCGGTGTGGTGCTTTTGGAAAAAGCACGCCTTCCCGGTGCCGCCGGGGCAACGGATGATCGACAGCGGTCGACCCTGGATTTCCGGCAACAAATACTGCATCACCGCCGAGTAGTAATCCCACACGTCCTGCTTGGTCGCCTTGATGTCGGGAAAGATGATCTTGGTGGGACTGGACAGCTCCGGCGCAGTGCGAACGGGTTTGGCTTTGCTTTTCCCGGCCTTGCTGGTTTTTGCCACGGCTGCTCTCGCCACGCTCGCTTTGGCTGGCCTCGCGGAAACGTCATCCCGGTCGGAGTCGGCCAGGTCGGCCACGTCCTTGTCCGGCCGCACGGTCTTCAATGAGGGTTGGCGCAGCAGTTGCTGTCGCCCGATGCCGCGATAGAAAACCTCGACCACGAAGCGCGGTTCAAACCAGGTGGCCGTGCGCAGGTCGGTGTCGGTGGTCGGCACATGGGCTGTGGGCTTCTTGCCGCCGGCTTTCCCGATCAGCTGGGTCAACTTCTTGATGAGGGTGTCGGAGAAACCCGAGCCCACGCGCCCCACGTAGAGCCAGCCATGCTCCGGATCGGGCTTGGCCAGCAGCAACGAGCCAAAGCCGGTGCGGCTGCCCTTCGGCGCCGTGTAGCCAACCACGGCGAACTCGTCGGACGCCAGTCGTTTGGTCTTCTTCCAGTCGTCGCTGCGCCCACCGTGATACGCCCGATCCACACGTTTGGAAATGATCCCTTCGAAGTGGCGCTCGCCCGCAAGCTTGTACGCGGCTTCGCCATCTCCGGCGATGTGCGAGCTGAAGGCGAGGCGCCCGGGATTGCCTTCCAGCAACTCCTGCAACAGCGCCTTGCGTTCGGACAACGGCGCCTGGTCAATGTCCACGCCGTCGATGTGGAGCAGGTCGAACAAGGCATACGCGAGCGCGCCCTGGCGCTCGCCGGACAAGGTGGCCTGCAGCAGGTTGAAATCCTCCTTGGTGCCGCCGCCGGCAATGAGCTCGCCATCCAGCGCCGCGGATTTCAGGCCCAGGGCCGCCACGGCCTCGCGAATCTCCGGAATCCTGTCGGTCCATTCCAGCGCATTGCGCGACCAGAAGCGCACGACCCCCGCCTCCACCGTGGTGAGGATGCGGTAACCATCCCACTTGATCTCGTGGATCCACTGCTCGCCCTTGGGCGGGGCATCGCCAAGCTTGGCCAGTTGCGGCTCGAACGGGCCGTCAGGCGCCGCGGCTTTCCTGGCCCCGGACAGTGCCAGGGCTTTCTTCGCCCAGTCCTTGCGTCGAGCTTTTTTCGATGTCGGGTGTCTTGAGCTGCTGCTTGCGCGGTTTGCCCGAACCTGCCCGTTTCAAATCCGCAGGCGGCGGCGCGGTGACATCGCCCAGCAAGTCGTCGGCCTCCAGCTTGCCGGCGAACGCGTCGTCGGCCTTGAACAGCAACCATTGGGGTTGTTTGGCGGGCTTGCCCGAGCGCACCAGGTGCCAGCCGCCCTTGAGCTTCGTGCCGAACAGCGAGAAGTGCAGGTGGCCCTTGGCGAGCTGGGCTTCGGGGTCGCCCTCGGTAGACCAGACGCCGTGATCGAACTGGGCGACGTGCCCTCCGCCGTATTGCCCCTTGGGGATGTCGCCCTCGAAGGTGGCGTATTCCACCGGGTGGTCTTCGACCTCCACCGCCATGCGCTTGACCTTGGGGTCGTAGCTGGGGCCTTTGGGCACGGCCCAGCTTTTCAGGGCATCGCCGACCTGAAGCCGGAAGTCATAGTGCCGCCGGCTGGCGTGGTGCAGCTGGACGACGAAGATGGCCCGTTTTCCCTTCGGCAATGCACTTCCGGGTTCCGGCTCCTTCGTGCTGGCGAAGCTGCGTTTGCGGCGATATTCCGTGAGCGACATGGCCGCTGCGCTTACTTGCCCAGATGCGTGCGAATCGCGGCCGAGGTCGGCCCCACGGCCTTCACCGCAGCTCTCAGCTCATCAGCGGTGACGCCCAGCGTCTTTGTCCAGTATTGAACTTCGTAGTCCTCGTTGACGTTGATGCGATCGCGGTCGGGGGTACCGGGTTTTCGTTTGTCATCACTCATCGCGGCGTCTTCCTGATGGAAGAGTGACCTTGCGCTGGCCGCCGTCGTGCGCTCGTGAACACACGATCAGGGCGCCGTCACCTGGACCCACGTGGGCGCGTGATCACTGGCCTTCTCCTGCAGCCGCACCCAGCGATCCACGCCGGCCGCCTTGAAGCCTTTCGCCAGGAACGGATTGAGCAGGAGGTGATCGATCCGCAGGCCGCGATCGCGTTCGGCGTGCTGCCGGAAGTAGTCCCAGAACGTATAGACGATCTCGTCGCCGAACGCGTGCCGCAAGGAGTCCGTCCATCCCTGCGCCAGCAGGTGTTCGTAGGCTTGTCTGGATTCCGGCTGGAGCAGGGCATCCTTGCGGAAGGATTTGGGATCGTAGACGTCTGCGTCGGTGGGAATGACGTTGAAGTCTCCCAGCAGGATCGCCGGATGCGGCAGGTCCACCAGGGTTTTGGCGTGCCGCGCCAGGCGTTGCATCCATTTCAGTTTGTAATCGAATTTGGGTCCCGGCTGGGGATTTCCATTGGGCGCGTAGAGACCCCCGACAACGACGCCGTGGATGGCCGCCTCGATGTACCGGCTCTGCTTGTCTTCAAGGTCTCCCGCCAGCCCGCGGCGGCTCTCCACCGGTGCGGTATCGCGGCCCAGCAGGGCCACGCCGTTCCATGAGGCCTGGCCATGCCAGATCGCGCCGTAACCCGCGGCTTCGATCGCTTCGGCGGGAAATGCCTGATCTGCCGCTTTCAGTTCCTGCAGGGCCACCACATCGGGCTTCTCCCGGGCCAGCCATTCCAGCAAGTGGGGTAGCCGGGTGTTGATCCCGTTGACGTTGAACGTGGCGAGCTTCAGGGTTTTCTTGCGAGGCATGTGACGGCGTCCTTCTAGTGCGGAACAACCAACCCGCGGCGAGTCCATCGAGCTTCCGCACTGTACCGATCCTCCCATCGGCAACCCGTGAACAAAGCGGCGGGCGGCGGCCCATCGCAAGCCTCCGGCGTCCGTGCATTTGTGGTCAAGAGTGGGTCGAGGTTATGTCATCCGGGGTGATGCAGAAGTGCGCATCGCGTGCGTTTCGTCACCGTCGACGCACACATCGGCATCACCCGCGGGATGGAACGATACGCACCCTTTTCTGCCTCTAGCGGAGTGATCCATGGACGCCATCCAGCTTTTGAAAGCCGACCACCAGGAAGTCAAACACTTGCTGACGGAGCTGGCGGACACCACCGCGCGCGCGGTGAAGAAACGTGCCGAACTGCTGGGGCAGATTCGCATCAATCTCAAAGCGCACACCCAGATCGAGGAGGAGATCTTCTATCCCGCGTTCAAGAAGGCCGGCAAGAAGGAAGAGGCGAAGATGTACTACGAGGCGATGGAAGAGCATCGCGCCGCGGGCGACCTGGTCCTTCCCGACCTGCTCAACACCGCGACGGACAGCGAACAGTTTGGCGGTCGCGCCAAAGTGCTCAAGGAACTGGTCGAGCACCATGTCAAGGAAGAGGAAGAGGAGATGTTCAAGGATGCCAGGAAGCTGCTGTCCAAAGAGGAACTCAAGGAGCTTGGCAAGCAGATGGAGGAGCGCAAGGCGCAACTGATAAAAGAGCTCCGTTGAGTTCACATCGTTGATGCGGCGCCGTGCCGTGCGGCAGCGCTGAGAGGTTGAAAAACTCCCAACCTCTCAGCGCAACAGCAGGGTGGTGTCCGCGCGCAGGCGCAGGAACTGGCTGGTCATCAACCGACCGGCGCTGCCGGGGGGTAACATGCCCGGCGTTCGGCGTCCTGCACGATTTCCGGGTTTTCGGCGCGCGCGCCCTCCACCAGCGGAGCGGGCGCATCGGCCGCGACGCGTGCCGCCTCACGTGGCGTGAGCTGTTCCAGCATGCGCTTGAACCTGGGCGGGTCCAGCCGCGTGAGCATGTCGCGCGCAAGGTTGGGCTCCAGCAGGGTCACCACCTCGGCGGCGCACTCCTCACTGAGCGCACTCAGCAGGCGATCCGCCTGTTCCGGCTCGAGCTTGGCCAGGGCCAGAGCGATGTCATCGGGCTTCTCCCTGCTGATCTACTGCCCCAGGTCGCCCTGCTTCGCCTTGCATTTTTCGAGGATGACATTGACCCGATCGGCCATCGGTTTGCTCGCCTTGTCGTCGGTGTCGGTATCCGCGTCGGTATCGGCGGGTTTTTCTTCGTCGCTCATGACGGCTCGTCGTCGGTCTGGTGCGGCGATGGTGTATGGCTGCGGGGGAATTTTGCGTGATCCGGAGGGCGGGCGCGACGCGCTGCGCCAGCGATCTCCGTTTCGTGTTCGCTCGCTCCGCGCCGGTGTGCAAGGCCTGTTTCCTGCTTTCTCGCCGCCGCGATTCATGCGTGCGAATTGGTCGCCCGAAGTCGGCTCGCCGAGCCTGCCGACTCCAGTCACGCGCGCTGCAGGAAAGTCCCCGATGCGTCTGCGGGAAGCCCCCGAGGAGGACCAGGCGAAGAGCCGCGTCGAGGCGCTGAAAGGGCGTCGCCCGATCAATGCGCTGCAATCGACAGCAACCCGCGCGAGTTCGCCCCATTTTCACCATGGGTCAGCTAATGAACCGGACGTATGCAGGAAAGAAGCCTGTACAGTGGCCCGCTGCCGATCGGGGCTCCGCTGAAAGGGGATGACTACCGCACTCGGGAGAGCGGCACCGTGATCGATCTGACTTCCACCCTCGTGCTGGTGGCTGCGGCCCGGACCTGCCTGACGCTGGTACGTCCGGCTCGCCCGGCCCTGGCGAATGCCATGCCGCCGTTCGCGCCATCGATCGGCGCGGCACTCGTGACGGCAGCCGGAGCTTTCAGTACATCGTTCGACACCATCGCATGAGCGCTGCCCATGGGCGCTCGCTACCTGCAACAGATGACGACTTCACGGAAGTCGTCGAATGTCATCTGCTTATAATGAATCGAAATGGAAGGGAGGCCTTGATGTGCGCGTTGAATTGTTTTTGACCGAAGACGGTCCCGTGAGCAAGGCGAAGCGCGCATGCCGCCGAAGTGCCGGAGTGGCGACCTTGCTGGCGCTTTCGATCGGGGCGGCGCATGCCGCCGCCTCGCCGCAGGACCTCAGCAGTCTTTCGCTCGAGGACCTGGGCAAGGTGGTCGTCACCTCGGTGAGCAAGAGTTCGGAAGCGCTGGGCGAGGCGCCGGCCGCGGTCTATGTGATCAGCCATGACGACATCCAGCGCTCCGGGGCCAGCAGCCTGCCGGAGATCCTGCGGCTGGCGCCGAACCTCGAAGTGTTCCAGACCAGCCCCAGCAATTACACGATCACCGCGCGCGGCTTCAGCGGCAACAACGCCGCGCAGAACTTTCCGAACAAGATGCTGGTGCTGATTGATGGCCGCAGCGTGTATTCGCCGATCTTCTCCGGCATGTACTGGGACGATCAATTCGTGTTGCCGGAAAACATCGAACGCATCGAAGTCATCAGCGGCCCCGGCGGCGCGCTGTGGGGCGCCAACGCCGTCAATGGCGTGATCAACATCATCACCCGCAAGAGCGCCGATACCCAGGGCGGGCTGGTGAACCTGAGCGTGGGCAATCGGGAAGGCAGAGCCGCCGTGCAGTACGGCGGCGCGCTGGGGCCGAACGCGCATTACCGGTTCTACGCAAGCGACTTTCACCAGCGTTCGTTCGACAACAGCGCCGGTCACGACGCGCACGATGGCTGGAGCAAACCGCAGGTCGGCTTCCGACTCGACTGGGATGCCAGCGCAGCCGATGCGCTCATGCTGCAGGGCGACCTGCATGATGAGCGCATGCAGCAGGCCGGTGCCGCCGATTCCCGCAGCACCGAAGGCAACCTGCAGGCGCGCTGGCAACACACCATCAGCGACACCTCCAGTTTCCAGGTGCAGACCTACTACGACCACGTGCATCGCCGGAACGACGGCGACGGCAGCGGTTTCGTGCTGGATACCTGGGATATCGAAGCGCAGCAGACTTTCGCACTGGGCGAACGCAACAAGATCGTGTGGGGTGTGGGTGATCGGGCGTACCGCTACGACATCGCCGCTCGCATCGGCAGCGACAGTTCATTGCTGTGGAGCCCGTCGCGGAATACCCAGAACCTGGCCAACGCGTTCGTGCAGGATCAGATCGCCTTCACCCCGCGCACGCAGCTGACGCTCGGCATGAAGGCGGAGAATGACCCCTATTCGGGCGTGTCGTTGATGCCCAGCGGCAAGCTGTCGTGGACACCGACCGACAATATCCTGCTGTGGGCATCGGCATCGCGCGCGGTGCGCACGCCCACGCCGTTTGACCGGGACGTGATCGAGAAGCTCGGCTCGCTCACCTTCCTCACCGGCAATCCGGCGTTCCGGCGCGAGAGCCTGACTGCCTACGAGGCCGGCTGGCGCGGGCAGGTGGCCACGCGCGCGACGCTCTCGGTCTCGCTGTTCTACAACGTCTACGACGACTTGAAAACGATCGAGTTTTCGCCCACGGGGCTGCCGTTGTTGTGGGGCAACGGCATGCAAGGCCATACCTACGGCGTCGAAGCCTGGGGCAGCTACACGGTCAACGACTGGTGGCGGCTGGGTGCGGGCTTCAGCACGCTGCGCCAACAGTTGCGCTTCAAGCCTGGTGCCAGCGGGTTGCTGGGCGTGGCGCAGGCCGGCGACGATCCGAACCATCACGGCTTCATCCGCTCGTCGATGAATTTTGCCGACCGCTGGACTCTGGATGCCGATCTGCGCGAAGTGGGGGCGTTGCCGGATCCGAAAGTGCCGGGCTACGTGGAACTCAACATGCGACTCGGCTGGCGGGTAAACGACCGCGTGGGGCTCTCGTTGTCGGGTTTCAACCTGCTTCATCCGTGGCATCAGGAATACGTCTTCCCGGACAGCGATCGCATCGGGCGCAGCGTGTCACTCGACCTTCGGCTGAAATTTTGAGGCGCCGGCCCCCGATGCAGCAGGAAACGCCAGCTTTGCCTCGTCGCGCAAGGTCGCCTTTGGTTGCGCGCACCGCGGCGGCCGCGCGCCGCGCCTGCAAGCCGAAGTATCTGCTTGCGCTGCTGTTGGCTTGCGTGATCGGCGAAGCGTTGGGCCAGCCGCTGCCGCCCGGGCAAGCGCCCGTCTCGCTGGAATACGCGGTGAAGGCCACCTATCTGTACAAGCTCGCGCCCTTCGTCGACTGGCCGCCGACCGCATTCGCGACGGCCACCGCACCGTTCCGGATCTGCGTGGTCGGGGACGATCCCTTCGACGATTACCTCGACAAGGCGGTTGCCGGACACAGCCTGGGTGCGCATCCCTTTGAAGTGCGCCGACTCGATACGCTCACGCCCGCCGCAGACTGCCAGATCGCCTTCATCAGTCATCTCGCCCCACAAAACATCCGCGAAGTGCTGCATGCGGTGAGCGGGACGCCGGTGCTTACGGTTACCGACTCCACGGCGGCAGGCCAGGGTGGCATCGTGCAGTTCGTGATACGCGATGGGCGCGTGGCGTTTGAAGTCGACACCGCGGCCGCCGCGCGCAACCACCTCACCATCAGCTCCAAGCTGCTGCAATTGGCTGTCGCCGTGAAGGGCGGGGCATGAACCAGCGCCGCCCACGCAGGCTGTTCGCGTTCCGGCCCACCCGGGCGGCGGGCGCCGCCGTGCTGCTGCTGATCGTCGGCGCGTTTACCGCGGGCTACCAGTACCACTCCGCCCATATCGAAAAGCGGCGCCAGCTCACCGTGCAGGCCAACATCCTGGCCGCCAGCGTCACCGCGGCGATCGCCTTCGACGATCGTGCCGCAGCCCAGGAAAACGTGAACGCGCTGATGCTCGACCCGCGCCTGGATGCGGCCGCGGTGTACAACGAGTCGCACCAGAAGGTGGCTGGCTTCCAGCGCGCCGGCAGCACGCCGATCGCCGACGTGCTCGCGAACGGCGGCCGGATGCCGAACGAGCGCCTGCTGGTCAAGGTGGGCGCGCGCCAGGGCAGCATGGCCGTCGGCACCGTCTACCTGCGCGCTGCCCAAACGCCTTTCGTCGTGCAACTGGCGCGTTACAGCGGCGTGTTGTTGCTGACCCTGATGGCGGTGTTGATGCTATCCGCGTTGGCGGTGGCACAACGCGCGCTCACCCGTGCCAACGCCGCGCTGCAGTTGCGCGCCCAGCAGCTCGCCGACGCCAATGAACAACTCACCGCCGAGATGGAGCAGCGCGCGCGCACCGAGGAAGCGCTGCGGCAAAGCCAGAAGATGGAAGCGATCGGGCAGCTCTCCGGCGGCATCGCGCACGATTTCAACAATCTGTTGATGATCATCAAGGGCAGCCTGACGCTGTTGCAGAAGAAGCTGCGGCAGGAGGATCCGGCGGTCGAGCGCGTCACCACGCTTGCCCGCGAGCGCCTGCTTGCGGGGGTCGATCAGCCGGTCGAGTCGATCCTGCCGGTGCTGTCCCAGGGCCTCGACTTGCTCGAACAGCGCGGGGCGCGGCATGCCAGGCTCGAGCGTCACATCGAGGTTGCGCACGGCGGCATCGAGCGGGCGGCCAGCCTCACCCGGCGCCTGTTGACCTTCGCGCGCGGGCAGCCGCTGTCGCCAACATCATTGAACCTGGACGTACTGGTGCGTAGTATCCAGCAGCTGTTGAAGCACTCCGTCGGCGCCAGCGTCCGGATCGACTACCAGCTCGATTCCCACTGGCCGGTGTTGTGCGACTCCAATCAAATGGAGAACGCGATCCTCAATCTCGTCATCAATGCGCGCGATGCGATGCCCGCGGGCGGGCATATCACCATCAGCACGGTGGACCTGAGCTTCGACGCGGACCACCCGCGCGATGAGCTGCCTCCCGGCGACTACGTGCACCTGCGCGTGGGCGACACCGGCACGGGCATGAGCGAGGAAGTGCGGCGCAAGGCCTTCGATCCGTTCTTCACTACCAAGCCGGTCGGCAAGGGCACCGGCCTCGGGCTCAGCAGCATTCTTGGCTACATCGTGCAGTCCAACGGCGTGGCCAGCATCGACAGCGAACTGGGGCGCGGCACCACGATCAGCATTTTCCTGCCGCGCGCCACCAGCGACAACACTTCCGAGGTAGCGTAAATGTCCCCCGCCGATACCCTTCCGCCGCACATCCTGCTGGTCGAAGACGAGGATTTCCTGCGCGAGCTGGTCATGGAAATCCTGATCGACGCGGGGTTCGACGTGGTCGAGGCCAGCGATGGCAATGCCGGGATAGAAGCCCTGCGCTCGGACCGTCGCATCGACATGCTGCTGAGCGACATCAAGCTGCCGGACATCGATGGCTACCAGGTCGCCGAGGCCGGCAACGCGCTGCGCCCGGGATTGAAGGTGATCCTGATGACCGGTTACGCACCGTCGCCATTGCCGATGTCGCTGCAATCGGTGGTTCACCGGGTGCTGCAGAAACCGTTCTCGCTGGATACGTTGCCGGGGATGGTTACGGAGGCGTTGGCGGCGTGAAGGCGCGCGGTTGAGCACGCCTGTTGCCCATGAAGGCAAGGGTTTTGTGCACCCGTGGCGCGAGAGTCACTTTCTCGTCGCGTGCGCTGCATGCGCGTTGCGTGTCTCTGACGCAGCATGAGAGCAAGGGCTTTCGTGCACCTGCGGTGCCCGAGTTACTTATCTCTTGCGTGGCCAAGAGATAAGTAACCACTGCGCCGCAGGAGCGGCGCGAACGGCGAAGCCGGCCCGAAGGGCGAAGGGCAGGATGCCCGGAGTAACAGAGAAGGCCACCCCGCTTGGCGCTTGCCGCCCATCGGGCAACCGCTCCCTGCGTTGCCTCAACTCGGGCATCCTTGCCCTCGCCTTGGGCGGCAAGTCCGTGAGCCGGGGCCGGGCTTTTCGACAGCACATCCCTGTGCTGACGAAAAGGAATCGGCTTCGGGCAACCGCTCCTGCGTTGCCTCAACTCCGGCATCCATGCCGTCGCCATGCCGATTCCCGCTACGCGGCCTGTCGACCCCGACTCACCGCCGCACAGGGGCCCCGGTAAAGCAGCGGGCCATCGGGCAACTGCTCCTGCGTTGCCTCAACTCGGGCATCGGGCAACCGCTCCTGCGTTGCCTCAACTCGGACATCCATGCCCTCGCCATGCCCTCGCCATGGCCCGCACTTTTCAGAAAAGCTGTAGCAGAGCCTGGAGAACCTTGGATTTGGTCGTCATCCCGGAATCGCGTAGCGATTTCCGGATTGCGCAGGCAGGATGCCGAAGCGAACATCCGCGCAGCCGACGACCCGCAGGGCGAGCCGCTGGATGCGGCGAGTCATCCATCGTCTTTGCATTTCAGGTGTTTGAGGACAAGGCACGGGATGACCAGCTTCGCTGTTGAACTGCGCCTCCCGCTTGACCAGCCTTCGGCCGTTGCTGCCTGGCTACCTCGTCGCGGTATACGTCGAGGTGTGTACTTTGCCGTCAGCTGGCTCGATGTACAGTCCGTGCCCTGCGAGGTGTCGGTCTTGATCCAGGATCGCGGTGACGGTTCCCGATTCCAGTTCTTCGCGAGAGGATGGTGTCCATGCGAACGTGAGAATGCGGTCCTTGTAGGTGCCGCGAAGGTCGAATGTCTTGCCCACGTCTTCGGGACCGGTCAGGCAGACATGGGTGCCGGTTACCTGGCCGCCGCGGCACTTGACGTGCATGGTGTAGGTGTTCTGCGAGCGTGAGTCATGGAACACTTCAGTTGCCTTCCAGGTTCCGGAGATTTGCCTCGCTTGGCGGCGGTTCTCCTCGGTGAACAGGCTTCTGATGAGTGGCCACTGCGCCTTGCCGACCAGTAAAAGCAGTGCGACCAGCAAGCCCGCTACCACATCGAAAATGAATGTTTCCGGGTTCATGTTTTTCTCCGTCCGCGAAACTCGACCGGGCTCGTCGTCATGTGTCCAAGTTAGCCAGCATCTCGTCCCGAATCGGCCGCCACCGACAACGGCTGGCCCGGCAGCGGCAGGCCTGCCTGCTGGCACAACGCGGCAAAGCGTGGGTCGTGCTGGTAGGCAAGCACGAAGGGATCGCTGAGCAGGCTGCTGAAACCGGGATCGCGTTGCGTCCGGGCGCGCAGCAGCCAGTCGAACATGAGATCGGGCTGTTTGCGCAGCGCGTACAGGACGGCAACGTTATAGGGGTGCTCCTTGCCGTTTTTGGCGAGGTAATCCTGCAGGGCCGCATCGGCCTGCGGTCGATCGGCGCCGATCTGCTGCGCCAGCGCCAATGTCAGTGCCTTGGCATCCGGATCGGTTTCCCGATTCGCGTAGCGCAGCGCAGCTTCCGCATCACCACGCAGGATGGCGATCTGGCTCAACCCTGCGTGCGGTCCCGGGAAATCCGGCTGCAGCACCAGGGCTTTGCGGGCAGCCTGCTCGGCGGCATCGAGCTGGCCTTGCGCCAACAAGATGCCCGCCAGATTGGCGTAGGAGTCGGGACGCAGCGGATCGGTGGCAATGGCCTTGCGTCTCAACTCGGCCGCTCGCGACAGTTGCCCGACGCCCTGGAGGCCGAGTGACAGGAAATTCATGACGTTGCCGTCGTGTGGCGCCAACGCGTAGGCGCGCTGGTACTCGGCCAATGCAGCCACCGGTTCGTTGTCGAGTTGGGTCAGCAGATAACCGCGGTCATAGTGTGTCGTCGCGGCGTGGGGTGCCAGCGTCTGCATCTTGTCCACCGCGATGCGCGCTTGCGCATACGCCTGTTGGCGCTCGTCGCCGGTCAGGAAAAAGGCGCCCAGATTGACCGAGTAATTGGACAACACGCCCCAGGCGTAGGCGTAGTCCGGATCGAGCTGGAGCGCTTGCCGGAACAACGCGATGCCTTGCCGGAAACTCGCTTCGGTGCTGTGTCGCGCGACGGCACGCCCTTGCAGCATGAGCCGATACGCCTCGGCATTGCCGCTGGCGGGCTGCTCCTCCGAGACGATGGGTTTGCCCAGCAACTTCACTTGCAGCGCCGCGGCGACCGCCTGGCCGATCTGCGTCTGGATCGCGAACACGTCATTGAGCCGCCCGTCGTAGCTGTGCGCCCATACGCTCGCGCCATCGGCGGCGCTGATCATGTTGACGGTGACGCGGATACGTTCGCCTTGCTGGCGCACCGAACCCTGAAGCAGATGGGCCACGCCCAGCGCCGCACCGATCCGGGCCGGGCTGTCCTTGCTGTCGCGAAACTTGAAACTGGAGTATTTGCCGATCACCTTCAGCCCGTCGATCTGGGTGAGGTCGGCGATCAGCTCCTCGGACAAGCCGTCGGAAAAGTATTGTTGCCCGGGATCACCGCTCTCGTTGGCCAGCGGCAACACGGCGACGGATTTATCCGGGATGACCGTGGCGATACCGGCGCCCTTGTGCACCACAAAGCGGTCGGTCAGCAACAGCACCACCGCCACGCACAGGATGCCGATGATCCAGAGATCCAGTTTGGGTCCAGTGCGGTGGGCGATGGAATCACCCGGCGCAATCTCGCTTTCGCGTTTCAGGCCGCTCGGTGTGAATTCGTAGAACCATGCAACCGCGACCCAGAACGGGAAGCCGATGATCGCGGCGATCACCAGCCAGCGAGTAACCCAGTCCGGTGTGCCAAACACCGGCAGCAACTGCGCCGCGCCTTGCGCCAGCGCCCATGCCGCGGCGGCGTACAACGCGCCGGCACGCCATACATTGCGGCGCCTGAGTTCGGCAAACAGCGACTCTGATTTCACATCGTCGCCTCTGGGTGGGGAGCCCTGGCTTGCCGCGAAGTTTCGTCCTCGCCGACACGGCTTGCAAGCGCGCTTTCCGGCGCCACGCAGGGTTGGCGGTGAAGGCGATTCCCGCCATATTCACTCGAATGGTCCGTCTTTTCCCAACTGTTCGCGCTGAGCGTAGCCCGCGCAGCGAGCGGAGTCGAAGCGACCGCCTCACCGCCGCACAGGGGTCCCGGGCAAAGCGGCGGGTCATCGGGCAACTGCTCCTGCGTTGCCTCAACTCGGGCATCGGGCAACCGCTCCTGCGTTGCCTCAACTCGGGCATCCATGCCCTCGCCATGCCCTCGCCATGCCCTCGCCATGGCCCGCACTTTTCATCAGAGGCGGAGCAGAGCCGGAGCGGAGGCAATACCTTGACGCACGGCAGTTGCCTTTAGCGAACCTCTGATTTTGGTCGTCATCCCGGAATCGCGCAGCGATATCCGGGATCCATTGTCTTTGCACTCACTTCCCTGCGACCAAGACACCGGATTTCACCACCGCGGGACTTGCGCTTCCTAACTCGGACCGGCGACTTCGCTCAGCTGTAATTCCGTTCGCGCTGAGCGTGGCTTGCGATAGCAAGCGAAGTCGAAGCGCATGCCATATCCGGCCCTTCGACTTCGGCCCGGGCCTAACGCTCAGAGCCTGCCCCGGACTTGATCCGGAGAGGAACGATGGAAGATTGGCTGAGCGAAGCGGCAGGAGCAAGGCTCCGCAACTCTTCCGCGTCAGGTCCTGTGTATCCAGTACACATGCGTGCCACTGCCTGAATCCTCGGCGCGGCGTCCCGGCCGCCCTTCCGCCACCACGCCCCAGCGGGAGCGACGCACGCCTGCCTGGACATAGTCGGTGCGAATGCTCTCTCCCTTGGGAAGAATCCATGGCGCCTCGACCACCATGACGCCATCCCTTTCGTACACCAGGATCGCCGGTTTGCCGTCCCCGGCACCCCAGCCCAGGAACAATTCGCACGGTATCGGATCGCGCAGGGCCCGGTTGTCGAGCTTCCAGCCGTCGATCTTCTCGAGCAAGGTCCGCAACTCGGCCGCATCCCAGTCAATGGCGTGACGCGTCAATTTTGTGCCGCAATAGTCCATAACCGTTGCTTGATTCATGTCTGCCTGTCCACGAAGTCTGAAGTGGCGCCGATTGGCGTGCTGCTGGTCAGCGCCCTGAAACAAGCCGCGATTCCGCGCGGGCTACGAGGGGGCGAAGCGTCAACATACGGCACGCGTCACGGTTTCATGACTTGACATGCAATAAGCAGGCCAGAGCTGCAGCTCATGCAGCGTCGCGCGCACGGCCCGGGCAGCCATGACCATCGCTGTTGCTCTTTGCAACCGTGGCGCGGTTGCTTGCCGAATGCGGGCCAAGGTCCGCTGCTCTACCCGGATCGCCGTGCGGCGGTGAGTCGGATTCGACAGGTCGCGCAGCGGGAGTCGACATGAAGGCCGGCTCCCTTTCGGCCGCGCGAAGCGCGGCCGGAGGCGCGATTCTTCGCGCTCCTCCGAAAGAACGTGAACGCGATCGCCGCTTCCGCAAACGCCGCTAGACCTCGCGCATGCCACGCGTCGCATTCTCTCCCGCCATTGCCGCCGCCATTGTCGCGGCGCTGCTGTTTGGCGCCAGCACGCCGATCGCCAAGCAGTTGCTCCGCGACACGTCGCCGATTCTTCTGGCCGGTTTGCTATATCTCGGCAGCGGCATCGGCCTGGGCTTGATCCGGACGGCGGGAGATCGCGGCTGGCGGGCGCCGTCGATGACCGCACGGGAGTGGCTGTGGTTATTGCTCGCCATCGGGTTCGGCGGCGTACTCGCGCCCGTGGCGCTGTTGCTCGGGTTGACGCGGACCTCGGCGGCATCCGCATCGCTGTTGTTGAACCTGGAGGCGGTGCTGACGGCACTGCTGGCGTGGATCGTATTCCGCGAAAACGCCGACCGCCGCATCGCACTGGGGATGGCACTCATCGTCGCGGGCGCGGTAGTGCTGGGCGTACCGGGTGGCTCGCATGGGACAGGCATGGGCTGGGGCGCCCTGTCGATTGCCGGCGCATGCGTGTGCTGGGCACTGGATAACAACTTCACCCGCAAGGTGTCGGCGTCGGATGCGTTGTTCATCGCCGGATTGAAGGGACTCGCTGCGGGGGTCGTCAATGTGGGGATCGCGCTGGCGCTCGGTGTGCGTTGGCCTGCCATGCCGGTTGTCGGCATGGCGATGGCGGTTGGCCTTGTTGGGCTACGGCATCAGCCTGGTGCTGTTCGTGCTGGCGCTGCGGGGCCTGGGCTCGGCGCGCACTGGCGCGTATTTCTCGACAGCCCCCTTCCTGGGCGCGGCCATCGCGATCCTCGCGTTCGGCGATCACGCGTCACCCATGTTCTGGCTGGCGGCCGGACTGATGGGTGCCGGCGTGTGGTTGCACCTGACCGAGCGCCACGAACACCTGCACACCCACGAGCCAATGACCCATACGCACCGCCATGTGCACGACGAGCATCACCAGCACGTCCACGATGCCGATGGGGACGGGCGCGAGCCGCACACGCACGAGCATACCCACGCCCCGTTGACCCATCGTCATCTGCACTACCCGGACATCCACCACCAGCATCCACACGACCACCGTTAGGGAAGCTCTCGTTTCGGTCGTCATCCCGGAGTCGCGTAGCGCTATCCGGACTGCGCAGGCAGGATGCCGTAGCGAACATCGGCGCAGCCGATGACCCGCAGGGCGAGCCGCTGGATGTGGCGAGTCATCCAGCGCCTTCGGAAACCTGGGTCAGAGTGCATTTGCGACCGGCCGCCATCGATGCGTTTGCTACTTTAGGGAGTCTCGAATACCCCCTTTTTGCTCGTCATTCCCGCGAAAGCGGGAATCCATTTTGATCTGCGAAACAGCAATTTGGATGACCAGATTCGGTGTTGATAAAGCGCCTCCCGCTTTCGCGGGAATGACGGCATTGGGGTTTTTCTAGGCTCCCTTCACGGCTCTGCGAAGCGCGGCCTCACGTGTGATTCTTCGCGGTCCCGGGGAAGGGAGTGAACGCGATCGCCGCTATCGAAAACGTCGCCAGGACGGCTCGACCCAGCCACGCACCAAGCTCAGTCGTCGACTGTTGTAGAGTTTGCCGGCATTCGTCGAAACCACCGCAAACCACCGGCAGGAGCAATCATGGGCATCAGCACGCAGGGCCGTTACACGCGCACCGCGATCGTTCTGCACTGGCTTGTCGTCGTGCTGCTGGTCGCGCAGTACACGATCGGCTGGACCATGCCGCACATCGGCCGCAACACGCCGGTGGGCACGCTGATCGGTCTGCACTTTTCGATCGGCGTGCTGATCATCGGTGTCATCATCGTGCGCCTGGTCTGGCGAATCAGCCATGGCGAACCCGCGCACGAGGCCGGCATCCCGCGATGGCAGTTGCACCTGGCACGCCTCATCCACTGGCTGCTGTACCTGCTGTTGATCGTCGTGCCGTTCCTGGGCTGGATCAACGCTTCGTATCGCGGCATGGCGATCACGTTTTTCGGGCTGTTTCACGTGCCGCCGCTGGTGGACACCCATGCCGTCGGCTGGGCCTGGACTGGCGACATCCATACCCTGGTCGCGGAGTACGCCATTCTCCCGCTGGTGGCCCTGCACGTCGCCGCGGCGCTGTACCACTACTTCATCCGCCGCGATCGAGTCCTGCAACGCATGCTGCCGGGCGTGTGACGCGGTTAAAAGGCCGGACCGACAAGAGCGGATGCCGATGAAGAGGCAAAGGCGCCATGTTCATGTCAGCGGTCGCGAAGTGCGATGACCAGCTTCGTTGTTGTAAAGCTCTTCCTGCCTGCGCAGGAATGACGAAAAAGAGAAGCGGTCATCCCGACGCAGGCCGGCATCGCATTCGATTCCGCAAAAAAGCCCTGGCGGGTGTTTCGATCACCACCGCCGCCTTGCCGACTCGCCTCACACCTCACCCCTCGTTGACGCCCTCGACCAGAAAGGTCGACAGGTAGCGCTCGCCAGTATCGGGCACCATCTCCAGCAGCACCGAAACGCGGGCGCGTTTCCGGCTTGTTGTTCGGATTCTGGCGCCAGGTTACGTCGTGGCGTCGTTGCTGGCCTGGCATCACGTTGACAAAGGCCAGGCCGGACTTCCGAAGCTGGCGCTGTCGACATGCTAACATGTGCCCACATGAAACGAGGTTACCGCTATGTCCGCCATGATCCAGATCCGCAATGTCCCGGTCAAAGTCCATCGCACGCTCAAGGCGCGCGCGGCGTTGACTGGGAAAAGTCTCAGCGACCTCATCCTCGACGAGCTCTCGACCATGGCGGCGCTGCCCTCCGAAGCGGAGCTGAGGATGCATCTGAACGACGCCGAGCCGTTTGCACTCAAGAAATCCTCCGCTGCCCTCATCCGGCGCGAGCGCGACGCCGCGTGAGCCCCGGATGAGCAGGATCCTCGTGGTGGACGCGTCGATCGTGGTCGACTTGCTTGCCCGCTTCCGGCCTCAACCGCTGGAGGAATTGCTGTGGGCGCCAGACACCGTACTGGCAGCACCGGAGTTGATCGATATCGAGACGCTCAACGCCTTGCGCAAGCTCGATCACGCCGGCGCGATCCCGGCGGGCCGCAAGGCCGATCTGCCGACCCTGCTGCACGGTCTGCGCATCCGCAAGTATCGGCACGACATTCTGCTGGAAGGCATCTGGGCGCTGCGCGACAACGTGACGGCCTACGATGCGGCGTATGTAGTTCTGGCGCGACTGCTGAGCGCGACCCTGGTCACCCGCGACACACGGCTGGCCAAGGCACCGGGTCTGGGCATTCCGGTGCTTGCGCCATGAATTTGCCAATGACGAGAGGCTGCCGCCGCGCACGGGGCGTGGCGCGGCATACGGCAGGTCGTCGCGCCAGTTGTGCGTGACGACAGGGGATGGGGAATGAACGATTTCCTGTAACGCCTGAAGCCACGCAAACGGGTGCAGTGGACGATTGCCTACGTCGCGTTCGCGTTCGCTGACCCAGTCATCGACGTTGTATCGGGCAGTTACGACGGGCCACACCTCGCCCACCCCCGTTGACGTCCTCGAACAGGGAGGTCGACAGATAGCGTTCGTCGGTCTCGGGCAGCATCCCCGGCAGTGCCGAAACGCAGGCGAGTCCCCGGCCGCTTTCGGCGCGGCGGCAAGCCGG
Source organism: uncultured Gammaproteobacteria bacterium (assembly GCA_963771235.1). Taxonomy (GTDB): domain Bacteria; phylum Pseudomonadota; class Gammaproteobacteria; order Xanthomonadales; family Rhodanobacteraceae; genus Rhodanobacter. The sequence goes on from CAVYSP010000004.1 coordinate 225,508, forward strand.
GCGCCGGACCAGAGACACCTGCGAAGCAAGACCACGCGGCAGTACACTCCGCCCCACTGGGCCCATGGATCCCAGCCTGGAGCAGTCGCTTGAAGGCAGGGGATTTTTTCAGCGAACTTGGGCGCCGCAACGTGCTGCGCGCCGGCGCCGTGTACGCCGCTGCCGTATGGGCGCTGGCTCAGGGCATCGCCCAACTGGGCCCGTCCGTCGGCGCGCCGGAATGGGTGACGCGTTGGTTTCTCGTCGCGGCGATCATCGGCCTCCCGTTCTGGCTCGCCTTCGCGTGGTTCTACGAATTCACCTCGCAGGGTTTCAAGCGCGAGAGTGAGATCGATCCGGCCGAGTCGCTGGCGCCCCGCACCGGCCGCAAGCTGGATCGCTGGATCATCGGCATCCTGTGCGTCGCGGTGGTGCTGCTGGTGACCAACCAGTTCGTGCTGCGCCATGACGCGACGGGCGCGGCGGATCAACACGCGGCCGCCGAGATGGCCGCCACGCTGGCCAAGGTGCCCGCCAAGTCGATCGCCGTGCTGCCGCTGGTCAACGAGAGCGTTGACAAGAATCAGCAGTATTTTTCCGATGGCCTGTCGGAGGAGATGATTTCCGCGCTGGGCCAGTTGCGTGATCTCAAGGTGATCGGCCGCAACTCCTCGTTTCGCTTCCGCGGCGACGCGCAGAACGACAGTGCGGGGATCGGTGCGAAGCTCGGCGTGGCGACCCTGCTCGAAGGCACCGTGCGCAGGCAGGGTGACCACGTGCGCATCGTGGCATCGCTGATCAAGGCCGCCGATGGCAGCCAGATCTGGTCGCAGACTTACGAGCGGCAACTCAAGGACATCTTCGCGATGCAGAGCGACATCGCCACCTCGGTGGCGAATGCGCTGAAGGCAGGCGTCTTCGGACAATCCATCGAGGCCACCGACAAGCCGCCCAATGGCAACCTGGCTGCGTACGACGCGATGTTGCAAGGGCGCTATTACGCCGAGCGCCGCACCCGCCCGGACTACGTCAAGGCGGAACAGTATTACCAGCGCGCCATCGACCTGGATCCGGATTACGCGCTGGCCTACGCGCGCATGGCGATCGCCGAGCAGTGGTTCAACGACTGGGAGGCAACGACCGACGAACGCAAGGTGGTCAGCGCCCGTGCCCGCGCCCATGCGCAGATGGCCGTCGAACTTGCGCCACGTTCGGCCACCGCGCTGGGGGCGCTTGGCGTCACTCAGGCATGGCTAGACTTCAACTTTGCCGCCGCAGACACGACCCTGAAAAAAGCAGTCGCGCTCGATCCCTCCAATGCGGAAATACTCTATCAACTGGCCGATGTCACCGCTGCCAGCGGCCGCGTGGAAGAGGCCATCGGCATGATGCGCAAGGCCTTGACCATGGAGCCGCTGAACGCCACCTTCCATTTCTACATCGGCCAGTTCCTGAGCGCGGCTGGCAAGTATGCCGAGAGCGAGAAGGCATCCCGGCGCGCGCTCGAACTGCAACCCGGCGCCGATGGCTTCGGCGCGCAACTCGCCCTGGCCCTGATGGGCCAAGGCAAATTCGATGAAGCTCTGAGGGCGGCAAAAGCGGACCCGGGCGAGGCCGGTCGGCTGCAGGCACTTGCCTTGATCGCGTATGCGCGCGGTGACAAGGCGCAAGCACGATCGGCACTGGACCAGATGATCCGCAGGAGCGGCAAGGACGGACCGGGCCTGGTGGCCCAGGTTTATGGCTACGAGGGTGATCTGGATCAGGCATTCGCGTGGCTGGACCGAGCCATCGCAGCCCGCGATACGTCGGTCACGACGCTTTACGAAGCGCCCATGAATCTGCAACCCCTGATCAAGGATCCACGCATTGCCGCATTCTGCCGCAAGGTCGGCCTGCCGACGCCCGACGAGGTGACGCGTTCCAACGCACATGGTCCGGATCATGAGTGACTTTCTTGCACGTCTCAAGCAACGCAAGCTGGTGCAGTGGGCGCTGGCCTATGTCGCCGCGGCGTTCGCGTTGCTGCAAGGCATCGACATCGTGGCGCAGCGTTTCGGCTGGCCCGATGTCGTCGAGCGAAGCCTGATCATCGCGATCTGCGTGGGCTTTTTCATGGTGCTGTTGCTGGCCTGGTATCACGGCGAGCGCGGCGCGCAAAAGGTGTCGGGTATCGAACTGCTGATCCTGGCGCTGTTGCTGGGCATCGGCGGCGGCGCACTGTGGCGGTTTGCCGACGCGCCGACGGCGGCAACCGCCGTGGCGGCCGAGCCGGCGGGCACGCCGGCCGGCATCCAGCCGGTACCAGCGGCGTCCATTCCGCAGAAATCCGTCGCGGTGTTGCCATGGGCCAACGAAAGCGGCGACAAGGATCAGCAGTATTTCTCGGATGGGTTGTCCGAAGACCTGATTACGGCGCTCTCGCAATTCGCGGGTCTGAAAGTGATCAGCCGCGATTCCTCGTTCCATTTTCGCCACAGCAACGACAGCAGTCGTGAGATCGGCGCGAAGTTGGGTGTTGCGCATTTGCTGGAAGGCAGCGTGCAGAAGCTTGGCGATGAAGTGCGAATCAGCGCGGAACTGGTGAACTGTGCCGACGGCAGCACCTTGTGGTCGCAGCACTACGATCGTCCCTACAAGGACCTGTTCGCGCTGCAGGACGACATCACCAAGTCGGTCGCTGCCGCATTGAAGGCAAAGCTGCTCGAAGGCGGCGGCGCGGTGGTGCAGAGCGACCGTCCACCCAGCGGCAATCTCGCCGCCTACACCGCCTACCAGCGCGGCGTTGCGTACGCGACCCTTGGGACCGCGACAGGTCAGCACCAAGCCATCGCACAATTTGATCAAGCCATTCGGCTGGATCCTCGCTACGCACAGGCTTATGCGGCGTCGTCGGTTGCATGGCAGGGCTTGGCTGGGTCGTTCGACACCGATGCAGTCGCTGTGCCCAACGAGATCGCCCAGGCGCGCGCCGCCGCGGACATGGCGCTGCAATTGGATCCCGAGCTGGCGTTCGCGCATGAGGCGCTTGCCGGGCTGATGGCGGCTTTCGACTTCAACTGGACGGGGGCATTGGCCGAGTCCCAACGCGCAATGAAGTTGGCGCCGGGTGATTCCGGTGCCAAAGCCGGTCTTGCTGCAATCCAGGCCAGACTCGGGCAAATTTCTTCTGCCGTCGAACTCGACCGGCAAGCCTTGGGCAGTACCCCCTTGAGCGCAGGAGGATATTTTGGTTTGGGCCGGAAGCTAGTCGGACTCGGGCAACTTGACGAAGCGGAATCCGCGCTGCGCCAGTCCATCAAATTGACGTCGGGCGCGAGCCGTCCACACGCCTATCTGGCAATGATCGAGGTGCTGCGTGGCGACGCCGCTGCGGCGTTGTCTGCGGCGCAAAAGACGCCGGCCGGGTTTTGGCATGATTTTGCGGTGACGCTGGCACTGCAGATCGGGGCGGATCGCGCCGCGGCCGACGCCGCGCTGAAGAACGCGATCGACAAATATTCCAGTAACGATGCCTACCAGATCGCCGACATATACGCGGTGCGGAAAGATCCCGACAACATGTTCAAGTGGCTGGATCGTGCTGTAGCCAACCGCGACGCCGGCGTCGAATTGCTGTTGTTCGATCCGTTGATCCTGCGCTACCAACATGACCCGCGCTTCGCGGTGTTCTGCAAAAAAGTCGGATTGCCGACCACCACCGATGCGAAGGCGATGTCGTGAGCGTGAAGCATCTCTTGTTGTCGGAACTGAGGCGCCGCAAGGTGTTCAAGGTGGGCGCTGCCTATCTGGTGGTCGGCTGGCTGCTGATACAAGTCGCATCGACGGTCGCGCCGCAATTGAACCTGCCGGGCTGGGTGCCGCGCGCGATCACGTTGGTGATTGCGATTGGTTTCCCGATCGCGCTGATCTTGTCGTGGATTTTCGACGTCGGGCCGGGCGGTATCCACCGCGAAGCTGTCAGCGCCGAAGCCGCGTCATCGGCGTCTGCCGACGTCGTATCCACACCCGCCTCCCCCGCCGTGAGTATCGGGACGGCGCCTGAAATTCCACACAAGTCGATTGCGGTGCTGCCATTCGCCGACCTCTCGCCGACGCGCGACCAGGAGTATTTCTCCGACGGCATGGCCGAGGAAATCCTGAACGCGCTGGTGAAGCTCAAGGACCTGAAGGTGGCCGGCCGTACCTCGTCGTTCTCCTTCAAGGGCAAGAACGAGGATTTGCGCGGCATAGGCAAAACGTTGTCGGTGGCGCATGTGCTGGAAGGTTCGGTGCGCAAGCACGGTGACAAGGTGCGCATCACCGCGCAGTTGATCCGTACCGACAACGGCTACCACCTGTGGTCGGAAAGCTACGACGGCGAATTGTCCGACGTGTTCGAGTTGCAGGAGCGCATCGCGCGCGCCATCGTGCGCGAGCTTGACGTGATCCTGCACGGTGATCAACGGCAACGCCTGGTGCCCGTCGCAACGCAGAATCCGGAAGCCTACGAGCTTTACCTGCAGGCCAGCGCGATCTTCAATCGCCGCGACGGCACGCGCCTGGCCCAGGCCATCGAGATGCTGCACAAGTCCACCTCGCTCGACCCGCACTTCGCGCGCGCCTACGCAAGACTGGCCACGATCCATGCGCTCGAGCCGATCTACACGCCGAGCCTGGTGGATGACGCCGTCGAGGCGGTGCGCCGCGACGCAGCCCGCGCGGGCGAAATGGATCCGTCCCTGGGCGAACCTCATTCGGCGATCGCGCTGGTATCCCTGCAGGAGCACCGCTTCGTCGAGAGCCGCCAAGCGATCGATCGCGCGCTGACGCTGCAACCCGGCGACCCCACGATCGGATATTGGTTCGGCGCGATTTCGATCAGCACCGGTTATATCGCGCAAGGCTGCTCGCAACTCGATCGCGTGCTGCAGGCCGATCCGTTGTATCCGATCGCGCTGCTCTGGCGCGGCACTCAATACGTCCAGACGGGCGACCTGGATCGTGGCAGGACGCTGCTCCAGAAATCGGTCGACACCGGACTGACGCACGCGTGGCTCGGCATGCACGAGATCACGGCCGCAAGTGGCCGGATCGAGGAAGCGACCGCGCAACTCGCGCGCGGCCTGACGGTGCTGGGCGCCGGATTGCCCGAAGGTGCGCCTGAAATCCTGGCGCGCGCGGTGTACGGCGATGCCGCGGCGCGTGCGCAGGGGCTGGCCCTGGTGGATCAGTTCCTGGCGTCGTTGCCTCGCGTATTGCCCGGCGCACTGCCTTACGCGCTGCTGCTTATGGACGACGGCCCGCGGGCGCTCGAACTGTGCCAGCGATTCCGTTCGACCAACAACGTGATGTACCTCCATCGCCTGTGGAGTCCATCCCTGCGTGCGCTGCGTGGAACGCCGCAATTCCGGACGTTCACGCGCAGCGTGGGTTTGACCGCTTTGTGGGATCACCATGGCGCGCCCGATGGCGCACGCCGCAACGCCTCGGGTGAATACGTGTGGGAATGACGAGCCGACCGCGCACAAACCTGTTCGCCGAACTCAAGCGTCGCAATGTGCTGCGCGCGGGGGCACTCTATGCGGCGGCGGCGTGGGCCTTGGCGCAAGGTGCAGCACAGTTGCTGCCGCTGTACGACATCTCTGCGTGGGTGATGCGCTGGATCATTGCGGCGCTGATCATCGGCTTTCCGTTCTGGCTGGCCTTTGCGTGGTTCTACGAATTGACTCCCAGCGGATTGAAGCGTGAGAGCGAAATTGCGCCCACCGAATCGATCACCGCACACACCAGTCGCAAGCTGGATTTCTGGATCATCGGCATCTTGTGCGTGGCCGTGGTGCTGTTGTTGACCGCCGTCTTTGTGCCGCACAAAAGCACCGCGTCCGCGCGCGCCACCCAGCCCGCCGCGGCGAAGATCCCGCAAAAGTCCATCGCCGTGCTGCCGCTGGCCAACGACAGTGGCGACAAGGATCAGCAGTATTTCTCCGATGGCCTGTCCGAGGATTTCATCAACGCGCTGTCGCAGTTCGCCGGCTTGAAGGTGATCGGGCGCAACTCCGCGTTCCAGTTCCGCGACACGAAGGACGACGCGCAAACCATCGGCGCCAAGCTCGGCGTCGCCCACCTGCTGGAAGGCAGCGTGCGCCGCGAAGGCGACACCGTGCGCATCAGCGCCGAGCTGATCAACACCAGGGATGCCAGCACTTTGTGGTCGCAGCATTACGACCGGCCGTACAAGGACCTGTTCAAACTGCAGGATGACATCACCCACGCCGTCGCCAGCGCCTTGCAGGCGAAGCTGATGGAGAGCGGCGGTGCGGTGGTGCAAAGCGATCGCCCGCCTAGCGGCAACCTCGCGGCCTATACGGCGTATCTGCAGGGCAAGTTCCATTTCGCGCGCAACACGGAGTCCGACTATCGCCAGGCGATTGCCCAGTACCAAGTGGCAGTCAAGGATGATCCGCGCTATGCGCTGGCCTGGGCCCGGCTGGCGCGCACGGCGGCCAACCTTGCCACGCAATTTCTTGGTGGGCAGCCGGCGCAGCAGGCTTATGCAAAAGCGCGCGCGGCGGCCAACACCGCGCTGACGCTTGATCCGGACCTTGCGGCCGCGCATGAGGCGCGCGGCTACATCCTGCTCAGTGCCGACTTCGACTGGACCGGTTCGCAGGCCGAATATCAGCGCGCCATACACCTGGCACCGAATGACGGGCCCAGTTTGTTCGGCATGGGTCAACTGGTGGCGACGCTGGGGCATCCGGACCAGGCGGTCGCACTGACCAGGCGAGCCTTGGCTACCGATCCACTGAATGCTGCCTGGTACCACTGGTTGGCCCACTATCTGTCTGGCCTCGACCGCCTGGACGAGGCCGCGGCGGCCAGCCACAAGGCGATCGAATTGCAACCGGCGGCGACGAGCTATCACGAGTGGTTGACGGTCATCGAGGTCCTGCGCGGGAATGCCAAAGCCGCGTCGGCTGCGGCGCAGGCGGAGCCCGCGAGTGGTGGCTGGCAGGGGGTCGCGTTGGCACTGGCGCGGCAAATCGGGCCGGATCACGCCGCCGCCAACGCCGCACTCAAGTACCTGATTGACACGCGGGCCAGTGAGGCATCTTTCCAGATCGCGGAGGTGTATGCGCTGCGTGGCGATCCAGACCAGATGTTCGCCTGGCTGGATCGCGCCTGGGCCAACCGTGATGCTGGCGTCGCCAACCTGCTCTTCGATCCGTTCATCCTGCGCTACCAGCACGACCCGCGCTTCGTCGCGTTCTGCCGGAAGGTCGGATTGCCGACTACCACGACCGCCAAGGCGATGCCCTGATTTATTCATCCAACCTGCACGCTGTCACGTTTGCACAGGACGAAAGTCGCATGACTGATTTCATCGCACGACTGAAACAACGCAAGCTGGTGCAGTGGGCCGTTGCCTATGTCGCTGCGGCATTCGCGCTGCTGCAAGCCATCGACATCGTGGCCACCAGGTTCGGTTGGCCCGATACGGTCGAACGCCTGTTGATCATCGCGATCTGCGTGGGTTTCTTTGTCACGCTGTTGCTGGCCTGGTATCACGGTGACCAGGGCCGGCAACGCGCCAGCGGCACGGAACTGCTGCTGGTCGCGCTGGTGCTGGCGGTGGGCGGCGGGTTCCTGTGGAAGGTTGCCGGTGCGCCGGCAAGCCATGGCGCCACGGCGCCTTCGGCTACGCCCGCGGCGCAAAAAACTCCCGTGCTGGCATCCGCTGCGACTGTCGCCAGTCACTCGGCGCCGGCGTCCGCCGTGACGGCCATCCCGGCCAAATCCATCGCCGTGCTGCCGTTCGAGAACCTGTCCGACGACAAGGACAACGTGTTCTTCTCCGACGGGCTGTCCGAGGAGATCCTCAACTCGCTGGCGCGCATCGATGGCCTGCGCGTGATCGGGCGCACCTCGTCGTTTCAGTTCAAGGGCAAGGACGTGGATTCGCGCACCATCGGCGCGCGGCTGGGCGTGGCCAACCTGCTGGAAGGCAGCGTGCGGCGTGAAGGGGAGCGGGCGCGCGTCACCGCGCAGCTGATCCGTGCCTCCGATGGCACCCAGCTGTGGTCGCAGACCTACGACCGCACCGTCAAGGACAGCCTGGCCGTGCAACTGGATATTGCCGAGCAGGTCGCCGGCGTACTCAACGTGGTGCTGGATGACAAACAGCGTGCGCACATGCGCGCGGCCGGCGTGAAGAATGTGGATGCCTTCATCGCCTACCAGAAGGGCTGGAAGCTCTACATCGAGGCGCACCTCAAAGCGGGAATTGACCTGATCGATGGACTGCGCCGGGCCAATGTCGAATTCGACAAGGCGATCGCACTGGATCCCAACTTCTCCTTCGCGTACTTCGCCGAGGCAGATCTTTACGAACACACGCTCATGGCCGATGGCCGCAGCCATGCCGAACTCCTCGATGCCCAGCGTGCCGCCCTGTACACGCTCGAACGCGCCGCCGCCACCAGCCCGGATCCGCAGCAGCGCGATCTGGCGCTGGCCGAGCGGCAACTGCTGAGCGACGACTGGCATGGTCTGGCCGATCGCATTGAAACCGCACTCAAGCAGCCCGGGTGCAGCGCACCGAATTGGATGCCGATGTTCGCCAGTGCGTTCGGTTATGGCGACCTGATCGAAAACCTGGGTGCCCGCGTCAACGTATGCGACCCGCTGAACGCTATCAACTACCGCACCCGCATATCAGTGGCACTGGCGACCGGACATCCCCAGCGTGCGCTGGATGTATTGGCCATGTACGCGAAGGCGAGTGGCAATGGTCCCATGCCAACGGCAGCCCAGGCCATCGCACTGGCCATGCTCGGGCGGATCGGGGAAGCGCAGAGCCACGCTCGCCTCGATGGAATCGCGCGGCAACGGTTACTACATGACGCAACTTATCGTGGGCAGAGCCGCTGGCGAAGACCCGTTAAAGCTGCGTGCCAGCCTGCAGAACGTGGATCGCAAAAACCCGAAGTTCCAAATGGGAGACATCACCAACACAGCGGCAGCCGCGTTGTCCGGGAACCGTGCCGAGGCCAATCGCCACGCTGCGGCGCTGGACGCACGCCCGGCGGGCGGCCTGCTGCTTGCCATCGTGGTCACCGAATGCCAATGCGGTGCGCCATTCGACCTCGACGCCACGCCCCACTTCAAGACGCTGCTCGCCGAATCCGGACTGCGATGGCCGCCACCGCAAACCATCAAGTACCCCGCGCGCGTCGCGGAGGGTGGGTCGAAGCCCCTTTCTGCACCAGCGGCTGCAAAGGAGACGGCGCATGACTGATCTCTGCCAACGCCTCACGCAACGCAGGCAGCCGTGAGCCTGCTCGCCGAACTGAAACGCCGCAACGTGCTGCGCGCGGGCGCGCTCTACGCCGCCGCGGTATGGGCGTTGGCACAGGGGATCGCGCAGTTGACCCCAGTGGTCAATGCGCCCGCCTGGGTCGCCCGCTGGTTCCTGGTGGCAGCCGTCATCGGCTTCCCCTTCTGGATCGCGTTGGCGTGGTTCTACGAGTTCACGCCATCCGGCCTGAAGCGCGAGAGCGAGATCGCGCCTGGCGATCCGATCGCCCACTCGACCGGCCGCAAGCTGGACTTCTGGATCATCGGCATCCTTGCCGTCGCCGTCGTGCTGCTGGCCACCAATACCTTCGTGCTGCACGGTGATGCCACCAGCGTGGCGAGCGCGGCCAGCACCCGGGCCCTCATGGCCACCCTGGCGAAGGTGCCCGCGAAGTCCGTCGCGGTGCTGCCGCTCACCAATGAAGGCGGCGATCCCAAGGAGCAATACTTCTCCGACGGCCTGTCCGAGGCACTGATTTCCGACCTCACCCAGATCAACGGGCTGAAGGTGATCGGCAAGTATTCCAGCTTCAAGTTTCGCGATTCCACGGAAAGTCCCGCGCGGATCGGCGCCACGCTGGGTGTGGCCCATCTGCTCCAGGGTTCGGTGCACCAGCAGGGCGATCGCATCCGCGTCACCGTCGACCTGATCCGTGCCATCGATGGCAGCTATGTGTGGTCGCACAGCTACGACGAACAATTGAAGGACGTGTTCGCGATCCAGGCGCAAATCGGCCACGCCGTGGCGAGTGCGTTGAAGATCAAACTGCTCGGCCAGGCCCTGGTCATCGACGACAAACCACCCAATGGCAATGTCCAGGCCTACAAGCTCATGCTGCAAGGGTTTGCCCTTGGCCGGCATGGCACCGAGGCTGGCGAGCGCCGCGCCCGCGCGCTTTACCAGCAAGCGCTGCAGCTCGATCCGAACTACGCCTACGCATGGGCCTCGGTGGCGGGCAGCTCGATCGATCTGGCGAATTATCTGACCGGCGACGCGCGACAACAGGCATATGCGGAAGCTCAGCTTGCGGCGGACAAGGCACAGGCTTTGGCCCCGGATGCCCCAACCAGCCACTTCATTCGTGGCTATCTCTTGATGCAGGTCGACAACGACCCGGTGAGTGCGCTGGCCGAGATCAAGCGCGGGCATGCGTTGGCGCCGAATGACGCCACCAGCACGGATTACCTGGCTTATGGACTCATGACGGTCGGGCAACTGCAGCCGTCGATCGAGATGTATCACAAAGCCATTGTCGCCGACCCGTTGCAGGCCGGCTTTTATGCCAACCTGGCTGTTGCCTTGTTGGGGCAGCGCCAGCTCGACGCGGCTGAGCAGGCTATTCGCAAGGCGCTGATCCTGCAGCCCGATTTGCCGGGGCTGTACGCGGGATTGGCCGAGGTCGATATCCTGCGTGGCGATGCCGCCGCCGCAGTGCGCGATGCCGAGAAAGAAGCCGATCCCCTAAGCGGACCGCTGGTTCGGGCCATGGCCCGGCAGATCGGCCCCGATCACCAGCAGGCCGATGCGGCCCTGCATGGTTATATCGCCGCGTATGGCAAGGAGCACCCTTACAACGTGGCCAACCTGTACGCGCTGCGCAAGCAGGCGGATGAAATGTTCGACTGGCTGCAGCGCGCGCGCACGCAAGGCGACCCGCAATTGGTCCGGACCCTGCTCACTGATCCCTTCGTGCTGGCCTGGCAGCATGACCCGCGCTTTGCCGTCCTGTGCAAGCAACTGGGTTTGCCGCTGCCGGGACAGGTGCCGCCGACTGCGGTGGGCATGGCACTTGGCAACCCGTCGCCGGCACTCAGTGTGTCGGGGTCTGGTTCTAGTGTGTCGGGGTCAGATTCAGTTTCCGCGGCAGATTTGCCCTGACACGAACCGTTGTCTGGCAGCACTCGTGACTTCAAGTATGGCCTCGCGCTGATTGCGGACGGCACCTGCATATTTGAGTTGTTGCTGCGGGTGCTGACTCATCACAACAGGCAGCAAAACGCACGGGTGACCGCGCCTTTTTTTGCTGGAAGTGTGGTGAGGAATGAAGTGCGATTCCTGCCTTCGCAGGAATGCCTGCAGAAAAGCCGGTGTTCCGGCCTGCACCCCGCCATACCGGCGTCGTCTCACACCTCGTCCGATCCCTCGTTGACACCCTCGAACAGGAAGGTCGACAGATAGCGCTCGCCGGTATCGGGCAGCATCGCCAGCACTACCGAGCCCGCGGGCGCGTCCTTCGCCACTTTCAGCGCGGCGGCCAGCGTGGCGCCGGAGGAGATGCCGGCGAAGATGCCTTCGCGCTGCGCCAAGGCGCGCGAGGTGTCGCGGGCCAGCACGTCGTCGACCAGCACGATGCGATCGACCACCTCGGGATTGAGCACACCGGGCACGAAGTCCGGGGTCCAGCCCTGGATCTTGTGCGGCTGCCACTCCTTGCCGGAGAGCAGGGCGGCGCCTTCCGGCTCGGTGGCAATGATCTGCACTTCCGGGCGCGCCACTTTCAGCACCTCGCCGACGCCGGTCAGCGTGCCGCCGGTACCCCAGCCGGTAACGAAATAGTCCAGTCGACGACCGGCGAAGTCACGCAGGATTTCCGGCGCGGTAGTCTGCCGGTGATAGGCCGGATTGGCGGGATTCTCGAACTGATTGGTGAAGAACCAGCCGTGCTGCTGCGCCAGCTCCACCGCCTTCGCGACCATGCCGGTACCGCGCGCGGCCGCCGGTGTCAGCACCACCTTGCCGCCGTAGGCGCGGATCAGCTTGCGCCGCTCGATCGAGAAGGTTTCGGTCATCACCGCCACGAACGGATAGCCACGCGCCGCACAGATCGCGGCCAGTGCCACGCCGGTATTGCCGGAGGTGGCTTCGATCACGGTCTGGCCCGGCTTGAGTGTGCCGCGTTGCTCGGCGTCGAGAATGATCGCCAGCGCGAGCCGGTCTTTCACCGAACCGGCCGGGTTGAACGCCTCCACCTTCACGAAAACTTCGACGTGTGGCGGCGCCAGGCGATGGAGCTTGATGATCGGCGTGTTGCCGATGGTGTCGAGAATGCTGTCGTGGATCATGGCTCGCTCCAGTAGGCGGTTAGGTCGGGAAGAACTACAGCGGTGCGGCAACGTGCAGCCCGCGATCATGCGCGCGCCTACGTAAAGATTTTGCGCCAGAAGCGACTCATTTTTCGTCGCGCTGCGGGCCTTGAAGTTGGCGCCAACCGGACCTGGCATTCGGCGCGACTTCGATGGGCGGAACCCCTCAAAGGTTGTGAATAATTCAGGGTAAGGATGGAGGCGCCATGCTGTTCCTTCCCCCGCTTGCGGGGGAAGGTGCCAAAGGCGGATGGGGGAGCGCGGCAAAGCCGCGCTGCTGTTGGCTCTTCTCGCCGACCGCAGAGCGCCCCCTTCAGCCCTTCGGGCAGCTTGTACTCGCCACATCCCTGTGGCTCGCCCTTCGGGCAGCATCCGCTGCAAACATCGGCAATCCTGCCGATGTTTCCCCGCTGCGCAGGGCAAGCGAAAGCGGGTCCTCCGATTTTTTCACAACCTCTCAGTGCATGCTTGACGCTTTCTGATATTTCCGTAATTATAGAAATATGGAATCAAAAGACGCTCTCGCCTGCCTCGCGGCGCTTGCCCAGGAGCACCGCCTGAATCTCTACCGCCTGCTGGTGCAGGCCGGCGACGAAGGCCTGTCGGTCGGCGAACTGGCAGGGGCGACCGGCTTGGCCGGGGCGACCTTGACCAGCCACCTGCACGTGTTGCGGCGTGCCGGCATGGTGAGCGACGAGCGCCGCGGCCGGGTGATCCAGTGCCGCGCCAGCTACACGCAGATGAACAACTTGCTCGACTTCCTCACCGAGAACTGTTGCGCCGGTTCGGCCGCGTCGGCCGGCTGCGCGTCCCCCGTGTGCAAACCGAAACGGAGAAACCCATGAAACGCTTCCACGTGCATGTAAACGTCGAACGGCTGGACGACAGCATCCGCTTCTACACCACCCTGTTCGGCGCAGCCCCGAGCGTGACCAAGCCCGATTACGCCAAGTGGATGCTGGATGATCCGCGCCTCAACTTCGCGATCTCGCAGCGCGAGCGCGAGCCCGGCGTCGATCACCTCGGACTGCAAGCGGAGGACAGCGCCGAACTGGCCGCGGTCGGTGCGCGCTTGCAAGCTGCCGACGCGATCGCGCTGGCGGAAAAAGGCACTACCTGCTGCTACGCCCACTCCGACAAGTTCTGGGCCGAGGATCCGCAGGGCGTGCGCTGGGAAACCTTCCACACGCATGGCGAGGCAACTACCTACACCAGCGCGCCGAATGAAGCCGGCGCCACCTGCTGCGGCCCCGCGACCCCGGGCAGCGCCACCGCCACGTGCGGTCCGGCGACCGCCGGCAATGCCGCCGCCACGTGCGGCCCGAGCGCCGGCGCGAGCTGCTGCTGAAATGGCCGGGCGCGCGCCAGTCAACGTGTTGTTCCTGTGCACCGGCAACTCTGCGCGCAGCGTGATGGCCGAAGCCTTGCTCAACGTGCTCGGCGGAGGCCGCTTCCGCGCGTTCAGCGCCGGCAGTTTTCCCAGCGGCACGGTGCAACCGATCGCGGCGGAGCTGGCGCGCGCGTTCGGCTATGCCGAGCCGCTGCGCAGCAAGCCGTGGGACGAGTTCGCCAAGCCGGGAGCGCCGCCGATCGACATGGTGATCACCGTCTGCGACAACGCCGCCGGTGAGGTATGCCCGATCTGGCCCGGCCAACCGGTGAGTGCGCATTGGGGTGTGCCCGATCCGGTCGCCGTGGACGGCTCCGATGAACAGCGCCGCCGCGCCTTCGAGTCGGCCTGGGCGATGCTGCGCCAGCGCATCGAACAACTGCTGGCGCTGCGGCTGGAACAACTCGATCGCGCAGGGCAGCAGCAGGCATTACGTGCGATCGGCCAGATGGAAACCCACGCATGAGTGATGCCGCCACGCTAGCCGCGCCGGCGCCGATCGGCTTCTTCGCCCGCTACCTGAGCGTGTGGGTCGCGCTGTGCATCGTGGCGGGCATTGCGCTCGGCCATGTGATCCCCGGCGCGTTCGCGGCGCTGGCGCATGCCGAGATCCAGCACATCAACCTGCCGGTCGCCGCGCTGGTGTGGCTGATGATCGTGCCGATGCTGCTCAAGGTCGACTTCGCGCAACTGGCAGGTGTGCGCCGCCAAGTGCGCGGCATCGGCGTGACCTTGCTGGTGAACTGGGCGATCAAGCCGTTCTCGATGGCGTTGTTGGGCTGGCTGTTCGTGCGCCATGTGTTTGCCGCGTGGCTGCCGCCGGGCCAGCAGGATTCCTATATCGCCGGGCTGATCCTGCTGGCCGCCGCGCCATGCACCGCGATGGTGTTCGTGTGGTCGCGGCTGTGCGGCGGCGAGCCGAACTTCACGCTGGCGCAGGTCGCGCTCAACGACACCATCATGGTGGTCGCGTTCGCGCCGATCGTGGCGCTGCTGCTCGGCGTCGCCTCGATCCAGGTGCCGTGGGCCACGCTGCTGCTGTCGGTGCTGCTGTACATCGTGGTGCCGGCGATCGCCGCGCAGCTGTGGCGCAGCTGGCTGCTGCGCGGTCGGGGGCCCGCCGCGCTGGAGGCGACGTTGCGACGCATCGATCCGCTGTCGACCGCCGCCTTGCTCACCACGCTGGTGCTGCTGTTCGGCTTCCAGGGCGAGGCGATCCTGGCGCAACCGCTGGTGATCGCGCTGCTCGCAGTGCCCATCATCATCCAGGTCTACCTCAACGCCGGCATCGCCTACGGTCTCAGCCGCTGGCTGAAAGTACCGCACTGCGTCGCCGGCCCCGCCGCCCTGATTGGCGCCAGCAACTTCTTCGAACTCGCCGTCGCCGCCGCCATCAGCCTGTTCGGCCTGCGCTCTGGGGCCGCGCTGGCGACCGTGGTCGGCGTGCTGGTCGAGGTGCCGGTGATGCTCTCGGTGGTGCGGGTAGTGAATCGAACGAGTGGGTGGTTTGAGCAACCGGGACCGTCAAGTGCTGGGGCGCGCGATATCGCCTGACCGTGTGCGCAAGGTGGCGAGCGCCAGGCAGCCGCTGATCTGGTTGTCATCCCGGAATCGCGTAGCGATATCCGGACTGCGCAGCCTGGATGCCGTAGCGAACATCGGCGCAGCCGATGACCCGCAGTGCGAGCCGCTGGATGCGGCGAGTCATCCATCGTCTTTGCACTTCAGTTGCTTGCGACCAAGGCACTGGATGGCCAGCTGCGCTCCCTCATGACGAGACCGGACCGGCGTTGTATTGCTCGTCGGTGACTTTCTCCATCCAGTCCACCACCTTGCCGTCGAGCGCTTCCTGGATGGCGATGTGGGTCATCGGACTGGTCGGCGTCGCGCCATGCCAATGACGATGGTTGGGCGGACACCACAGGATGTCGCCCGCATTGAGCTCGACGATCGGACCACCCTCGCACTGGGTCCAGCCCTTGCCGGACGTGACGATCAAGGTCTGCCCCAGCGGATGCGTGTGCCAGTTGCTGCGCGCACCGGGCTCGAAGGTGACGAAGGCGCCGCCGACGCGGGACTCGCCGCTGCCCTTGAACGGCATGTCGATGCGCACGTTGCCGGTGAAATATTCGGCAGGTGCCTTGACTGAAGGCAGGGAACCGTTGCGGTGGATGTGCACGAGTGTCCTCCGTTGGTTATGGGGACCCGAGTTCGTCCGCGGGACGAAACGACTTCGGGCATGTCGCGAAGGTGGCGAAAGCGACCGCGACAGTGGCGGGCGAAAAACGATTACGCGCCGATGGCCGTTGCGTACCCGTGAATGCTTCGCTCGGACGGGAGCAGCCGGATGAAGCGATGCACGAAGTAGCCTGC
This sequence comes from uncultured Gammaproteobacteria bacterium, assembly GCA_963771235.1. Lineage (GTDB taxonomy): Bacteria > Pseudomonadota > Gammaproteobacteria > Xanthomonadales > Rhodanobacteraceae > Rhodanobacter. The sequence goes on from CAVYSP010000004.1 coordinate 241,673, forward strand.
CGACATCACCTTCCGACGCGCGCGGCCTGCGAAGCCGGATAACGCTCGCCCTGCACCCGCACCTGCGACAGCGCGCCGTCGATGTCGCGCAAATGGTCTGCACTCAGCGCGATGTCGGTAGCGTGGAGGTTCTCCTGCAGGCGTTCCAGTTTGGTCGTGCCCGGTATCGGTACGATCCACGGCTTTTGCGCAAGCAGCCAGGCAAGCGCGATCTGTGCCGGCGTCGCGCTCAGGGTTGAAGCGATGCGTCTCGAGCAATTCGACCAGGGCCTGGTTGGTCTTGCGCGGCTTCGTGCGAGAAGCGTGGAAGCGTATTGCGGAAGTCGTCTTGCGCGAACGTCGTACTCGCGTCGATCTTGCCGGTGAGAAAGCCCCTGCCGAGCGGGCTGAAGGGCACGAAGCCGATGCCCAGCTCCTCGCATAACGGCAGGAGCTCCCGCTCCGGCTCACGCCACCACAGCGAGTATTCGCTCTGCAAGCCGCAACCGGCTGCACCGCGTGCGCGCGGCGGATCGATGCCACTCCGGCCTCGGACAGACCGAAATGCTTGACCTTGCCTTCGGCGATCAGGTCCTTGACCGTGCCGGCCACGTCTTCCATCGGCACGTCGGGATCGACGCGGTGCTGGTAGAACAGGTCGATGTGGTCGGTGCGCAGATGACGCAGCGAGGCTTCGGCAACTTCGCGAATGCGTCCGGGGCGGCTGTCCATCCCGGCTTTTGCGTCACCATCGCGAAAACCGAACTTGGTCGCAAGCACCACCTGCTCGCGAAATGGCGCCAGCGGCTTCGCCGAGCATTTCCTCGTTGAGCGCGCCGTACGCCTCGGCGGTATCGAACAAGGTGACGCCCTGTTCAAACGCGCTCCGGATCAGCGCGATCGCCGTGCTTGCGATCGAGGCCGGGACCGTAGCCGTGGCTGAGGCCCATGCAGCCAAGGCCGAGCGTGGAAACGGTGGGGCCGTGGCGGCCAAGTCTGCGCGATTGCATGGGGATCTCCTGCTACGTGAGGCAAGGGACGCCATTCTGGACCCGGGGAACCGATCCGATAAGCCGGGTAATTCGAATGGACTTATGATCTCAATTCATCAATCGCTGGCAGCCACCCATGCCCCGCGAGAACTACAACGACCTGCAGGCCTTCCTCGCCGTGGCGCGCGAGCGCAGCTTCACCCGCGCTGCTGCCCAGCTGGGCGTATCGCAATCGGCGCTCAGCCACACGATCCGCGGACTGGAGGCACGGCTCGGCCTGCGCCTGCTCACGCGCACCACGCGCAGCGTGTCGCCGACGCAGGCGGGCGAACGCCTGCAGCGCACGCTGGTTCCGAACTTCGAGAACATCGACGCGGCGCTCGCTGGCCTGAGCGAGTTGCGCGATAACCCGCCGGCACGATCCGGATCACCAGCAGCGAGCACGCCGCCGCCGCGATCCTGTGGCCGGTGCTGCGAGCGTTTCCTGCCGCAATATCCCGGACATCAACGTCGAGGTCGATCAGCGACTCCAGCACTCACCGACATCGCAGCCGAACGCTTCGACGCCGGCATTCGGCTGGGCGAGCAGGTGGCCAAGGACATGATCGCGGTGCCGATCGGGCCGCCATGCGCGACTGGTCGTCGTCGGCTCGCCTGGCTACCTGCGCTCGCGACCCGGGATCGCGACGCCGCGCGACCTGATGAGCCACGACTGCATCAACCTGCGCTTCCTCACGCATGGCGGGCTGTATGCATGGGAGTTCGAGAAGGACGGCCACGCCCTCAACGTGCGCGTCGAAGGGCGGCTGACGTTCAACAGTCTTCTGCGCATCCTCGATGCCGCGCTCGCCGGCTTCGGCCTCGCCTATCTGCCGGAGGACATGGTGGTGCCGCACATCAAGGCGAGACGGCTGCGCAACGCGTGCTGGACGACTGGTGCCCGCTGTTTCCCGGATATCACCTGTACTACCCGAGCCGGCGACAACCTTCGCCGGCGTTCGCGTTGCTCGTCGAGGCGCTGCGTTTCCGGCGGCGCCGCTGATCGGCGCGAGCATTCCCGGTCGCCTGGGCTCCAGCGAAAATCCCCCTTCAGCCCTGCGTTCGACAATTCGTGGCGTGATGACGATTTCCCTTCCACCGCGCAGCGGGGGAAGGTGCCGAAGGCGGATCGGGGCGCGCTTTTGATCTTCACCAGCCAAAGCAAAACCGCTCCCTTCGGCGCTTCGGGGAGCATCCCCGCGCAGCGGGGGGTGCGAGACCAGCAGACGTTGGTTGCGTGACTGAGGCGACAACCACCTCGACACACGCCGGACCGGTCCTGGCTCAGATCGCGAAAATCAGGCCGGCTGAAGACGGCGGCTAATGCCCGTGGGGCAAACTCCAGATATCCACTACGCCGCTGCTGGCGTGGTCGTTGGCATTGCCCTCGGGAAGAATGATCTGGTTCTGCAGCACGATGGGGCTGTTCCAGTGGCCCGGACCGCACGGCAGCGTGGCAACGTGTTTGCCCGACGCGGCTTCATACACATTCAGTCCGCCCGCGGGAGCGTAGACGAACAGGAGGCCGCCGGCCTCGAACGGACTGGTGCCGCCGGCACTGTTTTTCCATTTTTCCTGAAGCTGGCCATTTTCCAGAATCCACGCTGCGGTGCCCGCGCTGTCGGCAGCGAACATCCAGGTATGACCGTCCTGTTGCCATACCGCCGGCTGGCTGAACAAGGCGGCGCCGCCGGGTGTGGAAACGATTTGCAGCTCGTGGCCTTGGTGGGCAGCGGTGCCGGCGATGGCCTTGCGGCTCAGCAGGCGGATCTTGCCGTCCTTGCCGCCCTGCGCGACCAGGTCGCCACCCAGCAGCACGGGCGAGGTCGAGCCCAGGTCGAGATCGTGCTCATTCAGTTCCTCGGTATTTGCCGGGGTGTAGTTGCCCAGCATTTTCGTGGCAGCGGCATCGAGCTCGATGAGCGAATCACCCCAGTCGGTCTGGCCGTTCCAGTCGCCGTTGCCCGTGGCGATGAAGATGTCGCCGCTGTCCGGATCGATCACCGCGCCGGAACGCCCCCAGATGGCCGATTGGGCTTGCGCACAGGAGTCAGGTTCGATCAGCGCGGCGCGATTGCTGCACAGCGAGTTCCACACCGCGTGCAGCTTGCCCGAGCTGCCATCGAGGATCGCGACATGGCCCTGATAGGGCGGCCGGTCGCCGATGTAGCCCGCCGTGACGGCAATGACCTGGCCGCGAAAAAACTTCAGCGGCGAGTCCATCTTCTCGCGCAGTGGCAGCTTGCTGATGGAGGTGCGCCAGACAACGTGGCCATCGCCGACCGCCAGCTTCTGGATATAGCCATCGGGCGAGGCGGCATAAATGAACTGCCGATCGGGGTCGGCTACGGGAGTGGAGTTGCTGATTTGACGCGTGCCGGCCAGTTTCCGGTAGCTGGGTGGCGTGTATTCCCACAGTACATCGCCGCCATCGGCATCGAGCGCCACTGTCTTGCCGTAGGTCGTGGTGACGAAGATGGCGTTGTGGCGGGCACCGCGGATGGCAACGCCGTGCAGGTAAATCGCGCTGGCATCCACGGTGCCATCGAGCTTTATCTGCCGACGCGTGAGCTGGGCGACGTTGGCAGCGGTGATGCCGGTTGGCCCTGGATTTTCGCCGGTGCTTTGCACATTGCCGCCAAACATCGGCCAGTCCTGCGCAGGCAGGCCCTGGGCCGCGGCCCCGGTCGCACTCGCGCAAAGCAGCAAGAGCATCAAAACCCGGTATTTCATGCCGAAAGTATGCCACCACGGGCAAGCGCTGGCTCCGCGAGATTCGGCCGATTGCACTCTTCGCGAAGGAGGGAAAGGCCGCTCGGAGAGCAGCGATGATCGGTCGCTTGCGACCTTTTGCCGACGGGGCGTGAAACTCCGTCTTCGTGAAGATGGCCGCTCCCGGCGGTTGGAAGCGGGGGACGCCGATGCGGCTGATCGCGAAAGTCGCGTGTCGGCGATCCCCGATCATCACTGAGCCATGCGCGACGGACTGGCGACGCCGGACTCCCCAACCAGTCGCTTTTTCCGAGGCCCAAAAGGTAGACTCGCCCGACCATCTCCGGGGAGGGTCGGTCATGCGTATCGCAAACCGCGTTGCAGTTTCGGGTGTCTCGCTGTTTCTCGCCCTGGTCGCGGGTTCACCCGCACTGGCCGCCACCGATCCGCTGGCGGCGATCCGCGCAGGCGCTCCGCCGGCGCCCGCGCCGATCAAGCCCGTCACGGACACGCTCTACGGCGTCAAGGTGACGGACAACTATCGCTACATGGAGAATCTCGATCCCGCGACCCTCGCCTGGATGAAGGCCGAAGGCGCTTACACACGCAAGGTGCTGGATGCGATCGCGCCACTGGCCGCGCTGCGGAAACGGGTCTCGGCCTTCACCGGCAGCTTCGGTTTCGTGCAGGGCTACGTGTCCTACGGCGGTCGCTCGTTCTACGAGGAACGTGCACCGGGCGCCGATGACTTCGACCTCATGGTGCGTGACGCCGCTGGCACCCGCATACTCGTCGATGTCGATGCCCTGCGCACCGCCAACGGCGGCAAGCCGTACGCAATCAACTGGTTTCTCGCATCGCCCGATGGCAGCAAGGTCGCGGTCGGCGTGTCCGAGGGTGGTTCTGAAAACGCCGCGATGACCGTTTACGACGCGGCGTCCGGCAAACCCGTCGCAGCTCCGATCGATCGCGTCCGGTTTGGCGCGACTGCATGGAGCAATGATTCCAGGACGGTGTACTACAACCGTCTGGCAAAGTTGAAACCGGGCGCGCCGGGAACCGAGACCTACAAAAACTCCACGCTGTATGGCTGGGACCTCAAAGGCACACCGTTCGCCGTGCTGGGCACCCAGGCGGGTCACGGCCCCACGTTCAGCCCTGATGAATTCCCCGTGCTTGGCATCACGCCGGGATCGACCGTGGCCATGGCCATCTCCATCAATGGCGTGCAGAACGAAGCGAAGGCGTGGACGACACCCGCCACCGATGTGGAGGACCCCAAGGCCGTGTGGAAACCGTTCGTCGATCGTGACGATGAAGTCACCGCGATGGACATGCGTGGCAACGAGATCTTTCTGCTGTCGCACAAGGACGCGCCGACCTTCAAGGTACTGGAATTGAAGGCCGGCGAGCCCCTGTCGGCAGCAAGGACATTGCTTGCTGCGCAGCCGGGCCGTGTCATCGAGAAGGTCGCCGCGGCTTCGGATGCCTTGTACGTGCTGGCTCGCAAGGGCGCGTATTCGCATTTGCTGCGCATCCCGGCGGGCGGCGACAAGGCGGAGGAAGTCGCGCTGCCGTTCGAAGGCCACATCGACGAGGCATTCACCGATCCGCGTCAGCCGGGTGTCACGATCGGCCTGTCCAGTTGGGTGGTACAGCCGACCTCGTTTCGCTACGACCCCACCGTGCGGAAGTTTGCAGCGCTGGAGATCGGACATCGCGGCGACATGGACGCGAATGCCTTCAAGGTCAGCGACCTGCAAGCGAAGGCGGCCGATGGCGTGATGGTGCCGTTGAGCCTGATCCAGCCCAGGGATGCCAACGGCGCGCAGGTCACGCTGATCGAGGCCTACGGTTCCTACGGCATCTCCAATCTCGCCGACTTCAGCACGCGGCGAGCGGCGGCGATGCGCGAGGGCATCACGTACGGCATCTGCCATGCGCGTGGTGGCGGTGAAAAGGGCGAGGCCTGGCGGCTCGGCGGCAAGGACGCGAACAAGCACCACACCTGGCAGGATCTGATTGCCTGCGGCGAGGATCTCATCGCGCGCGGCATCACGACCAGGGACAAGCTGTTCATCATCGGCGGCTCGGCCGGGGGCATCACCATGGGCCGCGCGATGACGGAGCGCCCTGACCTGTTCGCTGGCGTGATCGATCTGGTACCGGCGGCAAACACCTTGCGCTCGGAATTCTCGCCCAACGGTCCACCCAATGTTCCGGAGTTCGGCAGCGTGAAGACCGAAGCGGGCTTCAAGAACCTGCTGGCGATGGATTCGATCCAGCACGTGAAACATGGCGTCACCTATCCTGCCGTGATGATCACGACGGGGCTGAACGATCCGCGCGTGTCGCCGTGGGAACCGGCCAAGTTTGCCGCCGCGCTGCAGGCCTCGGGCACTCCCAATCCAGTGTTGTTGCGGATCGACGCCAAAGCCGGCCATGGCATCGGCTCGACGCGTACGCAGACGGACGAACTGACAGCGGACTGGATTTCTTTCATCTTCTGGCGTGCGGGGAAGGACCATTGGCGGCCCGGCAACATGGATTGAGGCCGGCGGGTGAAACGTTCGCCGGTGTTCTGGCCGGCGATCCCTGTTTCGGTCGCTCCTGTGGACCGCGTGTGGCATGCACGCCTGGCGGACTGCGTGTGCGTGAGGCGGTTGGGGTCGACTTTGCCCCTTTGCTGATGGTGGTGACTTGTCCGCTTTCGGAGAACTCGTCGCCACTGTTGACACAACATGCCCCCTGAAACGGAGGCTCAGGTCGAACACCTGCGAAGCGCCCTTGGCCGTCGTGGACTTCCTTGTTGCTGATACCAGCTTCCTTCAGGCGATCCGCGTGAAGCCGTCAGCACTCCACGCCTCCGAACCGACGCCGTGGTGCACCGTGAACAGGCCGTCCGGATCGTAGCGCTGCTTCACCGCCGACAGGCGCGCGTGATTGGAGCCCCAGAACGCCCGTTGCCAGTCCTTGAGGAAATAGTCGCTTTCGGACACGTAGGAGCCGGCGTCGGGGACGATCTTGTACAAGGCACGCATGGCCTTGGCGCAAGCCGCGGCGTCGCTGCGCGCGGCCTTGCTGTCCGGTTCGTGTCCAGGGAGACCCGGGAACGACGCGGACGCTTCGTTGCCGGTGATCGCCAGCGCGAACGCGTCCAATACTTGCGGGTTCGTCGCGGTGTCACGCGCGGCTTCCAACGCAGCCGGCTCGGCGCCCGCCAGGCCCTTGTTGCAGTGCAGGGACATCCAGTAGTCCCGCGTGATCGGCGAACAGCGCATCGACCAGGTCGTCGCGACGCTCCGGTTGCAACAGGGATTGCGGCAGCCACGCTGAACCATAACTGGTCCAGCAGCGGCCCGATTGCTCCGCGTCGCCCGCCCACACGATATTGTCCAGGGGCGCATTCGGACGCGAATCGGCCACCACCGCGCCGGGGAATCTTGCGCACGATCTCCGGGTTCCAGATCGCGCGCGCAGGGAATGCGAGTACCTGTAGCGGCGCGGTGATGCGGTAATCCTTCGGCGCTGCGTTCACGAAATCGATGAACGGTTTCCACACGGCGTCGGCCTGGGCCTGGTCCAGTCCCTGGAAGTTCATGCTGACGCGGAAATGATTCGTCGGGGAGAAATGAACAGTCTCGCCCCAGTGCGGGTTGAAAAGATTTTCGCGATAGACATCCACAAAGCGCGCAATCAGGCGCCGGTATGCGTCGTCGGACTGCGACTCGACCGTGAGATTCACCACGCCGAAGAATTTCGGCAGGTCGTGGGTGCGCAGGGTCAGGCGCGTGATCACGCCGAAGCTGCCTCCGCCACCACCCTTGAGCGCCCAGAAGAGGTCGGGATCGTTGCACGCGTTGACCGTGCGGATCCTGCCATCCGCGGTCACGACCTCGGCCTCCAGCAGATTCGCCGCCGCGGTTCCGTACCGCTTGGACCAGCTGCCGAAGCCGCCGCTGCTGACCAGGCCCGCGACGCCGACCGTCAGGCAGCCACCGCCCTGCACGTAACGGCCGCCCTTCGTCGTCACCGCGTTGTAGGTGTGGCCCCAGATCTGGCCTGCGCCGACGCTGACCGCGGTTTGCGGCGACACCTTCCCAGCGCAACCCCGCGGCACGAATGCGTCGAGCATTTGCACCTCATCCATGTGATGCGTCCACACCAGCAGCGAATCCGGCGCGTCGGAGGTGCCCTGATAGCTGTGTCCGGCGCCTTTCACCACCAGCCGCAGATGATGTTCGCGCGCGAAATCGACGGCGGCGGCGACGTCGGCCGCGGAACTTGCCGCCACCGCGTACGCGCTCGGCTGCGAGGTCCATGCATCCACCCAGCCCGAGCTTTGGGTCAGGTTCGCATGATCGAGGTTGTAATAAGGATTGCGGATCGCGTCGAAGAAATCGCTGCACGCCTTGCCGGATGGATCGGCGCGACAGGCGGCCAACGGATCAGCCAGCTTCATCAGCCGCCCGCCCACCCGTTTGTTCAACACCTCCCATTGCGTGGCGGAAGGCCAGCCCGGCTGGCCGGGACGCACCCTGCGCAAGGTGCGCGTTGCCGCCACGGCTTCCGCCCGTGCTGTTTCCGGAAAATTCGCCAGCAGCGGCGCGAGCAACGGCGCACCCGCCAGCCACTTCAGCAACGTACGTCGTTTCATCGTGCTGCCTCCGGTTGTGAGTCATGCAGCACGGGTTCTAGCCGTGCTTTCGCGGCGAGAGGGGTTTGATCGACGTGATGATGCTGTCCATGTCATCCGGGTGCAGCATGAACCGGATTCTGTCACCGATTCCGGCCCGTGTGAGCAAATCCGGCGAGGCGACCTTGAGCACCATGGTCATCGCCGGCCAGCCGAGCGCTGCGATCGGCTCATGCTGCAGGGTGATGGTGTCATTGGCGGTATCGATGGCCTTGATGACGCCGGTACCTGTCACGTCGGCTGGCTTGGCGCTTGCTTGCGGGCCGGCCGTCTGTCTGGCCAAAGTCAGCGGGTAGGTCTGGCCATTCTGCACAAGGCTGCCGATCACCGCATTGCCGCCCGCGTTCATGATGCCGGTGAACGTAGCCGGATGGCCTGGAACATGGATGGTCATGCCCACGTCGTGATTGCCGGTCTGGTTGGGCGTCGCCACCGCCGCGACCACCTGCTGGGCCGGAATGTCCACGGTCAGGGCCTGGCTGGAGCCGGTGGTGACGACGTGCAGCACGACGCTGCCACCGTTGGCGATCTGGCCGGACCAGGTCTGGCGGGTCACCGGGGTGGTAAGCACGGAAATACCCTGGTTGGTTTTCCAGCCGGTGCCCATGTATTCCATGTAGTCGGCGGTTTGCTGCGCCACGTCCTGTCCAAAGCGGTCAGCCACCATGTGCAACGCCAGATCCACGCCGGACGTCAGTCCGCCGGCGGTGAAGGTGATCGGATCGGCCTGCACATAGCGCACTTGCTCCACCAGTTTCACCTTGGGAAATTCGCGCTGGAAATTGCCGAAGAACCAGTGGTGCGTGGTGGCTGATTTGCCGTCCAGCAAACCCGCTTCGGCCAAATGGAATGCACCGGTGCATACCGACATCACGACCTTGTGCTGCGCGTGTATTTTCCGCAGCCACGCGTCCAACCCCGGGCCGCCCGATTGCGCGCCGACGACCACGATATCCGGTGTCGGTGCGTCGGCGAAGTCGTAGTCCGGCGTGATGGTCATGCCGGGATGGTTGCTGCCGGCGGTATGCAGTGGAGTCTTGCCAGGAGCCACGGTATAGAGCTTGTATGGCGTCACCTCCCTGCCTTGGCCGTCCTTCAGCGACGTGTCCTGGAAGACTTCCCATGGGCCGGCGATATCCATCAGATTGGCGCCGTCGCTGACGACCACGGCGACCTTGATCATGCCGTTGCCGAGCGGTGCCTGAGTGGTTGGGGCCGGCGTGGTCGATGCCGCGGTGGTCGGGGTGGTGGCCACGGCGTGGGCTCCCGGTGCGAGGGTCAGTGCAGCAAGCAGCAACAGGCGTTTCACGAGTCGTTCTCCGAAATCACGGGCATGGCGGTGCGGGCCTCTGGACAGTTGATGGATACGGCAACGTCGGCTGCCGTCGACGTGCATGCTCGCAGCGGCCTGGACCGGAAAGCGGTCAAATAGCCGACGATTCCGGCCATCAACTCACTGCCCGAAGCGTTGCCGATATTCGCCGGGCGTGGCGTCGTAGCGGCTGCGAAATGCACGACGGAATGCGTCCACGCTGTTGAAGCCGACCGCGCTGGCAATGCGTTCGACGGATCCATGCCCGGTGGTCAGCTGCAGACAGGCTTGTTCCAGTCGCAGTCGTTCAACGAAGCGCGCCGGCGTCGTGTCGAACGTGGTGGCGAACACGCGACGAAAATTGCGCGGGCTCATCGCCACGCATTCGGCCATGCGCTCGACGCTGAGCGTTTCGGCAAGATGATCGAGAAGCCATCTGAGCAAGTCGGCCATGCGCCCCGTGCCTTGGCTTTGCGCGGCCAGCGGGGCGGAGAACTGCGCCTGATTGCCAGGGCGCTTGATGTACATGACCAGCTCGCGCGCCGCCGCCAGCGCGGTGACCGCACCGAGATCCTCCTCGACCAGGGCGAGCGCGAGGTCCATGCCGGCGGTCAGGCCGCCGGATGTGGCGAAGCGGCCGTCGCGCAGGAACAATTGATCCGGCTGGATATCCAGCGCCGGATAGCGGCGAGCCACGTCGGCGGCGTAGCGCCAGTGCGTGGTGACCTGGCGGCCATCGAGCAAGCCGGTCGCCGCGAGCATGTAGATACCCGTGCATATGCTGACCACACGGCGTGTCGCAGTGGCGCGATGGCGCAACCATGCAAGCAGCCGCACATCGGTGGCGAGCACGCGACTGCCGACACCTCCGGGTATCAACAAGGTGTCGAACGCGGGTGCGTCGTCAAGCGTGCAGTTGGGCGTGATGATCAGCCCATTCTCGGCACGGGCAGGGCTGGCATCCAGGCCGATGACATGCAGTTGATACGGCGGCTCGCCCGACGTCGACGAATTGGCCATGCCAAACACATCCAGCGGCCCGATCAGGTCCAGCGATTGCATGTCCCGGTAGGCAAGCAGCCCAATCTTCTTCATGACATTTCCTGGCCAACATCCTTGAAACGAAGTCGACTCGACGAGATCAACGTGCGCAAAGGCACTGGATGACTCGCCGCATCCAGTGGCTCGCCCTGCGGGTCATCGGCAGCGCCGATGTTCGCTACGGCATCCTGCCTGCGCAGTCCGGATATCGCTACGCGATTCCGGGATGACGACAAAAATCAGAGGTTCCCAGCTTAGCCTTGCTTTGCGTTGCGTTGCGTTGCTTTTGCTCTGCTACTGCTCTCATGAAAAGTGCGGGCCAGGAAGGCCCGCTGCTCTACCGGGGCCCCTGTGCGGCGGTGAGTCGGGGTCGACAGGCCGCGCAGCGGGAACCGACAGGGATGTCGGTTCCTTTTCGCACGGGCAGGATGCCCGTTCGAAAAGCCCGGCCCCGGCTCACGAACTTGCCGCCCATGGATGGGTGGCAAGCGCCAAGCGGGGTGCTCTTTCTCTTTGGTTATCTTTCTCTTTGAGCACGCAAAGAGAAAGTAACTCGGCTGCCGCAGGCAGACGAAAGCTCGGCTCTGAAAGCTCCACAAGTTACGCGGCGCCTGTCAGAACCGCTGAAAATTACAGCAGCGTCCCCTGCGCCGCCGCATAACTCAACTCCCCCTCCACTATGCGCGCCGCCGAAGTATACGGATGCACCGTCGCATGCTTCGCATCGACGATATGGATCACCTCGATCCCGCGCAGCTTCAGCACATCGGAAACGATCGAGCGGTGGCAGCGCCACCACACCACCTCGGCGCACATCATCGCGGTGCGTCGGGTCTTCGCCAGTGACAGCAGTTCGGCAAGGCCTTCGGCGAACTCCGCCGTGGCGAGGAAATCCGCGTAGCCCTGGAACGAGGCGTTGCGCCACGCGGTGTTTGGCGAATCCGGCTGCACCTTGCGCCGGCCGCCGAGTTTGGGGATGCCTTGATAGACGATGCCGTGGGCGGGCAGCGACTCGGCCAGCGCCTCGCTGGCGAAATGCGGGTAGCGCCGCGAACCGGGGAAGCGGCGCACGTCGGCGATGGCCTGGATCCGATATTCGTCGAGCAGCGCCACGAACTCCTCCAGCGTGCGGGTGGAGTGGCCGATGGTCCAGATCGTGGCGGGGTCGGTGGGCATCGCTCAGTCAATCTTGTGCAGCGCCGAGCCCTTGTGCATGGCCACGTGGTCGGTCTTGTCGCTCTTGATCTCGTACTGCGGATCGTCCTCGGTGCAATGGCGCGGGTGTCCCTTGTACTCGGTGTCCTTCGTGTGCACTTTGGTGATCTTGCCGCTGACGTGTCCGGCTTCCGAATTCCAGCGCACGTGATCGCCCACCTTGAATTCGTGACTCATGATCGTTCCTCCGGAAAGGATGAGGTTGCCCTTCATTGAACCCCAATGGGCGTGCAGGTGAGGTCAGCGTCGGTGCCCGCCAGGTGCGGCCGGACTCGCCGCACGGTCAAGCTTCAGAGTATTCCTTTGGCGCCCACGCCGAAGGCCGTGACCAGGCGGGTGATGATCAGCTTCGGCGACACATTCACATCGGGGAAATCGCCGACTGCGCGGTAGCATTCGTAGAATTGTGGATTGCTGGCCCGCATCGGCTGGCAGCCCGGCTTCAGGTCGAAACTGGTGGCATAGCGGAACGGCCACAGGTCGAAGAACGGCAGGTGCTCGGAGACCGTGCCGATGGCCTGGTTGATGTCGGTGAGCACGGGCACCGTCGGTTGGCGCGGAGCGATCACCCAGGCGTTCTGCGGCTCGGTCTCGCGCATGATGTCGCGGCGCAACTGGTCGGAGAAGGCATGGTTGTAGACGATCACGCCCGACTCGGTGTTGTAGTGGTCCGAGCGCGGATCGAAATTGTGCGAACCGACCATGCCGAAGTCGTCGTCGACCACGATCGACTTGGCATGCAGGCCGAAGCGGCGGCCCTTGCTCAACAACGGCGCCGGCCGGTTGCCGGCACCGCTGCCGAAAATGTGCAGGCGCGTGCGTGATGCCTTCGCCGGGCTGGCCGTCTGCGGCGAGGGGTGCGCGGTATCGGCGTCCAGGTTGGCCAGCTCGTAGTCCACCGCGGCGCCGGGTGCGTGCGGTTTCAGCTCGTGGATCTCGAAGCCGAACTTCTTCAGGTAGCGCTTGCGGTGCTTGTATGACATCGCGTATACGGCGAAAGCGTCGGTCGCGGCCAGCGAGTTGGTCGACACGATTACCCGCGGCGGGTCGGCGCGCCGGTGCAGCACGCGGAAGATATGCTGCGCGCGCTTGCTCATCACCAGGTACGGCGTCTGCAGCAGCACTTCGCGCTTGGCGCCCTGCACCAGTTCCATGATGTGCCGGGTGAAATTCAGTGCCAGCTTCTTGTCCGGCTTGTCGGTCTTGGAGGGCAGGTCGCTGAAGTAATCCACCTTGCTTACATGCAGGCTCGGTGCCACCAGCCAGGCATGCAGCCAGGCCGGGTCCTCGGCGGCCTGCAGCAGTTGCGCCACCCGTTGCGGTCGTCGGTAATGCGGCGCCGGCCAGGTGGGCACCGCACTGTCGGACAGGATGCGCCGGTTGACGTCGCGCAGGTGGGTCAGCGGCACCGCGCGCTTGTGATGCCAGAACAGGGCGAAGCTGGCGGCCATCTGTTTGGCCGCCGGGCCGCCGACCATCACGTCGCGGTCGACGTAATCGAACTGGTCGTCCCAGTTGAAGTAGCGATCCTGGTAGTTGCGCCCGCCGGCGATGCCGATGCTGTCGTCCACCAGCACCAGCTTGTTGTGCATGCGCTGGTTGAACTGCAGGAAGCAGCACAGCAGGCCTGCGGCGAAATCCAGCGGCGGCGTGCGCGCCTTGTGGAAGGTGGGGTTGTACAGGCGCACTTTCAGGTTGGGGCTGGCGCGGCTCAGCTCGTCGAGCAGGTCCAGGCTGCCGAACGAAAACAGCTGGTCGGCCAGGATGCGCACCTGCACGCCGCGTCGTGCCGCGTGCACCAGTTCCTGCAGCATCAGTTGCCCGACATCGTCCTGGTCCCAGATATAGGTTTGCACGTCGATCGACCGGCGCGCCGCACGAATCAGGTTGACCCGGGCCGCCAGCGCCGGTTCGCTGTCGCCGAGCAGGGTGACCACGTGCATCGGGTGTTGCGGCGTGGATTGGGCCAGCGCCTGGTCGGCGGCTTCCAGCAAGGGCGAAGGCACCGCGCAATGGTCGGTCTGGTGGCAGGAAAGCTGGCGATCCGTGGTGGCCGCCACCACCGCGTCGGCGCGGCGGATCTGCGCCTTCGACAGCGTGCAGCCTTGCAGCACGGTGGCGGCAAGCAGCAAGGGCAGGGCGAAGCGGCGAAGGGCGCGGAACATCGCCCGATGATACCGTTTAGCCGTGAGCGTCCCGCAAACGCTCGCATCGCTCAGGACAAGAACCGATCAGTGTGTTCGGCGTGCGCCAGCGCGGGGCGACTGCGCCAGACTCAAGGCGACCAGAAGGCGTCCAGGCGGGCGCTGCCCGGTTCCAGCGGGCCGTCCAGATGGAGTACGGCCAGTGCCCCGGGTGGCATGCCGCGGAATTCGTCGGAGCGGCCCTCGACCAGCAGGGCAACCAGGCGCTCGATCCCGGGGTTGTGCCCCACCAGCATCACGGTGCCGGCGTCGCTGTGTTGGTCGAGCAGCATCAACAGCTCGCCCGGCGTCGCGTCGAGGATTTCCTCGGCCAGCCGGGGGATCGGCGCGCCGTCGATCGCGGCCAGGGCCAGCCGGGTGGTCTCATTGGTGCGACGGGCGGGCGAGCACAGTACCCGTTCCGGGCGCAGGCCATGCGCAAGCAGCCACAGGCCAGCCGCCTGCGCCTCCTGCTCACCGTGGGCGCTGAGCGCGCGTTCGCTGTCATCGTCGCCGTCTTCTATGGGCACGGCTTCGGCATGTCGCAACAGGATCAATTCGTGCATGAGAGGCTCCAGCGAGGGATGGTGGCGGCGCGTGCCATCGCGGCATCACGCCATTCGGGTCACGCTTGGCGCTTGATCCAGCGCAGCAAGGGTTTCCAGTCCTGCTGATGGCTGCGAACCTGTTCAGAGTTGTAGTCGAAGATGCCTTTGCCGAGTGCGGTCAACAGCACGTAAGCCTGGCTGTCGCGCAGTTGCGCCACCACCGGGAACGGCGACTCTTCCGCGAGTTGGGCTACCGCATCCTGGCTGGCATGCGTCCACGCCTTCAGCCGGTTGGCCACCAGCGCCACCGGCAGCTTGCCGCGGTGGATGCGATTGATCGCGCGCAATTCCTCGGTGAAGGCCAGCGTGGCATCCAGATCGAACGAGGACGGCAGCACCGGTACCAGCAACACGTTGGCCAAGTCCAGAGTAGGGCTCCAGCTCGTGCTCGCGAGACCCGGCGGGTGTGTCGATCAGCAACTGGCCCGTATCCGGCGGCAGTTTCTGCAGCGAGCGACGCCCTCCCTCGAACGCCAGCACGCCCGGTACGTTGTCCGGCCGCCGACTGGCCCAGCGAAAGCTGGAGCCTTGCCGATCGGCGTCGATGATGGCCGCGTGCTGCCCGGCCTGGGCCCAATACGACGCCAATTGCGTCACCAGCGTGCTCTTGCCGCAACCACCCTTGCTGCTCGCTACCAGCGTCGTAAGCATCGACTCACCCCTGCCACGGAAGGTGGTCCCAGCCTAGCGGGGGCGGCGTCAAAGGGGAATGGGCGGAGAGCGGGGGAACGGGGGGCAGAGCAGGGAACGGGGAACGGGGAACGCGGGCGCGGCCCGCGGATCAGGTAGCGGCGATCGGGAATCGAAAGTCGGAAAACAGAAAACAGAGGTCAGAAAACAGGGATCCACCGCGACGCCGGCCTTGCCGTTGTTCCCCGTTCCCCGTTCCCCGTTCCACGCCGTCAATCCGCCTTTCGCGGCTCCCAATCGGCCGGCGGATCCACCGGCACCTGGGCATCGCGCAGCGCGGCCAGCTGCAGACTCATCTCGGTGCCGCCGTTGCGGGCCAGTGACAGCAGGTGTCGAGCGAGGACGGCATCGTCCTGGGCTCGGGCCAGCAGTTCATTGAAGCTCTGCACCTGCCAGATCAGGTTGCGGCGACTGTCTTTTGCCTGCTCCTGCTGCCCGGGATCGCCCGCCAGCACTTCGCGCAGGTGCAGACCCAGCGAGCGTGCCAGCGGGCTGGAGCCCCATTCGAGCAGCTTGGCAAGGCTCAGGCAGTCGGCCTTGATTGCATCGTCCTCACCGGAGTTCTCGCACAGTTTGGCCACCAGTTGCAGGCTGGGTTGCGGCTGCGTGCTGGCCAGGCCGAAGATCAGCACTGTCTGCATGCCCACGGCGCCGGCGGCGTGGGCCGGGTCCAGCGTGCCGGCGGGCGGTGGCAACACGCCGACCGAATCGGCCAGCGCCTTCAGGCTGCTGCCGGCGTAGTCGTCGTAGAGCTTCGCCGACGCGGCCTTGTGCAAATCCTCGCGGGCGGCGTCCTGGTTTTGATCGCGCGCGTCCACGCCGAGCTTGATCAGCCACACCGCCGCGTTGTCAGGCGCCTGCGTCAGCAGCACGTTCAGGGCGTCCGCGTTCGGGCAGGTGCCGGCCTTGGCATCGCAATCGGCCAGACGCACCCAGCTCACCGCCGGGCCACTGCCCGCGGCCTCGGCAGCACGTTCAATCAAGGCATGAAAGCTGGTGCCCGGTGGCTGGTTGAACAGCGGCCGCGCCAACAGCGCGGCACCAAGCAATGGCATCGCATCGGCACGCAGCGCCAGCACGCTGACCAGATCGCGCTGGAACGCCAGCTGGGCCTTGTCGCGGGACTTGGCTTCCTTGCTCGGCGAAATCTTGCTCGGCGCAACCTTGGCCGGCGCCGTGCCTGGCGGTGCGGCGGGACTCTTTCCGCCACGTGCCGTTCCGGCGAATGCCGGCAGGGCGAACGCGAGCCAAGCGCAAGTCAGGGCGAGACAACGCAATTCACGCATCGCGGACATCCATGGCAGAAAAGACGCCAGCATATCGCGCCCGGATTAAGCTCACCTGATTGGCGGCCCGCGCCGCGTCGGCATTCCCGGTCGAGCTTGTTAGCATGAGCGTTTGGGCGCAGGACGATGCCCTTCATCACGCGGGAGAGTCCAGTGCAACATTTCTCGATGTGGTCCGACGGCGCGCCCTGGTTTGCCGGCTGGGGCACGCTGGCGTTGATCAATGCGGCCTTGGCCCAGGGCAAGAACCGCAGCGGCCTGCTGTGGTTCCTGCTCTCGCTGCCGTTGGGCCCGCTGGCGACCTTGTTGTTGGTGCTGTTGCCCAGGGTGCGGTCGAGGATGTTTTGAAGGCGGGGAACAGGGAACAGGGAACAGGGAACGTGTGAATCTTCGCGAAGACGGGAACGGGCTTCGCTTGATTCAGGGCGACTCGTCGTGATCGAGGGAATCGTGGATCGACGTTGCTTGCCAACCACCGCAGCCAAGCTCTTCCCCGTTCCCCGTTCCCCGCTTATTCCCCCAACGCCTCGCGCATGAATTCCGGTTGCGCCGCCAGCGCGGCCTTGTGGATCTCGGCGTTGTAGTAGCGGGTCGGGAACCTCTTGCCGAGCGCACCGCGCTCGCGGAAACCCGACAGGTCGCCGTCCCGGCGCGCCATGGTGCAGCTCCACCAGCCGGTGGGATAGCACGGTTGCGGGAACGGCAAGGTCTTCACCGCGGTGAAACCGGTGGTGCGCATCGCCGAACGCATCGACTTGATCAGGTCCAGGTGCACCAGCGGCGACTCGCTCTGTTGCACCAGCAGGCCGCTGTGCCGCAGTGCCTTGAAGCAGCTGGCGTAGAACGCGGCGTTGAACAGGCCTTCGGCGGGGCCGACCGGGTCAGTCGAATCGACGATAACCAGGTCCACCGACTCCGGCTCGCACTCGGCCATGTACTTGATGCCATCGACGAACAGCAACTCGGCGCGCGGATCGGCGTTGGCCTCACACAGTTCCGGGAAGTACTCCTCGGCCAGCCGGGTCACGCGCTCGTCGATCTCCACCTGCACCACGTGTTCGACTTCCTCGTGTCGCAGCACCTCGCGCAGCGTGCCGCAATCGCCACCGCCGATGATCACCACGCGTTTGGCCCGCGCATGGGTGAACAGCGCCGGGTGGGTCATCATCTCGTGGTAGAAGAAGTTGTCGCGGCTGGTCAGCATCACGCAGCCGTCGATCACCATCAACTTGCCCCAGTCGGTGGTCTGGTGGATGTCGATGGTCTGGAACGGCGTCTTCTCCGAATGCAGCAGGCGCTCGGTACGAAACCCGATGGAAGAGCCGGAGGCCAGGTGGGCCTCGGTGAACCAGCTCACCTCATGCGGGCTGGCCTCGTTGGGAGTGGACGGTTGCGCCATGGCTTGTTCCCGCAAAACGTTCAAGACTGAAGACCGCAATTGTAGCGACAACCGTGCGCGCGCGTCCCGACCGGCGCGGCCACGCCCTTGCGGCGCGCGGCCGTTACAATGGTGGCCCGACCGACTGTCGTGATGGCGTGACAGTCCGCCGGGCAAGCCCGATCGGCCTCGCGGCGTGCGAGGCTTCCGGCCGGCGGGCTGTTCGCCCATCCGGAGCGTGACCCGCTCCCAGGCATTATCGTCAAGGCTCGCCGCTGCGACTCTCCGATCCGCGTTGCACAAGGGAGGCTCCATGCCGAAGCCCTGGACCATTGCCACTGCCCGTCACACCTACGCCGTGCCCACCTGGAGCGACGGTTACGCCGATGTCGATGACGCCGGCGATCTTGTGATCCGTCCGCGTGGCAGCGGTGGACCCACATTATCGTTGCCCAGCATCGTCGAGCGTGCCTGTGTGGAAGGCTTGCGCCTGCCGTTGCTGGTGCGTTTTCCCGACATCCTCGCCGACCGGCTGGCGCGCCTGCAGGGTGCCTTCGCGCAGGCAATCGCCGAGCACGGCTATGCCGGCGGCTATACCGCGATTTATCCCATCAAGGTGAACCAGCAGCGCGGCGTGGCTGGCGAGCTGGTTGCGGCCGGCCGCGAAGGATTCGGTCTGGAGGCTGGCTCGAAGCCCGAGCTGATGGCGGTGCTGGCGATGGCGCGGCCCGGTTCGATCGTGATCTGCAATGGCTACAAGGATCGCGAATACATCCGCCTGGCGCTGATCGGCAAGAAGCTCGGCCTGCGCGTGCACATCGTGATCGAGAAGCTGTCCGAGCTGGACCATGTGTTCAGCGAAGCGAAGGCGCTCGGCGTGGAGCCGCTGCTGGGGGTGCGCGTGCGGCTGGCCTCGATCGGCGCAGGCAAGTGGCAGAACACCGGCGGCGACAAGGGCAAGTTCGGTCTGTCGCCGACGCAGGTGCTCACGCTGATCGAGCGACTCGACCAGGCCGGCCTCAAGCACACGCTGAAGCTGCAGCATTTCCACATGGGCTCGCAGATCTCCAACGTGCGCGATATCGCCAATGGCATGCGCGAGGCCACGCGCTACTTCGTCGAACTGCGCCGCATGGGCGTGCCGCTGGAGATCGTCGACGTCGGCGGCGGCCTGGGCGTGGATTACGAAGGCACGCGCTCGCGCAGCTACAACTCGATCAATTATTCGATCGAGCAGTACGCCTTGACCATCGTGCAATCGCTGGCCGAGGCGGTCGCGGCCGAGGGCCTGCCCGCGCCGCACATCCTGACCGAAGCCGGTCGCGCGATGACCGCACACCACGCGGTGATGGTGGTCAACGTCACCGAGGTGGAGCCGGTACCGGCGGGCGCGATACCGCCGCCGTGCGCCGATGAGCCGGCGGTGCTGCGGCGCTTGCGTGAAACCTGGGAGGAGCTCGACCGGCGCCCCGCGCTGGAGCTGTTCCATGAGGCCCAGCATCATTTGAGCGAAGGCCAGACGCTGTACGCGCTGGGCCAGCTGGCGCTGAGCGACCGCGCGCGGCTGGACGAGATGTATTACGCGATCGTCAATGCGGTCCGCGCGCGCCTGCTGCCGGCCGAACGCTCACATCGCGCGGCGCTGGATGAGCTGGACGGGAAACTGGTGGACAAGTACTTCGCCAACTTCTCGGTGTTCGAATCGATCCCCGACGTGTGGGCGATCAAGCAGATCTTCCCGATCGTGCCGATCGCGCGTCTCGACGAGGAGCCGACCCGGCGCGGCGTGATCGTCGACCTCACCTGCGATTCGGACGGCCGCATCGATTACTACGTGGATGCCGACGGCGTGGACGTCAACCTGCCCCTGCACGAACTGAAAAAAGGCGAAAGTTATCGCTTGGGGATCTTCATGGTCGGCGCCTACCAGGAAACCCTGGGCGACATCCACAACCTGTTCGGCGACACCGACGCGGTCAACGTGCGCGTGGACGGCGACAGCTACGTGTTCGACCACCGCCGCCGCGGCGACAGTACCGACCTGATGCTCGATTATGTCGGCTACGACCTGGAGGCGCTGCGCCAGAGTTACCGCGAGCGCATTGCCGCCGCCGGCGTGACCGACGCCGAGGCTGCGCGGTTGTACGACGCACTCAACGGCGGCCTCACGGCGTACACCTACCTCGCCGAAGACACCCAATGATCACGTGGGAGCCCGCACCCTGTGCGAGAGGCGTTGGGTCGAGCGACGGCGGAGCGAAGACCCCGCATCGGCCGCACCTCATCCGGCGCTTCGCGCCACCTCTCCCATAGGAAGACACGCAAATCGACTCGTTACAGGAGCAGCACATGACAAGTCTCGACGGCAAGGTGGCCCTGATCACCGGCGCGGCCAGCGGCCTCGGCAAGGCGATCGCCGAGCTGTACGCGCGGCACGGCGCCAGCGTGGCGATCGCCGACATCAACCAGCAGGCCGCCGACGCGGTGGCCGCGCAGATCAACGCCAGCTGGCGGCAAGGCGATTGGCGTGGCGATGGACGTCACCAATGAGGATGCGGTCGAACGCCGGCACCGACCGGGTGGTCGCCGCGTTTGGCGCGCTCGACATCCTGATCTCCAACGCCGGCGTGCAGATCATCAACCCGATCGACCAGTTCGCCTTCGCCGACTGGAAGAAGATGCTGGCGATCCATCTGGATGGCGGCTTCCTCACCACCAAGGCCGCGCTGAAGCACATGTACAAGGGCGACCGCGGCGGCATCGTGATCTACATGGGTTCGGTGCACTCGCACGAGGCGTCGAAGCTGAAATCCGCTTATGTCGCCGCCAAGCACGGACTGCTCGGCCTGGCCCGCACGCTGGCCAAGGAAGGCGCGCCGCACAATGTGCGCTCGCACGTGATCTGCCCCGGTTTCGTGCGCACGCCGCTGGTCGAGCGGCAGATTCCCGAACAGGCGAAGGAACTGGGCATCAGCGAGGACGAGGTGATCCGCAACGTGATGCTGAAGGACACCGTCGACGCCACCTTCACTACCGTCGAGGACATCGCGCAGACCGCGCTGTACCTGGCTACGTTCCCGTCCGCCGCGCTGACCGGTCAGTCCATCGTGGTCAGCCACGGCTGGTTCATGCAGTGACCAAGCCCGGTCCGGCCGAATCGCTGGCCGCCGCGGTGGCCCGCGATTACCGCACCGTCGCGCTGGTGCTGCAGGGCGGCGGCGCGCTCGGCGCCTACCAGGCTGGCGTGTTCGAGGCGCTGGATGAAGCCGGCCTGCAGCCGAACCGGCTGGCCGGCATCTCGATCGGCGCGCTGAATGCGGCGATCATCGCCGGCAACGCGCCCGAACGGCGGGTGGAGCGGTTGCGCGAATTCTGGGAGACGATCTGCCGCCCGCCGCTATGGTCGGATATGCCGGCGCTGCCCTGGTTCGACGCGGTGGCGTGGCCGACGGCGTGGCTCAATGGCATGAGCGGCCTGGCCGCCTGGCGCGCGATGACCGAGGGCCAGGCCGGCTTCTTCCGCCCGCGCCAGCCGCCGCCGTTCCTGGGCGCGCATGCCACGCCTGGCAGCGTGAGTTGGTACGACACCGCGCCGCTGCGCGCCACGCTGGAGCGGCTGGTCGATTTCGACCGCCTCAACGACCCGCGCTCGATGCGCGTGGCGGTCGGCGCGGTGAATGTGCGCAGCGGCAACTTCGCCTACTTCGACAATCGCCGCGAGCGTCTGCGCCCCGAGCACTTCATGGCCTCCGGCGCGCTGCCGCCGGGGTTTCCCGCGGTGGAGATCGACGGCGAGTTCTACTGGGACGGCGGCATGGTCTCCAACACGCCGCTGTACGAGGTGTTGAGCGAGCGCCCCGGTTGCGACACCCTGGTGTTCCAGGTCGATCTGTGGAGCGCCCGCGGTACGCTGCCGCGCGACCTCGCCGACGTGGCCGAGCGCAGCAAGGAAATCCAGTATTCCAGCCGTACCCGATTGGTCACCGAATTCATGCGGCGGATGCAGGAGCAGCGCCGTCTGCTGCACGACGTGATGGCGCTGGTGCCGGAGAGCCAGCGCCGCGATCCGGCGTATCGCCATGCCGAGGCACGCGCGGCTGAGGCGCTGACCAACGTGATCCACCTGATCTACCGGAACCGACCGCACGAAGGCCATTTCAAGGACTACGAGTTCAGCGCCGCCAGCATGCGCAGCCATTGGCAAAGCGGCCTGGACGACATGCGCCACACCCTGGCACACCCGCACTGGCTGGCCGCGCCCGACCCCGAACACCCGTTCGTGACCCACGACGTGCATCGCGCCGACGCCGGGTAGACACCCGGCGAGAGTGGCTGCTCAGCTGTCGCGAGCGACCTGCAGGCCGGCGGCAGACTGGCTCACCGGCATCACTTCGATGCGGTTGATGTTCAAGTGCGGCGGCAGGTTGGCGACCCAGCAGATCGTGTCGGCGATGTCATGGGCGGTGATCGGATGCGCGCCGGCGTACAGCTTGTCGGACGCGGCCTGGTCGCCACCGGTGCGCACCAGGGTGAACTCGGTTTCGGCCATGCCGGGCTCGATCGATGTCACCCGCACGCCGCTGCCGTGCAGGTCGGTGCGCAGGTTCTGCGAGAACTGGGTGACGAAAGCCTTGGTGGCGCCGTAGACATTGCCGCCACGATAGGCGTAGCTGGCCGGAGATCGAACTGATGTTGATGATCGCGCCGCGCCGTTCGATCAGCCGCGGCAGCAGCAGGTGGGTGATCGAGACCAGCGCGATGACGTTGGTGTCGATCATCTGCTTCCACTGCGCCAGATCGGCCTGCGGCGCCGGCGCGGTGCCGAGCGCCAGGCCGGCGTTGTTCACCAGCAGGTCGATATCGGCGAAATTCGCTGGCAGGGCGGCGTGGGCCGCGTGCATGGCCGCGTCGTCACGCATGTCGAACGCGGCCGCGTGCACGCGGTCCGCGCCATGCTTGTCCACCAGTTGTTGCAGGCGATCGGCGCGTCGGCCGCTGGCGATCACCCGCCAGCCACCGGTGACCAGGCGCTCCACCGTCGCGGCGCCGAAACCGGCGGTGGCGCCGGTGACCCATGCGGTCTTGCTGGCCATGTCGGCTAGTTCCCTTCCTTCAAGGCGATCGCCGGAATGCCGGCGCTGGTCAATTTCTGCTTGGTCGTTTCCAGTTCCGTGGCCGAACGGAACGGGCCCAGTCGTACACGATGATAGGTCTGCCCACCCACGCTCACGGTCTGCACGTTGGCGACGAAACCTTGCAGGGCCAGTTTGGCCTTCTGTGCTTCGGCGGCAGAGGCACTGGGGAACGCGCCGACCTGCAGCAGATAGCCGCTGCCAGCCGTCGCGGAGGCCATCGATGCAGCCGGTGCGGCGGTGACGGTCTGCACCGCCACGCCGGGTTCACTCGCTGTCGGCGGTGGGGCCTGGCTGGCTTGCTGCTTCTGCTCGGCCTTGGCCTGGGCACTGATCTCGGCGTCCGGGATGCGAACTTCCTTCTCCGACAGCACCGAGTAGAAATCGTATTGCGGCTTTTTCGGCGTGCTGTCGCTCGCGGCCGGTTCCAGCACGCCCGGTTCGCTGCCGCGCTGGGCGGTGGCCTGCGGATTGGCCTGTGGCCCGGCCGGTTTGCGCAGGCTGGTGAACAGACTGCCGCGCAGCACCAGCGCCATCAGGATCGCGCCGATCACGATGCCGATCACCGCATAACCCCAGCCCGGGAAGCCGTTGCCGCCGTTGCGTACCGCCTGCCTGCCCTTGCCCTTGCGTGCTGCCATTACATCTTCTCCGGGGCGCCGAGGCCCAGCAAATCCAGCCCATTCTTCAATACTTGGCGCGTCGCCACCACCAGCGCCAGTCGCGCGTTGCGCAGCGCGGTGTCCTCGACCAGGAATTGATGCGAGTTGTAGTAGGTGTGGAACGCATTGGCCAGTTCGCGCAGCCAGTTGGCGATCAGGTGTGGCTCCAGGCTGGTCGTGGCGGCCTCGACCTGCTCGGGATATTTCGACAGCTCGGTGAGCAGGATCTGCTCGTGCTCGTTGTCCAGCCGCTCGAGGTGGGCAAGGCCATCGACCAGGTCGAGGCTGTAGCCCTTCTCCGGCGCCTGGCGCAGCACGCTGCACACGCGGGCGTGCGCGTACTGGATGTAGTAGACCGGGTTGTCGTTCGACTGCGAGCGCGCCAGGTCGACGTCGAACACCAGTTGCGAGTCGCTCTTGCGCGCGATCAGGAAGTAGCGCGTGGCATCGCGACCGACCTCGTCGATCAGGTCGCGCAGGGTCACATAGCTGCCGGCGCGCTTGGAGATCTTCACCTCCTCGCCGCCGCGCATCACGGTCACCATCTGGTACAGCATGTAATCGGGCCAGCCCTTGGGGATGCCGCAGTCGAGCGCCTGCAGACCGGCCTTCACCCGCGCCAGCGAGCCGTGGTGGTCCGAGCCCAGCACGGTGACCGCGCGCTCGTAGCCGCGTTGCCATTTGCTCAGGTGATAGGCGACGTCGGGCACGAAGTACGTATAGGTGCCGTCGGACTTGCGCATCACGCGGTCCTTGTCGTCGCCGAATTCCGTGGTGCGCAGCCACAGCGCGCCGCCTTCTTCATAGGTGTGGCCGTGCGCGACCAGTTCGCGCACCGTTTCCTCGACCTTGCCGCCCGTGTACAGCGAGGACTCCAGGAAATAGGTGTCGAACGCGACGCCGAACGCCTGCAGGTCGAGGTCCTGCTCGTGGCGCAGGCTGGCCACGGCGAAGCGGCGGATGGCGTCGAGATCGTCGACGTCGCCGCTGCCGACCACGGTTTCGCCGTCGGCGATCACCGACGCACCATCGAGGTAGGCGCGCGCCACGTCGGCGATGTAGTCGCCGCGGTAGCCAGCCTCCGGCCAGTTGCTGTCATCCGGGGTGATGCCGCGGGCGCGCGCCTGCACCGAGATCGCCAGGTTGGCGATCTGCACCCCGGCATCGTTGTAGTAGAACTCGCGCTTCACGTTCCAGCCGCTGGCATCGAACAGCCGGCTGAGGCAATCGCCGATCACGGCGTTGCGCCCATGGCCTACATGCAGCGGACCGGTCGGGTTCGCCGACACGAACTCCACGCCCACGGTCCGGCCGGCGCCGCTGGCATTGCGGCCATAGGCATCGCCCTGGTCGAGGATGCGGCGTACTTCGGCGTGATACGCGTCGGCGGCAAGAAAGAAATTGATGAAACCCGGCCCGGCGATTTCGACCTTGGCCAGCAGGGAGTTGTGCGGCAGTGCCGCCACCAGCTTTTCGGCAAGTTCACGCGGTTTGGCGCGCGCCGGTTTGGCCAGCAGCATCGCCACATTGCAGGCGAAATCGCCATGCTCGCGGCTGCGCGCCCGTTCGATCACGAAGCTCCGGCACGGTGAGGTCGGCCGGCAGGGTGGCATCTTTTTGCAGGGCGTGGATGGCCTGCAGCACCAGTTCGCGCAGCTGTGCTTTCACGGGTGGGGTCGGTTTCGTGATGGAACCCGCAATCCTAACAGACCGCTATGGGCGCCCGCGGCCTCGCTGGTGCACAAGGCGGGTGGGTCGGCGATGCCCGGACCTGCGCCGAGCCGGTGCTGCGCCGCGGCGAACCGACCTGTGGATAACTCTGTGGGGAAAACTGCCAGCGCTTGGCAGGGCCGGCTCGTTAATTATGGGTTCAACTCTGGCTGAGAGAAATTATCATTACGATTCAACGTTTTATAAGGATGACTTCGCGTTGAATGGTCAATCAGGGCGGTAAGTGCCGGTCATGGCGTTTTGTGTATAAGTTTCGGCCACTTGGCGCTGGCTTCTGCGCTGGGGAAGGAGGTCGCCCCACGCCTTGGCGCCGGCCGGGGCCGGCTGGCGCCGCCACGATCGAGGACGGTGGGGAGTGCCGCGGCTCGTTCGGCGCGGCGGCGTCGCGCTGCCGATCGGTCAAATCAGCCCGCGCGAGGCCATCGATACCGGCTCGCCGCTGCCGATCACCAGGTGGTCGAGTACACGCACGCCAACCAGTTGCAGGGCATCGCGCAATTCGTGGGTGATGGCGCGGTCGGCGGCGCTGGGTTCGGCCACGCCGGAGGGGTGGTTGTGGGCGAAGATCACGGCGCACGCATTGTGCTGCAGGCAGGCGCGCACCACCTCGCGCGGATGCACGCTGGCGCCGTCCACCGTGCCGCGGAACAGCTCTTCGAACGCCAGCACGCGATGGCGATTGTCCAGGTACAGGCAACCGAAGACTTCGTACGGCAGGTGGCGCAGGCGCGCACGCAAGTAGTCGCCACTGTCGCGCGGATTGCCGAGGCTGGGTTTCTCCTGCAGCTGCTCGGCCAGGCTGCGCCGCGCCAGTTCCAGCGCGGCGGCGATGCGCGCGCGCTTGGCCGGGCCCAGGCCACTGGCGCGAATCTGCTGTTCGGGGCGGCCCAGCAGGGCACCCAGGCCGCCGGCGTTGGTGAGCAGCTCCCGCCCCAACGCAATGGCGTCCTTGCCGCGGCTGCCGCTGCCCAGCAACACCGCCAGCAGCTCGGCGTCGGACAGCGCAGCGCTGCCTCGGGCAAGAAGTTTTTCGCGGGGACGTTCGCCTTCGGGCCAGTCACGGATGCTCATGCGTTCGAGCTTGCCGAAGGCGGCCGGCACCGTGCAGCAGTGGCGCGGAATGAATCCGGTAAGCTAAGACTCTGCCCGACTGTCAGGCCCGCCTTACATGAGTCTTGCCCAACGCCGCATCCTGCTGGGAGTGTCCGGGGGCATTGCCGCCTACAAGAGCTGCGAACTGGTCCGCCGCCTGCGCGAGCAGGGTGCCGAGGTGCGCGTGGTGATGACCGAGGGGGCGACGCATTTCGTGGGGCCGACCACGTTTCAGGCGCTTTCCGGCCAGAGCGTGCGGGTGAGTCTGTGGGACGCCCAGGCCGAGGCGGCGATGGGGCATATCGAACTGGCGCGTTGGGCTGAACGCATCCTGGTTGCGCCGGCCAGCGCCGATCTGCTGGCGCGGCTGGCGCACGGCTGCGCCGACGACTTGCTGACCACGTTGTGCCTGGCCAGCGCGGCGCCGCTGTACCTGGCGCCGGCGATGAACCAGCAGATGTGGGCGCATCCGGCGGTGCAGGCGAATATCGATCTGCTGCGCCAGCGTGGCGCGCAGGTGCTGGGTCCGGCCGCCGGCGAGCAGGCCTGTGGCGATGTGGGCAGCGGCCGCATGCTGGAGGCGCTGCAGTTGCGCGATGCCATGCACGATTCGTTCGCCGACGGCGCCGGCGTGCTGGCCGGGTTGAAGGTCGTGATCAGCGCCGGTCCCACCTACGAAGACATCGACCCGGTGCGCTTCATCGGCAACCGCAGTTCCGGCCGGATGGGTTTCGCGGTGGCGGAGGCCGCCGTTCGCGCGGGCGCCACGGTGAGTCTGGTCGCCGGGCCGGTGAGCCTGGCCACGCCCGCGGGCATCGCGCAACGCGTCGACGTGCGCAGCGCGGCGCAGATGCAGGCGGCGGTGCTGGATGCCGCGCGGCAGGCGGATATCTACATCGGCGCGGCCGCGGTGGGCGACTATCGTCCGGCAACGCCTTCCGCGCTGAAGCTCAAGAAGCGCGCCGGCGAACCGTTGTCGCTGCAGCTGGAAGAGAATCCGGACATCCTGGCCAGTCTGTCGGCGCAAACCGCGCATCCGTTCCTGGTCGGATTTGCGGCGGAGACGCATGATGTGGCCAGCTATGCGCAGGGCAAGCTGCGCGACAAGGGGTTGGACATGATCGCGGCGAATCAGGTGGGCGGCGGTCTCGGCTTCGAGTCCGCCGACAATGCGCTGACATTGTATTGGGCCGATGGCGAACTGGAATTGCCACGCGCGCCCAAGAGCGGACTGGCAGCTCAGCTGATCGCGCAGGTCGCCGCACGCTACCGGGCTGCGCGCCGATGAGCGAGCGGCATCGGCTGGGTGTCCAGCTCAAGATTCTCGATCCGCGACTGGGCGACAGCATTCCGCTGCCGCAAGCGGCCACCGCCGGCAGCGCGGGCATGGACCTGCGCGCGGCACTGGAACAGCCCCTGACGCTGGCGCCCGGCGAAAGCGCGCTGGTGCCCAGCGGCATCGCGATCCATGTCGGCGACCCGGGTTGGTGCGCCCTGATCGTGCCGCGCTCGGGCCTGGGCCACAAACACGGCCTGGTGATGGGCAATCTGGTTGGCGTGATCGATGCCGATTACCAGGGGCCGCTGATGATTTCCTGCTGGAATCGCGGCAGCCAGCCGTACACGATCGAAATCGGTGACCGCATCGCCCAGTTGCTGCTGGTGCCGGTGGCACAGCCGCGGCTGGACATCGTCAGCGAGTTTGCGCCAAGCGAACGCGGCAGCGGTGGTTTCGGTTCCACCGGTATCCGATAGGATTGGGCATTCCATAGCAGCAGGGTCGGGCCCGGGGGCAGCGGGGCGATCCGACGGGCAAGCCGCACGGACGGGTCATGGCATCAACAAAAACGACGCGGCCGCGGCCGCCACTGCAGATTGACCGGGCCGCGGCGCTGCCGCTGGCGGGTGCCACCGTGCTGCTGTTGCTGGGGCTGTTCTGTGCCTGGCAGACCTGGCTGATTGCCGACGAGGGACATGCCGTCGAGCGGGTGCACGCGGCGCAGACGCAGGCGGTCAAGGCAGTGGCAGACGAGGTCGCCCGCCAGCGCGGCGCCGTCGAAAAGGCCGTGGCGACAGTCGGCCCGGCGACTGCGATGACCGATCCGGCGCAGACTGCCGCCGTGCTGCGCCTGCGATTGCCCCAGGCAAAGCAGCTGGAGCTTTACAGCGGCGACCTGAAAGAGGTGCTGCGCGCGAATTATCGCGACTTTGGCTACGCCAAGGCGGCCCAGTTGATGGCGGCCCAGACGGCCGAAGGGATGCCGCCGGTGCAGAGCGTCTCCTACGGCAGCGCGGATCGCCGGTTGAGCATGGTGATTCCGCTGGGACCGTCCGGCCAGGCCCAGGCCTGGGTCTGGGTGGAGCTGCCCTTTGCGCCCGTCCAGCAACGCTTCGACGCCATCTCGCCAGCCGGCGGTCGCCTGGATCTGCGTCAAGGCGAGGACCCGGGCAGCGTGCAGTTGTTCTCCAACGGCAGCGCTTCGGCCCAGACAGCGGCCACCGGCGTGCCGGTACCCGGCACCGCGTTCAGCGTCGGTGCCGGCTTGCCGGACGCTTTCATCGTGTTGCCGCATTCCTGGTTGTTGAGCGGTTTGCTGAGCCTGCTGGGCGTGGCCGGCGCGGGCTATCTGTTGTGGCTGCGTCGACGCTGGAGGAGTCCGAAGCCGGCGGCTCTCGATGCGGCGGAAGCAGAGCCCGAAGCCGCACCTCCGGCGCAGGCCGTAGCGCAGGCCGTACCGGAGTCTGTGCCGCCGGCTGCCGCGCCGGTGACCGCGCCCGCCGTGGCCCGCGCTCCGGCGCCGGCAGCGGCCGGGATCAAGGTCGACCCGAGCATTTTCCGCGCCTACGACGTGCGTGGCGTGGTTGGCAAGACCCTGGACAACAACGTCGCGCGGATGCTGGGCCGCGCGATCGGCACGGTGATGGGCGAGCAGGGCCTGCGCGAGATCGTGGTCGGTCGGGACGGCCGCTTGTCCGGGCCGGAGCTCGCCGGCGCCTTGGTCGAGGGCTTGCGCGAGGCAGGCGTGGACGTCATCGACCTGGGTGCGGTGCCCACCCCGGTGGTGTACTTCGCCGCGTATCGGTTCAACACGGGCTGCGCCGTGGCGGTGACCGGCAGCCACAATCCGCCGGATTACAACGGCTTCAAGATCGTGATCGGTGGCCAGACGCTGGCCGAGGGCGCGATCCAGGATCTGTACCGGCGCATCGAGAGTGGCGCGCCCACGAACGACGTCCACGGGAGCCTGCGCGAGGTCGACGTGGCGCCGGACTATATCGAGAAGATCGTCTCCGACGTGCTGGCCGAGCGCCCGCTGAAGGTGGTGGTCGACAGCGGCAATGGCATCGCCGGCGAGATTGCGCCGCAGGTGCTCGAAGGCGTCGGTTGCGAAGTGGTGCCGCTGTATTGCGAGGTGGATGGCAACTTCCCGAACCATCATCCCGATCCGTCCGAGCCGGCCAACCTGGAGGACTTGATCCTGGCAGTGCGGCAGACTGGCGCGGATCTGGGCATTGCCTTCGACGGCGACGGCGACCGGCTCGGGGTGGTCTCCCGCTCCGGCGAGATCATCTATCCCGATCGCCTGCTGATGCTGTTCGCGCGCGATGTGTTGTCGCGCCAGCCCGGCGGCACCGTCATCTACGACGTGAAATGCACCAGCCACCTGAAGGGGCAGATCCTCGACGCCGGCGGCAGCCCGCTGATGTGGCGCTGCGGGCATTCGTTGATCAAGGCGAAGATGCGCGAGACCTCGGCCGAGCTGGCCGGCGAAATGAGCGGCCACTTCTTTTTCAAGGAGCGCTGGTACGGCTTCGATGACGGCATCTACGCGGCCGCACGCCTGCTGGAAATACTCGCCGGCGACCTGCACGGACGCAGCCCGGAGGAGATCTTCGCCACCTTGCCCAAGAGCATCTCCACGCCCGAACTGAAAATCATCCTGGCCGAGGGCGAGAACGAACAGTTCATGGACCAGTTGCGTGAACGCGCCACCTTCGAGGGCGCCACGGTGATCACCATCGACGGCCTGCGCGTGGACTGGCCGGACGGCTGGGGCCTGGTGCGCGCCTCCAACACGACGCCCGTGCTGGTACTGCGTTTCGAGGCCGACAACGACCCCGCGCTCAAGCGCATCCAGCAGGTTTTCCGCCAGCAGCTGCTGGCCGTGAATCCCGCGCTGAACTTGCCCTTCTAAAAGCAGTGGCCCTCGACGAAGTCGAGGGCCACTCCAAATAGCTTCTCCCGCTGGGAGACACATCCGCAGAACTGCCGATGTGCACGGCGGATGCCGCCCGTAGGGTGAGGCACATGGATGTGCCGAATGAAGATGCCCGCCAGCTCTCTCGCATCACCGCGAGATCTGATTCACGAGGCGGATTGGTCCGCGCGCAAGCAGCCTCCGGGCTCCGACCAGGCTGCGCAAAAAACCCTACTGCGAGTCCTTGTCCCGTTGCGCCTTCAACTCGCGATAGCGGGCCAGTTGCGTGGCCTGTTCCTGCACGGTTTGCGCCCGCAGTGCGCGCTGGCGTTGCTGGGTATTGCGCAGCCCGGTGACGACATTGCGCTGCGTGGCGATGCTGTCGACGAGGAATTTCGGCACCGGTTGCCTGGCGCTTTCGGTCTCTGCGGCGCGAGCCAGCAGGTCGGTCAACGCCTTCTCCTGGCTGCGCAGGTTGATCTGGGTGGTGTGGATTTGCTGATCGATGGTATCCAGGGTCTGCTGCTGCGAGGTCTTGTACGACGCTTCGTCGGGATAGGCGTTGAGCATCTGCGTTTCGGTGTTCGCCAATTCCTGTGCGGCGCGCTGCCTGGCGGCTTGCGCTGCGGCCGCCTTGGTGGCCGCAGCACGCTCTTCGGGATTCAGCTGGCGCGGGATGTGACGCACAACCATGCCACGGTCGTTGACCACGTCGTAGCCGAATTTCATGGCTTCCGGAGACAGACTGTCGCTGTAATGCATCAGACCCTGGCCGTCATACCATTTGTAGCGGAGGTTGCCGGAGTTCTGGGCAAACGCAACCGCGCTCGCGCTCAACGCGAGCGTTGCCAGAATGAGCAGCGATTTGCGCATGGATTTTCCCTTTGTCGCCTTGAAGTATAGCCGCGTCCATCACGCAGCCTGGCGGCGAATCGTGCGGGTGTGACCGGGTTCGCGTTGAGTTTATCCGCTGGGGCGATCCCGGCGCTGAACGCCGTAGCGGGCGCGGTAATCCAGCAAGCGTGCATGCTCGGCCGCCAAACGTGGTTGCTGGCGGGCGTAATCCAGCACGTCGTCCAGGCAGGTGATCGCGATGACCGGGATCCCATGCTCGGCGGACACTTCCTGCGCCGCGGCGAGCTGCCGGCGGATCAGATCAACACGAAGATCCAGGAGCGATTCGTCCCCAAAGCACCGCCGCCGGAAATGCCTGCAGATGCCGCGGCGTGGGAGAAAAGTGCGCGAGAGCTGGCTCAAGGAATTGCGCGAGAAGACTTTCGCCGGCTGGCCGCAATTGCGGGGCCGCTTTACGAGCAACCCGCCTCGCCAACTCTTCTCCGTCACGCGAAACGGCATCGTTCTCGATGCCTACGAGGTCATCAGCCAGGAGAATGTCCCGCTACGGCTGTACATCTGCGTCGCGGAACACAGAACAAGTCATCTGAACTGCTCGTGCTCAACGTCCTGGATGAAAAGGATGGGCCGGCGAGCTCTCCACGTTCAAATCCGATTTCCCGGACGAATTGAAGGATCTGAAGCTTCCTGACCCGGATCTAAAAGATGCCGAGTCGACGGCAAAGATGCTCAAGGCGAAGAATTGGGCGATGGCATATCTCGCAGTCCGTGGTGTAGGCCCGACGGCATGGTCCGGCGACGAAAAATGCCTCACGCAAATCCGCCGGCGATTCTGGCTGCTCGGTGAATCACTCGACGGCATGCGCGTATGGGACGTCCTTCAGGCGATTCGCGGCATTCGCCAAATCGATTCGGCGAAATCAGCGCCTCTCTGGCTGCAAGGCGAAGGGCGATTCGCGGGCATCGCGCTTTTCGCATCGCTCTTCATGCCCGACGTCGCACGCCTGGATCTCTGGAGGCTCCCGCCGACACTCGACCTGACCGCCGACGGACCTGAGTTCCTCAATGTACTGAAAGTGCTCGACATCCCCGCCGCTGAGCGCCTGGCGGCCGAGCGCGGCAAGGTCCGCATCTACCGCCCGGCGAATCAGCCGGCGGAAGCGTGGGCTTATCCGATCGATGTCGCGAAGAAACTCGGCTGGGGCGAGGATCGCGTGCAGCTACGCGATGCGGGGAAATAGTGGATCCGTATCTATCGAGTAAAAGATTCTGGAAAAATTCCGCTCCTCTCTTATTCATTTTTCCGACACCAAGACACCCAAAACGAAGAATGCGTAAAAAGGCACGAGGGGAAGTTTCACCCTTTCTTTGGCGCCTTTTCGCGTTCGTTGTGCCTTTGTGTCTTCTCTTCGTGTCGAAAATGCGAAATTACAACGGCGTGACACGCTTGCGCCGTGATTTCCAACGAAGGACGTAAGGATTTAACGCCCTTCCTCGTGGATATGCGACGCATTATGCCGCCGCGAGTGATTATCCTCGGGAGCGTTCTGGTTGCCCTCGCGGAGATCGGCGGCGCGGCTGTCCCAATACGCGCGCTGCATCTCACCTTGCATCAATCCTGAGCCGTTCGCCCGGCGTCGACGCCCTGCTGCCAGCCGAGGGAGTACATAAACGCTCCGCCGGCAAGGCATAGCAGTGTCCAGACAATCCCACGCATTTTGCTCTTCTGTTCCATCGTTCCTTTATCAGTTGCTGTTTCCGGCTGAATTCTTCCTGGCGAGCGTCAGGCAGGTTGTGCGTTTGTCGGCGAGCCCGGGAAACCGGGAGTTTCTTCATCTGTCGATTACGGGTACGCTCACCGATCGTCATCAGTTCGCTTGCCTTATTTGACATTTCGGGAGCTCTCACGTGCGATTCGCCATTTGCAACGGATTTTCGAAGGCTGGCCCTGGGAAAAGGTGTGCGCCTTCGCCGCGTCTCTACGGCTATACCGGACTGGAGGTTGCTCCGTTTACGCTGGCCGACCGCGGCGGAGTAGGTCTCTCCTGATCGCCGTAAGGAATTAACCGCGCAGGCCGCCGCGAACGGTGTGTCAGATCCTCGGCCTCCACTGGCTGCTGGTGAAGCCGCCGGGGATGTACATCACCCACTCCGACCCGGAAATCCGTCGAAAAACCAGCGACTATTTCACCGCGCTGGTGCACTTGTGCGGCGACATGGGCGGCAAGGTGATGATCATCGGCTCACCCAAGCAGCGAAACCTCTTGCCCGGCGTGAATTTGCGCAGGCAATCGACTTTGCCGCGGAGGTCTCGCCCCCTGCCTTTCCGCCGCCGCGCAGCAAGGCGTGACGCTCGCGATGGAGCCCCTCAGGCCCATGGAAACGGATTTCCTCAACACGGTCGAACAGACGATGACACTCGTCAACATGCTCAATCACCCCAATTTCCAGATCAACCTCGATGTAAAGGCGATGAGCTCCGAGCGGATACCGATTCCGGATGTGATCCGCGACACTAAAGGTCACATCGCCACGTTCAGGTGAACGACCCGAACTTGCTCGGGCCCCGGCATGGGTGAAGTGAAGTATGAGCCGATCATCGCCGCGCTGCGCGAGGTCGGTTACGACGGATGGCTGAGCGTGGAGGCGTTCGATTTCCGGCCCGGCGCGGAGCATATTGCCCGCAAGAGCATCGAGTATTTGAAGCGGGTGGCAGGGTAACGTGTTGCAGATTGTGCATTTCTGATTGCGGAATTGCGGATTGGACCAAAAGTCCCTCCCTTTAATCCACACTCCGCAATCCAAAGTCTGCAATCGCCGTCACGGACCCGCCATAAACGATTCCGCGCCGCAATTCACAGAACCTCGGGGCCGTCGAGGTCGTTTGAATCGTATCTTCCCCGCGGCGGATCGCTGGGAATCCCCGTGTCTTGCATATAACGGCCGAGAAAATCGGCCGGGAACGAATGCGAATGCAGTTTGGCAAATGGATGCAGCTCTTGTGCGTGTTCTGCGCGTGCGCGGATGTGCGCGCACAGCTCTCGCCGATGATCCACCTAAAGTGCGGCGGTGAAAGTTATGGATCGCGGGGCTGCTCCCCGCCACGAACTGCGGTATCACTTCAAAAAGGGCACGGTCGAAACCGTCGTCATGGAGATGCAGATGGCCGTCAAGATGAAGATGGGTGGCCAGCCAGTGCCTGCCGGCGAACAGCCCGCCATGAAGATGACCATGAAGGTCGAAACGCTCGAGGTGATGGACAATGGCGACGCGAAGCTGGCGATGGAAATGACCGCCGGCGACATCGTGCCGGATCCGGTTGCCAATCCACAAGTCGCCGCGGCGATGCAGCAAATGTGCAGCAAATGGTGGGATTGAAGGGGCAATGGACCGTCACATCCCGTGGCGAAACCAAAGATGCTCACTTCCAGGCGCTGCTGAACGCTAATCCGCAGATCGTGCAGCAGCTCAAAGGGATGGAGCAGCAGATGGCGCAGATGGCGCGCTTCCAAAGGAAGCAGTCGTCCGGGCGAAGTGGCAGGTGGCGATGGAGGTCAGTACAAACAACATCACTCTCGCCCAGTCGGTCACCTACACACTTAAAGATGCGGATAAGGATTCTGCCGTTTTCGACGTCACGCTCACACAAAGCGCCAAGCCGCAACTGATCCAGGGAGTGCAGTTGCAGAAGATGCAAATGCCGGCACGGGATCAGCGAAGTTCGACTTCGCACACGTCGTCCCCGTCAACTTCGACATGAAGATGGAGACGAAAATGGTGATGGCACCCGCGGGAAACGGCGGCAATATTGAAATGGAAATGACGATGAACATGGGCATGAAGCCCGGCCAGCCCGCGCGCTCCCGTAATGAACGCCGCAATCCCGCCACTTGCAGCTTCGCCAATCGAGCCGTTTCCGATTCGCATTCAACCACCATCGCGCCGCTGACTATCGCTATTCATGCGATTCCTCTTCCTCGCCGCGCTCCTCTTCGCGACTCCTGCCTTCGCCGCCGATTCCAGGATCCGCAAAGACATTCCCTACGCCGACCCGCCGAACAAGCGGCAGATGCTTGATGTCTATTCGCCGGCGGATGCGAAGGACCTCCCGATCATCGTTTGGATTCACGGCGGCGGCTGGAAAGCCGGCGACAAAGCCGGCATGGGCAAAAAGCCCCAGGCCTTCAACGACAAAGGCTACATCTTCGTCTCCACCACCTACCGCTTCGTTCCCGATGTGACGGTCAAGCAGATGACCGGCGACATCGCCAAGGCGATCCGCTGGGTGCACGACCACGCGAAAGAAATCGGCGGCGATCCGAACCGCATTATCGTGATGGGCCACTCTGCCGGGCGCACCTGGCGGCGCTGGTCTGCACCGACGAGAGCTATTTGAAAGCCGAAGGGCTTGATCTCTCGATCCTCAAAGGCTGCGTCCCGGTTGATGTCTCGGTCTACGACATTCCCAAGCGATTGAAGGAGAGCGGTTCAGTCCCGCCGGCGACATTCACCGCGATCTTCGGCGAGAAGGAAGAAACGCAGAAGGATCTTTCGCCAGCCGCGCATGTGGCCGAAGGAAAACACATCCCGCCGTTCCTGCTGCTGCACGTCGCGAGCCGTCCGGAGACCAAGGCACAGGCTGAATGGTTCGCGGAGAAGCTGAAAGCGGCAGGAATTCCCGCGAAAGTTTATGGCGCGGAGAACAAGACACATGGAACAATCAATTCAGAGTTAGGATTGCCGGAGGATAAGGCGACGCAGGAAGTGATTGCGTTCCTGGCCCAGGCGTTGAAGAAGTAGAAATCTCCAGGGGTTCCAGATGGTCGTTTTGCTCCGCCGCCGAATCGCGTCAACGCTTTATTTCTTCGCGGCAATTCCCTACATCGTTACCGCAATCGTCTTTGTCACTGCGCTGATCAGCCACCAGGCTGGCCAATATGTATTCGATCTGTTTGTTCCGGCTGGTGTCGACTGCGCCCGACAACTGGGCGATCGCGATGACGCGGATTCTGTGGCTCGCGGTCGCGGCGGTTGTACTGAGCGGTTGTTTAGCCTGCGCGGCGTATTCGGTTTCCTCCCGCAAAACTTGGCCGATGGTGATTGGCGTGATCGGATCGCTTCTGCTCGCGACGGGGATCGGTGCCAAAGCATTGAAGGATGCGTTCGACACAATTCCGGAGACAGCGAACGTTGCATTCTATCGCTCAAAGCTGGCCGAACGTCAGCCGACCGGCCTTGTCAGCCACTTTCCACCGGCGGTTCCTGCGTCGGCGACGTCGGTTCGGTTCTCTGCCGCGGGCAGCTTCGGCATGGGGTCGGGCTGGATTCAATTGCGGCTGCAATTACCGCCGGCGGAAGTCGCGGCGATCGAAGCGAACGCGCGAAGCCGGGCAGGCAGGATTTACCCAGGCGGCGGCGACCAAGGCGATCATCTGACAGAAAAGAATGGATGGCCCACCGCGCGTTGGCACACTGGCAATTCGCTTAATTTCCCGAAGAGCTACACGTTCTACGTGTTCAACGCGAGCGACTATAGCGGCGGATCGTGGGACCAGTATGACAATTACGGAATTGCCGTTTCTCCCGCAACAAACGAAGTCGTGTACTGGGCTACACGGTGACCAACATGTGCGAACACCTCCAACAACTCGAAAGCGAACTGCTCGCCCGCGGCACGCCGCTCACATTCCGCGGACAGGCGTGGTCCTCCAATTGCCGCGAGTGGGCTTACTTCACCTGCTATCTCGATCTCGATTCGATTCGCAAGCGGCTGAACCTCGCGGCGTGCGTCGTCGATCACGAGAACACCGACTCACACAGCGGCACTGAACGCGGGTTCGTCTGCGAAGAACATCACGACGGGATTATGGGTCGGCTGGAGGAATCGCCGGGGATTTCGGTGATTCGATAAGACTCGTAGTAGAAACGTCCCTGGTGCGTCCTTCGCCAAGGTCTTTTGAATCGTGTGCCGCGGTGGAATTGTCATCCTGAAGGTACTCCGAAGGATCTCTCGTCAATCGCGCAGTGGACGAGAGATTCCTTCGGAGTACCTCAGGACGGGCTCTTCGGAGTACTTGCTCTTAAATTGTCATCCCGAGGTACTCCGAGGGATCTCGGGACGGGAGCAACCGCCGATTCCGAGATCCCTCGGAGTACCTCGGGATGACAAAGACTTTTCGCTGCTTCGTGGTGTGCGCAAGCACATGACGATTCAGGATGACACATCGAGAAGGTGGCGACTTCTGAAATGCATCGCGATCAAGTCTGATAGCTCCCGAAATCCTTCCCCGTCACCGCTCCGCTGTTCACGCTCAGGTCGATCGTCACGTCATAGAACCCGGCGGGGTAGACACCTGAAGGTTTCGTGCGCACCCATCCCGGCGGTTGGACCGCGCGGACGCGGTAGGTGCCTGCCGTCAGGCCGGTGAAATTGTACGCGCCGGTCGTGTCGGTGAACGTCGTCTGTTCGCCGGGATCAAACGTCGCGTTGTGGTTGGCGTCGATGTAGACCTGCATGTCCGCAAGGCGCGGTTCAGTGCTGTCACGGACGCCGTCCTTGTCGACATCGTTGAAAAAGACGCCG
Organism: uncultured Gammaproteobacteria bacterium; assembly: GCA_963771235.1. Lineage (GTDB taxonomy): Bacteria > Pseudomonadota > Gammaproteobacteria > Xanthomonadales > Rhodanobacteraceae > Rhodanobacter. Next base: position 280,058 of record CAVYSP010000004.1, read on the forward strand.
GCGATTGAGCCGACGGCGACCTGGGTTTCGAACGCGCCGATATCGACATGACCGTTTTCAATGCGCGGACAGCCGCGCTGATCAGCATTCAATCCCGCCGCGGTCGCCTTGGCGTTGGAGCCGGCGTCGATCGCGATGCTGCCGGCATTGAGTTTCATCGTGCTGGTCTTGCCGCCGTTGTTCGCGAGTGATCCCAGATGCAGCGATGAGACGCTGACGTTGATCTTGTTGCCGTTGACATTGTTCTGCAGCCCGCCTGCGCCGCCGGCGCCTATCAAATTGAATGAGCTGGCGCTGTTGGCGGTTCCGCCGATGTCGCTGGCGTGCGTGGAGGAGCCGTCGTCGAAGCGGTTGCCGGCGACAATGCTGTTGTGAAGGGTGAGCGAGCCGCCGTTGGAGATGCCGCCGCCGGTGCCGCCGACGGTATTTCCGGTAATCGTGCAGTTGGTGGCGGTGAGCGTTCCGCCGTTGCCGATTGCGCCGCCGAAGGCTGCTGCGTTGCTCGCGAGAGTCGAGTTGGTCAGCGTCGACGTGCCGGCGGTTGCGATAGCCCCGCCAACATAAGCATCATTGCCATTGAGCGTACAACTGGAGACGAGGAGCGTGCCGCCGCCGCTGTTGAAAATGCCGCCTCCTTCTTCGGTCGCGGAGTTGGTTGAGAGCGCCGAGAGAAGGACTTTCACATTGCCGTGGTCGTTGTAGATCCCGCCGCCGTCGGTGCCGAAGAAGATGTCGCCGTCGCTGAAGCCGACGTTGCTGTTGGCGATGTTGCCGGAGAGTGTGCAGGCGGTGAGCGTAAGCGTTCCAGTATTGTAGATGCCGCCGCCCCCGCCGCCGCCTTCGTCGTTGTAGGTTTTATTGCCGGTGAGCGTGCACGAGATCAGCGAAAGCGTCCCGCGGCTCAGGATGCCGCCGCCGACGCGGCTGGTGTCGCCGAAGGAATCGGTGAAGAGCGAACCGGTGCCATGCGAGATTGTCAGTCCGCGGATCGTGACGGTTTTGCTTGCGTTGATGCGGAAGATGGAGAAGTCGATGTTCGCGGTACTCTTTCGCTGAACGGTGAGAATTGATGCTCCGGGACCTGCGATCGACAGATTGTCTGAGATGCTCGGCGGCGCGGAGTTCAACGTAATCGCGCCGTTCAGCGACGACGAAAATCGAATCAGGTCCGAGCCCGAATGGCTGTTGGCGGCGGTGATCGCGGCGCGCAGTGTCGTGGCGTTGAAGTGATCATTACCAATCGACGAAACCGATCCCGCCGAATCGCCGAGCGTGGTGACGATGTAGGTGCTGAAGAGCCGGCGGGATTCGACCGGCTCAACCAAAGGGGATACGGCACGACGCAGGTTTCTTCGCGCCATGAGGATTTTCCAAAAGAGTCGCGGGAGATGATCGACTCATCAGAATACCCCGGATTCCGCGGAAAAGAATGAAATTCGCGGGCCGCCGTAGCATGGCCGTCTCGGCCATGCCTCTTGGATTCAACAAGCCGATGCTATCACGATAGTTGCCGCATGGAATGAGGCACGGGCGGGACGCCCGTGCTACTTCACCGCATTTTCTTCATTTCAAACTTCTCGCCGGCCAGTGCCCGCTTCACGTAAGTACCCCAGAACGGCGTCGGCTCGTAAGTCCAATCCATCAATCCTCGTGGCGAAGCTTTTGGGTGAAAGCTCCACGCCGTCCAGTTCAGGTGATACTGCTGGATCAACCCAAGCATGTCCGGCACCCAGGTCTTGGGATCTTCCTGCCGGTCGGCAGGGAGGAAGTCCATCTTCTTCTCATCCGCGCCGCACTCGCCAATGAAGAGCGGATACTTCGCCGCGGCCGCGACGAACTTGTTCTGCCAGTCGCTCTTCCAGGGATAGACATGGCTGGAGTACACGATGCCATTGCCGCCACGATCGTTCAGCGCGTGGCCTTGCAGGATGCCGGAGAGGTCGTAGCTCCAATCGAGCCCACCGACAATGACGATGTTCTTCGCGCCGGTGTCGCGACAGGTGTCGAGCAGCTTCTGCATCCCAACCGACTCGAAGCCCTTGAGCTTCTCATTGTTCTCCACCGCTGCGTCAGACTTTTTCGGCTTGTCCGTCACCTTCCCGCCGTTTTGCCAGACATCCCACGAGATGTCGTGCGGCTCATTGAGAAGTTCAAAGAGCACCGCGGGATGGTTCTTGTATTTCGCCGCCGCCGACTTCCAGAACTCGACATGCTTCTGCTCGGGCGCGCGGAACTCGTGCAGGTCGAGTACCAGATACGCACCATTCGTGGCGCAGAGATTCACCGCATCGTCGATCGTCTGGCGATATCCCATCCCGCCGTCCTTCTGATACGGGCCGGTGCCGTTCCAGAAACTCGACTTCACGCACAGGCGGATGCAGTTGGCCTTCCATTGCGTGGTCGCGACGCCGATCGATTCGAGGATGTGTTCGCCCCCGGCCGACCAGTCGAGACCTGGAATCGCCACGCCTTGCAGCCAAACGACTTTGCCGTCGGAATCCTTGATCTGATTGCCGTCCACGTGCAGTGCCTTTGGCAACTTGTCCGCCGGGGGCGGCTCCACCTTTGGCTTGGGCTTAGGCAGCGCAGCGATGCGTGCGGCTTCCTTCTCCTTTGCCTCTTTCTCCGCCGCCAATAGCGGCTCGACTGGAATGCTCGTCAACGAGATATCATCGAAGTCGAGCTGTCCAGCCTTGGCGTTGAAGAGCGTGAAGATCATCTCCAGATACGCCGCGCCATCGGGCACACGAAACTGCTCCGCCTTCTCGACCCAGCCGGTTTTCGATGTGCCGTTGAAACTCGGATGCTTCGGTCCGGGCTTCACCTCGTCGCCGGCGGCATCCTTGAAGTTCATCATGATCCGCCCGTCGAACCACTGCTGCTTGCCGCGCTCGATGCCTTCCCATCGCGCGCGGTACTTCAGCTCAAGAGCCTTCAAGTCCGGCTTCAGATCGACGCGGCGATAGACCATCACCTGCTCGCCGGGCTGCTGAACCTTCAGGCGGAGAAAATGGTTGTCGCCGTCTTTCTCCCAGGTTGCGCCGGCTTTCAGGACCCAGTCTTTCGGTGCATCGCCGTTGGCGGTTTCGAAATCGCCATTGGAGAGGAGCGAGGGCGCTGCGGCGGCGATAGCAAATCCGCAGGAAAGGAGAATTGACAGGAGGAGTGTGAAAGTACGCATTTCAGTAAAAGGATACGCCGGGCGTCGGTAGAATGCTGCTGCCGGAATTCCAGAGCGCTACGGCAAACTGACGAACTCGGGCGGCGGCGTGCTGGTGAGCCCGCCCGACACGTCATCGAATCACGAGCGGCGGCATCTGCATTTCCGTGCGGATGGCAAACTTCTCGCCTTCCGAACATTGCCTGGCGAACACAATCCACGAGTACGGCACTTTGCCGGTCGTTTCCGCCGTCGTGACCTCGCACAACCCTGCTTTTCCAACGCGTGCCGCGACGTCAGTTCCTGCGGCCACTGCGCAGCAGCCGTCCCTTTGCCCCATTGCGACGTGCAGGCCAGGTAAACCACGCCGCTTTTGGTCACCGTGAACGTCGTGGTCGGCGAAATCTCCGCGACTTTGAAAGAGCCACAATAGGCCTCGTTTTTTCCCTTCAGGATTTCGGGGATCACCTCGAACTTTGAATCGATGCCGCGCACCGCATTGGCCGTTGGAAGCAATCGGTGCCAGACGACAAGGTTTTCGACGACGACTTCCGCGGTCGGCTCCTTTCCCGTGATGGGGACGACGACGACCGGCAACGACGCCAGCCGCTTTTCGATCCCGGTTCGTGCCAGCCCCGTGATTTGTCCGCTCGCCAGCGCCTGTCGATACCAGAATGCGGCGCGGCCGCGCATCGCCGCCTGGGATGGCCCCGCCGGCTCCTTCTCCGCGGTTGCCCACCAGGCATCGCCGGCAGCGGCCTGCGCCTCGGGTGTTGTCGGCGTCGCGAGGTCTGCAACTGCGGCAGCTTTGAGACTGGGATTGGATCCGCACAAGCATCGGCAAACCGTTTTGCCAATCCGCCCGTGAGAAGCAGAGATAACTGCCGAAGGCGAGATTCGCCGCCGGATCTCCCGGCGACGCGTGCAGCCGCTCAACGCTCTGTGCGACCCGATCGCGCAGCAACTTGGCCGCCGTGACATCCCGCGCCTTCTGTTGCAATGCATTGCGAAGGGAAGCATTATTCCCCGCCGCCGAAAGCATCGTCGCACATAAGTGGCTTGCCGTTGCGAAATCCTCTGTGACGAGCAACTGGTCGACCAGCGCCAGTCCGGTCAGGAGATTCTCATTGAGCGCTGTCGGCGACTCCGCGACGGCGAGATTGGCACGACTCAACGCATCGCCTTTGACCGTCAGGGCATCGACCTGGAACGTGCGTCCCATCATGTCGGCTGCTTCGATGCATACGGCGATGCCGCCGCACTCGCGCCCCGCGTCGAGCGCACCCCCCAACAGCACGTATTGGTCAGAAGGATTGTCCGGCACCTTTCGGGCTTCCGCGATCAGATTGGCAGCCAGCTTCCTGCGGCCGGCAACGCTGCGATCAGCCAATTCCGTCGCGAATGCCTCCCGCATCAGTTGCCGCGATTTGGCCTGATCAGCCTTGGCCGGAACCGGCTTGCGCGTGACGACCGGCGCGCTGGGAGCAACGACTGGCGGCGAAACAGGCGCTGTCTGCGGAACGGAAGGTCGCGTCGGCGGCAGTGGCTGACCGACCGAAGGCGGCGGCACCACCGGCACTGGCGTAGGGACCGAAATTGGCGGTGGCTCTACGTGCTTCGGCGGCGTCCAGTCCTCATCGAAAATGTTCGGCGCGGCCTGCACACTTGTCGCCGACAATACCAACAGAAAAAGCATCCCCGCGAGGATGTGAACTGCACAGAGACATGTCGCAGTCAAAGAATGACGGGAGCCATCATTCATACCGCCCTCTTTTTAGTTGCTGACGAATGCTGCGGGAACGAACGTAGTCTAGTTCCCATTGTGGTACGCGACAACCGAATGATCGGGGAGAGTTACGGGCATGTGCGGAAAGTTACGCCCAATTGACTCAGTCACCCGACCTCTTCGTCCTCTTTCTCCTCTTCATCATCATCTTCGTCCTCTTCGTCCTTCTCCTCCGGTTCGGCATGCGCGAAGAAATGCCCGCACTCCGGACATTGCCATCGCGGCAGCGCGGGGACGATCAGGAGCACGATGCCGACGCCCAGGAAAATCAGCGGCACTTCCGACTGCATCAATGACGGAAGCCGAACGATCGCGCTCAGCAATCCCATGGCGACGCAGAGGGAGATCAAAACAAGCACTGCCACTCGGATCGGCCGCACGCGCCGCTGGGCGGGTGCGTGATTACATTGGGGACAATGGACCCACGTCGCGGATCGGCGGGCAGCGCGGATTTTTTCGAGTTCGTCGATCAGCCGCCGCGCTTCCACGGCTTCGCTGGACAGGACCTGGACATTGCTGCCGCCGGGTCCGCCGCCGGCCCAGGAGCCCATCGCCGCGACGTTCTCCATGTCGACGCGGGCGTGGATACCGCTGTCCTGCAGCTTGCCGACCAGGAGATTCGCTTCGAGGTAATCGCGGGCGCGGAAGATGTCGATCCAATCGTCAGGCGCGGCTGCTACGCTGCTGTATTGCAGCGTCTGAACTTTTGCGCCGCGATATTCGAGGACTGGCTTCTCGTCAGGCGCACCGGGTGGGAGAGCTTGTGCCTCTGGATCGGAAGTTGGTTGTTCCTCGTTCATTCAAGAACCCCGCTTCTGCACTCCGTTTGCATAGGCAAGACACCGCATTTTACGTCGGCAACTCATTCCGCTTTTTTCTTCTTCGGTGCACCCGGTTCCGGACCATCGTTGTCGGAATTGCCGTTGCCCCACAGCGGCTTGACCAGCGTGGCATTCCACGCGTCCCACTTGGTCTGCAGTTCTTTCGCCTTGTCCGGCATTTTGGCGATCAGGTCATTCGTTTCACCGATGTCGGCCGCCAGGTCGTACAGCTTCGCCGCGGTTGCAGGCTGCTTTTTGCCGGTGTTGGTGTCGGCGTTGGTGTCGTAGCGAACCAGCTTGTAATTGCCCATGCGAATCGCCATCTGTTCGCCGAAACGCCAATAGAGCGCTTCGTGCGGCGCGTCGGTCTTCTCGCCGGAGAGATACGGCATGCAGATTGACGCCGTCGAGTTTCCATTCCGGTTTGATGTCGACGCCAGCCAGTGAGAGTGCAGTCATCGTCAGGTCGAGCTGAATCGCCGGCTTTTCGTAGACACCAGGCTTGATGTGGCCGGCCCAGGAGACGAGGAACGGCACGTGAATGCCGCCTTCCAGGGTCGTGCGCTTGGAGCCGCGGAACGGCGTCATTGCGCGACCCGTTGATCGTCGTCCCCTTCATCGTCGGACCGCCGTTGTCGCTGATGAAAATGACGAGCGTGTTCTGCTCCTGCCCCGTCTCGGCGAGTTTCTTGCGGACATTGCCGACCTGGTCATCGAGCGCGAGCATCATCGCGCCGTATTTCCGCCGCTGCTCGTCCTGGATGTTCTTGAACTTCGCAAGTCGATCGTCCGTCGCGTCCATCGGCGTGTGCACTGCATTGAACGCCAGGTAAAGAAACCACGGCTTGCCCTTGTGTTTCTCGATGAACGAGCACGGCTTCGCGGCCGAAGGCGTCGGTGGTGTAATCCAGCTCTTTGACCTGCTCCGTGCCGCGCAGGATGCCGGCGGATTTCACATAGCTGTGCGCCCCGCCGAGGAAACCGAAAAACTCTTCAAAGCCTCGCTTGGGCGGTTGCATGTCATCGCGTGCGCCAAGATGCCATTTGCCAACGAGCGCCGTTGCATATCCCGCATCTTTGAGCCGATTCGCGATCGTGGTTTCACTGAGCGGAAGTCCCTGATTTCCGCCGCCGGGGTTGAACTCGTGGCCGAACCTTTCCTGGTAACGGCCGGTCAGTAGTCCGGCGCGCGTCGGCGAGCAATACGGGCCGGACACGTAGCCGTTGGTGAAGCGCACGCCGGACGCGGCGAGCGCGTCGAGGTTCGGCGTCGGGATGTCCTTGCAGCCGTGAAAGCCGACGTCGGCATAGCCCATGTCGTCGCCGACGATGAAAAGGATGTTCGGCTTCGCTGGTGTATCAGCGGCCAGAATCAGCGCCGGGAAAAGGAGCATCGCCGCCAGAGAAATCAGGTATCGCATAACGCAGGTCCCGCGGAAGAGGTGGAAGCTCGGGAGAATGTAACCTCCTGCAATCGCAGGAGTCTAGAACATCTTTGTGCATCTATACTTCTGCCCGCCTTAGCGCAATCTTAAAGATCGATTGACGTAGGCCGAATGTTAAGAGGCTACTCCTTCCTCAACCAAACTCTGGAAGGAGCAACCGCGTGAAGATTCGAATTATTGGAACATGGCTTGTCGCCGCCGCGTTGGCGATTGTCGGATGCAAGAAGACGGAATCCGGCTCGACGAGCGCTGGCGGAAAAGTCGCGCTCTCCGGCGCCGGCTCGACGTTCGCTGGTCCCCTGTTCACAAAGTGGACCGCGGACTACCAAAAACCGAAGCCCGATGTCACCGTCAACTATCAGGCGATCGGCAGCGGCGGCGGCATCAAGCAGATCACCGACAAGACCGTCGACTTCGGCGCGACCGACGGCCCGATGACCGACGAGCAACTCGCCAAAGCCCCCGGACATCTTGCACATCCCGATGACGATGGGCGCAGTGGTCCCGATCTACAACCTCCCCGGTCGAGCAAAGCGCTGGTCTTCGATGGCGCAACGCTCGCTGGCATCTTCATGGGCAAGATCACGACATGGAACGACCCGAAGATCACCGCTCTCAATCCAGGCGTCACGCTGCCGGACAAGCCCATCACGGTCGTCCACCGCTCCGACGGCAGCGGCACCACCTACATCTGGACTGACTTCCTCTCCAAGGTCAGCGAGGAATGGAAGAGCGGCCCGGGCAAAGGAACAACGGTGAAGTGGCCGGTCGGCCGCGGCGCCAAGGGCAACGACGGCGTCGCTGGCGAGGTGAAGCAGAACGAAGGCTCGATCGGCTACGTCGAATTGATCTACGCCGCCAACAACAACATTGCCTTCGGCGATGTGAAGAACCCGGCCGGAAAGGTCGATGCATGCGCAGCGAAGCATCGGTGACGGCGGCCGCGGCCGACGCTGAAAGACATTCCGGACGACCTGCGCGTCTCGATCACCAACGCCCCCGGCGACGATTCCTATCCGATCAGCAGCTTCACCTGGATCACTGGTCTACTCGCAGCAGGCGGACGCCAACAAGGGCAAGGCCCTGGTCGAGTTCCTGACCTGGTGCATCCACGACGGCCAGGCGATGGCGGCCCGATGCACTACGCCCCGCTGCCGGCGGCGATCGTCGAGCGCTGCGAGGCGAAGCTGAAGTCGATCAAGTGAATCAGTTGAGTGGCGGGCGACCTCGCATGTGTCTTGCAGAACATGGTGCTTGCAAGCGCTCGGCTCCAGCCGCCGGCGGTAAGCGTGCAGCAAAGCGACACGAACGCGGAGATCGGCCGGATGACGGCATCTACCCTCAACTACGTCCTGCCTGGCAGGCGCCGCCAAGGCAAAACCGAAGCCGGCGATGCGCTCTTCGCCGCCGATCAACTCCGGCGACCGCGCATTCTTCGGTTTGCTCACGCTTGCTGGGTTTATCGCGCCGGTGTTGCTGCTGCTCTTCCTGGGGGTGCTGATTTACGGCGCCATGCCCGCGATCAAGGCGTACGGCTGGCAGTTCGTCATGTCCCGCGAGTGGGACCCAACCGAGACGCGGAAAAGTACGGTGCGCTCGACTTCCTGGCCGGCAGCCTGACCAGCGCGATCGGCGCGCTGTTGGTTGCCGGACCGATCGGCATCCTGGTCGCGACGTTCATTCACGAAGTGGCGCCGTTCGCGTCGCGCAGCACGCTTCGCTTCGTCATCGAGATGCTCGCGACCGTGCCGAGCGTCGTCTACGGGCTGTGGGGATTTTACGTCCTCGGCTCCGCGAATGATGACGCCATGGCAGGACAAGCTGGACAGTCGCGGAAGCGCTGTCCGCATCTCTCACCGATCTTCGCCAAGCCTGCCGACCCGAAGAACATGCTCTGCGCGATCCTGATCCTCTCGATCATGGTCCTGCCGATCATCGTCGCGGTGTCGCTCGATGCGATCCTGCGGCAGGTTCCCAGTTCGTACCGCGAGGCGGCTCTGGGGCTCGGCGCGACGCGCTGGGAAATGATTCGGCTCGGCCGTCTGGCCGCAAAGCCGCACCGGATTTATCGGCGGATGCATCCTGGCGCTGGGCCGGGCGATGGGCGAGACGATGGCCGTGACGATGGTCATCGGCAACGGCCTGGCCTACCACACGAGCATTGCTCGCAGCATCCGACACCGTCGCCAGCACGATCGCGAATCAATTCGACGGCAGCACGCGAGCTGCTCGACCGCCGCGCTGATCGAAATGGCGCTGCTGCTCTTCGCATCACCCTGATCACCAGTCTCGCGGCACGATTCATCATCAGGCGCGCGCCGGACAATTCCATGCGAACACTCGCCTGCCGGCAGTGCGACATGATCTTTCGGCCGATCGACGCTTCGGATCCACTCCGATTGCGAACGCAACGCTCGGACCATTGAGCCGACGCTCGAACGTCAGGGCCGGCGGGTGCTCGCGGTCATCGCGTGATGACTTCCTGCTGCGTCAGCCTGCTCTTCCCGCTGGTCAGCGAACGGGCACGCTGGTGATCAAGGCGCCGCAGTCCTCAGCTTGGATTTCCTCGGGAGCCAGTCGGCGAGGGCGGCGGCATCGCTCCACGCGATCGTCGGGCTCGTTTGCCTGCTGGGCGTCGCGTCGCTCTTCGCCGTGCCGCTCGGGCTCGCAAAAGGAATCTTCCTCGCCCGCGCGCGGAGAAACGGGCTCGCTCAAGTCGTCCGGCTCGCTGCTCGACGTGATGACCGGCATTCCCGCGATCATCGTCGGCGTGTTTGCTACACCGTCCTCGTCCGTCCAACCAGGGCTTCTCGCTCGGCATCGGCTTTTCCATGATCGCCGGCGGCCTGGCGCTGGCGATGATCATGCTGCCGATCTTCGCCCGGACGACCGAGCAGGCCATTGCGCGATCCCGCGATCGTACGACGAAGCCGGCCTGGCGCTGGGCTCTCCCGGCGGAAAGTGATCCTGCGGATCGTCCTCCGTGCGCGACGCCGGCCGTGCTGACGGGGATGTTCCTGTCGCTCTCGCGCGTTGGCGGCGAGGCGGCGCCGCTGCTGTTCACGGCGTTCGGCAGCAATGCAACTTGCCCGACGCGGTGCCGATGCAGCCGGTCGGATCGCTGCCGCAACTGCTGTTCGATTACGCGCCAGCCGTTCGACGAGCTCGTGCGCAAGGCTGGGGCGCGGCACTCGTGCTGGTCGTGCTGATTCTCGGCATGCGACTGATCGACCAACGGCATCACCCGATGAGTTCGGCCGACGGAGGAGGTGCAGCGTATGACACGAACTTCGCAAAGTCACGATCCCAGTTCCTCCAGCCGGCGCACTGCGTCGCGACCGCAAACGCGCATCGCGGTCGCGCGACCTCTGCGCCGGCTTCGGCAGCACGACGTGCTCAAGTCGATCTCCGCTTGACATCCGCGGCCGACCGCTGACCGCGATCATGGGCCCTCCGGCTGCGGCAAGTCGACCTTCATCCGCTGCATCAACCGCCTGCACGAGGAATCCCCCGGTCGTGGGTCAGCGGCCAGATCGAGCTCGACGGCAAGGACGTCAACGACCCGGTCGGTCGATCCGGTCGAGCTCCGCCGCAAGATCGGCATGGTCTTCCAGCGGCCCAATCCGTTCCCGACGTTCAGCATCTACGACAACGTCGCCGTCGGCCTGAAACTCAACGGCATGCGAAGCGCGCCGATCGTCGACGAGCAGCGTCGAGAAGAGCCTCCGCCGGGCCGCGCTCTGGGACGAAGTGAAAGACCGCCTCGACAAGCCCGGCACCGGCCTGTCCGGCGGGCAGCAGCAGCGCCTCTGCATCGCCCGGCGCTGGCGGTCGAGCCGGAAATTCTGCTGCTCGACGAGCCCTGCTCCGCGCTCGATCCGATCGCCACCGAGCGGATCGAAGAACTGCTCGGTCGATCTGCAAAAGGATTACACGCTCGTCATGGTCACCCACAACATCCAGCAGGCCGCCCGCGTCGCGGATCGCACGGTCTTCCTGCTGCTGGGCGAGCTGGTCGAAGAAGGCCCGACGGCGAAATGTTCACCAACCCGAAGGATTCGCGGACCGAAGTCGTTCATCAGCGGGCGATTTGGTTAAACGAGTCATGCAGACAATTTCCACGAACAACTTCAGGACTCTTCTTCCAACGCGTCGTCGTTCATGGGCTCACTCGCCGAATCGATGATCCGACGGCCGTCGGCCTGGCCTCGTGATCGCCGCAACGAGTCGCTGATGCCGAGGAGGTCTTCGTGAAGGAGCAGGAAGTCAACGCGTTGCAGGTCGAAGTCGATGACAGGCCGTCAAGCTGACCGTGCTCCAGCAGCCGGTGGCGACCGATGCGCGATTCCTCTTCATGGCGTCCCGCATCGGCGGCGAGCTGGAGCGCATCGCCGACCAGGCGATCAACATCTGCCAGAACGCCACTACGTGCTCGAAGTCGCCGCCGCTCAAGCCGCTGGTCGATCTGCCGATCATGGCGGACATCGCGCAGAAAATGGTGCGCGACAGCGCTGACGGCGATGATCAACCGCGATGTCGCGCATGGCCAGCAGCGTGCTCGAGGAAGAGGAAAAGGTCGATGCGTTCCGCGACCAGATTTTCCGCACGCTGCTGACGTACATGATGGCCGACCCGGGCACGATCCAGCGGGCGCTGTCGCTGATCCTGATCGCGCGAAATCTCGAACGCATCGGCGACCATGCGACCAACATCGCCGAGGAAGTGATTTACTGGATCCAGGGCCGAGACGTGCGGCACAAGAAGGGCGCCTAGCCCGATGCCGGCGCCGACCGGCGGTCCAATGGCGGCGGCCAGGCACGTGGAGAAAGCAAAATGAGCAAAGCACTATTCTTATCATCGACGACGAAAAAGACCTCATCGAACTGGTCCGCTATAACCTGGACAAGAGGGATACGACGTCATCGGCGCCGCGACGGGCAATCCGGCCTGGACATGGCGACCAACCACCGGCCCGATCTGGTCGTGCTCGACCTGATGATGCCCGGCATGGACGGCCTGGAAGTCTGCCGCGAGCTGCGCTGCAACGACCGCACCAGCCACATCCCGGTGATGATGCTCACCGCAAAGGCGACCGAGGCCGACCGCGTCGTCGGCCTGGAACTGGGCGCGGATGATTACATCACCAAGCCCTTCAGCCCGCGCGAAATGGTGGCGCGCGTGAAGGCGGTGCTCCGCCGCGGCTACCAGCAGCGAAGAGCCGCGCGGAGATGATCCGGCAGGGCCGGTGGTCGTCGATGTCGCGGCCCACGAGGTGACATTCGACGGCATGCCCGTGCCGTTGACGGCGACCGAGTTCCGCATCCTGCAGTTCCTTGCCGCCGCCCCGGCCGAACTGGGTCTTTTCGCGGAATGAACTCGTCGACGCTGCCCTCGGCCAGGACTGAGCCGTCTTCGACCGCACCATCGACGTCCACATGACGGCCATCCGCAAAAAACTCGGCACCGGCGGCGAAGACATCGACGGTCCGCGGCGTCGGTTACAAGATCAGGCGAGCCGTCGAACGACGAGGCGGCATAGGCAGAGGTCAGAGGTCAGAGGTCAAGGTCAGGCGTCCGGCGTCTAAGAAGTCAGGACGTCAACCGCATGTTTGTCTGATCCCTGACCCCTTACCAGCTGAACTCTGATCTCTGACTCCTGATTCCAGGAGTCACGAGCTTGTTCACCAGTCCGTTCTTCCGACGCCTCTTCCGCCACTACCCTTCCTGCTGAACTCCGCCGCGATGGGGGCCTGGGCTTCCTCAAAGCCCGCCGATCTCCCAACGTATCCTCGATCGATACGGACAGGGTCTTGCGATGAATCGCGACCTGCTGGCGGAGTTGATCGGTCGACCTCCAGCCGGAACGGCAAGATACTAAATGAGCAGGTCAAACGGCTTGGGCAGGCGATGTCCTGCCGCGTCACGGTGATCACCGCCGACGGGACGGTCGTCGCCGATAATGAAGCCGATCCCGCGACGGGATGGAAAACCACGGTTGCGCCGGAGATCTCGGCGGCTGTCACGCAGGGCGAGGGGAGCAGCGTCCGCGCAGCGCAACCGGTGCACGAGGAGCTGCTCTATTTCGCTCCGCCGGATCGACGCCGGAACGGGCGGCAGCGATCCTCCGCCTGGCGGTACACCTGCGGCAGTTGGACCGTGAGCTGAGCACCCTGTACGGCCGGCTCGGCTCCGACGACGCTGATCGCGATGTTGGTGGCGGCGGTGATTTGTTTCTACTCGCCCGCCGCAACGCCGCCCCGGTGGTTGAGCTGACGTCGTTCGCCGACGCCCTCCGCAGGCGAACTTGACGCGGCGGATCACGCCGATGGCCGGCGGAGAAGTTGCGAGCCGTAGCCGGAGCACTCGACTCGATGGCTGGACGACCGATTGATCGCCAGGCTGCGAACGACAAGGCCGAACTGCTGACGATCCTTTCCAGCATGAGCGAAGGGGTCATCGCCACCGACACGCACCAGCGCATCCGCCTGTCGAACGCGGCGGCGAGCGACCTGCTCGATCTCGGCGATGGTGCGATCGAGGGCCGGCTGCTGTGGGAGGTCACGCGGCAGGACGCTGCTGGAAGCGCGGCCGGTGCTCGACGACGCAGCAGCCGAAGAATTCGAGATCGGCCGGTGGCGGGGCGCACCTGGAGGTGGCTGTCGCACGTTCCCGCTGTCGGCCCGCCGCAGGGATTGGTGATCGTCACGCACGATGTGACGGAGTCGGTGCGGTACCAGGAGCTGCGGAAGGAGTTCGTGGCGAACGTGTCGCACGAGCTGCGGACGCCGCTTTCGGTGATCAAAAGCTTCGCCGAGACGCTCGTCGACGGGGCGATGCACGACCCGGAGAAGGGCCGCAGTTCCTGGCGACGATCGAGAAGCACGCCGACCAGCTGACGAACCTGGTGAACGACCTGCTCGGACCTGCGCCAGCTGGAGAGCCGCCGGACGGCTCCGCAGCGGCGTCGGTCGATCTGGCGGTACGCGCTCGCAACAGGTCGTACGAGCCTTCGCCCGGCGGCGGAGAAGAAGCAGCAGACGCTGACGCTGGCAAACGCCGCGCCCTGCCGACGATCAAGGGAAAGCGGACTACCTCGAACGCGCGGTCGCGAACCTGGTCGACAACGCGATCAAGTACACGCCGGCAGGGCGGGAAGATCACGGTCGCTGTCGAGCCGAACGGGCACGTCGTGGCGTTCGGGTCGAGGACAATGGCATCGGGATCCCGAGGACGATTGCCGCGGATCTTCGAGCGGTTCTACCGCGTGGATCGTTCCCGTTCGCGCGAGATGGGCGGGACGGGGCTGGGGCTGTCGATCGTAAAGCACGTGGTGCAGGCGCACGGCGGGACCGTCGAGTTCACCAGCACGCCGGGGAAGGGATCGACGTTTACACTTTCGTTTCCGTCCGCCCGGCGGCATGAAGTCAACCGAATGCAAAATGCAAAACATGCAATGAAAAATGCAAAATGATCGCGATCTGTCATTTTGCATTTTTCATTGCATGTTTTGCATTTTGCATTGTACCGAGCGGCTTACTTCCCGCCGCCAGCTTCAGCGACGAAATCTCCTCATCCACCTCATCCGCCGTCATGGCATATTCCGCAACGACACCACGCAGGATTCGCGCAGATGGTGCTTGGCGGTATGAAAGCGTCGGCGGCCTGGCCTTCGTCCTGGAAGCCGAGCCGCTTCATGAGGTTCTCAAGCCGTCGGTACGGCGTTGTCTAATGCCGGCCCAAGCACGCGATCGGAAAAAACACCCCACAGATTCAGGCCTCGATTGAGCTGTCGAATTGTGCATGCGATCGACCGATTGGCGGATGACGTCGTGCGCCCAGCCGGCATCAAACGCTGCAGCGGGATCGTCGCCGGAGCTGCGGCCGGAGCTGGTTGCGCCATTCGCCGACATCCTTACGCTTATCCCCGCCGCGCTTTTGCGCCGATTCCTCGCGGAACTGATCGATCACGTACCGCTCCAGCGCCGTCATGAGGAAGTTGCGGAACTTCCCGCGGCCGGCGTCGGCTTTGCCGATCAGATTTCGCTCGACCACGCGGCTGGCGACGAAGCCGCTGACCAGTTCGTCGGCCCCGTCCGCCGAGACCTGGTACTTGCTCATCACGTAGGTGCGGAAGGCACCGAGGTATTGGCGGAGCAGGTTGCCCAGCGCGGCGCTGCGCATCGGATGGGTCTTCGCCAGCCCGCTGCACCAGCGACCAGTGTGTCGTCGGAAAGAGCTGAAATTCGGCCATGGCGTGGCATGGTACCACGACGGCGGCAGACCGATAACCTGCTTCAAGGTCAAACATGTCAGAACCCTCCGCCAGACGGCTATTTGCTTGCATCGAGGACGCCAGTGTGGCGACCCAATACTCCTGCCAGCCGTCGGGTTCGACGTGGCAGTTTGCGACTTACTGGAAGATGACTGCCATGTTGAAGAAGAAGCTGCTCGCTGCGTGTGCCGGCCTGTTGCTGGCTGGTCGTCCGTCCTGGTTTCGCCGGCCCGCGCCGCGACCAATCCGCTGGAAGCGCCGGCCCCGGCCGCTGCTGCTCCCGCGAATGCCTCGACAGTCTTTACCCATGTTGGTGAAATCGACAGCGTCTCCGTCGTGCTGCAGTTCACGATCAATAATGATGGCGACATCTCCGGCCGACTCATCGTCGCCAAGCAAAGCTATCCGGTCACCGGAAAGCTGAATGCCGCCGTCACCGGCATCAACGGCAAGTGGATTAACAACGGCGTGCAGAACGACTTCGTCGCCGACATGGATGCCGAGCATGGAAAGCTTTCCCTTCGCACTAACGGCAAGACGGTCGCAATGACGCTGATTCGTCCGAAGGCCGCGGCGCAGAATCCGAATCCGCAGGTCCCGGCGAGTGTCCTCGATAAGCCGGTCGTTCAGGATGCACCCGCCGGCCAGACCCAGATCGTCAACGGCAAGTTCTTCACCGTTCCGGTCCCCCAAGGCTGGAAGCACATGGAACAGCTGGGCGACACGGTCGTGATTTCCCCGGACGGCAAGACGTCGTACGGCCTGTCGGGCCGCCCCACCCGCGGGTTACGACGCCGGAGGAGTTCGTCCAGGAATACTTCCAGGGCTTCAAGGTCACCGACCTGAAGATCGTCAACGCACAGCCGTTCGACGCCGGCAACGGCCAGAAGGGGCTCGACGCGATTGTGAGCTTCACCGGCGGCGACGGAGTCGCCCGGACCGGCGTGATCAAGGTCATCCTGATGCCCGGCCCGCAAGGCACGCTCGCGATGATCCTCCACGCCGCCTCGCCGAAGGAGAGCGAGAGCAACCTGAAGTTCGCGGCGGGTCTGGCGATGCAGATCAAGGTCGTGAACCAGCAGCAGCCGGCGGG
>CAVYSP010000005.1:0-38896 GCA_963771235.1 uncultured Gammaproteobacteria bacterium
GGACAGCGAGTCGGCCAGGCCGTTGATCTGGTAGTCCTGCATGATGTCGTGCTTCTGCTTCTGCCAGAACGCACCGGCCACCAGCCGCAGCCGATCGTCCTTCGGCGACACGATGCGCAACTCATGGCTGGTGTTGGTGTAGCGGTCGCGGTCGCTGATGAACTCGGACGGATTGATCAGCGCGCCGCTGTTGTCGTAGATGTAGTTGCCGTAGCGTATAGGGCAGCTGGTCGTACCAGAACGAGTAATCGTTGTAGTCGGTCTGCTCTTCCTGGTTGCGCTTGAGATGCGCGTAGGCGTAGGTCAGGTCGAAGTTGCCGATCTTGCCCTGCACGGTCAGCGCGCCCTGCCACCAGCGGTCGTCGACGCGCTCGGGATAGAAGTGGGTCACCGCCAGGTCGCCGACCACGGGATCGCTGGCAAAGTTGCCGTGCGAGATCGTCTGCTGCCCCATCAGGGTCGGGCTGATCGACCAGTTGTCGTTGAGGTCGACTTTCAGCGCCGCGCGCGCGCCGTTGGTATTGACGTCGTTGTAGTCGCTTCCTGGCGTGCCCGAAGCACTGGATGCTCGAGCTGGGCGCATGTTGTCGCTGCGGTACGCAGCCGGGGGCATTGCTGACGGTGATGCCGGACACCGGGAACGTGCGCGAGCCGGCCACGTTGTCGATGTAGCCGGCGTCGTGTTCGTGCCAGCCGACCAGGCGCACGGCCGCGTTGCTGCTGAGCGGGATGTTGAGCATGCCTTCGAAGGTGTCGCCGATGCCGCCGTGCGCCACCTTGTCGGTGCTGATGCTGTAATTGGCCGCGAAGGCGCTCGGGATCAGGCTTGTTGGTGATGATGCGCAAGGCACCGGCTTCGGCGCTGGCGCCATACAGCGTGCCCTGCGGGCCGGCCAGCACCTCGATCCGCGCGATGTCGTACATGTGGATGTCGAGCGGACCCTGGATCGTGGTGATCGGCTGGTCGTCGAGGTACACGCCCACGCTCGGTTGCGAGCCGGAATGGTTGGTGTTGCCGCCGCTGGCCACGCCACGCATGTAGATCGCTGGCGAAGCCCGGCCCGGTGGCGATGCCGCCGCCGCCCTGCTGGAAGGTGACGCTGGGCAGATAGCTTCACGTAATCGTTGAAGCTTCTGCACCTGGAGCGCCTCGCAGCTGGTCCGACGCCAGCACGTTGATGCTGATCGGCACCTTCTGCAGGTTCTCGGTGCGCTTCTGGGCGGTGACGGTGACTTCGCCCAGGGTGACGGTTTTCGGCTTGGTGGCCGCCGTCGTGGGCGGGCTCGCGCTCTGTCCGCTATTTTGTGCGACAGCCGGCGCGGCCATCGCGAAACAGATGGCCGCCGCAAGTGGCAGCCGGATCAATCGCACCGGTTGGTGTCTGCTGCCGGGTTTGGATCTACTTTTCGTGCATGGTTGCTCCCCTTTCCAGTTCACGACATTCCAGCGGAAACAGCGGTGTTTACTTCCGTTCCGGCACGTCCGGATAGCTACTCCAGTACCGGCCCCAATGCCGACTCCAGTGGCCCCAGCCACGGCGCGAAGTGGCGCCAGTGATCCACGCCTTCCCGGTAGATCGGCTGGCGGACCTGTTCGGAGCTGGCGGTGCGCACCGGCCGCGCGTTTTCGAAAAAGCGCAGGCAGGACGCCTCGAACGGCAGCGCGCAATGATCCAGCAGCCGACGCACCTCGCCTTCGGTGTCCTCGACCATGCGTTCGTAGATGACCCGGTGCACGCGCCCCGGCAACACCTCGTCGAAATGCGCCATCAGCGCCACGTAGTCGCGGTAATAGCGCCCGATGTCCTCCAGGCTGTAGCTGAATCCCTGGCCGCGGGCGAAGTGCTGCTTGAAGATGGAGAAGCCGCAGGCCAGCGGATGCCGGCGCGCGTCGATGATGGTCGCGTTGGGCAGCATCAGCTGGATCAGGCCGATGTGCATGAAGTTGTTCGGCATCTTGTCGATGAACAACGGTGCTGCCGTCTTGCGCTGGATGCGCGTATGCGCGAGGTAGCGTTCGCCCAGCTCGCGCAGCGCATCGGCGTCCAGCCCGGCGAGCGCCGCGTGATATGGCATGGTGCTGTCTTCGTCACCCTGTGCGCGCAGCATGCGCGTGATCGAGGCGACCTCGGGCAGCTCCATGGTGCCCTCGACCTGGCTGTGGCTGGACAGGATCTGCTCGAGCAGGGTGGAGCCGGAGCGGGGCAGGCCGACAATGAAGATGGGATCGCGTGCGCGGCTGCCCATGCCGGCGCGCGCGGCAAAGAACTCGGCGGTGTATTGCCGGCGGATGTGCTCCACGCGAACATGGGTGTCGTCGGCGCTGTAATGCAGCTGGGCGCGGCGGATCGCGTTGCCCTGCGCATAGTGGGCGAATGAAGCCGCGTACTCGCCGGCGTCTTCCCGTGCCTTGCCGATGGCGAACTCCAGGTGCAGGCGATCCTCATCCGACACCTCGGCCCGGGTCAGTTGCTCGCTCATCGATGCGAGGTCGGTCGCGCTGAAGTGGAACGTCTTGAGGTTGGCCAGGCTCCACCACACTTCGCCGAACGACGGCTGCAGTTCGAGACTGCGCCGGTAGGCGGCGATCGCGCGCTCGCCGTGGCCGGCGGTCTTCAGCGCATGGCCGTAGCTCATCCATACCTTCGGGTTGTCTGGATAGTGCTGCAGCAGATCGGCATAGATGGCGATCGCCGGTTCGTAGTCGCCGGTGCGGCACAGCACCACCGCCTTGATGTTGCGATAGCCGGGATGCAGCGGGTCGATCGCCAGCAGTCGCTCGATTTCCGCCAGCGCCTCAGCGGGCCGGTTGCTGCGGTGCAGAACCAGGGCGTAGTTCTGGCGTGCGGCATGGAAGCCGGGCGCCAGTTCCAGGCAGCGCGCGAGCAGGTTCAGGGCATCCTCGTTGCGGCCCACGCCGCGCGGCGACTTCGGCGAACATGCGAATGGCGGCTACATCGGTGGGCGCTTGCTTCAAATGCTCGCGCAGCCGTGCTTCGGCCTCCGGGATGCGGTTCTCGGCCAGCGCAACGGCAGCATCCATCAAGAGTGGATCGCGCGTGGAATAGCGCACGTGATTGGCATAGGCAGTATCGGCGGCCTCCTGTTCGCCGGCTGCCGTGAGATGGTCGCCGAGCGCGCGCCAGGCCTGTGGCAGGTCATGCTGCAGCGCCACCGCGTGGCGCAGCGCCTGTATCGCTTCCTGCCCGCGCCCACTACTGCCCAGCGCAATCCCCAGATCAAGATGCACCAGGGCCCAGTTGGGCTGGGTCCGAGCCAGCGGCTCGAGGATGTCAAGCGCGCCTGCTACATCGCCCTGCGTCGACCGCGCTGCAGCCAGCAAGCGCAAGGCGGCCGGGTGACCTTCGGCTACATCGAGAATCTCGGTGAGCTGCTCTATCGCCAGCACGGGATCGCGGTCCAGCAGGCGTGTGGCGTGGACAAGCGCCTGCTCTAGGGATCCGGTAGCGGTCGATTCCGTCATAGTCACCCTTTCGCGACGGCTCAGTACGCCCGGTCAGCCGCGCCTCATGCGCGGTGCCAGACACCGTAGCTCATCTCGTTGGAGACAGTAATCCCTTTTCCGCCATCCCGGCAAACATGGCCGTGTGCGCACGCAACTGCCACCATGCAGCGTGCACCCACGGTGCCTGGTCGAGGCGGCAGTCGGGCCGCCAGTCAGCACCGGCGACGCGTGGCAAGCCGCGGCTGCAGCTGATTGCACTGCAGCACTGGCAAGGCAGGCTGTCGGCACGCAACCGCCCGCCTAAAAGTCCTGTCTGAAACGAATGCCAATCGTGCGTGGCAGGGTCGGGACGGTATAGATCTGTCCGTTCGGGTATTGTGGTACGACGTCGTGGGCGCCACAAATGCTCGTATCACATTCGACAAACTTGTAAAGCTGCCCCCGCTTGTCAAACACATTGTTGACGTAGACGTCCAGCGACCGGCTTTTCTTCGTGATCCCGGCAGAAAGATCGGCCGTAGTGTAGGCGGCAAGATTGCCGAGCACGGTGTTGGCCTCCACGCGCATGTCGGACCGGCGCTCCCCGACATGTACGACCGCCGCCTGCACATAAGCATCGCCGGCGCCCAGGTTGAAACTGTAACGGGCAATAAGGTTGCCCTTGAATCGCGGTGTCACCGGCAGCTGCGTGCCTTTCGGCGCCTCCGGGCCCGTCATGGCCACGCCGGTGGTCGGATCGATCGCGCCCGCCGGACAGCTCGTGACCGGGGTGCCGTCGGCAGTGGTAAATCCACAATAGTTTGCAGTCAGCTTGGCGTCGTACAAGGCCATGCCCGCACTAAGCTGCAAGTTGTAGCTGGCCTGCCAGTTCAGTTGCGCCTCCAGTCCGTCAATGCGCGCCTGGTTCGCGTTCTTGATTTCAGTCAGGCCATTGGCGCCGAGGATGCTGAATTGGAAGTCGTTCCACTTCTCGCGGAACACGGCACCATTGAACGACAGCCGATTGTCAAACCAGGACGTCTTCCATCCAAGCTCTTCGTTGATCAGGAAATCCGCCTGGTAGGGTGGTAACTGCGCCGCACGATTGATGCCACCCGGACGAAAGCCCTCGGATCGAGTGACGTAGAGCAGTTTTGTCGGCGTGATGTTCCAGCTCAGGTTGTACTTTGTGAGCGAGCCGCTTTCCCTTACATGCTTGTTGAAGTCCAGACAAGGCGCACCATGAAATGGCTCAGGCGAGATACAACCGCTTTCCCCGTGATCCGAACCGGGTGAGTAGCCTGCGCTGAAGCCGTAGAAACCGTCCAGTTGATTGCTGGTCCGGTAATAGCGCTTGCCAATCGTTCCGATGAGGACGTCCGGAATGAAGTCATAGGACAGTTCACCGAACAACGCCTTGTCGTAGTCGTAACGGTCCTGTTTGGTCAGCCAGAGGGTATCGGGCCAGCCGGTAATCGACAGCGAAGAGGCCAGCCCGTCGACCATGTAACGTTGCTGGATATCGTGTTTGTTTTTCTCCCAGAACGCGCCGGCGACGATCCGCAGACGATCTTCACTGGGCGAGGCTATGCGCAACTCGTGGCTGTTCATGGTGTAGCGATCCAGGCCGCGAATATGCTGCGACGGATTGATCAGCGCACCAGAATTGTCGTACAGATACGCGCCGGAACCGTTCAACGTGTCGTACCAGAACGAATAGTCGTTGTAATCGTTTTGCTCTTCCTGAACGCGGTTGAGATGGGCATAGGAGTAGGTCAGATCGAAATGACCAATCTTGCCCTGCACGGTCAATGCCCCCTGCCACCAACGCTCGTCGGTACGGTCGGGGTAAAAGCGCGTAACGGCCAGATCACCAACGACTGGATCGTAGGCGAACACCCCTCTGGAGATCGTTTGCTGCCCCATCAGCGTCGGGCTGATTGACCAGTTGTCGTTGAGATCGACCTTCAAGGCTGCACGGGCGCCGCGGGTATCCACGGTGTTGTAGTGGTTCTTCGCATGTCCAATGCACTGCAGCAGCGCCGCCGGGGAGCAATCCGGTCCATTGTTCATGGTGATGCCCGAAGTTGGAAACGTACGAGTGCCGGCCCTGTTGTCGATATACCCGGCATCGTGCTCGTTCCAGCCCACCAGGCGGATCGCCGCGCTCTGGCTGATCGGGAGATTCACCATGCCTTCGATGGTGTGACCGATACCGCCATGTGCGACGCTATCAACATCGGCAGAGTAATTTGCTGCGAATCCGCTGGTGTCGGGCTTGTTCGTGATAATGCGGATGGCACCGGCTTCGGCACTCGCGCCATACAGCGTACCTTGTGGCCCAGCCAGTGCTTCGACGCGGGCAATGTCATACATGTGAATATCCAGCGGCCCCGCGATCGTGGTGACTGGTTGCTCGTCGAGGTACACCCCGACGCTCGGTTGCGACCCCGAGTGGTTGCCATCACCGCCGCTGGCCACCCCGCGCATGTAGATGTAAGCAAAGCCAGGGCCGAAGGTCTGGTAGGAGACGCTTGGCAGGTACTTCACATAATCGGCAAAGTCCTGCACGTGAAGCTGCGTGAGCTGATCCGTCGCCAGCACGTCAATACTGATCGGCACCTTCTGCAGGTTTTCAGTCCGCTTTTGCGCTGTCACCGTCACTGCAGCCAGCGTTGCGACCTGCGGCTTGGACGGCGTATCTGCCGGCGTTGTCGGCGGCGGCTGGCCCTGGCCCGCGTCTTGCGCCATGACCGGTGACGCCATCGCAAGGCAGATCGCCATAGCTAGTGGCAACCGGGTCAATGGCGTTTGCCTGATTCTTCTCGTTTGTCCGGAGTTGGTCTGGTACATACGCTTCCCCTCTCTGATGATGACAACCTGTCGGCGCTGACTATCGGTTCAAATCTCGGCGAGCCGGGGTAGCTTTCAAGCGCATCCCCTATTGCCGGTTGCAACGGCACCAGCCATGGTGCGAAGTGCTGCCAGCGATCCACACCTCCCCGGCATCGGTTGGCGCCTTGTTGCCGCTAGGCGATTGGCTGGTGCTGGAGATTCAGCTAGTGCCTGGCGTACGACATGGGGAACGACGACCCCTATAGTTCTTTCAGCAATTGATGGTTGAATTCCAGTGACTCGTAGTACGACTTGATCAAAATGCGCTCATCCTGACCATGCGAGCGGTCATCATTGACGTCATAGGCAATGCCGTTGAAGACGTAGGACGGCATGCCGGCCGCTCGCAGGAATACGCTGTCCGAAGCGCCCGCCGACATGTACGGCGATACCGGCATGGTGTGGCCCCACACCATCTTGGCCGCCACGCCGATGTGTTCGAACAAGGTCTTGTTGATCGGGCTGGGCGGGCTGGTCGGCGTCGGGGCCACGGGCGCCACCTCGATCTGCGAGTCGGCCAGCGCCCGCTTGATCATCGCCTCGACGTGGGCCGGCTGCTCGTCCGGCATGATGCGGCAGTTGACCGTGGCACGGGCCACCTGTGGCAACGCGTTCTCGGCGTCACCGCCGGTCAGCAGGGTCGGCACGCAGGTGGTGCGCAGGTGGGCGTCGTTGTACGGCGAGGTGGCCGCCAGCCGCTTCACCGCCGCCGGGTCGGAGGGATCGTGCGCGACCGCGCGCATGTCGGCGGCCAGCTGCCCCGTATAGAGCGTGGCGAGCTGGGCGTAGTAGCCACGCGTGGCCGAGTTGGTGTGCAGCGGGAATTCGAGCTTGGACAACCGCATCAGCCCGGCGGCTAACCGGTAGATCGCGTTGTCCGGGGTCGGCAGCGAGCTGTGTCCGCCCGGGTTGCGCACGGTCAGCGTATAGCTGGCATAGACTTTCTCGGCAGTCTCCACGGCGACCACCTCGGGCCGGCCATTGCGGATTTCCGGCCCGCCACCATCCACATTGATCGAATATTGTGCGTGGATCAGCTCCGGGCGGTGCGCCAGCAGCCACTGCACACCGTTGGAGACGCCGTCCTCCTCACCCGCGGTGAGTGCGAGGATGTAGTCGCCCTTGGGCTTGAAGCCCTCCTGATGAAAACGCAGGAGCGTGGCGATCAGGCCCGCGCCGCCGCCCTTGATGTCCATGGTGCCGCGGCCGTAGTAGTAGCCGTCCAGCTCGGTCAGCTTGAACGGGTCGTAGTGCCAGTCCTCGCGGCGCGCCTCGACCACGTCCAGGTGGGCCAGCAACAGAATCGGCTGGCGCTCGCCGCGTCCGCGCAGGCGCACCACCAGGTTGCGCCGCTTCGGATCGTCGCCGACCACTTGCACATCCGCCTTTGGAAAGCCGGCCCTGAGGAAGCGCTGTGCCAGTTGCTCGGCCAGGCCGGTGGTGCTGCCGTGCTCGGAGGTGGTGTCGGTGCCGATCATTTGGCTGAGCAGATCGTGGGCGAGCACGTGTTCGCTCACCGGCACCGTGTCGGCGGCGGCATGTGCGCCCAGTGGCGGCAGCAACGCCAGCGCGGCGAGGAAACAGATGTTCATGGCACGGTTCATGGACTCTCCAGGGCCAGGGCAAGGCCTTGGCCAACGCCAACACAGAGGCTGACCAGGGCCCGGCGTTGCTGGTGGCGGCGCAAGGCGAAGGCGGTCGTCATCGCAAGCCGTGCGCCACTGGCGCCCAGCGGATGGCCGAGGGCGATCGCGCCGCCGTTGGCGTTGACGTGCGCGGCATCGTCGGGCAAGCCGAATGCCCGTGTGCACGCGAGCACCTGCGCAGCGAAGGCTTCATTGATTTCGATGCGGTCGAAGTCGTCCAGGCGCAAGCCGGTGCGCGCCAGCAGTTTGCGAATTGCCGGTACCGGGCCGATACCCATCACCCGCGGCGCGACGGCGGCGGAGGCCATGCCGACGATGCGGGCCAGTGGCTGCAGGCCGTGACGTTCGACTGCGGATTCCGAGGCCAGCAGTACCGCCGCGGCACCGTCGTTGAGACCCGACGCGTTGCCGGCGGTGATGCTGGTACCGGCACCAAGCAGGGGCTTGAGTGCGGCCAGTTGCGTCGCGTTGGTTTCGGGGCGCGGATGCTCGTCGTGCTGCACGACCACCGTTTCCCGACCGGCGGCTGCACGCACCGGGGTAATCTCCTGCGCCAGCCAGCCATGATGCCGGGCCTGCGCGGTGCGCTGCTGGCTGCGCAAGGCATAGGCATCCTGACTGTCACGATCGATGCCGTGCTCGCGTGCCAGGTTCTCGGCGGTCTGGGTCATCGAATCGGTGCCGTAGGCGGCCTGCATACGTGGATTGACCAGGCGCCAGCCAAGCGTGGTGTCCTCCAGTTTCTGCTCGCGTCCCCAGGCAATGCCGGCCTTGGCCATCACATACGGTGCGCGGGTCATGCTTTCGACGCCACCGGCGATGATCAGATCAGCCTCGCCGCAAGCAATCGCCCGCGCGGCCTGACCGATGGATTCCAGACCGGAAGCGCACAGGCGGTTGACGGTGACAGCGGGAATATTTTCCGGCAGGCCGGCCAGCAGCGAGGCCATCCGCGCGACGTTGCGATTGTCCTCGCCGGACTGGTTGGCGCAGCCAAGGATCACTTCGTCCAGCGCGGCCCAGTCCAGCGCGGGGTGACGCGTCATCAGCGCGGCCACTGGCAGCGCCGCGAGATCATCGGCGCGCACTCCGGCCAGCGCGCCACCCAGACGGCCAAACGGCGTGCGCGTCGCGTCGACCAGCCACGCGCTAGCCATAAGCGTTCCTCATTGCCATGTGCGGTAACCAGCCACCGCGCCGAATGGCCTGCTCGACTGCCACCCGCGCCTCCCGCAGTGCAGGCAGCATCTGCTTCACCGCACGCTCGGGCGCGTCCTCGCTGTAGGACATGCCGATATTCAGCGCGGCCACGACCAGACCTTCACCCGTTCGAATCGGTACCGCGATCGAGCACAGCCCCGGCTCAAGCTCGCGCGAGGTCAATGCGTAGCCTTGCTTGCGCACACGCATGAGTTCGGCCTTCAGTGCCGTGGCGGTACAGATCGTCTGCGGCGTGTAGGCGCGAAATTTTTTGCCTTTCAACCAGACGGCAAGCTCGGCTTCGGGCAGATCGGCCAGGATCACCCGGCCCATCGACGCGGCAAACGCCGGCAGGCGCGCGCCCACTCCCAGCGCCACGCTCATCACCCGGCGCACCGGCACACGCAACACGTAGACAATGTCGCTGCCGTCCAGTACCGCTATCGAGCTGGATTCACCGACCTTCTGCGAAAGCTGCTCCAGGCACTGCTGCGCCAGCTCGGTCAGATCCAGCGAGGAAAGATAGCTGTAGCCGAGTTCAAGCACGCGCGGGGTCAGAAAGAAGCTGCGCCCGCGGCTGCCCACATAACCGAGGTGCTGCAGGGTCAGCAGCGAACGGCGCACCACCGCGCGCGACAGGCCGATACGTTTGGCCACCTGCGACAGACTCGGATTGGGCTGCTCGTGATCGAAAGCGCGCAGCACCTGCAGGCCGCGCGCCAGCGATTGCACATAGTCCGCACTTTCTTCGAAGGGGTTCGATGCCATACGTCACTGCGGTCCATTGACAAGGCGAGCGTAGAAGGTTTCCAATGAGTTCGCAATATGAATTGTTGTGCGATTACCGCACATGTCGAACGTAGGGGCCGCGCGTGGCAAACGAACACGACAGCGTCCTGCACAGCTGGTGCGTGCAGTCGCAATGGCAGGCACCCACCGTGGTTGGCGGTCATGGTGCGTACCTCGAACTCGATGACGGCCGTCGCATCCTCGACATGAGCAGCCTCGCTGAATGCAGCAACCTCGGTCATCAGCATCCGGACGTGGTCGAGGCGATCCGCCAGCAGGCGCAGCAGCTGTGCTTCGTCACCTCGAACTGGGGCGCGCAACCGCGTGCCGAGCTGGCCGCGGCCTTGCTGGAAAAAGCCGGCTTCGACGGTGGCCGAGTGTTCTTCACTCTGGCCGGTGCCGATGCCAACGAGAACGCCGTCAAGTTCGCACGCCAGGCCAGCGGCAAGCCGCACGGGCATGTCATCACTCGCGACCGCTCCTACCATGGCGCGAGCTACGCCTGCATGGCGCTGTCAGGCGATACACGCACGCGCCCGCAGGTCGATCCCGAAGCCTTCGGCGTGCTGCATGTATCGCCGCCGTACGCCTATCAGGGTGCTTACGGCAGTCGCGACCCGGATGAGTGCGGCGAGCGCGCGGTCGCCGCCGTCGCGCAGATGATCGACCAACACGGCGCGGACACGGTCGCGGCGGTTTTGATGGAGCCCAATGCCGGCACCAACGGCATCGTCGCGCCGGGCAACTACTGGCCCGGCCTGCGTGAGGAAACCCGATCGCGAGACGTCTGTCTGATCGCCGACGAAGTCATGAGTGGCTTTGGTCGCTGTGGCGAGTGGTTCGCCTGGCAGCGCTATGGCGATGCCGGCAAGCCCGACCTGATGACGCTGGCCAAGGGCCTGACCGGCGCCCATCTACCGCTCGGTGCCGTGGTGCTGTCGGCGGACATTGCCGCGCGCCTGCAGCACGAGATGCTCTACACCGGCCTGACCTACTGCGGGCATCCGTTGTCCTGCGCGGCCGGGCTTGCCGCGCTGCGTGCCTACGAGAACGAGGGACTGATTTCGCGTTCGCGCATCCTCGGCGGCTGGATGTTCGCCGAGCTGCGGGCACTGCAAAAACGCCATGCGGTGATCGGCGATGTACGCGGGGGCCACGGCCTGTTCGTCGTGCTCGAGCTGGTCGCCGACCGCACTTCCCGCGAGCCGCTGGCGCCGTGGCCGCAGACGCCACCGGCCTTGCATGCACTGGTCGCCGCCGCGATGGCCGAGGGCGTGTCCTTCGCCTGTCGCGGCAACCTGCTCTTGCTGGCACCGCCGCTGGTGATCGAAGACCACGCGTTGATCGATGCACTGACCCTGCTTGACCGCCTGCTGGCGCAATTTTTCCCGACTGCACCCTGAGGGACCGCCGATGAGCTTCCGCCTTACCTACGCCACCATGTACAACCCGCCGGACGCGATGCATGAACGCTTCGAGGCGTCGATGGCGCGCGTCCAGGCCACACTTGGCGCGCGCCACCCGTTGTTCATCGGCGGCAGCGACCGCGAGGCGGCGCAGCACGTCATGTTGCGCAGCCCGATTGACCGCAACCTCTTGCTGGGCGAGTTTGCCCGCGCCGACAGCAGCGATGTCGAAGCAGCAATGGCCGCCGCCGCGGCCGCGTTTCCCGGCTGGCGTGCGACGCCGACTTCCGAGCGTGCACGACTGCTGCGCCGGGTCGCCGGGATCATGGAGGACCGCGTCTACGACATCGCCGCCGCGATGGTGCTGGAAGTCGGCAAGAATCGCATGGAAGCGCTCGGCGAAGCGCAGGAGACGGTCGACTTCTTCCGTCACTATGCCGACGATTTCGAGAGCCACGCCGGCTATGCGCACACCCTGCCTGACGATCCGATCGAGGGCATCGCCTCACACAATGCCAGCGTGATGCGGCCCTACGGCGTATGGGTGGTCATCGCACCGTTCAACTTCCCGCTGGCGCTGGCTGGCGGTCCGGCTGCCGCCGCGCTGATTACCGGCAACACCGTGGTGGTCAAGGGCAGCAGCGACACGCCATGGGCCGGTCGACTGCTCGCCGAGTGCGTCCGCGACGCGGGCCTGCCGCCGGGCGTGTTCAACTACGTGTCCGGCGCCGGAGGCGAGATCGGCGAGGTACTGGTACAGCACCCGCTCACCGCTGGCGTCACCTTCACCGGCTCGGTGCCGGTGGGCCGAAAGATCATGCTGCAGATGGCCGGCGGCGCGTATCCACGCCCCTGCATCGCCGAGATGGGCGGCAAGAATCCATGCATCGTCACCGAACACGCCAACCTCGATGACGCCTCCGCGGGCATCGCCCGCTCCGCCTATGGCCTGAGCGGCGAAAAGTGCTCGGCACTGTCGCGCCTGTATGTGCACGAGAGTGTGGCCGATGGGCTGATCGAACGCCTGCAGGCAAACATCGCGGCCATCGGCATCGGCGACCCGCGCCGACGTGAGCACTGGCTCGGAACCGTCATCAACCGCACCGCCTATGACAACTACCAGCGCTACGCCGACCAGCTGCGCGATGGCGGGGCCACCGTCCTTGCCGGTGGCGCGCGGATCGGCCTGGACACCGGCGGCAGCGAGGCGCTGGCCCATGGCTACTACGTCGAGCCGCTGCTGGTCGAAGTGGCGCTCAAGCACCCGCTGTGGCAGCACGAGATGTTCCTGCCAATCCTGATGCTGCACCGCTACCGCGACCTCGACGAGGCGATGCGCCTGGCCAACGACACCTCGATGGGCCTCACCGCAGGCATCTACGGCGGTACCGACGAAGTGCGCTGGTTTCACGACAATATTGAAGCCGGCGTGACCTATGCCAACCGCGCGCTGGGCGCGACCACCGGGGCCTGGCCCGGCTACCAGCCGTTCGGCGGCTGGAAGGGCTCCGGCTCCACCGGCAAGGCGATCGCCTCGTTCTACTACCTCGCCCAGTACTTGCGCGAGCAATCGCGCACGGTGGTCGGATGAGCGCAGCGATCCTGCCCCTGAGCGAGGCGATCGAGCGCTTCGTCTGCGACGGCGTCAGCGTGGCGCTGGAGGGTTTTACCCACCTGATTCCGTTCGCTGCCGGCCACGAAATCATCCGCCAGCGCCGTCGCGACCTGCACCTGATCCGGATGACGCCGGACCTGATCTACGACCAGATGATCGGCATGGGCTGCGCGCGCGCGCTGACCTTCTCCTGGGGCGGAAACCCCGGCGTGGGCTCGCTGCACCGGCTGCGCGATGCGGTGGAGCATCAGTGGCCGCACGCACTGAAGCTCAATGAGCACAGCCATGCCGGCATGGCCGCGGCGTTCTGCGCTGGCGCCGCGCGGCTGCCGTTCGGCATACTCAGGGGCTACCTGGGCACCGACCTGCCGGCACACAACCCGAACATCCGTCGGGTGGCTTGCCCGTTCACCGGCGAAATGCTGGCCGCGGTACCGGCGATCCAACCCGACGTGACCATCCTGCACGCGCAGCGTGCCGACCGTGCCGGCAATGTCGCGATCGAGGGCGTCGTCGGCGCCGCGCGCGAGGCCGCGCTGGCGGCGCGGACACTGATCGTGACGGTGGAGGAGATCGTCGACGCGCTGCCGCCGGCGATGAACGGCATCGTGCTGCCTCACTGGGTGGTCAATGCGGTGGCGCACTGCCCCGGCGGCGCCTACCCGTCGTATGCGCAGGGCCACTATGCGCGCGACAACGCCTTCTACCGGGAGTGGGACGAGATCGCTCGTGACCGCACCCGCTTTCTCGCCTGGATGGAGCAGTACGTGCTCGGCACGCCCGACCACCGCGCGTTCCTGGCCAGCCTTCGAAAGGACGCCGCATGAGCGCCTGTACCCGCGACGAGTGGATGACCGTGGCCGCAGCGCGCCTGCTGCGGGACCGCGACGTGTGCTTCGTCGGCATCGGCCTGCCCAGCGCGGCCTGCAACCTGGCCCGGCTCACCCATGCGCCGGAGATCGTGCTGATCTACGAATCGGGCACCATCGGCACCCGGCCGGACGTGATGCCGCTGTCGATCGGTGACGGCGAGCTGGCGCAGACCGCTGCCTGCGTGGTGCCGTTGCCGGAGATTTTCAGCTACTACCTGCAGGCCGGCCGCGTCGACGTCGGTTTTCTCGGCGCCGCCCAGATCGATCGCCACGGCAACCTCAACAGCACCGTGATCGGCCCCTACGACACGCCGTCCACGCGTCTTCCCGGCGCCGGTGGCGCACCCGAGATCGCCCAGCACGCGCGGCAGGTATTCGTCATGCTGCGGGCGTCGAAACGCAGCTTTGTCGAGCGGCTGGATTTCTGCAGCAGCGCCGGCTACCTCAACGGTTACGGCGCGCGTGCGCGCAGCGGCGCCAGCGGTGGCGGTCCGCGCGCGGTAATCACCGACTTCGGCATGCTCGCGCCGCACCCGGGCAGCGAGGAGTTGCAACTGGTCGCGCTGTTCGATGGCGCCACGGTCGAGGAAGCCCGCGCTGCGGTCGGCTGGCCGCTGCAGGTCGCCGACACACTGGACACCATCGCCGCACCCGGCAGGCACGAACTCGACACGCTGCGCGCACTCCACGCACGCACCCGCGAGGCGCACGCGCGTCCCGTCCACCTGCCGCTCTGAGCCCGAGGAACGCCGTGAATACTGTCCCCCGTCCCGCCCATATCAAGACTGCCTTGCCTGGCCCGAATGCACGGGCGATGATCGCCCGCGATGCCGAGGTAATCTCGCCATCCTACCCGCGCGATTACCCGTTCGTGATGTCGCACGGTCGCGGCACCGAGGTCTGGGACGTCGACGGCAACCGCTTCCTCGACTTCGCTGCCGGCATCGCCGTGTGCGCCACCGGCCACGCGCATCCGCAGGTGGTGAAGGCGGTGCAGGACGCGGCGGAGAAGTTCCTGCATATCTCCAGCGACTACTGGCATGAGCAGATGGTCAGCCTGGGTGAACGCCTGGCCTCGATCGCGCCGATGGGCGAGCCGGCAATGAGCTTCCTGTGCCAGTCGGGCACCGAGGCGGTGGAGGGCGCGCTCAAGCTTGCGCGTTACGTCACCGGTCGCCCGCGTTTCATCGGTTTTCTCGGTGGCTTCCACGGCCGCACCTTCGGCTCGCTGTCGTTCACCTCGAGCAAGTACACCCAGCAGAAGGGTTTCGCCACCACGCTCGCCGGCGTCACCCACGTGCCGTACCCCAACTCGTACCGCCCGCTGTTCGCCGGCGACGACCAGGGCGAGGCGGTGCTGGACTACATCCGCATGCTGTTTCAGCGCAGCGTGCCGCCGAGCGAGGTGGCCGCGTTCCTGATCGAGCCGATGCAGGGGGAGGGTGGCTACCTGACTCCGCCGGACGGCTTCCTGGCTGGTCTGCGCGCACTGTGCGACGAGCACGGCATCCTGCTGATCTTCGACGAGGTGCAGTCCGGCATCGGCCGAACCGGCAAAATGTTCGCGTGCGAGCACTGGGGTGTGCAGCCGGACATCCTGACCTCGGCCAAGGGACTCGGCTCGGGCCTGCCGATCGGCGCGGTCATCGCGAAGAAATCGATCATGTCGCAGTGGAAGCGTGGCGCCCACGGCAACACCTACGGTGGCAACCCGATCACTTGTGCCGCCGCCAACGCCACCATCGACCTGGTTCGCGCCGGGCTGCAGGACAACGCCGCCAGCGTCGGTGCGCATTTCATCGCCCGCCTGCGTGAACTGCAGCGCGACTTCCCCTGCATCGGCGAGGTGCGCGGCAAGGGCCTGTGGATCGGCATGGAGTTGATCGAGGACGGCGCGAAGAAGACGCCGGCCACGAGCCTGTGCGACGCGGTGATCACCCGCGCCTTCCACAACGGGCTGCTGTTGCTCGCCTGCGGCACCAGCACGGTGCGCTTCATGCCGCCGTTGAACGTAAGCACCGACGAGATCGACGAGGCCGTGGCGATCATTCGCGCCAGCCTCGAACAAGCACTGGCTGGCGGATAAGCGCATGAAACGTCGCCTGAGCTGCCCTGTTCACTGTGCTGCTGTGTGCGGGTGTGGCTCAGGCCGCGCGCGAACCCGTGCTGCAGCAGGTCGATCTGCCGCACAGTTACTACTGGCGTGAGCTGTACCTGCCCCAGCTCACCACCGGCCCATCCTCGGTGAGTTTTCTGCCGGACAGCAACACGCTGGTCTACAGCATGGAAGGTTCACTTTGGCGCCAGCGCATCGGCGAGGACACCGCCACCGAGCTGACCCACGCCGCCCGCGCTTATGACTATCAGCCCGACGTGTCGCATGACGGCCGCTACGTGGTGTTTTCCCGCTATGACGGCAACGGGATCGAGTTGTGGCGACAGGATCTTGGCAGCGGGCAGACCCAGGCACTCACCTCCGGCGGCGCGGTCAACGTCGAGCCACGGCTGTCGCCGGACGGCCGGCAGATCGCCTGGGTCTCGACCCGGAGCACGGGCCATTTCAACCTGTTCATCGCCGATATCGACGCGGCCGGCCTGCATCACGCGCACCTGCTGCTGGGCGAGCGCAAGAGCACACTGGACCGCTACTACTATTCCGCGTTTGATCACGCGATCAATCCGTCGTGGTCGCCGGATGGAAAGACGCTGTATTACGTCAGCAACCCGGAGACCGAGCTAGGCACCGGCGACCTGTGGTCGGTACCGGTGAATGATCCTGCGCATCGCCAGCGCATCCTGCGCGAGGAAACCAGCTGGAGCGCACGTCCGGAACTCGCCCCGGACGACAAGCGCCTGCTCTATTCCAGCTATCACGGACGGCAGTGGCAGCAGCTGTGGCTGACCACGCCCGATGGTGCCGCGCCGCTGCCGCTGACCTTTGGCGACTTCGACCGCCTCAACGCGCGCTGGTCGCCGGACGGCCAGCGCATCGCAACGATCGACAACCGCGACGGCAACACCGCGCTGCGGGTGATCGAGGTGCTCGGCGGCGCCAGCCGCGATGTCGTTGCCAAACGGCGCGTGACCAGGCTGCCGCAGGCCCGGCTGGTACTGGACATCACCGACGAGCCGGTATGCGCACGCCGGCCCGGGTTGCCGTGCTGGCCAGCGACGGCCGTGCCTATGCGCCGGATAACGCGTGGATGCACGCCGACGACAGCTTCGACCGCTCGCTGCAGGCCAGCGAGACGCATTATTTCCTGTGCGCTTCGCCGTGCACGCTGGAGGTGCCTGCCGGCAGAGATCACGCGTGCAGCACGGCTTCGCCTATGCACCGTGGCGCAAGAGCCTCGAGCTGGCCGCCGGCAGCGAGGTGCCGCTCAAGGTGCAGTTGCAGCCCGGGCGCCTGCCCGACAGGTTCGGCAAGTGCATCAGCGCCGACCTGCACATGCACATGAACTACGGCGGTCATTATCGCAACACGCCGGCGCACCTGGCATTCCAGGCGCGCGCCGAGGACCTCGATCTCGCCTAGGAACCTGGTCGTGAACAAGGAGGAACGCTTCCCGGACATCGCCAGCTTCCGCACCGATGCCGACCCGGCCAGCACTGCGCGCGCCCTGCTGTTGCACGGGCAGGAGTATCACACCAGCTACTGGGGTCATCTGGGCCTGCTCTACCTCGGTGATCACCTGCTGATGCCCGGCTTTGCCGCGTATCGGCATACCGCGATAGCCAGCCCGTATCCGCACAACGGCGTGATCGCCGACCTCGCCCACGCCGAGGGCGGACTGGTCGGCTACGTGCATCCGTTCGATACCTTGCCCGATCCCGACCAGGACGACGTGCTCTCCAACGCGCTGCCGGCGGATGTGGTCGAGGGCAAGATCGACTACATCGAAGTGATGGGCTTCTCCGACCACAAGTCCACCGCGACGGTGTGGTATCGCCTGCTCAACTCGGCTTCCACATTCCCGCAGGCGCAGGCACCGACGCCATGGCGAACTATGCGTCGCTGCGCGGCCCGGTCGGCTTGAATCGCGTGTTCCTCGACACCGGCGGCAAGCTGAGCGCCGCCGCTGCAATCGCCGCCCTCAAGGCTGGCCACGGCTTTGCCAGCAACGGCCCGTTGCTCGGCCTGCTGCTGGATGGCGCCAGGCCCGGCGACACTCTGGCCACACCCGGCCGGCATCACTATCAGGTGGCGTTGCGCTCGCCGGTGGCGGTCGATCATCTCGAACTGATGCAGAACGGAAGGTGGTGAAATCCTTCGCGCTGCACGGCGACCGGCACAGTCTCGACGCCAGCGGCGAGATCGACCTGGCCGGCGGCTGGGTGGTGCTGCGCGCGTGGAACGACGGCGCCGACCCGCGGGGTGTTGGACCTGTATCCCTACGCGACTACCAGTCCGGTGTGGCTCGGCGATCACGTGCTGGCGCCGAGTGCGCGCGCCGACGCGGCCTGGTTCGTCCCCTGGCTGACCGGGTGATTGAGGCGGTCTCTCCTCGCGACGATTACAACACGCCAACGGAGAAGCGCATGACGCTCGACTACCTGAGCCGCGCGCGCGACGCCTACCAGGCGCTGGCCGCTGGCGCGCCGGCCTCCTCGATCGACCGGAGCAGCCCGATGAAACGAATTCCAACCCTTGGACTGCTGGCATTGCTGGCCGCCGGCACCGCGGTGGCGCAGGCGCCCCAGACCTCGCTTCGATGCCGCCGACCTGAGTCGCCTGGTCGATGTCAGCGAACCGCTACTGTCGCCGGACGGCGAGTACGTCGTGTACAGCGTGAGGAGCACCAACTTCGAGCGCGACCAGCCGCAGTCGGATCTGTGGCGCGTGCGCTAGGACGGCCGGATCGCACGCAGCTCACGCACACCCCGGACAGCGACGAGTGGCTGCCGCAGTGGTCGCCGGACGGTCGCTCCATCGCGTTCCTGTCCGATCGCAAGGGCGACGCCGAGAGCACGGCGACGAGGTCACCACGCAGGTCTGGCTCATGCCGGCCGATGGCGGCGAGGCGCGCCAGGTCACCCACCTGCCCGGCGGCGTGGAGGACTACGCGCTGGTCGCCCGATGGCAAGCAGCTGGCGGTGATCGCCCGCGATCCCGACCGTGCGCCGGGCGAGGCGAAGCCGAAGAACCCGCCGCCGATCGTCACCGACCGCTATCCAGTTCAAGGAGGACTACAGCGGTTATCTCGGCCATCGCCGCAAGCACCTGTACGTCGTCGATGTCGCCAGCGGCAAGGCCACGCTGCTCACGCCCGGCGCGCATGACGAGGCGCTGCCAGCGTGGTCGCCCGACGGCAAATTGATCGCCTACGTCACCAAGCGTGGCGACGATCCGGACCGCCATCTCAACTTCGACATCTACTTGATCGAGCCGCATGCCGGCGCGACCGAGCGCCAGCTGACGACCTTCCGCGGTGCCGACCTCGACCCGTACTGGGACGACCAAGCCAGCCTGGAGCCCCGACGGCAAGCGCATCGCCTATCTGCGCAGCGGCGAGGACAAGTGGATCTACTACGCGCCCTTCCAGCTGGCGGTGGTGGACGTCGCCACCGGCAAGGCAAACGATGCCGGCACCGATCGACCGCTGCTTCACCAAGCCGCACTGGTCGGCCGACGGCCGGACCATCTACGCGCTCATCGAGCAGAGCTGGGTCACCCACCTCTCGCGCATCGATATGGCCAGCGGCAAGGTCACCGACGCTGACGCACGGCGATCGCTTCGACATGGACTTTCGATGTCGTCCGAAGGGCCGCATCGCGGTGCTCGGCGGCGACGACCTGCATCCCTACGAATCTCGGCGCGTCGAGAATCGCAAGCTGCGCCCGCTCGGCGATCACAACGCATTGCTGGCGCGGCAGCAACTCGCGACGGCCGAGGACCCTGCACGTCACGGGCGCCGACGGCACCAGATCGACGCGTTCCTCATGAAGCCGATCGGCTACCAGCAGGGCCAGCGCTACCCGACGATCGTGCGGGTGCACGGCGGCCCGGTGTATCAGTTCAGCCACGAGTTCAGCGACGACTGGCAGGTCTACGCCGCGAACGGTTATGTGGTGGTCGCGGCGAATCCGCGCGGCAGCTCCGGCCGCGGCTTCGATTTCGCCAAGGCGATCTACGCCGACTGGGGCCGCAAGGACGTGCAGGACGTGCTGGCCGGCGTCGACCACGCGGTGAAGCTGGGCATCGCCGATCCGGAGCGCCTCGGGGTTGGCGGCTGGAGCTACGGCGCGATGCTCACGAACTAACTCATCGCGAGCGACAGCGCTTCAAGGCGGCGATCAGCGGCGCCGGCACCGGCAACATGTATCGGCAACTTCGGCTACGACCAGTACATCCGCGAGTACGAGCTCGAGCTGGGCATGCCGTGGGAGAACCTCGACGCCTATGTGCACGTGAGCTATCCCGTTCCTGCATGCCGACCGCATCATGACGCCGACGCTGTTCGAGTGCGGCGAGCGCGACTTCAACATGCCCTGCATCGGCGCGCAGCAGATGTACCAGGCGCTGCGCTACTCGAAGTCCCGACCGAGCTGGTGATCTATCCGGACCAGCACCACGGCATCACCGTGCCGAGCTACCTGCGCGACCGCATGCAGCGCGACCTCGCTTGGTACGACCGCTTCTTCAAGACCGGTGGCGGCAAACCGTGAATCCGATCGGCGTCAGTGCGGCGGCTGGTAACGGTTGAAGCGCTTGAGCAGCTTGATCAGGGCCAGTGCGGGATCGCCTTGGCGTAGTGCCCGCCGTCGCCCTGCATGTCGCGCGCCGCGACCATCGCGTTGACGATCGCTTCCTCGGTCGCCTGCGCGGTCGCCTCGAACAGCGGATCGATGTGGTCGTTGCCGATGAAGCTCATCTGCTGCAGCGGCTTGTCGTGCAGCGCGCCGGCATTGGCGGTGGAGAACGCGAGGAAGATGTCGCCGGAGCCGTTGCCGGCGTAGCTGCCCATCCGCGCCAGGCCCATGCCGGCGCGCCTGGCGATGCGCTTCAGCTGGTGCGGCAGCAGCGGCGCATCGGTGGCGACCACGATGATGATCGAGCCGGTGTCCGCCGCGTGCGGGTTCGGGTCGCTGTAGATGCGGTCGTCGCGCAGGTACTGGCCGACCGGCACGCCCGCGATGCGCAGGCTGTCGCGCAGCGCCGTAGTTGGCCTGCACCAGCACGCCGACCGTGTAGTCGCGCTGTCCGATGCGCACACGCCGCGAGGAGGTGCCGATGCCGCACTTGAACTCGTGGCAGATCATGCCCGTGCCGCCGCCGACATTGCCCTCGGCGACCGGCCGCCGCTGCGCCTCGTGCAGCGCCTGCGAAGACGTGCTCGGCTGCACGTGAAAGCCGTTGATGTCGTTGAGCTCGCCGTCCCAGGTTTCGGCGACGACCGGCAGCGACCACCAGTAGCCGGACGAATCGGCGCCGCCGGCGTGCACGCGCTCGGCGATCACCGCATCGCGCACCACGCCGACGCTGTGGGTGTTGGTGAGCATCACCGGTCCTTCCAACTGGCCGGATTCCTCGATCCAGGCGGTGCCGGTCATCTCGCCGTTGCCGTTGAGCGAGAACCACGCGCCGAACGCCGGGGTGTCGTACGCTGTCGTGGCCGCGCGGCAGGATCGCGGTGACGCCGGTGCGCACCTTGTGGCCGTTGGCGAGATCCTGGATCAGAGTGACCTGCCCGACGGTGACGCCGGCGACATCGGTGATCGCATTCAGCGGCCCCGGCGTGCCGTCGAAGGGGATGCCGAGGTCGCGGGCGCGCGGCTCGGCCGCCGAGGCAAGACCGCAGACGACACACAGGATCAGTGCGAGGTGGCAGCGAGTCATGGATACTCCGATCATGGCCGTTCGTTGCACGAGTCTACGCCGGGGATGGGAGTCGCACATGCACACTGACACGATGAAGAAGCCGCTCGATCACGCCACCGCGCTGCCGGCCCGCTACTACGTCGGCGAATCGATGCTGGCGATGGAACAGCACGCGGTGTTCGCCCGCAGCTGGCAGCTGGTGGCGCACCAGGGCCAGCTGGCTGAGCCGGGCGACCACGTGGTGGAACAGATCGGCCACGTGCCGGTGATTGTGGTGCGTGGCCAGGATGGCGTGCTGCGTGCATTCCCCAATGTCTGCCGACACCGCGCCGGGCCGCTGGCGCTGTGCAATGGCAAGGGTGCGCGCGCACTGCACTGCAAATACCACGGCTGGACCTACACGCTGGAGGGTCAGTTGCGCGCCGCGCCGGAGATGCTGGGCGCGGCGGACTTCGACGTCGCGGACATCCGCCTGCCGCCGCTGCGCGTGAACGAGTGGCAGGGTCTGGTGTTCGTGGCGCTGGCACCGGAGGTGCCGCCGTTCGACGAGGTCTATGCCGGCATCGCCGAGCGCATCGCGCCGATTGACCTGGCCGCGATGCGCTACCTGCGCCGCGACAACTACGAGATTGACTGCAACTGGAAGGTCTACGTCGACAATTTCCTCGAGGGCTATCACCTGCCGCACGTACATCCGGGGCTGTCCAAGGTGCTTGATTACCGCGCCTACGACACCGAGCTGTTTCCCTGGCATTCGCTGCAATCCTCGCCGCTGCGCAACAGCACCGACATCTATGGCGACGGCCAGGCGTTCTACTACTTCATCTACCCGAACGTGATGCTCAACATCATGCCGGGGCGGCTGCAGACCAACCGTATTCTGCCGCTGGGGCCAGGCCGCTGCCGCATCGTGTTCGACTACTACTACGCGCAGGACGACACGACGCAGGCGCGCATCGCCGCCGACCAGGCGTTCAGCGACGAGGTGCAGAACGAGGACATCGGGATCTGCGAGGCGGTGCAGCGCGGACTGGGCTCGGGCACCTACGAAGCCGGCCGCCTGTGTCCGAAGCGCGAGAGCGGCGTCTGGCATTACCAGAACCTGTTGCGCGCGGCCTATGCCGATGACGCCGGAGAACACACATGAACGGATCAAGCTGGGGCTGGCTGCTTGCCCTCGCCATGCTGGCGTCGCTGCATGCCGGCGGCGCGCTCGGCGCCGAACTCGGCGTGGTGCATGCCGGCCACCTGCTGGACGTCGACAGCGGCAGGATGCTCAGCGACCAGGCGGTGACGATCGAGCATGGCCGAGTGTTGTCGGTGCATGCGTGGACGAGCGCCGACGAAGGCCCGCACGTGCTCGACTGGTCCGCCTGGACGGTGCTGCCGGGCCTGATGGATATGCATACGCACATCGCCGACGAAGGCGAGAGCGCCGATCCCGGTGCACCGCTGAAGAGCACGCCGGCGCGCGATGCCTTCATCGGTGCGATGAATGCGCGCAAGACCCTGCAGGCCGGTTTCACCACAGTGCGCGACGTGGGCGTCTACCGCGGCTTCGCCGACATCGCGCTGCGCGATGCGATCAACGCCGGCTATGTGCCCGGCCCGCGCATGTTCGTTGCCGGCGCCTACATCACCATACCCGGCGGCGGTGGCGAGATCACCGGCCTGCCGCCCGGCACGGTGGTGGCGCCGGAATTCCGTCGCGGCGTGTCCAGCGGCGTCGACGACGTGCGCCGGCATGTCGACCTCATCCTTGATCACGGCGCCGACCAGATCAAGGTGATCGCTACCGGTGCCGTGCTCACCGCCGGCACCGAACCGGGCAAGTCCGAATACAGCGAAGCCGAGATCCACGCGGCGGTGGAGGAAGCCGCCCGTCGCGGAAAATTCGTCGCCGCGCACGCGCACGGCGCCGAAGGCATCAAGCGCGCGATTCGCGCCGGCGTGCGCTCGATCGAGCACGGCTCTCTGATCGACGACGAGGGCATCGCGCTGATGAAGCAGCATGGCACCTGGCTGGTCGCCGACATTTACGACGGCGACTACATCGAGCAGGTCGGCCGCCGGGACGGCTGGTCGGCGGAGATCCTGCGCAAGAACGAGGAAACCACCGAGAAGCAGCGCGAGGGTTTCCGCAAGGCGGTCAAGGCCGGCGTAAGGATCGCCTTCGGCACGGACGAGGGCGTCTACCCCTACGGCGACAACGCCAAACAGTTTCCCTACATGGTCCGCTACGGCATGACCCCGCTGCAGGCGATCCGCTCGGCAACCATCGATGCGGCGCGCCTGCTCGACAAGCAGCACGAGCTCGGCTCGATCGCACCCGGCAAGTCCGCCGACATGGTCGCGGTGGCCTGCGATCCACTGGCGGACATTGCATGCCTGAGCCAGATCCGCGGCGTGGTGAAGATCGGCCAACCGGTTTCACTGGAACCCTGAACGCATGAACGTACCGAGCGGCCAAGCCCGCAAGATCGGATTCTGGACCTGCACCGCGCTGGTGGTGGGCAACGTGATCGGCATGGGCATCTTCCTGCTGCCCGCGTCGCTGGCGCCGTACGGCTTCAATGCGTTGATCGGGTGGACGGTGACCCTGTTCGGCTGCCTCACGCTGGCGCGGGTGTTCGCGCATCTGTCGGCCGCGCTGCCGGACGCCGACGGACCCTACGGCTACATCCGCGGCACCCTCGGCGAACTGCCCGCGTACATGTCGATGTGGGCGTACTGGGTCTCGTTGTGGCTTACCAATGCGGCGCTCGCCACCGGCGTGGTCGGCTACATCACCGTGGTGTTGCCCGAACTGGCGGTAATCCCGTCGGTGTGGTTCGCGCTCGGCCTGCAGTGGCTGTTCGTGCTGGTCAACCTGTTTGGCGTGCGCACCGGCGGTGTCGTGCAGATCGTGACCACCGTGCTGAAGCTGCTGCCGATGCTGGCGATCGGCCTGCTCGGCGGCTGGGTGCTTCTGACCTCACCGGGCAGTTACGTGGCGCACCTGCCGCCCACGCCGGTGACCTTGGGCGACGTGATGGCGGCATCGACGATCGCCTTGTTTGCCATGCTTGGTATCGAATCGGCCAGCGTCCCGGCCACGCGGGTGAACGATCCGGGCCGCACCATCCCGCGCGCGACGATGACCGGGACGGTGCTGGTTGCGGCGATCTATATCGTTGTGTCGGCCGTGCCGCTGCTGCTGATCCGACAGGAGGTGCTGGCCAATGCCAGCGCGCCATTTGCGCTGCTGATGGACCAATTCGGCCGCGCAGGCCTTGGCCGCTGGCTCGCCCTGTTCGTGGTGATCAGTGGGCTGGGCGCGCTCAACGGCTGGACCCTGCTCGCCGGCGAGCTGACGCGCACCATGGCCGACAACGGCGTGCTGCCGCCGATGTTCTCGCGCAACAACCGTCACGGCGCACCCGTTGTCGCGCTGGTGATCACTGCCGTGCTGGCCTCGGTAATGGTGTGGATGAGTTACAGCCGCTCGCTGGTGGCCGCGTTCACCTTCATCACCCGCGTGGTCACCGCGGCCAACCTGCCGCTGTATCTGGCCTGTACGCTGGCGCTGGCGGTGTTGTGGCGCCGTGGCACGGCCGGCTGCACCGGGCGCAACGTGTTGCTCGTCGCCGCCGTGGCCACGGCCTACGTGATCTTCGCCTTCATCGGCATTGGTAGCGAGCCCTTCGTCTACGCGCTGGGCCTGATCGCCGTTGGCCTGCCGCTGTACGCGTTCATGCGACTGCGGCGCAAGCCGGTCGCACCAGCCGAGGCCTGAGCGACATGCGCGACCCCCGCTACGACATCCTGTTCACTCCGCTGCAGATCGGTCCGGTGGTGGCGAAGAACCGCTTCTTCCAGGTGCCGCATTGCAACGGCATGGGTCACGCGATGCCGCTGGCGCATGCGGCGATGCGCGAGATAAAGGCCGAAGGCGGCTGGGCGGTGGTCTCCACCGAGGAATGCGAGATCCATCCCAGCGGCGATCTCAC
This sequence comes from uncultured Gammaproteobacteria bacterium, assembly GCA_963771235.1. Lineage (GTDB taxonomy): Bacteria > Pseudomonadota > Gammaproteobacteria > Xanthomonadales > Rhodanobacteraceae > Rhodanobacter. Next base: position 25,678 of record CAVYSP010000005.1, read on the forward strand.
GCCGTATGTCGAGGCGCGGCTGTGGGACGACCGCGACATTCCCGCGCTGGCGCTGATGTGCGACAAGGTGCACGCGCACGGCGCGCTGGCCGCGCTGGAGCTGTCGCACAACGGCCCGACCGCGTCGAACCTGTATTCGCGCGAGGTGCTGCTGGCGCCATCGCATCAGCCGTCCAAATACGGCTATCCGTCGCAGGCGCGGGCGATGACGAAACACGACATCCGCGAATACCGGCGCTGGCATCGCGAGGCGGCGATCCGTGGCCAGCGCGCCGGCATGGACATCATCTACGTCTATGCCGCGCACGACCTGTCCTTGGCGATGCATTTCCTGCAGCGCCGGCGCAACCAGCGCAGCGACGAATACGGCGGCTCGCTGGAAAACCGCGTGCGCCTGCTGCGCGAAGTGCTCGAGGATACGAAGGAGGCCGTGGGCGACCGCTGCGCCGTGGCGCTGCGCTTCGCCACCGAGGAATTGCTCGGCCCCGGCGGCGTCGAGCTGGCCGAGGCGAAGGACATCGTGGCGATGCTGGCCGAGCTGCCCGACCTGTGGGATGTGAACCTGGCTGCCTGGTACAACGACTCGGTGCCCTCGCGCTTCGCCGCGGAAGGCGCGCAGGAGCCGTTCATCGACTTCGTGAAAAAGACCACCAGCAAGCCGGTGGTCGGCGTGGGCCGCTTCACCTCGCCCGACACCATGGTGTCCCAGCTCAAGCGCGGCGTGCTGGACATGATCGGCTGCGCGCGCCCGTCGATCGCCGACCCGTTCCTGCCGAGGAAGATCGAGGAAGGCCGCAGCGAGGACATCCGCGAATGCATCGGCTGCAACATCTGCGTCTCCGGCGACATGACGATCTCGCCGATCCGCTGCACGCAGAACCCGACCATGGGCGAGGAATGGCGCAAGGGCTGGCATCCGGAACGCATCGCGCCGAAACGTTCCGCCAGCCGCGTGCTGGTGGTCGGCGCCGGCCCGGCCGGGCTGGAAGCGGCGCGCGCGCTGGGGCAGCGCGGCTACGACGTGAGCCTGGCCGAGGCGCGCAAGGAACTGGGCGGGCGCGTCACCCGCGAGGCGCGCCTGCCGGGCCTGGCCGAATGGGCGCGCGTGCGCGACTGGCGCGTCGGGCAGATCGACAAGCTCTCGAACGTGGCCGTGTATCGCGACTCGACCATGAGCGCGCAGGACGTGCTCGATTTCGGTGCCGAGCACGTGGTGCTGGCCACCGGCTGTCATTGGCGCCGCGATGGTTACGGGCGCAGCAACGGCGCCGCCATCGACGGCTTCCCCGACAATCCGCGCGTGTTCACCCCCGACGACCTGATGGACGGCCGCTGCCCGGAAGGCCGTGTCGCGGTGTTCGATGATGACGGTTTCTACTACGCCAGCGTCGCAGCTGAGTTCCTGCGCCAACGCGGCTGCGACGTGGTCTACGTCACGCCGGAAGACAGCATCGCGCCCTGGAGCCAGCACACGCTGGACTACCGGCATATCCGCAAGCGGATGGCCAAGCTGGGCATCGAGGCGCTGGCGTCACACGACATCGTCGCGTTCCGTGAGCGCACCTTGCACTTGGAAAACATCTGGGATCACCAGCGGCGCGAGCAGCCCTGCGACGCCGTCATCACCATCACCGCGCGCCTGCCTCACGACGCGCTGTACCAGGACCTGCTGCGGCGCGAAGCCGAATGGACCGGCGCCGGCATCCGCTCACTGCGCTGCATCGGCGACGCCGAAGCGCCCGGCCTGATCGCGCACGCGGTGTACGCGGGGCACCGGTATGCGCGCGAACTGGAGGAACCGATCCCGGGCGAGGTCCCGTTCAAGCGGCATTTTCATGTCGAGTGAGCCTGGTTTGTGTCGTGATCCGCGCGCTCACGGACGTCGGAAGAAAGCCCCTCTCCCCTCGGGAGAGGGGTGGGGGAGAGGGTTCGGACGGAGCGTGATGTAGCAACACGCCAACACGCAGTACGGTGATTACACGCTTCGGCCGTGCCCTCATCCGTCGCTTCGCGCCATCTTCTCACCCACAAGGGGACTCCCAAGGTCGCCGAGGGAGAAGGACCCCTTCCACAGCCGAGGTTCGAAGCTGATCAGACGCCTCGACGAAGCCTCTTCAGGCGCGCCCGCAGACCTCGTCGAAGCACGTGCGAGGTTGCGCCTCGATTACAGCGCCTGCCTGAACTGATCCGACGTGATGCCAGCCTGCTTCAGAATTCCGGACATCGTGCCGACCTTGAGCTCATGGTGAAGAGGCACGACACAACCGGCGGCGCCGCGCCGAAGGACGACATGACTGCCCTTCTGACGCGCAACCACGAAGCCGAGTTTTTCCAACGCACGTACAGCCTCCGCACCCGAAACATGCGGAAGGCTAGGCGGCACGAACCGAGACCTCGAATGTAGTCATGAGCGGCTTGCCGAAAAATGCCATGGGGAACTCTTCAAGGTACAACTCCGTAGCTTCCTTGAGTTGCGCGAGGGCCTCCTCGATGGAATCACCCTGCGTGCTGGTGCCTGTTTCCGGGTTGAGGGCGACAAAGCCACCTTCTTCGGCGGGAGTCAGAACGGCGGTGAGTTGCATGGAAGTACTCCGTATCAAACGGTTTGATTCTACCTCACCCCCTGGTCGCAGGCTTGCGCCGAGGTTCCGGACCGAGTTTCCAGCCAGTCCGCAAAACAAGGGTTCGCGACGAATGGCACTTACTCAAGTGTGAAACTTCACTTGTCGTCATTCCCCGCTTGCCCACAACGAGTCCTCTTGCGGGTGAGAAGGGTTGGGGAGAGGTTCGGGCGGAGCGTGATGTAACGACACGCAGCACGGTGACCCCGCGATTCGCCCGAACCCTTATCCGACGCTTCGCGCCACCTTCTCACCCACGGGGGATCCCGAAGTCGCCGACGGGAGAAGGACATGCTCGACGCGAGAGCCCCTCTCCCCTCGGGAGAGGGGTGGGGGAGAGGGTTCGGGCGGAGCGTGATTGAGCGACACTCCGCACCGCACCGCACTGCAGTTCTGCGCTTCGCCCGAACCCTCATCCGGCGCTTCGCGCCACCTTCTCCCGAAGGGAGAAGGGCCGTTTCACAGCCGGGATTCGAGACCAAGTGCCTCGACGATGCCGACGAAGCCTGTTCAGGCGCGCCCGTAGACATCGTCGAAGCGCACGATGTCGTCTTCGCCGAGGTAACTGCCGGACTGCACTTCGATCAGTTCCAGCGGCACCTTGCCGGGGTTGCGCAGGCGGTGCGTGCTGCCCAGCGGGATATACGTGCTCTCGTTTTCGCTGAGCAGGAAGACCTTGTCGTCGCAGGTGACTTCGGCGGTGCCGCAGACCACGGTCCAGTGTTCCGCACGGTGGTGGTGCTTCTGCAGGCTCAGGCTGGCACCGGGTTTGACCACGATGCGCTTGACCTGGAAGCGCTCGCCCGCCTCCAGCGAGTCGTAGTTGCCCCACGGCCGGTACACCACGCGATGCAACGCGTGCTCGCTGCGGCCAGCGGCCTTCAGCCGCTCGACGATCTTCTTGACGTCCTGCGCGGCGTCGCGGTGCGCCACCAGGGTGGCATCCGGAGTGGTCACCACGATCAGGTCGTCCACACCGACGGTGGCCAGCAGGTGGCGTTCGTGCGAGCGCAACAGCGAGTTGCGCGTATCCACGGCCATCGTGTCGCCCTCGCACAGGTTGCCCTGCGAATCTTTTCCGCCGGTGAGCCACAACGCCGACCACGAGCCGATGTCGCTCCACCCGCAGCTGACCGGGATCACCGCGGCACGGCTGGTTTTTTCCATCACCGCGTAGTCGATCGAATTCTCCGGCACGCGCGCAAACGCGTCGCGATCGATGCGCACGAAATCCAGGTCGGTGCTGGCTTTCGCATGCGCCTCGCGCACGGCGGCCAGCATGTCCGGGGCATGCGTGGCGAGTTCCTCCAGATAGCGCGAGGCCTTGAACAGGAACATGCCGGAGTTCCAGTCGTAGCCACCGTCAGCCAGGTACGATTCGGCGTTAGCCAGGTCGGGTTTCTCGACAAACTGGCCGACCCGATAGCCGTGATCGTCGATCGCCTCGGTGCGCCGGATGTAGCCGAAGCCGGTGTCCGGGCGATCCGGACGGATGCCGAACGTCACCAGCCAGCCCTGCGTAGCCAGAGGCACGGCCCGCGTCACCGCATCGACAAACGCTGCCGTGTCACTGATCAGGTGGTCGGCCGGCAGCACCAGCAACAGCGCTTCGGGATCGCGTTGCAAGGCCTGCAGGGCGCCGAGAGCGATTGCCGGTGCCGTATTGCGCGCCAGCGGTTCCAGCACGATATCGGCGCCCTCGACGCCGGCCTCCAGCAACTGGTCGGCGGCCAGAAAACGGTGATCCTCGCTTGCCACCACGATCGGCGCGGCGACATCCGGCAACTGCCGGGTCCGCGCAATCGTCTGCTGGAACAGCGTGCCCTTGCCGGCCAGTGCCAGAAATTGCTTGGGCAGGTTCTTGCGCGACACCGGCCACAACCGCGTGCCGCTGCCGCCACTGAGGATGAGGGGAATCAACATTCGAAGAGAGGGAGCTCGACGTCCTTGGCCGGAATGGAAGTCTCCAGCCCGTTGCATGTAGGAGCGCACCCTGTGCGCGATGCTCTTTGTCAGTACCGGGAAAGCTCGCGCAGCGGGCTGAGCGAGTCCTCAGCGAGCTGCGGATGAAGTGGTTGGCGACGTCGAGCCGGTTCGCTTCCATGCGCTCGATGCCTTTGAGATCGTCCAGCCGTTCGACCAACACGCGCAGGGTGCGCTGGGCCGGCGTCGGCGGGGTGCACGGCACCATCGGTTTGGCACCGGCTTGCTGGCTGGTCACGTACGCGGAAAAAGCTCGCGCACAGGGTGCGCTCCTTCACGGTGCGCGAAGGGTGGCTCCTGCACAGGAAGCGGCTGCGCGGAAGGGCCGCGCAGACGGTCTTGCCTTGCTGTACCAGGAAGATCGCCAGTGCCTCGTGATAAATCACGGTAGCCTCCATGCAACGCATCATTATGCCCTCAACCGCCCGGGGCGGGCAGCGTCCGCCGATCGCCGTCTTCCGGCGGTGGCAATCAACAAGGAAGCCAGTTATCGGCGGTGGTGCCACACAGGCGCACGATCCCGCAGGAGCCCGTTCGCGGGCGATGCCTTGGGCTTTTGCGAATCCCGAATCCCGAATCCCGAATCCCGAATCGGGTCCAAATCCGAATCCGAATCCCGGACTTCAAGGCATTGCCCGAGAGCGGGCTCCTAGGGTGAGGGGAGAAGGCCGATGACGTTGACCAATCCCGCACGCCAGTCGGGCAGCGGGAAATCGAATCGCTGCTGGAAGTCGCGGTTGTCCAGCAACGACCACGCCGGGCGCATTGCCGGGGTCGGGTAGTCGGCCGTGGCGATCGCCATCGTGCGCGGCGGGTTTGGCAGCAGTCCGCGTGCCTGCGCTTCCTCGAAAATCGCGCTGGCGAAACCGTGCCAGGTCGTCGCACCACTGGCGACCAGATGATGCGTGCCGGCCAGCGCTTCGCGCTGCGCGCGATCCGACGACAGCCAGAGATCCAGCGCGGCGAGCGTGCCGGCCACGATCAGGCCGGTGTCCGTGGGCGCGCCATGCTGGTCGGCCACCACTCGCAGTTCCTCGCGCTCCGCGCCGAGTCGCAACATCGTGCGCAGGAAGTTGTGGCCATGCGCGGCATAGACCCAGGCCGTGCGAAAAATCAGATGATCGGCGCCGCTCTCCGCCAGCGCCTGTTCGCCGGCCAGCTTGCTGCGGCCGTAGGCTCCCAGCGGCGCGGTGGGCGCGTCCACGGCATAGGGCTGCGACTGGTGGCCGTCGAAGACGTAATCGGTGGAGTAGTGGATCACCAGCGCGCCATGCGCCGCCGCCCAGCGGCCGATCACACCCACCGCCTCGCCGTTGACACGGGTCGCCAGCGCTTCTTCCTGCTCGGCGCGGTCGACGGCGGTGTAGGCGGCGGCATTCACGATCACGTCCGGCTGCACGCGGTCTAGCAGCGCGGACAGCGTTTCGGGATGTGGCAGATCGGCGGTTTCGATCGCCGTGCCGCCATGTGTCAACAGCGCCATCGCGGCTGGCAGCGATCAACGCACCCCGCGCGGCCAGCCCGCCGTGCTCAAGAAACTGCGACCCAGCTGGCCGTTCGCGCCGAGCAGCAAAATCCTCATGGAAGCCTTGAACGGGCTTTGTTATTCCCGCGAAAGCTCGTCTCCGTTTCATGGGATTGACGAGAAAGAAGCTTGGCAAGGGTTCTCACGCGACGTAGACCGGCAGCCGCTCCGGTGGCACGTCCGCGAGGAACGGCGTCTTGCCGTCCTTGTCCGACAGCAGCGGATCGCTGATCGGCCAGTCGATGCCCAGCGCCGCGTCGTTCCAGCGAATGCCGGCATCGGCCTTCGGGTCATACAGCGCCGTGCACTGGTAGGTGAAGGTGGCGAAGTCGGACACCACGCAGAAGCCGTGCGCAAAGCCTTCCGGTATCCAGAAATGGCGGTGGTTGTCGGCGGTCAGCATCACGCCCACCGATTGTCCGAAGGTGGGCGAGCCGTGGCGGATGTCCACCGCGACGTCAAAGACCTCGCCTTCCAGCACGCTGACCAGCTTGCCCTGCGGGTTCGGCCACTGGTAGTGCAGGCCGCGCAGCACGCCGCGCGCCGAGCGGGACACGTTGGATTGCACGAAGTGAGTGGTCGATGCCGGCGTCGCGATACGTCGCCTGGTTGTAGCTCTCGTAGAAAAAGCCGCGGGCATCGCCGAACACCTGCGGTTCGAGGATCAGCGCTCCGGGCAGGGCGGTCTGGATCACCTTCATCGGGCATGTCCCTCGCGCACCAGAGCCTGCAGGTACCGGCCGTAGCCGGTCTTGGCCAGCGGCTCGGCCAGGCGCAGCAACTGCTCGTCGTCGATCCAGCCGTTCAAGTGGGCGATCTCCTCCGGGCAGCACACTTTCAGGCCCTGCCGGTTCTCGATCGTCTCGATGTAGTTGCCGGCCTCCATCAGCGACTCGTGCGTGCCGGTGTCGAGCCAGGCAAAGCCGCGGCCGAGCTGCTCCAGCTGCAGCGAGCCGTCCTCGAGGTAGCAGCGGTTGAGGTCGGTGATTTCCAGTTCGCCGCGCGGCGAGGGTTTCAATGCCGCCGGCGTAATCGCAGACGCGGGCGTCGTAGAAATACAGCCCGGTGACGGCGTAGTGCGATTTGGGTGCGGCGGGCTTTTCCTCCAGCCCGATCACCTTGCCGGTGGCGTCGAACTCGGCCACGCCGTAGCGCTCCGGGTCCTTCACCCAGTAGCCGAACACGGTGGCGCCACGTTCGCGCGCGGCGGCGCGCTTGAGCCGGTCGGTGAAGCCGTGGCCGTAGAAGATGTTGTCGCCCAGCACCAGGCAACTCGGTTTGCCGTCGACGAAATCGCGGCCGATGGTGAACGCCTGCGCCAGGCCGTCCGGCGAGGGCTGCACCGCGTAGCGGATGTCGATGCCCCACTGCGAGCCGTCGCCGAGCAGGCGCTGGAACATCGCCTGCTCGTGCGGGGTGTTGATCACCAGGATCTCGCGGATGCCGGCCAGCATCAGGGTGGCCAGCGGGTAGTAGATCATCGGCTTGTCGTACACCGGCAGCAGCTGCTTGCTGATCGCGCGGGTGATCGGATGCAGCCGGGTGCCGGAACCGCCGGCGAGGATGATGCCTTTCTGTGTGCTCATGACCCGAGTCGCTCCATGCGGTAGCTGCCGTCGAGCACACGCTGTACCCACGGTTGATGGTCGAGATACCAGTCCACCGTCTGCGCGATGCCGCTTTCGAAGGTGTGGGTGGGTCGCCAGCCAAGTTCGCGCTGCAACTTGCTGGAGTCGATCGCGTAGCGGCGGTCATGGCCGGGACGATCCTTGACATAGGTGATCAGCGATTCGCGCGGCTTGCCGTTCGCCAGAGGCTGGCGTGCGTCGAGCAGCGCGCAGATCGTCTTCACCACGACGATGTTCTCGCGCTCGGCGTTGCCGCCCACGTTGTAGGTCTCGCCCACGCGGCCGGCATCGAGCACGCGGCGGATGGCGCTGCAGTGATCGCCGACGAACAGCCAATCGCGGATGTTGCGTCCATCGCCATAGACCGGCAGCGACTCGCCGGCCAGCGCCTTCTGGATCACCAGCGGAATCAGCTTCTCGGGGAACTGGTACGGGCCATAGTTGTTCGAGCAGTTGGTGGTCAGCACCGGCAGGCCGTAGGTGTGATGGAACGCGCGCACCAGGTGATCGGAAGCGGCCTTGGAGGCGGAATACGGCGAGTTCGGCGCATACGGCGTGGTCTCGGTGAACTTGCCCTCGGCGCCCAGCGAGCCGTAAACCTCATCGGTCGAGACATGCAGGAAGCGGAAGCTGTCGCGGGCCGCGCCTTCCAGACTGCGCCAGTAGTCGCGAGCGCATTCGAGCAGGCCCAGCGTGCCGACCACGTTCGTCTGCACGAATTCCGCCGGGCCGTCGATCGAGCGGTCGACGTGCGACTCGGCGGCAAAATTCACGATCGCATCGGGTCGGTGCTCGGCCAGCAGTTTCGCCACCAGCGCGCGGTCGCCGATGTCGCCCTGCACGAACGCATGCTGGGCGTTGCCGCTCAGCGAGGCCAGCGTATCCGGGTTGCCGGCATAGGTCAGCTTGTCCAGATTGACCACGCGCAGGCCGTCGGCGATCGCCTGCAGCACGAAGTTGGCGCCAATGAAGCCGGCGCCGCCGGTGACCAGCAGGGTTCGGATTCCTCTGGATGATTCGTTCATCAGTACATCCGTCTCTGGAAATGGTAACAGCGACTGGTCAGGCCAGCTCAGCCATGAAAAGCCCCTCTCCCCGGGAGAGGGGTGGGGAGAGGGTTCGGGCGAAGCGAACGGTGACAACCCCAAACGTTGCAATTCCACGCTCCGCTCGCGACCTTCTTCTTCGGGGGCTTCGCAACATCTTCTTCCGGCGGCGACCATTGGAAGTCTCCTATGCGGGTGAGAAGGTCAGGACAGCAGAGGTTCGGCGGTAGTCAAGTGAGGGGTTCGCGACTTTGCAAGCCACGAATGATGCCGTTTTTCGGCGCAATGGCCAAGCGCCCGTCATGCTTTCGATGTTGCCGCAGCCCGCGAAATCGCAGGAAATCCGGCAGATTGCTCAATTCGAGATGAACGTCACTCGCGTGCGATCGCCCGGTAATTCCCCCGAGACAGCTACAATGGCAGGCTTCATCATCATGCACGCGATCCGTCCGGCGCCCTGGGAGATATCGAAGCCAATGAAAAACGACAAGCAGTCCAGTGAACGGGGCATGGGCACCCGCGCCATTCACGCCGGCCAGCACCCCGATCCCAGCACCGGCGCCATCATGACGCCGATCTACGCGACCTCGACCTACGTGCAGCAAAGCCCGGGCGTGCACAAGGGCTACGAGTACTCGCGCACGCAGAACCCCACGCGCATGGCCTACGAGCGCTGCGTGGCGGATCTGGAAGGCGGCGTCGCCGGCTTCGCCTTCGCTTCCGGCATGGCCGCGGCGGCGACCGTGCTGGACCTGCTCGATTCGGGCAGCCACGTGATCGCGATGGACGATCTGTACGGCGGCACCTATCGGCTGTTCGAGAAGGTGCGCCGGCGTTCGGCCGGGCTGGATTTCAGCTTCATCGACCTGAACGACGGCGCCGCGCTGAAGGCGGCGCTGAAGCCGAACACGAAGATGATCTGGGCCGAGACGCCGACCAACCCGATGCTGAAGCTGGTCGACCTGGCCAAGGTCGCCGCGTTCGCGAAGAAGCACGGCCTGATCCTGGTGGTCGACAACACGTTCTGCTCGCCGATGGTGCAGCGCCCGCTGGAATACGGCGCCGACCTGGTGCTGCATTCGGCCACCAAGTACATCAACGGCCACTCCGACATGGTCGGCGGCATCGTGGTCGCCGGCAACCACGGAGCTGGTCGAGCAGATGGGTTTCCTGCAGAACTCGGTCGGCGCGGTGGCCGGCCCGTTCGATGCGTTTCTTGCCATGCGCGGGCTGAAGACCTTGCATCTGCGCATGCGTCAGCACTGCGCCAGCGCGCTGGAGCTGGCGGGCTGGCTGGAGAAACATCCGGCGGTCGAGCGCGTGATCTACCCGGGCCTGAAGAGCCATCCGCAGCACGCGCTGGCCAAGCGCCAGATGCACGGTTTCGGCGGCATCATCACGATCGAGGTCAAGGGCGGCCTGAAGAAGGCGCGGCGCATGCTGGAGCGCTGCGAGCTGTTCGCGCTGGCCGAATCGCTGGGTGGCGTGGAGAGCCTGATCGAGCATCCGGCGATCATGACCCACGCCTCGGTGCCGGCGGCCAACCGCAAGCGGCTGGGCATCAGCGATGGGCTGATCCGGTTGTCGGTGGGCGTGAGGATATCGACGATCTTCGCGCCGAGCTTGTACGCGCGCTGGCGCGACTGAAAGATGCACCAGACAGCACTGGCGAGGACCCGGCGTATTCAGGAGGTGGTGGTGAGCAACGGTTCAGGTCTCCGACCGTGGAACGATACTGCTTGCGTCTGGCGGCCTGGATTCGCCGGCAGGGATGGCTTCGAAAGGCCTATCGGCTCTTTCCGCAAGCTGTGCGCAATCGACTTGTCGCTAATGTTGGCGGCTCCTGCACGAAAACGTGCGAAATTTCCGCGCACTCCGGCCTGGGACTGGACTTCTTCAAGGCCCGTTGCCGATCGACCAACTTCTGCATTCGTCAACACGTTCGCACTTCGATGGCAGCGCGGGAGTCAATATTTTCGCCTATTTCCGTGGCCAGTTTGGCCTCGGTGAAAGTGCGCGCCTGTATACACGCGCCTTGATTGATGCTGGCTATCCGGTTGCGCTGCTTGATATCGGACTACAGCTTCCGCACGGCTTCGATGATGACAGCCTGGATGGATACCTTGGCTCCGAAACGCCATACGACATCCATTTGTTATTTGTGAATCCGGACTATCTGGAGGACTCGCTTCGCGAGATGGGCAGAGCCAAGCTTGCCGGCGGGTATGTGATTGCGTGCTGGTTCTGGGAGCTTGAGATCATTCCACCCGAATGGTTGCCTGCGATGGACATCGTGGACGAGATCATGGTGTCGTCTTCGTTCGTCGAGGCAGCATTCCGGCGCGTCACCGATAAACCAATTTTCCGTGTTCCGTTGCCGCTGGGCGACGTGCCAGATAGCGGGTTGACGCGGCAGGATCTTGGTTTGCGCTCTCGATGCCTTCATCTTCCTGGTTACGTTTGATTTCAATTCCTGGCTCGATCGCAAGAATCCGTTTGCCGCGATCGAGGCGTTCATTCGCGCGTTTCCTCCTGAGCGCGATGATGTCCAGTTGCTGGTCAAGTCGAGCAACGGCTATCGGCATCCAGAACCATTCTTGCGTCTGCTGAAGGCAACCAGCCGTGACTCCCGTATCATGGTGCGTGATGAAGTGATCGATCGCCACCACGTACAGGCCATACAGCGTTGTGCCGACGCTTATGTTTCGTTGCATCGAGCGGAAGGTTTCGGGCTTGGGTTGGCGGAAAGCATGCGCCTTGGCAAGCCCGTGGTGGCTACCGCATGGTCAGGCAATGTCGACTTCATGGATGAGAGGAACAGCCTTCTCGTCGATTTCGATCTGGTTCCCGTCGAAAGCTGGCCAGTATTCGCATACGCAGGGACAGCGCTGGGCTGAGGCGAATATCGAACAGGCCGCAAACTGCATGCGCCGGCTGGTTGATGAGGCGGGGCTTGCCCAGCGGATCGGGAATCAGGCCCGAATGGATATCCATGAGAGGTTATCGTCGCAGGCGGTGGCGGACTCGCCTCATCGATCGGTCTGAGGCTCATTCACCGCGACCGGGACGGCATGCACCGCTAAAGTCATCGTCGGTATGTCAGGATCGTACCGCAAGGATCGCGTGATCCTCACAAAGATAGCCCAGCATATCCGCGGCCGATGAGAAAACTCTTCCAAGAACGAATCTTCCAATGAATCCACATTCAACTCGTCGCACCAGCATTCTCGAAATGTTCGAAAGTCTGCGAAGAAATCGCCAGCTGATTTCCAAGATGACCCGACGCGATGTCGTAGGGCGTTATAGCGGGTCCATGCTGGGTCTGGCATGGTCATTCTTCAATCCATTGTTGATGCTGGTGATCTACACCTTCGTATTTTCAGTCGTGTTCAAATCGCGCTGGGGCGCGGGTGTCGGGGAGAGCAAGACCGATTACGCCATGTTGTTGTTTACCGGCATGATCGTGCATGGACTGTTTGCCGAATGCGTCAACCGCGCTCCGACGCTGATTCTGGCTAATGTCAACTACGTCAAGAAAGTCATCTTTCCCCTTGAAATCTTGCCCTGGGTTGCGCTGGGCTCCGCACTTTTCCACGCCGTAATTAGTTTGGTGGTTTTGTTGCTGCTGCAGCTGCTGCTTAATCAAAATATGCCCGTGGACGGTCGTGCTGTTTCCGTTGGTCCTGTTGCCTTGATTCTCGCGACCATGGGCTTTACCTGGTTCCTTGGCGTCGCTGGGTGTTTACGTGCGGGATATAGGTCAGATTACCGGGCATATTCACCACGGCTCTATTATTCCTGTCGTGCGTATTTTACCCACTCTCATCACTGCCTGAAAAATATTCAGTACTTAATGAAGTTGAACCCCTTGGCCTACATTATCGAAGAAAGTCGCAATACGCTGATATTCGGACAAATGATCCCGATTTCAGTCAGTGGGCCATCTACATGATTATTGGCGCTCATTGTTGCTTGGCTTGGCTTCGTTTGGTTTCAGCGCTCGAGAGGGGGTTTTGCCGATGTCATTTGACCACTCTTCGGCATGGTCTGCATAGCATTCCAAACCATCGGTCACCTGCGGGTCCCGGGCTGGGGGTGCGCGGTGATAAGCATATCCGGATGAGCTGGCTATTGATGTCCGCAATGTATCAAAGTGCTATCAAATATATGGGAAGCCGAGTGACAGGCTCAAGCAGGCATTGTATCCGCGTGTCCAGCGTGTCATAGGTACGTCAAGGCCGGAAATATTTTCGCGAATTCTGGGCCTTGAGGGATGTTTCGTTTAGCGTTCGCCCTGGCGAGGCTGTCGGCATCATCGGGCGAAATGGCTCGGGTAAATCCACGTTGCTACAGCTTATTTGCGGAACGCTTGCGCTTACTGCGGGCGAGATTGAAAGCAATACGTACTCGTCAACA